>NZ_PPFX01000005.1 GCF_002898515.1 Geothermobacter hydrogeniphilus | reverse complement strand
GCCGGAAACGGATAAGCTGCGCCTGTGGTTAAAGGAACCAGCTCTCTACTCTACCCATTCCCTCTTCTTGAAGTACTGAAGATGCAGGGACAGCGGATCGAGTAGTCGAGTCGGTGGGATAGATCTCTCCGTTGGTTTTAGCTTGCAAGCTTTGATATTTTCTTCAGTATCTCTTTGTCATCGCCAAATTTACAGATTGCATCACAATTGTCCTTTAATTCTGAAAACAATATATAGTGTATTTTGATTTCACTATTTTTAATAGACGGTCTCTGTAGCTGTAGTAGTACTTCTTTTTCTCTATTGTTAGGTATTATGAGATACAATGTAGGTGGGTTTTCTTTGAAGGAAAAATGAAGATCGGTAAGTCTTAATATGCCAGAATAAATAGATGTGCTTTTTTCCACCTCAAACGCACAAGCAATCTTGTTTGTTTCTTTTTCAAACCATACAGCATCAATGAGTGTAATAGTTTTGTATGTATCTTTGCCTACATCGATCTCTGGAAATTTACCAAGACTGATAAATGACAGGCTTTGACCATTATGGCATTTTGAACGGTCATTGGATGCAGCGATAACATCGTATCCTATTGAATTACCTATAGTCATTATGTGATACTGCATTTCCGTATGAAGGTCTTCCTCCTCAATTTCGCTAATTACTTCTTTATGTCTTTTTTTAAGTTTCTTTTCAATCTTTGTTCGCTCTTCTTCTGATATATGATCATCACTGACTAATAGTTTCTTTTCACCAATATCAAACAATAGGCCTGCAAAAGCGCCTAGGTCATTTGAAAGATATGATTTAAACTCATTGTTTTTTTCAATTATCACCCCCCTCATTCTTAGATATTCAGTCCATGACCCAAGTTTTACATTGTCACTGAATAATGTATTAAACCCATTTACAATGGCAGTATTACAGGGCGGAATAATTGTTGGGTGTAAAAAATATAGAATACTTGCAACAGCAGGACCTAGGCCTTTTATTTTCTTTTTGTCAAGTATAATGATTTCTTTTAGTATTTGTTCTTCTTTTGTTGCATTTATACATTTTTCTAAAAATTGTCCAAATGCTAATTTGTTTTCTTCATTCTCGTATATGTCTGGTATTCGTAGTTTAGGCTTCCAGTAAAACGGATGAGATGCACCCTTGAATACCTGTTTTTGTTCTGTAATACAATTTAAAACAAATTCTAAAGAAGATCCTTTAAAATCATTTCCGAATTCACCTGTTTTTATATCTTGTATTACGTCAAATACGCCTCTACGAATTGATCGAAATGCCTTTAATCTTTCATCATTATTTACAAACCAACTATTATAAACCGTTTCTTGGTCTTCTTTGTAATTTTTTATTATAGATTTAAAATCTTGACTCATAGTTCATTCCCGTTAGTTCATATTTCTACACAGCAAGTTATTGTTCAGATCTGTACAATATGTCAACTCTCTATTCTTTGGCCAAGATAAATTTTGACAACACTTAAGTTCCGAACTGGATCTCAGAAAAAAGTTGAATATTTACGATAAGGATAACTCCGGGGCTATCAAAACTTCTATCATGTCCATTCCTATCTGCTATAGCCCCTCCGGGCACTGTGAGACACGGTGATATTCTCCCGGCCGTACCACCCGTTCCCAGACGGGGAGGGCTATGCGGGGTTGCCGCGCAAGCGAATTGGGAGGCCCCGCCACAGTGCCCGCTTTTATGCCAAGTCGATTTCAGGCTGTGGCAACTGTTAATCACGACGACATTTTCATAAGGAGCCACAGGCATAACCCCACGACCACCAGCAAGCCAACTCCAATAAAGAGAAAATAAAGGAGCATTTTCTGTCCCCTCCTGCAACTGCTATGGACTTAAGGGGGCCTATTTTACTCCCGGTTTCTCAAAAAAATCTCAAATTTGGGGCAGATCAGCTTACTGTGGGCGGAAAAAATGGTGAACCAGGCCCGAAACAGCCATCATTTCACGACGGGAATGCAGTTCCACTTCGTCGTATAGGCCGGTGAGAGATGCTCCTGCCGCATGAACCAGTCCTTCCGCGGGCGCTGTCCGCCGAACCGGATCGTCCCCCGGCTGTCCCGGTTGATGCTGTCGACGGCCCGCATCAGGTTGTCGTTTCGCCGGTGGTCGGTCCCGGTGTCGAAGAGGTCGAGTTGGAGATTGTCCGGTGAACAGAAGTCCCCGAGCATGACCCCGGCCTTGGCGTAACGGCCGCCATCCTTCCAGACCATGTCGAACAGGCGGCTCACCAGGTGCAGAATCTCCAGGGTGTCGGAACTCGGCCGGGGCAGGGTGCCGGTGGCCGCGTTATTGTAGCCGGCGCCGGTTCCGTCAAACGGGCTGGTGCGGATGAAGACGCTGACCATCCGGGCCAGCAGTTTTTCCCGGCGCAGCTTTTCCGCCGCCCGGGCGGCAAACTCGCAGACCGCCGCGCGCACCTCGCGGTAATCGGTCAATTTCTCTCCGAAGGACCGGGAACAGATAATCTGCTGTTTCGGCGCCGCCTCCTCCAGCGCGATGCAGTTCTCCCCGTTCAGTTCCCGCACTGTGCGCTCCAGGGTTACGGAAGAGAGCCGCCGGGCCCGGCGTGGCTCCATTCGAGCCAGCTCCAGGGCCGTCTTCACCCCGCGCCGTTGCAGGGCGCGAGTGAGGTTGCGGCCGATCCCCCAGATTTCAGAGGCCGGAGTAATCGCCAGCAGCCGTTGCTGCCTGCGCGGGTCGCACAGTTCAACAACACCCCGGGTTGCCCTGAACCTCTTGGCCGCAGAGTTGGCCAGCTTCGCCAGGGTCTTGGTCGGGGCGATGCCGATACTTACCGGAACGCCGACATGCTGTTTCACGGTCGTCCGGATCTTCTGGCCGTAGTCATACAGTTTGCTGATGTCGGACAGATCGAGGAAGGCTTCATCGATGGAGTAGATCTCCATCCGCGGACTGAACTGTTCGAGGGTCTGCATCACCCGCGAGGAAATGTCGCCGTAGAGGGTGTAGTTGGAGGAAAAGACCCGGATGCCGTGCCGTTCGATGTCGTCCCGGACCTTGAACAGGGGCACCCCCATCTCGATTCCCAGGGCCTTGGCCTCCGGGCTGCGGGCGACGACGCAGCCGTCGTTGTTGGAGAGAACGACCACCGGCACTCTTTTCAGGTCCGGCCGGAACAGGCGCTCGCAGCTGCAGTAGAAATTGTTGCAGTCGACCAGGGCGAACATGGTCAGGGGTTGCGCAGTGAATGGATGACGGTGGTGACCACGCCGAAGATTTCCAGCTCGGCTCCTTCCGGAATCGGGATCGGGGCATGGTGGTCATTCATCGGCACCAGGCGGGTCCGGGGTCTCAGCTCCAGTTTCTTGACCGTCAGTTCGCCGTTGAATTCGGCAATGACAATATCCCCGTGCTTCGCCTCCAGGGAACGGTCAACCACCAGCACGTCGCCGGAGAAGATGCCGGCTTCGATCATCGAGTCCCCCTGCGCCCGCACGAAATAGGTCGCGGCGGGGGTTCTGATGCACAGCTCGTTCAGATCCAGGGCACGCTCGCAGTAATCGGACGCCGGCGACGGGAACCCCGCCGGGACTTTATCCAGAAACAGGGGAATGGCCAGGGCGTCAAAACGACCGGCCTGGCCGATCCGTTCAACTTTCATGCGAAGGTCCTTCTCTCCGGGGAGTTCCCGCAGCATGCCCGAGTTCCGTGACCGGATAGGTCACGCCGTCGGCCGGGTCTTAAGCCTGGTCTTGTCCTGTTCGCATTCATCATGTCCGGGGCAGTGGTCGGAGCCGCAGGGCTCCATGTGGATGGTGACATCGGCTCCCGGCAGGCTGTCCTCAATTCGTTTCTCCAGCGCGTCGGCGATGTCGTGGGCCTGTTCGATGGTCAGGTGGCGACAGACGGTGAGGTGGAAATCCATGATCTTCTGCGAGCCGGCGCGGCGGGTACGCAGGTTGTGGTAGTCGATCAGGTCGTCGGGGTGACTTTCGATCAGGCGGGCGATCTCGGCGCGAACCGATTCCGGCAGTTCTTCATCCAGCATGTCGCGCATGCCGTGACGCAGTAGCTTGACCGCTTCGAAGATAATGTAGACACCGACCAGCATGGAGAGAATCGGATCGAGCCAGGGAGCTTTGAGGGTGTTGATCAGGATCAGGCCGAGCAGCAGCGCCAGGTTGGTGTAGACATCCATGGCGAAATGCAGGCTGTCGGCCTGCAGGGCGGAGGAGTCGGTCAGGCGCGCGATACGGCGCAGGTAGCGGCTGATGGCGCTGGAGGTGGCGACGCTGAACAGCAGCACGATCATCCCCCCCTCGATGCGGGCCAGTTCGATCTCGCCGGTCAACCGACGAACGGCTTCGAAGCAGATCCACGCCCCGGTCAGGGCGATGATGGTGCTCTGGATCAGGGTTGCCGCGGTTTCAAATTTGCCGTGGCCGAAGGGATGGGATTCGTCGGCCGGCTGCTCGGCGCGCCTGATGGCGAAATAGTTGACACCCGACATCAGGATGTCGAGCAGCGAGTCGACCGCCGAGGCCAGCACCGCCAGCGAACCGGTCAGGACTCCGGCCACCAGCTTGATGGCGGCAAGACCGGCGGCGGTGGAAACCGAGATCTTGGCGGCGCGGATTTTCAGACGGGAGGTATCCATCAGCGGCTCAGTCGGTCGGTAGTGGACAGGCGGCGACCCAGTGGCTGTAGCCGTCCCCCTCGATGTCCCAGAAGCTGTCGATCCGCTCGCGGTAGTAGTCGCGATCGCCGCAGGCCCGGGCAATGGCGCCGCTCAACTGCGATGAACAGCGATTGTCGCTTTCGAACCAGGTGTAGAAGGCCGCGACGCCGTCGAGGATGTCACCCAGTTCGACCGGGTTCGGCTCCAGGTTGCGGACGATGTACCAGTGTCCGGCGAACTGCCTGATTCGCTCGGCCGGGATCCGGTAGATGTTTTCGCGCCGGTCGCCGATGATGAATTCGCGCAGGAAGTAATCGGCGCCGCGCGCCAGGCTGCCGGCGGTTTCCGCGTCATCGTCATGCCGGGCGATCCGGTGCTGAAGAAAATCGCGCAGCAGCTCTCCCAGCAGGCGGTCGGCACGGATCTCGTCTTCGAGATCGGCAATCTGGAAAGATGCCTCGTCAAGGGCCTCGGACGTGGCCCGGTCCGAATTTGAATTTTTCATGAAACCTCCGTGAAATCAGCCTTCTATTAACATTCCGTGGGTCAGGCGGTCAAGTCTGTCAGGTTTGTTCAGCGGCGTCGTTCAGCTGTTTACAGTGTTCCGGTGGTCTGTTACCATGAGCCGCGTTGCAGCGCGACATTTCTTTCCCTGCTAAATAAAGATTCTGACAGGTAGTTCAGGCATGCCCCAGCAGACCCCGATGATGCGTCAGTATCTCCAGATCAAGAGCGAGTATCCTGACGCGATCCTCTTTTTCCGGCTCGGCGATTTCTACGAAATGTTCAACGAGGATGCGGTCAAGGCGTCACGCATTCTTGACATCACCCTGACCTCGCGCAACAAGGGGGCGGCCGAAGAGGTTCCCCTGTGCGGCATTCCCTACCACAGCTGCCAGCCCTATCTGAACAAGCTGGTCGCCAGCGGCCACAAGGTGGCGATCTGCGAGCAGGTCGAAGACCCGAAGGCGGCCAAGGGGATCGTCCGCCGGGAAGTGGTGCGGGTGGTGTCGCCGGGACTGGTGGTCGATACCGACAGCCTGACGCCGAAGGAGAACAATTACCTGCTCGCCCTGGCGCCGGGAGAGAAGAATCAGTGGGGGGTGGCGGTTCTCGATATCACCACCGGCGAGTTCCGGGTCACCGAGGTGGCCGGCCTGGCCGGCGTGCGCGGCGAACTGGCCTCGCTGCAGGCCCGGGAGGTGATTCTGCAGGAAGACGGCTGGGGCGACGAGGTTGCCCGTGAACTGGCCGACCTGTTCGCCGGTCGGGCGCTGACCCGGCTTCCGGAATGGGCCTTTGCCGTCGATCGGGCCACGATCGAACTGCAGGAGTTCTTCGCCGTGTCGAGCCTCGAAGGCTTCGGCTGCCGGGGGCTTTCCGGCGCCATCGCCGCTGCCGGGGCGGTGCTGCACCTGCTTAAGGAGACGCAGAAAGAGGGATTGACCCATATCCGTTCCCTGTCCACCTACCAGTCCAGCGAATACATGGTGCTCGACGAGGCGACCCGTCGCAACCTGGAACTGACCGCCACGCTGCACGACGGCCGCCGCAAGGGAGCCCTGATCGGGGTGCTCGACCGCACCATGACCGCCATGGGCGGCCGCCGGCTGAAGCAGTGGATCAGTCACCCGCTGCTCGATGTCGCCCGCATCCAGTCGCGCCAGCAGGCGATCGCGGAACTGGTGGAGCGCAGCCTGGAGCGCAACGATCTGCGGGTCGCCCTCGACGGCATCTACGACCTGGAGCGGCTCAACGCGAAAATTTCCATGGCGACCGCCAATGCCAAGGACCTGGTGGCCCTCAAGCTTTCCCTGCAGCGGCTGCCGGAACTGGTTGACCGCATGGCCTCGCTTGAGGCCGGATTCAGCCGGGAACTGGCCGGTCGCATCGATCCGCTGCCGGATCTCTGTGAACTGATCGAAACGGCGATTGCCGACGAGCCGCCCTTCGTGCTTCGCGAGGGAGGGTTGATCAAGACCGGGTTCAACGCCGAACTGGACGAACTGCGGGCGATCGCCCGCGAGGGGAAGGGCTGGATCGCCGGTCTCGAACAGCGGGAACGGGAGCGGACCGGCATCAGCAATCTGAAGATCCGCTTCAACAAGGTGTTCGGCTACTTCATCGAGGTCACCAAAAGCCACCTTGACCGGGTGCCCGAGGACTACCAGCGCAAGCAGACCCTGACCAACGCCGAACGGTACATCACGCCGGATCTGAAGGACTATGAAAGCAAGGTCCTCGGCGCTGAAGAGAAGCTGATCGACCTTGAATACCAGCTTTTCCAGCAGGTGCGGCAGCAGGTGGTCGCCGAAGGGCCGCGGGTGCAGGAGGTGGCCGACGCCCTGGCCGCTCTCGACGTCATCTGCGGACTGGCCGACCTGGCCCATGAACGCAACTACGTCTGTCCGCAGGTGGATGACGGCGACCTGCTGAAGATCGTCGACGGCCGCCACCCGGTGGTCGAGGCGATGAATCTTGGGGAACGCTTCGTCCCCAATGACACCCTGCTCGACAACCGCGAGAACCAGCTGCTGATCATCACCGGCCCCAACATGGCCGGTAAATCGACCTTCATGCGCCAGGTCGCCCTGATCACCCTGTTGGCCCAGATCGGCAGCATGGTGCCGGCGAGGGAGGCTCATGTCGGGGTGGTCGACCGGATTTTTACCCGGGTCGGAGCGAGCGACAATCTCGCTCGCGGCCAGTCGACCTTCATGGTCGAGATGACCGAGACCGCCAACATCCTCCATCACGCCACCCCGCGCAGCCTGATCGTGCTGGATGAAATCGGCCGCGGTACCTCGACCTTCGACGGTGTCAGTATCGCCTGGGCGGTGGCCGAGTATCTGCACGATCATCCGTCGGTGGCCGCCAAGACCCTGTTCGCGACCCACTACCACGAATTGACCGACCTGGCGCTGACCCGCGAGCGGGTGCAGAATTACAATGTCGCCGTCAAGGAATGGAATGACCAGATTGTTTTCCTGCGGCGCATTGTCAAGGGCGGCGCCAGCCATTCCTACGGTATCCAGGTCGCCCGCCTGGCGGGCCTGCCGCGCCCGGTGATCGATCGGGCCAAGGAGGTTCTGAAAAATCTCGAAACCGGCGAATTCGTCGGTGAGGGTCAGCCGCGGCTCGCCAGGGAGAAGCGCGCTCCGGTGGAGCAGACACCGCAGCTTTCCCTGTTCGGGGCGGGGGACGATCAGTTGCGTCGCGCCCTGGAGGAGGTGGATGTCAGCGTGCTGACGCCGCTTGAGGCCCTGAACCTGCTTGATCGATTGAAACGGATGCTCTGATGGTGGCCCTGCGCGCGAAACTCTCTGTCCTGCTGGCCCTGGTCGTGCTGCTCGGTTTTGCCGCACCGGCCTCGGCCCTGGATGCCGAAAGCGCCTACCAGAAGGCCAAGCAGGGCTATATCCGCCTGCAGCAGTCGGCCAAAAAGCAGCTCTACCGGGACAACTGGATGCGGGTGGTGGATGATTTCGTCGGCATTGCCCAGGCCTGGCCGGAAGATGATCGCGCGGCCGACGCGCTGTACATGGCCGGCAAGGCCTGCCGCGGTTTGTCGCGGGTTTCTCTGCTGGCCTCCGACGCCCGGCGGGCGGTCGGTTATTTCGATCGGGTGGCCGACAACTACCCCGCCAGCTCTCTGGCCGATGACAGCCTGCTGCTGGCCGGGGAACTGCTCGAAGATCCGCTTGCCGATTTCAGCGCCGCCTACCGACATTACGCGCGCATTGTCCGTGATTATCCCCGCAGCGACATGTTTGCCCGGGCCCGGCCCCGCGCCAAGCGCCTGGCCGCTTTCGCCCCGGCCGAGACCCCGCCGGTTCGCGCGCGCTCAGCGGGCGGCAACAAGGCGGAACTGGCGGCCATCCGCAGCTGGAGCGGCAGCAACAAAACCCGCATTGTTCTCGATTTCAACCGCAAGGTCGATTTTCGTTCCCATTTTCTTGCCGCCGGCAGCGGTAAAATTCCGGCTCGTATCTATCTCGATCTGAAAGGTGCCGACAGTCGCAGGGGGTTGGAAAAAGTGTGGAACTACCGAACCGGCCTGGTCAGCCAGATCCGTACCGGTCACCCCCGGGATGGTACCCTGCGGGTGGCCCTCGACCTGACGAAAGCGGTTGGCTATCACATTTTTTCGCTGGCCGATCCCTATCGCATCGTCGTCGACCTGTCGCCCGGAAAGGGAAAACAGCCGGTCGCGGGCGGGCCGGAACTGCATGCTCCACCGCCGGCTGACGGCATCAGCGACGTCCTGGCCAACGCGCCCGCCGAACGGAAGCTCAAGGTCCATATCCCCAGTCAGCAGAAGGACGGCAGCCTGCGGCTGATCGTGGTCGATGCCGGTCATGGCGGCAAGGATCCCGGGGCGATCGGACCCGGCGGCACCCGGGAGAAGGACGTGGCCCTGGCCATCGCCCGCGAGGTCGCCAGACAGTTGCGCAAGACCCTGAAATGCAAGGTGGTGCTGACCCGCGACAGGGATGTCTTTCTGCCGCTTGACCGCCGTACCGAGATTGCCAACCAGCTCAATGCCGACCTCTTCATCTCGATCCACGCCAACGCCAGCCGCAACCGCAAGGCCTACGGTATCGAGACCTATTATCTCAACTTCTCCAAGAGTGATGCCGCGGTCGCCGTGGCCGCCCGCGAGAATGATACCAGCCTGAAGGAGGTCGGCGATCTGGAGCTGATCCTTTTCGATCTGATGGCCAATTCCAAGATTAACGAGTCGAGCCGGCTGGCGACTGAAATCCAGTCCTCCCTGGTCGGTGCCCTCGGCCGGAATTACAAATATGTCAAGGACCTCGGTGTTCGTCCCGGTCCATTTTATGTCCTGCTCGGCGCGACCATGCCGTCGGTGCTGGTGGAAACCGCTTTCATCAGCAACCGGCGTGAGGAAAAACGTCTCAAGGACCGTCGTTACCACCAGAAAACCGCCATCGCCATCGCCAGGGGAGTCCGGGATTACGCCCGGGCCCTGAAGCTGATTGCCACCAGGTGAACAGGACAGAAATGCCATCATCGATCGACAGCTGTTTCGCTTCTCCCCGGTTGACCGATACCGCTCTTCCCTATGAGGAACGACGCGTCCTGCTGCTGCAGGCCTCGCGTGACTACCTTGAGCGGGAACGGGCCGCTGTCCGTCGGCAGCATGAACAGGGAGCCTCCGGCCGCGAGGTGGTCCGGTTGCTGACGGTGATGACCGATGAGCTCATCCGGCGCCTTTATCATGCCGTGGCCGTCGATCTGACCGGGGTCGAGGATGTCGCCTGCGCCCTGCTGGCCATCGGCGGTTACGGGCGGGCCGAGCTCAACCCCCGTTCCGATATCGACCTGATGTTCTATTATCACGGCAGGGATCGGAGCATCGCCGAACAGATATCCGAGCGCATGCTCTACCTGCTGTGGGATCTTGCCCTCGATGTCGGCTACAGTGTTCGCACCGCCTCCGACTGTATCGAAATGGCGGATCGGGATATCACCGCCCGCACCGCGCTGCTTGATGCCCGCTACCTGGCCGGCAGCGAAAGTTTGTTTGAGGATTTCGAGAAACAGGTCCTCAGTATTGTGCTGGGGAAAAATTCCAACCAGTTCATCCGGCACAAGCAGGAAGAGAGCAGGCGGCGCCTGACCAAGTACGGGTCCACGGTCTACCTGCTGGAGCCGAATATCAAGGAAGGCGAGGGGGGGCTGCGTGACCTGCAGGCGGCGGTGTGGGTTCTGCGGGTCAAGTTCAAGGCGTCCGGTCTGCGGGAACTGGTGATCAAGGGCGTGATGACCGAACAGGAAAAAGAGGCGGTTGAAAACGCCTGCGACTACCTGTGGCGCATCCGCAACCAGCTGCACTACCTCTCCAGCCGCAAGAACGATCAGCTGCATTTCGATCAGCAGGAGCAGATCGCCCGTTTTCTCGGCTACCGGGACAGCAAAAAAGCGCCGGCGGTCGAAGAGTTCATGCAGGATTACTACTCCCACGCCACCCAGGTTGAACATCTCGCCTCGGTATTGATCAACCGGGCCGCCAACCGGGATCAGAATCCCAGTTTCTTTTCCTCCTTCTCGAAACGCAAACTGGAGGACGGTTTCTACCTGCTGCGGCGCGAGTTGCGCGCCGGCAAACCTGAACTTTTTGAACAGAATCCGGTTTTGCTGATGCGGGCCTTCCTGCTGGCGCAACGCCATGGCGTGGTGCTCAGTCTTGATCTGAAAACCCTGATCCGGGACCATCTGCACCTGATCAATGACCAGTTCCGTCGCTCTCGCGAGGTGAACCGGGATTTTTTCGAGATCCTGCGCGGGCAGAGCTGCGGTCAGATCCTGCGGGATATGCATCACCTGTGTTTTCTCAACGCCTATATTCCCGAATTCGAACGTATCTATTGTCGTGTGCAGCATGACGCCTATCACATCTACACGGTCGATATTCACACCCTGTTCGCGGTCGAGGAAATCCTCAAACTCTGGGCCGGAGAGTATGCCGAAGAACGACCGCTGCTGACCGCGGTGGCCAATGATATCGAAAAACGCGAACTGCTGCTGCTGGCGGTGCTGTTCCATGATATCGGCAAGGGAGAGGGGAAAAACCACAGCGAAAAAGGGGCGAAACTGGTCAGGACCATCGCCCGGCGCATGGGGTTGAACAAGGAGGACAGTAAGCGGCTCGAATTCCTGGTGCTGCATCACCTGGAAATGGCCCACATCTCCCAACGGCGCGACCTGCACGATGACAAGCTGATCGACCAGGTGGCGCGCAGCATGGGGATGACCGAGAATTTGAAGATGCTTTTCCTGCTGACCTTCGCCGACCTGCGGGCCGTGGGGCCAGATGTCTGGTCGGAGTGGAAGGGATTTCTGCTGCAGGAACTGTACGAGAAGACCTTCGATGCCCTCGAACGCGGTAATTTCCGCGCCGATGCCCGCAGTGAAAGGGTGCGCAACCGCAAGCGCAAGGTCTACGACAACCTGGCCGAGGATTTCGGCCGCAGCAAGGTGAAGGCGGTGCTGCGTTCGCTCGGCAGTCGTTACCTGCTCAGTCACCGTTCGCCGGAGATTACCGAACACCTGCGGGTCTATTTCGGTCGTGGCAAGAAGCCGCTGGCCATGCGTGTCGAGCATCAGCCCGGCAGCCAGTTCTCGCAGCTGATGCTCTCGACCCTGGACAGTCCGGGACTTTTCTCCCTGGTCGCCGGGGTGCTGGCCGCCAACGGGGTGAGTATTCTCGGCGCGCAGATCTACACGCACAAAAACGGTGAGGCCTTTGACCTGCTGCAGGTGGTCGGCAGCAACGGTGAAATTATTGACAACCCCCGCCGCTGGCAGAAGGTTGAACAGGAATTGACCGCCGTCATCGAGGGGCGGCTGCAGGTTGATGCCCTGGTCGAAAAGAGCAGGCCGCCCAGTTTCCTGAGCGGAAAGGCGCTGCCCAAGTATCCCAGCCGGGTCGAGTTCGATACCGAGGTTTCCGATGATTATACGGTGGTCGATATCTATACCCATGACCGGGTTGGTCTGCTTTATGAAATAACCCGCAGTTTTGCCGACCTGGGGCTCTATATCGGGGTGTCGAAAATTTCCACCAAGGTGGATCAGGTGGCCGACACCTTTTACCTGCAGGACATCTTCGGTCAGAAGATCACGGCCGACGACAAGCTGGATGAACTGCGCCGTGTGCTGCTTGACGTTCTGGAAGAGAAGACGACGGAAGGGAGTGACGCTGTCGATTAGGAATTTTTTTCCTGCCTGGACGGCCTGTTATGGATCAATACCTCGATCTTTTTCTGAATTATCTGGTGGTTGAAAAAGGTCTCTCGAAAAACACCCTCGACGGCTACGGACGCGATCTTGTCCGCTACCTCGCCTATCTGAAGGAAGAGGGCATCACCGCGCCGGACACCATTCGCACCGTGCACCTGCTGCGCTTCCTGGCGCTGCTCAAGCAACAGGGGCTGGCGCCGCGCAGCCGGGCCCGGGCCCTGGTCAGCCTGCGTCATTTTCATCGCTTTCTGCATGCCGAGGATCATTGCCGGCAGAATCCGGCGGATCGTATCGAAGCGCCGAAAAATCTTCCAGCTCTGCCCGGGATCCTCTCCATCGCCGAGGTTGACAGCCTGCTGGCTGCGCCGCGTGGCGATGAACCCCTTGCCGTTCGCGACCGGGCGATGCTCGAAGTTCTCTACGCCACCGGCCTGCGGGTTTCCGAACTGGTCGGCCTGCGGCTCGGACAGCTGCATCTCGATGCCGGGTTTCTGCGCGCCAGCGGCAAGGGCGCCAAGCAGCGGGTGGTTCCCCTGGGGGAGCCGGCCACCGAGGCGGTTGTCATGTATATCGACGCGGCGCGGCCCTCACTGCTGAAGGACAAGTCCAGCGAGGCGCTGTTTCTCAACCGATCCGGGCGGGGCTTGACACGCCAGGGCTTCTGGAAGATGATGAAGCGCCGCGCCCGCGAGGCGGGAATTTTCAAGAACATTACACCACACACCCTGCGCCATTCGTTTGCCACCCATCTGCTGGAAAATGGAGCCGATCTGCGGACCGTCCAGACCATGCTCGGCCATGCCGACATCGCGACGACCCAGATCTACACCCATGTCACCCGCGAGCGGCTGCGCAAGGTGCATGAAAAACATCATCCGCGCGGTTGACGCGCTACGGGGACAGAGATGAAATACCTGGTATTGCTCGGTGACGGCATGGCCGACGAGCCGATGGAGGAACTGGGCGGCCTGACGCCGCTGGAAAAAGCTTCGACGCCGCACCTGGACCGACTGGCCGGCGCCGGCACCCTGGGACTGGCACGAACCGTCCCGGTCGGCTTTCATCCCGGCAGCGATGTCGCCAACTTGTCGGTGTTCGGCTACGATCCGCACGACTGTTACAGTGGCCGTTCTCCCCTCGAAGCCGCCAGTATGCATGTCGAACTGGCTCCCGAAGATGTCGCCTTCCGACTCAACCTGGTGCATCTGGAGCCCCATTTCGCCCACCTCTACATGTCGGACTTCTCGGCCGGACATATCCCTACCGACCAGGCCCGTGAACTGATCGCGTCGCTCCAGGACCATCTGGGGAATGATGAATTCAGCTTTCATCCCGGTATTTCCTACCGTCATCTGCTGGTCTGGAAGGGGGGCAAGGACAGGCTGCAGTGCACGCCGCCGCATGACATCAGCAATCAGTGCGTCGGCGACCACCTGCCGCGCGGGGAGGGGGCCGAAGAGCTGATTCACCTCACCACCCAGGCGCAGATCATTCTCGCCAATCATCCGCTCAATCGTCGTCGCGAGGAGGCCGGTGAGGTGACCGCCAACTCGATCTGGCTCTGGGGACAGGGGCGGGCACCGCAACTGGCCGATTACCGGCAGCTCTACGGCCTGAACGGCGCGGTGATCTCGGCCGTCGACCTGATCAAGGGCATCGGTGTCTATGCCGGGCTTGACATCATCGAGGTTCCCGGTGCCACCGGTTACATCGATACCAATTATCGCGGCAAGGCTGACGCCGCCCTTGCCGCTCTGAAGAGCCGCGACTTCGTCTACCTGCATGTTGAGGCCCCCGATGAGGCGGCTCATGCCGGAAACCTGGAAGCCAAGATCCAGGCGATTGAGGATTTCGATGCCCAGGTGGTCGGCCGGGTGCTGGAGGGACTGAACGGCGGGGATGATTTTCGTCTGCTGGTGCTGCCCGATCATCCGACGCCGGTCAGCAAAATGACCCATACTTCCGATCCGGTTCCCTTCGTGCTTTACGACTCGCGTCGCGGGGAAGAAGAAACCGCTGCGGTCTACAGCGAAAAGTCAGCAGCCGCGACCGGGCTGGTTGAAGTCGGCCATCAGCTGCTGCCGCGGTTGTTGGAACGTGAGGTTTCAGCAGGCTGATGAAAAACACCCATCTGCGGCGTTGTCCGTTCCCCCGCGTCAACGACGTACCTTCCGGTACGCCTCATTCCGCGGGAGTACGGACGCCTGGCATCTGGGCATTTTTGCTCAGCCTGGGTGACGCGGCGGTATTCGCTTCCCGTCAGTAAAACTGTCCCGGGCGGAAATCATATGGTGTGTAGGGATACGCGTCGTAGTAACCCGGGTCATAGGGGTTGCTGCGCGGTTTTGCGTCCGGTCCGACGTAGGTCGGCGCGTAGCGGTTGGGACCGGGATGAATCATGGTGCGGAAAGGGGTATCCCAGAGATATTCCCGCTGCAGATGGAAAACAGGGTAACGGCGGTCGCTGTAGTTGTCGGAGCGGATCTGCTGACCGCGGACATCGGCGGTGAAGGTGATCATCCGGCCGGTGAGAAAGCGTGCCGGGTCGAGCGGCCGGTCGCTTTCAACCAGGATGCGTTCGCTGCCGTCATCGAGGTCGATCGGTTCTCCCCAGCGGTCGAGACGCCAGGGGGTGATCTCCAGGACTGAACCCTCCTGTTCATTGTCCAGTCCCATGATGACGCCGCCGAGCAGCAGGGTTTTGCCCCGATAGGCCTCGGGATCAGCACGAACCTCGGCCAGGTTGACGTCGCTGTCGACCCGGCTGCGTGCCTGCTCCGACAGCACGTGTCCGCAGCCGGTGAGACCGACAAGGATCAGCAGGAGAATGAATCTGCGCATGGTGGCTCCTTTGCTGCTGTGAAGAAACGCATTTCTCATTTGATTATATCGGAACCGTTGCCGTTTTGCTTTAACATCGAAAGCCTTATGCCCAAAGCCTATTTCGTCAAACTTCAGCGGCCGGAACGCGCCCGGCATCTCTGCGAACTGGCCGAGCGTTTCTACCTCCAGGGCTATCGGGTGCTGGTGACGGTGATGGATGAAAACCAGGGGGTCACCCTCGACCGCTTCATGTGGAGCTGGCAGAAAGGCTCTTTCGTTCCCCACGCCTACGACAACGGCGCGGTCGAGTGCCATGCCGAACCGGTCGTCATCGGCAGTTGCGAACAGAACCCGAACTCCGCCCAGGTGCTGATCATGGGCGGGCACTGTTCACTCGAATTCATGCGGCGTTTCGAGATCGTTATCGATTTTGCCGAGGTCTACGATCCCGGGGCGGCGGCGCAGTCCCGACAGCGCTTCAGTCGTTACCGCGAGGCCGGTTTTGCCCCCGAGATGCTGCAATAGCGGTGGTCATTCGAGCCGGTTGCTGCTGCCCGTGGTCCCGGTGGCCGAAGAGCCGCTTGTCCTCGATGGCGCCGCCGTTGAGCGTCTGCGGCTCTGGCGGGCCAGGCCGGGAGAGATTCTCACTTTCGTCGATCCGCGTCAGACCGCCTGGCGGGGCCGGCTTGAGCGGGACGGGGCGCGCTGGCGGGTCGTCCCGTTTCAACCTCTGAAACGGAATCCGGCCGGACCGCTGCGGATCGACCTTTTTCAGGCCCTGCCGCAGCGTGAACGTTTCGAGCTGGTGCTGGAAAAGGCGACTGAACTGGGTGCCGGCCGCCTCGTCCCCTACCAGTCCGAGCGGTCGATTTCCCTGGCCGAACGGGACGCCAGGCAGAAGAAGTCGCACCGCTGGCCGGAGCTGGTGCTGCGCGCCGCGCGGCAATGCCGCCGCTCCGAACTGCCGGAACTCTACACCTGCTGCGGTTGGAACGAGGCGCTCGATATGGGAAGTCGTGCCGACCTGCGGCTGATGCTCTACGAGGGCGGCTGTTCCCAACAGATGGGAGAGGCGCTGGCGGTGTCCCGTGCGGAATCCCTCGCGCTGCTGATCGGTCCGGAGGGTGGATTCAGCGATGCCGAGGTGGCCGAGGCCGTCCGTCGCGGCTTCCAGCCCGTCAGCCTCGGCCCCCGTCTGTTGCGGACCGAAACCGCGGCCATCGCCGCCATTGCCGTGGCCCAGGCCTGTCTTGGAGATTTCAGATGAAGGATGTCAATGCCCGCCTGGAGAATATCCTGGTGGTCCTGGTCGAGCCCCAGGGAGGACTGAATATCGGTTCGGTCTGTCGGGTGATGGCCAATTTCGGTCTCAGTCGTCTGCGGCTGGTCAATCCGCAGGTCGATCATCTCGGTGACGATTCCCGGCGGATGGCGGTCAAGGCCGCTCCGCTGCTGGAGCGGGCGGAGGTTTTTTCCGATCTGCCGACGGCGCTCGCCGATTGCACCTGCAGCATCGGCACCACCCGTCGTTTCGGCAAGTACCGGGAGAACCTGTTCCATCCGGATCAGGCGGCCCGGCACTTTCTGCCGTTGAGTGCCGCCGGGCAGGTGGCGCTGGTCTTCGGCCGCGAGGACCGGGGGCTGCACAACGAGGAACTCGATCTCTGCCAGCGGTTGATGACCATTCCGACCCGGGAGCCGGTGGCCTCGATGAACCTCGCCCAGGCCGTGGCGGTCTGTCTCTACGAGGTGCAGAAGGTCTGGGGTGAACTGGCGGGGAAGGCGGCCGGGGGCAAACGTCTCGCGTCCGGTGAGGCTCTTGAACAGATGTTTCGTCACATGCGCCGGACGCTGCTCGACATCGAATTTCTTGATCCGCAGAATCCTGATCATATCCTGCGCGCTTTCCGGCAGATTCTCGGTCGGGCCGGGCTCTCCGCCCGCGAGGTCCGCATCCTGCAGGGGCTCTGGAGTCGGATCGACTGGGTCGAAGGGGAAAGGCGCAAATCCTGTGGTGAAGGGTGAAAGACGATGACCGCAACCGGACCGTTTCGCAGCATCCCCCTTGAAGGTGGGTTGAAGCTCGACTTTTTCGATCTTGGCAACCGTTATTTCGGCGACTATCATCGCATCAAGATCCTGGTGCGTTGCGAAGTCCCGCTGCGGGAGGCGATGTTTGCCGCCGAGGATGACCCGCGACGCGCGTTTGACCGTGCCCGGCGCAGGCTGGGCGAGCGGGTGGTTTATGAAAAGAGCCTTGAACGGATGGGGGTCGCCGGGGCCGATGTCGAGGCCGTGCGCGGTCGGATGATCGATGCCTTTCTGAGCAGCGCCGGACCCTATCTGCGCCACCCCGAGTTTCCCCGACGGCTGGTCGAAAGCCGATTGCGCGCGCATCGAGTCCACCCGCTGACGATCGCGGGACGCTGATGATCGAGGTCCGCATCGAGAGCCTCGCCTTCGGTGGTGACGGGGTCGGCCGTCATCAGGGGCAGGCGGTCTTCATTCCGCTGACGACTCCGGGCGATCTGGTGCGCTGCCGGGTGACCGAGCGGCGACGGCGTTATCTGCGCGGCGAACTGGTGGAGCTGCTCGAAGCCGGTGAAGGCCGGTGCCGGCCGCGCTGCCCGGTTTTCGGCCGCTGCGGTGGTTGCCACTGGCAGCATCTCGATGAACAGACCCAGCAGCACTGGAAGGAACGCCTGTTCAGCGACATTCTCAGGCGTCAGCTGCGGCGTGACGCGTTGCCGCTGCAGCCCCTGCTCGCCGCGCGGCAGGCCTGGAATTATCGCAGCCGAGTACAGTTCAAGTGTCACGCTCTCAAGGAAGGGATTGCGATCGGTTTCTATCGGCGCGGCAGTCATTTCGTTGAGGCCGTCGATCACTGTCCGATTGCCGCCGAGGCCGTCAACCGGGTTCTCCCCTGGTTGCGTGACCTGCTGCCGCGGGTCCCCCGCCCGGACCGGGTTCCGCAGGTCGACGTCGGTTGTGACGACCATGATCGGCTGCGGCTGGTGGTCCATGATATCGCCCCCGCCGGGGCAGGCGCCGGGCCGCGGTTGCGGGCGGCGGCGGAAGACGCCGGCTGGGCGCTTTTTTCCCAGTCGGGACGCAAACAGACCCTGCGGCAGCTGGTCGGTCCGCCCGACTTGGAGATCCGGGTCGATGATCCGCCCCTCCGGCTCGGTTACGGGCCGGGCGGTTTTGCCCAGGTGCATCTCGAACAGAACCGGCAACTGGTCGCCGCCGCCCTGGAGATGCTCAGGCTGCAGGGAGACGAGCGGGTGCTTGACCTGTTCTGCGGCATGGGCAATCTCAGCCTGCCGCTGGCCAGGCGGGTCGCCCGGATTGACGGCGTCGAAGCCCATGCGCCGTCGATTGAGCAGGCACGGAAGAATGCCGCGGTCAACGGTATCGGCAATGCCGCGTTTTTCGTCGCCGACGCCGCCCGCTTCCTGCGTCAAGCCGACACGACCTACGATCTGGTCGTTCTTGATCCGCCCCGCGGCGGCGCCCGGGAAGTCACGCGCGCGCTGCTGAGCCACCGCCCGCGGCGAATCCTTTACATCTCCTGCGATCCGATGACTCTGGCCCGTGATCTGAATCCCCTGCTCGGCCAGGGTTACCGGCTGCTCTCCGCCCGCGCCGCCGACCTCTTCCCGCAGACCTATCACCTTGAAAGTCTTTCCCTGATCGAAGCCGGATAACAGGTCCCGCGGGAGCTTTTTCTCTTGCACTTTCAGTCCCTTCATGCTAAGACATGTCAGGTTTTACCGTTCACTCGAAAAGTGAGCTTTCAGCTCGCTTTTTTTATTTTGGGGATACGGGTGGTACAGCAAGTCATGACAGAGCGGGTTGCCGAGCTGGTAGCCCCGATTATCGAAGAATTCGGCCTGGAACTGGTCGATGTTGAATACAAGCGGGAGCGCTCGGACTGGTTTCTGCGCCTGTTCATCGACAAGCCGGGCGGCGTGACCCTTGATGATTGTGCCGATCTGAGCCGTGAAGTTGATCCGCTGCTTGAGGTCGAGGGCCTGATTCCGCATGCTTACCGGCTTGAGGTTTCATCGCCGGGACTCGATCGGCCGCTGAAAAAAGCCGCCGATTTCGCGCGTTTTGTCGGTGAGCGGATCCGGGTCAAAAGTCGGGACCCTCTCGACCCGGATCATCGCGGCCACGCCCGGAAGACCTTTCGCGGTATCCTGCAGCGGGCTGACGGTGAGAGCCTGACCATTGCCCAGCAGGACAAGCGGGGCGGTGAAGTGACTTTCCGTTATGACGAGTTGGCGGAAGCCAATCTCGACCCGCAATTCTGACAGAGAACAAAAGACAGTCCTGATACAGGGGGATATTGATGGAGCAGAACCTGAACCAGATTATTGACCAGGTGGTCAAGGACAAGGGCATTGACCGGTCCGTCCTCGTGGAAGCCCTGGAGGCCGCCATCCTCTCGGCCGCCAACAAGAAATACCGCAATACCCGTGACCTTGAGGCGCAGTTCAACGATGAGGTCGGCGAGGTCGAATTGTTCGAGTTCGTGACCGTGGTTGACGAGGTGGAAGATTCCTACCGGGAAATCGATATCGAAGAAGCACGCGAGATCGATCCCGAGGTTGAAATCGGCGACTCTCTCGGTATGAAGATGGACGCCACCGGGTTCAGCCGCATTGCCGCCCAGACCGCCAAGCAGGTTATTATCCAGAAGGTCCGGGAAGCCGAGCGGGAAGGGATTTTCAACGAGTTCAAGGACCGGATCGGGGAACTGGTCAACGGTATCGTGCGACGTTACGAGCGTGGCGACCTGATCGTCGATCTCGGTCGTGCCGAGGCCCTGCTGCCGCATCGTGAGCAGGTGCCGCGCGAGAACTATCGCCAGGGGGATCGGGTTCGGGCCTATGTCGCCGATGTCCGCATGTCGACCAAGGGGCCGCAGATCATTCTCTCGCGTACCGCTCCCGGTCTGGTGGCTTCCCTGTTCAAGACCGAAGTTCCCGAGATCAGCGAGGGTATCGTCGAAATTGTCGGTGTCGCCCGTGAGCCGGGCAGTCGCGCCAAGATCGCCGTGGTGTCCCACGACTCCGATGTCGATCCGGTCGGCGCCTGTGTCGGGATGCGTGGTTCCCGGGTGCAGAATGTTGTCTCCGAATTGCGCGGTGAAAAGATCGACATCATTCCCTGGACTCCCGATATCGCCCGTTTCGCCTGCAGCGCTCTGTCACCGGCCGAGGTGACGCGGGTCTATGTTGACAACGAGGAACAGGCGCTGGAGGTCATTGTCCCGGATGATCAACTTTCCCTGGCCATCGGCAAGAAGGGGCAGAATGTTCGCCTGGCTGCCCGTTTGACCAGTTGGAAGATCGATATCAAGAGTGAGACCCGGGCCGCTGAAGCCGAGCTCGAAGAAGAGATCGAGAACGCCAATTTCGACAATGTCGCGGTTGAGGAAGAGGCTGTGGCCGATGTCGCGGCTGAGGACACCGCTGCCGAGCCGACCACCGTAACCGATCCCGCCGAGTTGAGCCGTGATCAGTTGTATGAACTGGCCAAGGAACACAAGCTCGCCGGACGCAGCGGCATGAGCAAGCAGGAACTGCTGGATAAACTCCAGGAACTCGGCGTTTTCGCCGCGGCGGAGGACGATGACGCCGGCAGCGGGGAGCAGGAGTAGGTCGCTGGTGGCCGCCGGGCACAAGCCGCAGCGGACCTGTCTCGGATGTCGTGAGACCTTCGATCAGCACCGCCTGATCCGTTTTGTCCCGGCCCCGGACGGAACCTTGCTGGTCGACTACCGGCGCAAGCTTCCGGGCCGCGGAGCCTATGTCTGCGCCCGCCGGCAATGTCTGCTGCAGGCCGCAGCGAAAGGCGGGTTCAGTCGTTCCTTCAAGCGCGAGTTGCGTGTTGATGGTCAGCAGTTGCTGGCCCGGGTTGCCGATCAGCAGCGTCAGACCATCGACAATCTCATCGGCATGGCGCGCAAGGCCGGCCAGGGAGTCGGCGGCAGCAATCTTGTCCTTGGTGAACTGCAGCGGGGTAGCGATATCGCCCTGGTGCTGCTGGCGAAGGATGTTTCGGCCGGAATCGGCAACAAGGTCTGTCTCGCTGCCGGTAACAGACCTGTCAGACAGCCGGACTGGCTTGACAAGAGCCGGTTGGGCGTCCTGTGTGGACGAGCGGAACGTAGTGTTCTGGCCTTGAGGTCGGGGCCGATAGCTGAAAAACTGCTGTACGAGTTTTCAAGATACGATCAGATTGCAGGGGATTGTTAATGTCAAAGATCAGGGTTTACGAATTGGCGCAGAAGCTCGGGCTCGAGAACAAGGATCTGCTGGCCAGGCTCAAGGATGCCGGCATTGAGGCGAAGACGCATATGAGTGTGCTCGAAGCAGATGCCGTGCAGAAGTTTGAAGCCGGCAGAGAACAGGCCGAGGAAAAACCGGCCATCATCGAGGAACGCCGCATCTCCTCGGGGTTGATTCGCCGCCGTCGCAAGGAGGTTCCCAAGCCGGAGCCCAAGCCGGAGCCGGTTGCCGAACCCGAGTCCGTCGATAAAGCGGCAACCGCCGCGGCTGCGCCTGAAGCGCCTGCCGCCGACGCGTCGTCCGCTGCTGCCACTGCCGCTGAAGAAGCGGCACCGGCAACGACCGATTCCGCCCCGCAGATTGACGTTGAGCCGACTGTTGAAGAACCGGCGGTTGAGGCTGCTCCGGAGGCGTCCACCGAGAAAACGGTCAAGACCGGGGGCAAGGCTGAAGCCAAGGTCGAGGGTAAGGCCGAGGTCGAGGTCGAGAGTGCCGCGCCCGCTGCCGCGGAAAAGTCGGCAGCGCCTGAAACCGCGACGTCCGAGCCGTCCGCGCCCGCCGTGGTTGAAAAAGCTTCCCCGAATCGCGCCAAGATCCTCGGCCGGGTCGAACTACCGCAGGCGGCACCGCAACAGCGTCGTCAGGGGCGTCCCTCCGGAGGTCAGCCGGGTCGCCGACCTGCCGGCAATGCCCCGGGGCGTCCGGGGGCCCCCGCCCGTCCCGGAAGACCCGCGCCCGGTCCGGCGCCGGCGCCGGTGGGTGATATCCCCGGCGGCAAGGAAACCCGCAACAAACGCAAGAAGAAGGGCAAGGGCGGCGATGGTCCGGCGGGTGTCGATCGGCATGAACGTCGCAGCAAACGCGCCCGCATGGAGGTCTTCGAGCCGGACCGGACCGACCGTTATCGTCGCGCCAAGCGTTCCGGCAAGCAGCAGAAGAAGACCGAAATCACCGTGTCCAAGGCGATCAAGCGCAAGATCAGAATTTCCGATGTCATCACCGTCGGCGAGCTGGCGAAGCGCATGGGGGTCAAGGCCAATGACCTGATCCGGGAACTGATGAGCCAGGGGAATATGGTGACCATCAACCATCCCCTCGATTACGAAACCGCCGCCATCCTCGCTTCGGAGTTCAACTACGAGGTCGAAAATGTCGGTTTCAACGAGGAAACCATCCTCAACGTCGACAAGGCTGCTGTCGGTGAAGACAAACCTGAAGATCTCGAACCGCGGCCGCCGGTGGTCACCATCATGGGCCATGTCGATCACGGCAAGACCAGTCTGCTCGATGCCATCCGCGCGACCAATGTGATCGCCGGCGAGGCCGGCGGCATCACCCAGCATATCGGTGCCTACGACGTTGAACTGGACGGCAGGAAGATCGCCTTCCTCGACACTCCCGGCCATGAGGCATTCACCGCCATGCGTGCCCGCGGGACCAGCGTGACCGATATCGTGATCCTGGTCGTGGCCGCCGATGACGGCGTCATGCCGCAGACCCGCGAGGCGATCAACCATGCCAAGGCCGCCGGGGTGCCGATCATCGTTGCGGTCAACAAGATCGACAAGCCGGGCGCCAACCCGGAGAAGGTCAAGCAGGAACTGACCGAGTTTGAACTGGTCCCTGAAGACTGGGGCGGTGATACCATCTTTGTCGAGGTGTCGGCCAAGGAAAAGACCAATATCGACGGTCTGCTGGAGATGATCCTGCTGCAGGCCGAGGTGCTCGATCTCAAGGCCAATGCCAATAAGCATGGTTGCGGTGCCATCGTCGAGGCCCGTCTCGACAAGGGCCGCGGACCGGTGGCAACCCTGCTGGTTCAGGAGGGCACCCTGCGCATCGGCGACCCGCTGGTGTCAGGCGCTCACTACGGACGGGTGCGGACCATGACCAATGACCGCGGCGAGCAGGTTCAGGAGGCCGGACCTTCGACGCCGGTTGAGGTGACCGGCCTTTCGGGCGTTCCCGACGCCGGTGACACCTTCAATGCCCTTGATGATGAAAAGGCGGCCAAGGAGGTTGCCCAGCATCGCGCCCAGAAACAGCGCGAAGCCGAGCTGGCCAAAACCAGCAAGGTGTCTCTTGACCAGCTTTACGCCCGTCTCCAGGAAGGGGATGTCAAGGAACTCAAGGTCATTCTCAAGGCCGACGTTCAGGGTTCCGTCGAGGCGGTCAGGGATGCGCTGGTCAAGCTCTCCAACGATATCTGCCGACTGGTGGTCATTCATACCGGGGTCGGCGGCATCATCGAGAGCGATGTCACTCTGGCGACCGCGTCCGACGCGATCATTATCGGCTTCAATGTCCGTCCCGAACCGAAGGCCGCAAGCCTGGCCGAGCACGAAGGGGTCGATATCCGCCTTTACAGCATCATCTACGATGCCGTGGCGGACGTGAAGAGCGCCATGGAAGGTCTGCTGGCGCCGACCCTTAAGGAAGTCGCCCTCGGTCGCGTCGAAGTCCGTGATACCTTCCACGTATCCAAGGTCGGCACCGTTGCCGGCTGCTACGTCCTTGACGGCAAGGTTTCTCGCAACGCCCAGGTTCGCCTGGTGCGCGACAGCGTGGTCATCTGGGAAGGCAAGCTCAACAGCCTCAAGCGTTTCAAGGATGACGCCCGCGAAGTTCAGGCCGGTTACGAATGCGGTATCGGGCTGGAGAACTACAATGATGTCAAGGTCGGTGATATCATTGAAGCCTTCGAAATCGAAGAGATTGCAACCACGCTTGACTGATGCCTGCTGCGGCGGCTTCTGCTGCCGCGCGGAGCGAAGGGACGGGGTTGGGGAATGGTTGTCGGTATTCTGCGGCTGGAGCTGCTGCTGCACGGCCCTCAGAGCCTGAAGGAGAAGCGCGGGCTGCTGAAAAAGCTGATTGCCCGGCTGCGCAACCGTTTTCCGATCAGTATCGCCGAGGTTGATCATCAGGATTGCTGGCAGCGGGCCGGTCTCGGTATCGTTGTGGTCGGGGTCGAATCTGCTCCGATTGAACGGCTGGCCGACTGTCTGGAGGAGGAAATCGCCCGTTCCGGCCTGGCGGAAACCGGTCTCAGGCATTTCGAATTGCTGCATTACTCCGGAGTTGTCGAGGCCGGTTGATTTTAAATGGAGAAAAATATTACGTGGAATTCCAGCGTTCACAAAGGGTTGCCGAGGTTCTGCACCAGGAAATCTCGCGCCTGATCCAGTTTGAATTGAAAGATCCCCGGCTCGGTTTTGTCACCATCACCGCCGTTGATGTCAGCAGGGATGTGCAGCATGCCAAGGTCCATTACACGGTGATTGGTGACGAGGCGGCACAGAAGGACTCCGGTCGTGCCCTGCAGAGTGCCGCCGGGTTCATCCGCCGACAGCTCGGACGGGTTCTGCATCTGCGCACCGTGCCGGAGATTGTTTTCCAGTACGATAAGTCGATCGCCTACGGAAACCACATCGAATCCCTGATCCGGGATGTCAACAAAGACCGGGATGATGCTGCAGAAGATAAGTGAACTGATCAACAGCAGCCACTCTATCCTGATCGCCTCTCACTCGAGTCCGGACGGAGATGCGATATCCTCCACGCTCGCCCTTTACAACGCCCTGAAAAAAATCGGCAAAGAGGTGGTTGCCTACAATCGCGACGAGGTTCCCGGTGATCTGCGTTTTCTTCCGGGAAGTGACGCGTTGATCCGTGAGCTGCCGGCCGGGCGTTCCTTTGACCTTGGACTGGTGCTTGATGCCGGAGAGTTGCGTCGTGCCGGGACCGAACTGCGTGACCGCTGCGCCCGACTGGTCAATATCGATCACCATCCCCACTCCGAAAGCTTTGGTGAAATCAACTATGTTGATGTCAAAGCCAGCGCCACCGGCATCCTGATTTACCGCCTGCTGAACGAACTCGGCTACGCCATCGATTATCCGGTCGCGCTCTGTATCTACACCGCCATTCTGTCCGATACCGGATCCTTCCGTTACTCAAATGCGGACCCGGAGAGTTTCGAGGTCGCCGGAAAGCTGGTGGCGATGGGCGTCGATCCCTGGAAGGTGGCCTCCGGTCTCTATGAAAGCCAGGAAGAGGTGAGCCTGAAGCTGCTCGGTCTGGCATTGCAGACCCTGGAGGTTTCTCCCTGCGGTCGTTTTGCCGCTCTGACGGTGACCGGCGAGATGCTCGCCGCAACCGGAGCGACGGCCGAGCATACCGATCGCTTCATCAATTATCCCCGTTCCATCGAAGGGGTCGAAGTGGCGGTTTTCTTCCGCCAGGTCGATGCCGGACAATTCAAGGTCGGGTTTCGTTCCAAGGGACATGTTGATGTCGGGGCCCTGGCCCGCGAGTTCGGTGGTGGCGGGCACCACAATGCAGCCGGCGCCCTGCTTAAAGGGACCGCTGCTGCCATCCGCCGACAGGTGTTTGAACGTCTCGGTGAACTGCTCCCCAATCAATGACCGGACTACTGCTGATCGATAAACCCGAGGGGCTCAGTTCCTTCGATGTTGTCCGACGTGTGCGTCGTTCCCTGAAGATCAAACGGGTCGGACACGGCGGCACTCTCGACCCGTTCGCCACAGGACTGCTGCCGGTGGCGGTCGGGGACGCGACCCGGCTGCTTGAATACCTGCTCGGCGACTGGAAACGTTATCGGGCCGTCATGTGTCTCGGCATCGCCACCGACACTCTCGACAAGACCGGCAGGGTGATCGCGCAGACCCGTCCGGATGACGGGATCCACAACCGGCTGGATGAGGTTTTTGCCGCCCACACCGGCCTTGTCATGCAGGTTCCTCCGATGTATTCAGCTCTCAAGCGTGACGGAGTTCCTCTGTACAAGCTCGCCCGCCGGGGAGCCGAGGTCGAACGGAAGGCCCGGCAGATTGAGATCCGCGAGCTGAAGCTGCTGGCGGTCGAGGGTGACGATGTCAGTTTCGAGGTCTATTGTTCCAAGGGAACCTATGTGCGGACCCTGGCCGATGACATCGGCCGCGAGCTCGGCTGCGGGGCACACCTGACGGCGTTGCGGCGCCTGGCCAGCGGCCCCTTCAGCCTGGATGACGCCCTGCCGCTGGAGACGATTGAAACCTGGGACTGGAGCACTCCCCATCCGCGCCTGTTGAGTCCGCTGCAGGCCATGTCCGGATATCCGGTGGGACAGTTGTCCTGCTCCGCGCGGCAGCGTCTGGCCCATGGCGTGCCTCCGGCCGCCGTGGATGTCGCTTTCGACCGTCCGCCCGAGGCCGGCGAACTGGTCTGCCTGGCCACCGAGGGACAACTACTGGCGATGGCCCGGTTCGCGCCAGCTCGCGAACGGGAGAAAAGGGGTGATTTTGAGCTCTGCAAGGTGTTTAATACCTGAACGGGCAGGCTCTCCGTGCTTTACAGGCCGGGGGTTTTGTGTTAAAAGGTCCGGTACTCTGAACGCCGGTATGGCCGGCATGAATCAACACATCACGTAAGAAGGAGGTGGCAACGTGTTCGCCACGGAACGTAAACAGGAAATCATCAACAAATTCCAGAAGCACGAGGGTGACACCGGGTCTCCCGAAGTCCAGATCGCCCTGCTTTCTGAGCGCATCACCTATCTGACGGATCATTTCCGCACCCACAAGAAGGATCATCATTCCCGACGTGGCCTGCTGAAGATCGTCGGTCAACGCCGTCGTCTGCTCGACTACCTGAAGAAAAAGGATGTTGAGCGTTATCGGACGATTATCAAGGAACTCGGCATCCGTCGCTGATCGGGCAACAGGTTCTTCGTCTGGGCGAAGGGCGGTTGCCCTTCGTTTTTTTTGGGTTCGGTGGAGGTTGTCCTAAGAGAGGGTTTGCTGTCGCGACATTGCGGCACGAATTCTGTCTCAGGCCATCCTCCTTCAGCCGGTCCTTGTCCGCGACGAAGAACCTGCCTTTTCATCGATCGATGCCCCAACAGGCTTGAGGAGGAACTCACATGGCCTATCACAAGGTAGAAGTAGAATTCAATGGACAACCGCTGTCCCTTGAAACAGGAAAAATGGCTCGTCAGGCCGACGGAGCGGTGGTCATCAGTTATGGTGGCACCAAGGTGCTCTGTACGGTTGTCTCGGCGCGAAAAATGCGCGAAGGTCAGGATTTCTTTCCCCTGACCGTCAATTACCAGGAAAAGTTCTATGCCGCCGGCAAGATTCCCGGCTCCTTTTTCCGCCGCGAACGCGGCGCGACGGAGCGTGAAACCCTGATCTGCCGGTTGATCGATCGTCCGATGCGGCCGCTCTTTCCCAAGGGTTACCTGTTCGAAACCCAGATCATGCCGACCGTCATTTCGGCCGACTGCGTCAACGATCCCGATACCCTGGCGATGGTCGGGGCCTCGGCCGCCGTGGTCGTGTCCGATATTCCCTTCGAGGGTCCGATCGCCGCCGTGCGCGTCGGCCGTGTCGGCGGGAAGCTGATCGCCAACCCGACCCTGGAACAGCAGCAGGAGAGCGACATCGAAATCGTCGTTTCCGGTTCGCGCAACGCGGTGATGATGGTTGAAGGCGAGGCCGACCTGATTTCCGAAGATGAGATGCTTGAAGCGATCTTCTTCGGTCACGAGGCCCTGCAGCCGCTGATCGACCTGCAGCTCAAGCTGCAGCAGCTGGTCGGCAACGAGAAGCGTCCCTTTGAAGTCGCCGAGGTCGACGCCGAACTGGAAGCGAAGGTTGTCGAGCTGGCCGAAGCCCGTCTCGCCGAGGCGGTGCGCATCCAGACCAAGCAGGAGCGCTACGCCGCCATCGACCAGGTCAAGGCTGATGTCAAGGAAGCCCTTGCCGAAGCCTACGAGGGCCGCTCTGATGAGATCGGCAACATCCTCGGTGCCATCGCCAAACGTCTGGTGCGGCAGATGGTCACTAAAGAGAAAGTGCGGATCGATGGTCGCGACATGACCACCGTGCGCCCCATCAGCTGTGAAGTCGGCGTACTCCCCAACGCCCACGGCAGCGCGCTGTTCACCCGTGGGGAAACCCAGGCGCTGGTGGCGGTGGCGCTCGGCACCTCGATGGACGAGCAGCGGATGGACAATATCCAGGGCATGGAATTCAAGAAATTTCTGCTGCATTACAATTTCCCGCCGTTCTGCGTCGGTGAGACCAGCATGCGGCTCTTCCCCGGCCGGCGCGAGATCGGTCACGGCATGCTGGCCGAGCGGTCGGTTGCCAAGATCCTGCCGGAGCATGACGATTTCCCCTACACCATCCGCCTGGTTTCCGACATTCTCGAGTCGAACGGCTCTTCGTCGATGGCCAGCGTCTGCGGTTCCTCCCTCGCTCTGATGGACGGCGGCGTACCCACCAAGGACGCGGTGGCCGGTATCGCCATGGGCCTGATCAAGGAAGGGGACGATATCGCCATTCTCTCCGATATCCTCGGTGACGAGGATCATCTCGGCGACATGGACTTCAAGGTGACCGGCACCAAAGACGGCGTCGCCGCCCTGCAGATGGACATCAAGATCACCGGGGTCGACAAGGCGATCATGAAACAGGCGCTGGAACAGGCCCGAGAAGGCCGGATTCATATTCTCGGCAAGATGGCTGAAGCGCTGCAGGCTCCGCGTACCGAACTGGCGCCAAACGCTCCGCGCATCACCATCGTCCAGGTCAAGCCCGAGCAGGTGCGCACCGTCATCGGTTCCGGCGGCAAGACCATCCGCGGCATCATCGAGGCGACCGGCTGCCAGATCGACATCGAGGACGACGGCAAAGTCAAGGTCTTCTCCTCCGATGCCGCCGCCGCCGAGGCTGCCAAGAAAATGATTCGCGACCTGACCGAAGAGCCGGAAGTCGGCAAGCTTTACCAGGGGACAGTCAAGCGGATCATGGAATTCGGCGCTTTCGTCGAAATTATTCCCGGAACCGACGGCCTGGTGCATATCTCCGAACTCGCCAAAGAGCGGGTCAAGGCCGTGACCGACATCCTCAAGGAAGGGGACTCGGTGCTGGTCAAATGCATCGGCATCGATCGCCAGGGTAAAATCAAGCTCTCCCGTAAGGAAGCCCTCGGCGAATCCGCCCCGGAAGAGAAGTAATATCAGCGGCGGGACATGATTCAGTCCACGACGCTGCAGAATGGCCTGCGGGTCATTACCGAATACGTGCCGGGAGTCCATTCCGTATCCATAGGTTTATGGGTCGCGAATGGTTCCCGGCACGAACCTTTTGAGCACAACGGCGTCGCTCACTTTGTCGAACACATGTTGTTCAAGGGGACGACCCGTCGCACGGCTCGTGCCATCGCCCGGGAGATCGACGCGGTCGGTGGTTTTCTCAATGCCTTCACCACGCGTGAATTCAGCTGTTTTTATGCCAAGGTCATGGGAGACAAGCTGCCCATGGCGCTTGATCTGCTGGCTGACATCATCCTCGATTCGACCTTCGATCCCGAAGAGGTGGAAAAAGAAAGGAAGGTTATTCTCCAGGAACTGCACATGGTGGAGGATGCTCCCGAGGATTGCATCCATGATCTTTTCTGCCAGCTGTTCTGGAAAAAACATCCGCTCGGTCTGCCGACGGCCGGCACGGCGAAAACCGTTTCCGGGTTGCAGCGACAGCAGCTGATCGACTATCGCGACCAGCGTTTCGTCGGTCGAAACCTGATGGTCTGCGCCGCGGGGGCGGTCAATCACGATCTCCTTCTCAATGATGTTGAACGGTTGCTTGGGAGTCTGCCTGCCGGCTCCCTTCCCGCCGGCGGCGGCGGATTTGAACCCCAACGTCGGGTCAGTCTTGAACATCGGGATCTGGAACAGGTTCATTTCTGCCTCGGGACCAGGGCATTGCCGCAGAACCATCCCGACCGTTTTGCCGGTTTTTTGCTCAACGCCATACTCGGCGGCGGCATGAGTTCCCGCCTTTTTCAGGTGATCCGCGAGGAACGCGGACTTGCCTATTCTGTCTACAGTTACCTCAACTGTCATGTCGACAGTGGTTGCCAGGTGGTCTATTCCGCCACGTCGCCGACCGATTCAGCGGATGCCATCCGCCTGGTGCTGGCGGAAATGCGGCGCCTCAAGGAAGAGCCGGTTGAAGATGACCTGCTCCATGACATCCGTGAGCAGTTGAAGGGCAACCTGATTCTTTCCCTGGAAAGCACCGACAACCGGATGAGCCGACTGGCCAAAAATCAGTATTATCTCGGTGGACAACTTGAAATTGACACCGTTATTGAACAGTTTGACCGGGTGACCGCGGAGGATGTGCGTCAACTGGCCGCCGAACTTTTCACCAACCGGAGTCTCAACCTGCAGTTTCTCGGCAAACTGGAGGTGAGCGGTTTTCCGATGTTCGATTTAAGCTTAGACCCGAATTAGTGAGTACATTGCCAACGAATAGCACAAGTCATTGGCCTGCCTGCGTTTTTCAAAAATCATCAGCGAACCTATGGGTGCGCCTTAAATTTTTGAAAACCTCATTCAGGCCAAGCACTTGCACTCTTCATCCGGCATGAACTCACTGATTCAGGTTAGACTGAGAGGTTTTCGTGTCATCACCTGTTGTTCGTTGTCTCCGTCTGCATCCCGATGCCGTTTTGCCGTGTTACATGACCGCCGGGGCCGCCGGTATGGATCTGCATGCCGTCGTTGACGGGAGCCTGCTGCTGACGCCCGGTGAACGCTGCCTGGTGCGCACCGGCCTGGCGCTGGAAATCCCTCCCGGTTTCGAAGGCCAGGTTCGTCCACGGTCCGGTCTCGCCCTGCGCCATGGCCTGAGCATGGTCAATGCGCCGGGAACAATTGATTCCGATTACCGCGGTGAAATCGGGGTGCTGTTGATCAATCTCGGCCAGGAGTCGATTCGAATCAGCAGCGGCGACCGGATCGCCCAGCTGGTGATCGCTCCCGTTGTCCAGGTGGAGCTGGTCGAAGTTGCCGAGCTGAACGACAGTGAACGGGCCGATGGTGGTTTCGGTCATACCGGTATTCGCAGGGAGGTGTGATCGTGGGTCAGGTGGATTCCCCGGAAGAGTTGTTTGATTTCCCCTGTGATTTCCAGTTCAAAGCCTTCGGTGAGACGGCGTGTGAGGAGAGCTTCTTCCGCGAGGTTCTGCAGGCGGTCAGCCGGGTGATTCCGGTGGGCCGGGAGGCCCTGCGTTCGCGGACCAGCTCCGGCGGTCGCTATATCTGCGCGACCATCACCGTCCGAGTGAGCAGCCGTGACCAGATGGAGGCCATCTATGCCGAGCTGCGGACTCTTGAAGGACTGCGTTACCTGCTCTGACCCCTGTCGCGTGGAGGTGGCGGTTGTTGCAGACGCCGGTTAATCAGTGTATTCTCACACCTGATTCAGACGATATCCAAAGTCAGGAGTCCCGATCATGCTGATGCCCATTAACGCTGAAACTCCACAACTCCGTCTCGTCCGCCGGGTTGTCGAGACACTGACCCGTGGCGGAGTGATTGCCTATCCCACCGACACGATCTACGGGATCGGTTGCGATATCTTCAACAAAAAAGGGGTCAGGAAGATCTACCAGATCAAGCAGCGGGATGCCCGCAAACCCTTTTCCTTCATCTGTTCCGACCTCTCCGAGGTTGCCAACTATGCCCGGGTCAGCAATTTCGCTTTCAAATTGATGAAACGCCACCTGCCGGGCCCCTATACCTTTGTTCTTGAGGCGAGCCGCGTGGTTCCCGATCTGCTGGTGACCCGGCAGAAAACGGTTGGCATCCGGATTCCCGACAATCCCATTGCCACCGCGATCGTCCGTGAACTCGGTCATCCTCTGGTAACGACCAGCGCCAACCTGGCCGGTGACGAAATTCTTCAGGATCCCGCCGATATCGAAGAGAGTCTCGGCAGGAAGCTCGACCTGGTGATCGACGGCGGCATCCTCAACAGCAAACCTTCGACCGTGATCAGCCTGGTGAATGATCAACCTGAAATCCTGCGCCTGGGATGCGGTTCGGTGGACTGGTTGGAGCAGGGCTGATGCGTAAAGAGGTGACGGTTGCCTTCTATCCCTGTTGCTTTGAAACAGAGACCTGGTCGTACGAGGTCGATCGTGCCGCGATCAACGCCCGGCTTGAATCTCAGGGGGAGGAACTGGCCGGGCTGGGTGTGCGGTTGCGGATTGTCGATGACAACAGCCGGACCATTGAAGTTCGAGGGTACGGCGATCTGCTCAACAGTATTCGCCTTCGTTCTCCGGCCGACGGGATTTCCAACCTCTGCCTCGGACATATCATCGGACCGAGTCGTGACTGCGACCTGATCGAAGATATCCGGCGAGGGATCAACCGCGTCGCTTTCGCGCCGGAAATGATCCGCCCCGAGGATGAAAACCTTCGGGTCTGTCATAATTGCGGTTGCGGCTGCTGAATATCTCCCGGGATTCCATCTGAATCAGCGGGTTCATGCCGGTTCCAGATTTCCGTGCCGAATTATAAAAACTTCTTTGTCCGTAGTGGTACACTGCATCTATACCCAAAACCGTCACTATCGGACAGCCTGGAAGGATGAGCTGTTTATGGCTCGTAAAATTTTCATTGCCGCGACCGGCCAGAACAGCGGCAAAACCACCACAAGCCTGTCATTGATGCATATGGCCCGCAAAAAGTATCCGCGGGTCGGTTTTATCAAGCCGATCGGGCCGAAGCCGGTGCTTTACCGCGGCATCAGCGCCGACAAGGACGCGGTGGTCATGGCGCGGGTTTTCGGGCTTGAAGACGATCTGCGGCTGATGTCTCCCTTCGTGCTGCAGCCGGGGGATACCCGCCGCGTTCTGGACGGTAAGATTGACCGCGACCTGATCGCCGAACGGATGATTGAGGCGATTGAGGAACTTGACGCCAAAAATGATTTCCTGATTATCGAAGGCGCCGGTCATCCGGGCGTCGGTTCGCTGCTCGGCTGCAACAACGCCCGCCTGGCCGCGGAATCCGGCGCGGCGGTGATGCTGGTGACCGGCGGCGGACTCGGTAACGTGGTCGACAGCGTCTGCATGAACCTGGCCTTGTTCGAGAAAGAACAGGTCGAGGTCAGGGCCGTGCTGGTGAATAAAATCATACCTGACAAGCGCGAGCGGACCCTGAATTACCTGGAACGCGCTTTTGCCGACCATACTCTCAAGTTGATCGGTGGTTTCAATTACCAGCCGATTCTGGCCAACCCGACCCTGCGGCGGATTGCCGGGGTTCTCGATATCGAGCTGCATGCTGACGAGGAGGAGGCGCAGCGGATCGTCCATCACGTCCAGCTCGGCGCGGCCAGCGCCCAGCGGGTCGCGGGTCTGTTGCAGGACTCAACACTGGTTATTGTCAACAGCAGTCGGGATGAGTTGATCGTCACCCTGGCGAACCTCTACCAGATCCCCGCATGGCGCGCCAAACTGGCCGGGATCATCATTCCCGGAACGGGTGAGGTCAGCGACATCTCCCAGCAGATCATCGAAACCAGCGGCATTCCGTACATGCGTGCCGGGCGGACATCGACCAGGGTGTTTGAAATCATCAAGGAAGATGTTTCCAAGCTGACCGCGGAAGATACTCACAAAATAGCTTTGATCAGTGAACTGGCTGAAAAGCGCTTTGATTTTGAAGCGATTGACGCTTTATTCGACCAGGAGACCAGGTCTCCCGGACGACCGACAACCTCCAACGACACGGGGCATTTATGAGCGACTGGGGCCAGGGTTCTCCCGGCGATGAGTTTGAAAAGAAAGTTGTCGAGATCGGCAAGCATCTCAAGAATAATTTCCGACCGAAAAAGGAGCTGCTGATTGTCATCGTGCTGCTGGTACTCGGTTTCGGCGTCTTCAACAGCTTCTACGAGGTCGATACCGAGGAGACCGGTGTCCTGCTGCGGCTGGGCAAATTTGCCGGTTATACCGAGCCGGGACTTCATTTCAAGCTTCCCTTCGGTATCGATCAGGTCTACCTGGTGAAAACCGGACGGGTTCTCAAGGCCGAGTTCGGATTCCGGACCGTAAACCCCGGTGTGCGGACGACCTACACCAAGCGGGGGCTGGAGGAGGAAGCCCTGACCTTGACAGGGGACCTCAACGTCAGCGATGTCGAGTGGATCGTGCAGTACCAGGTCGCCGATCCGTTCAAGTATGTTTTCCGCATCAAGGACCCGGTTGAAACCATTCGCGACCTGTCCGAAGCGATGGTGCGACGGGTGATCGGCAATTCCAATGTCAGCGCGGTTCTGACCACTGAACGCGCGCAGCTGGCGACCGAAATCCAGAAGGATCTGCAGAAGATCCTCAACGACTACGACATCGGCGTGCGCATTGTCACCGTCAAGTTCCAGGATGTGACTCCGCCGGACCAGGTCAAGGCAGCTTTCAACGAGGTCAACGAGGCCGAACAGCAGAAGGAGAGTCTTATTTTCCAGGCCCGTGAACAGTTCAATCGCGAGGTCCCGAAGGCGCGTGGCACGGCCAAGAGAACACTGCAGGAAGCCGAAGGCTACGCGGTCGAACGGATCAACAAGGCGCGCGGCGAAACCGACCGTTTCCTGGCGCTGTTGACCGAATACCACAAGGCACCGGAAGTAACCCGCAGACGAATCTATCTTGAGACCCTCGAAGAGGTGCTGCCCCGATTGAAGGAGATCTATATCATGGACGGAGACGGTACCGGAGCGCTCCCGCTGCTGCCGCTGCGCGCGGAAACGAAAGGGGGCGGCAAATGAAAACCCCGATTCTGATTGTTGTCGTGGCGCTGGCCGTTATCCTGGCCAGCAGCAGTCTCTACGTTGTCAATGAAGCCGAGCAGGCGATTGTCACCCAGTTCGGCAAGCCGGTCGGTGATGTCAGCACGCCCGGTCTGCATTTCAAGATTCCCTTTATCCAGAACGTCAACAGGTTTGAAAAACGGATTCTGAAATGGGACGGTGATCCCAACCAGATTCCGACCAAGGACAAGCGGTTTATCTGGGTGGATACCACCGCTCGTTGGCGGATCGTTGACCCGCTGGTTTTTTTCAAGACCGTGGCCACGGAACGGGGCGCCCAGAGCCGTCTGGATGACATTATCGACTCGGTGGTCCGGGACGCGGTTTCCGAACGGCTGCTGGTTGAACTGGTGCGCGGCAAAGATTACAAGCCCCAGAAGCAGGAAGCGGAAAAATTTGTCGTCGAAGGGGTCGAGGTCCGTCCCGAACAACTGGTCGGGCGAGAGGAGATCCTTGCCGGCCTGCTGACCAAGGCCCAGGCCAGTACCCCGGAATACGGCATCGAACTGATCGACGTGCAGATCAAGCGCATCAATTATGTCGAACAGGTCCGCAAGCGGGTCTACGAGCGGATGATCAACGAGCGCAAGAAGGTAGCGGCCAAGTACCGCTCCGAAGGGGAGGGCGAACAGGCCGAGATCCTCGGCCGGATGAACCGTGAGCTGAAGGGCATTACCTCCGGGGCGTTGCGCAAGGCTCTTGAAATACGCGGCAAGGCGGACGCCGAGGCGGCGGCGATCTATGCCGGTGCCTACAATCGGGACCCGGAATTCTACTCCTTTCTGCGAACCCTTGAATCCTACAAAAAGACGATCCGGGAGAACGGCCGACTGGTTATTTCCACCGATTCCGATTTTTATCGTTATCTGAAACAGCTTACGCCGAAGAATTCCCGACGTTAGAACTGCTGTGCCCGGCAGGAGCCGGGGGATCGTTGCAAGAGGAGGAAGGAATGGAAAATCGCTTCATCATGACCGCGTTCGGTGAGGATCGTCCGGGAATCGTCGCGGATGTCACCCGCATCCTGTTTGACAACGGCTGCAATCTCGAAGAAACCAGTATGACGCAACTGGCCGACGAATTTACCCTGATCCTGCTGTTTTCGGCGGACCGTCCGGAGATGACCGAGCTGCTGGAACGTGAATGCCGTCGGCTGGAAAAGGAGAAGGGCATTTCCGCCTTTGTCAGGCTGTTGCGGAACCGGAGCGGGCGAACCATGGTCGCGCGGGCCGGTTCGGTGCTGCATGTCGAAGGGGTCGACCAGGCCGGCATCGTCTATAAAGTCAGCCAGTTCCTGGCCGACAAGGGGCTGAATATCTGTGACCTGAAATCGCAGGTCAGCCCGTCCCCCGGCAGCGGCACCATCCTCTATATTATGGATATCCACGTCCAGTTGCCGGAAGGAACCGACCTGTCCGCCTTCGAGCAGGGTCTGGCTGTTGTCGCCGATGACCTGAATGTCGATATCAGCTTCAGCGCCTGATCAACGAACTGAGGAGGCGACATGAACGAGATGGAACAGGAGTTGAAGCCGACGCCGCGTGAAACCCTGCTGCATGGTCTCTGGATCGATACCGGCAGCCGCATGGAGAAAGACTCGACCTGGCAGCGCATCCTGTGGCTTACCGGAAACCATCTGCAACTCCTCGCTGAAGTCGAGGATGGGAAGCTCTACAGGGATCCGACCGATGGCCGGTTGTGGGAACTTGTCAAGACCCGTCCCGAACTGCCTGATGGCGGTCCGCCGATCCTGCGCGTTATGGAAACCGCCCGCGCTGAGGAGATATACGGAGTAAGTTTGTAAGCCGTTGCCGGGGTCACTCACAAGGTGATGAAAAAGTCGTGTTCCCCGGGCTGAGCAGAAATGTCCCGATGCAAGGCGCCCGAACCCCCACGGAACAAGGCGTGCCGGACGGTACATTGGAGCGCAACAGATTTTCATCAGCCTGCCAGGGAGAAGGAGGTTGAGATGGCGGCTATTGAGATCGTTCAGGGAGATATCACCTCGCTGGAGGTCGATGCGATTGTCAACGCGGCCAATCGATCTCTCCTCGGCGGCGGCGGGGTCGATGGTGCGATCCACCGCGCCGCCGGGCCGGAACTGCTCGCGGCCTGCCGCAAGCTGAACGGTTGCCGGACCGGCGAAGCGAAGATTACCCCGGGATTTCGGCTCCCGGCGCGGTACGTCATCCATACGGTCGGCCCGGTCTGGCGTGGCGGAGACCGCCAGGAGGAACAGCTGCTGGCGGCCTGCTACCGCAACAGCCTGGAACTGGCCGAACGGCATGGCCTTACGAGCATTGCCTTTCCGGGTATCAGTACCGGGGTCTACGGTTTCCCCGTTGCGCGGGCCTGCCCGATTGCGATCGGTGAAGCGCGCGGCTTTCTCGAAAGGGCGGAAATGATTTCAAGAATTGTCTTCTGCTGCTTTTCCGGCGCGGATCTGGATGTGTACCAAAAAACTCTGGCCGCAGAACAGTAAACAGGAGAATGAGATAAAAATAACGAGCGGCTGTCGAAAGACAGCCGCTCGTTATTTTTGATCCCTGATCCAGGTTATCGCCTGGCGAGTTTTTCCATCGCCAGCTTGATGCTGACCCGGAGTCGTTCCAGCACATCGGCCAGCCTGGCAATTTCATCCTTGCCCTTGACTTCGATTTTCTGATTGACCTTGCCGCCGGCCAGGTCCGCGGCGTGGGCGGTCAATACCTGTAGAGGCTTCAGGGACTGGTTGACCACCAGGAAAACCGCAACCACGCAGACCACCAGGGTGCCGAGCATGATCATCAGCAGGGTGGCCTTCAGCCGCGCCTGGGCCATGCGGGTTTTCTCCAGGGAGAAGCCGATGCGGAATCCGCCCCAATGTTTGCCCTTGACGATGATTGGGCTGGAGATATCCCACATCGTTTCACCGGTATCCCGGTGGTAGACCTGCAGAAACGCCGGCTGTTTGTTCTGCGCGGCGGCAATACCGACCGGGTCGTTGAAAATCCGCTTGGTGCGGTTGCCGACCAGATCCTTCTGCTGGTCGCCGGTGATCGGCTGCTGGTAGCGGGTATTGTGGGTCGGCAGGTAGCCGTTGACATCGACGGCGACGGCGAAAACCACTGATTCATCCTTGGTGAACTCGTCCTCCATGGCGAGGATCGCCTTGTCCATGTAGGAATCGTAACGGGTGTGGTATTTCGGTGGCGTAAAACCGGGGATCAGCTGGTAATCGTGGTCAAAGGCGTCCTTGACGCTGAAAACACCGTTGTCGATGGCCTCTTCAAGAACCTTGCCGACCAGTTTTGCCCCGATAAGTGATTCGATCTTGCCTCTTTCCAGAAGCTGGTCTTCGAGACTGGAACTCTGCTGCTGGATAATGTAGAACGAACCGGCAGCAATGACGATCAGCAGTACAGCACTGACCAGTACCGCCACTTTGACGGCGATCTTGTTGAACATACGACACTCCTCTTGATGACAGTTGCGTCCCGCGGTCGACGGGACGGAATGATAATGGGCGTGGAATCGTTTACTGTTTCACGTAGCCGATGCGGACCGCGCCCCAGTGACGTCCCTGCACCATGATCGGTATCGAGAGATCGGACATGACTTCTCCGGTATCGCGGCTGTAGCGTTGCAGCAGGTAAGGTTTTTTGTTGCGTGCCGCCGCCAGCCCGGTGCGGTCGTTGAAAATGCGTTTGGTGCGGTTCCACTTGGTGTCATGATCGCCGTCACCGGTCATTGGCTGGGAATATTTGGAATTGTGGGTCGGCAGGTAGCCATTGCGGTCGACGGCGACGACGAAGATGAAACGTTTGTCGGCGGCCAGGCAGGAGTCGAGAATCGGCAGCAGCACACCGTCGGTGAGGCGATCGTACTGGGTGTGAAATTTCTGTGGGTCGGTTCCCGGAATAGGAATGTAAAAGGTGTCGAACAGTTGCGGCAGGGTCAGTCGGCCGGAGGTGAGCAGCAGATCGAACTGCCGGGTTATCTTGTCGGCACACTGCAGGGCCAGTTTTTTCGCCTTCTGATCGAGCGGGCTCAACTCGGCGGTCCGGGCTGTTCCGGCGGACAGCAAAAGGCAGAGGCAGAGCGCGGCCATGACGGTCGGCCGTAGTGCGAAACGAGTTGGCAGCATGTCTCCTCCTGAAATGGTCACCTGAACCAGATAGCAATAAAACGTAATTATATTTCTAATGAATTGGTTTGGGCAAGGAAAATCTTTTAACGGTCTGGAATAACAATGTTTGTTATGGTGGGTTGATCATCTTCGGAAAGATGGGTTTTGTATTGTTGCAGTTTGTCGAGTTGTAGTAAAACGCGATTTCACCTGGTTGCGATCTCAGCCTGCCCGTTTCGGGCATGATCCTGATTGACCTGGTAGATAAAGGCCAGCAGTTCCGCAACGGCCTGGTAGAGTTCGAGGGGGATTTCGTCGCCGGTCGGAACCCGTGACAGCAGTTCGACCAGGTCGGGATCGGAGACGATATTGACACCCGATTCTTCCGCCAGCTGGACGATCCGTCTGGCCAGCTCCCCGCGGCCGCCAGCCACCACCTTCGGGGCCCGGTCATGGTCCTTGCGGTAAAGCAGGGCAACTGCTCTGTCTTCAGCCGATACCGTATCCATCTCAAACCCTCGTGTCAAAGACTGGGCTGCGACCGCCGCTCAGCAGGTTGACGAGGTGCTGTTGGGGAGTGGTCGCGTCACTGCTGAAGTTCAATCCGGACAGGCGCCAGGGCTGCAGCCGTTGTTCCAGTTCGTCCCTGTAGCCCTCCAGGAATTCCATGCTTTGCCGTGATTCGGTCCTGATCCTCAAGGTCAATCCCCGCTGATCGAACAGCATATTGATATTCAGGACGCCGATGGAGCTGAGCTGCAGGTAGAGACTGAGCATGCCGTCCGACCGGGACCTGTCCCCGTTGCCGCTCGGGTGCCTCTCTGCCAGCAGGTAACCGTAGTCAAGAAATGAAAAGGGCAGGGGGAGCAGCAGGAAGCCATCCTCGTTCAGCCGGGCGCGGAAAATCTGTGTCGCTTCGATGAGTTGATGAAGATGCCGGATGCGGTCCGCTGTCGGGTTGTTCTGCCCCTGAACCCGGTCAAGCAGTTCCAGGACCGCGCCCTTGAGGTTGGCCAGGTGGCCCGCGGTCGGGTTCTGTTGCAGTCGTTGCTCAAGGTCAAGCCCCAACACCCTGGCCAGGGATTTCAGAAAACGTCCTTCGGTTCCTTCTGTCTGACCACTGAAAAAGAGCAACGCTCCCTGGAGGGCATCCCTGGCCGCGGGTGAGAGAGTCCCGGCCAGAGGATGGTTCGGCGCGGCCAGTTCTTCCAGCAGGGGCAGCAGGTCGAATGATTGACCCGCCAGATGCAGGACCTGCCGCACCCGGTCCGACAGGCTGAATGTCAGCAGCCGCAGTTCCACACCTTCGGGGCTTTCGACAATCTGCAGCGAAAGTTTCTGTCCCGTCATCAGCGGGGTTTCGGTTTCGACCAGGAATTTCCTGCCCCCCAGCTGCAACACCGCTTTTTCCAGTCCCCCCTCGGCGACAGTGGCCCGCACCACCTGGTCTCGGCGCAGGTGCTGATCACGGCTCTCCCGCAGATTGATCGTCGCGGCGGCCGGGACAAGTGTGTTGGCGGCTGCCAATGGGTTGATAAGAGTCATCACCTTTCACATCGACCGCTGCCACGGAAAACTTAACCTGAATCAGTGGGCTCCTGTTGGATGGAGAGTGCAAGTGCTTGTCCTGAATGAGATTTTCAAAAATCTGAAGCGCACCCATAGGTTCGCTGGCGATTTTTGGGAAGCTCAGACAGATCAATGACTTGTGCTGTCCGCCGACAAGGGACTCTCTGATTCAGGCTTAAGTCCGATATTGTCCGTTGCCGCCGGGTCGGAATCAGTTTTCCGAAGACTCTTCGTGCTGTTCAAGGCTGGGGCTGAGAACTTCGCCGAGCAGTTTGACGCGGTTGTGCATGGAGCGGAAATGGCGGGTGAGTAAAAAGGTTTCCAGTTGATCCCGGTTCTCCTGGCTGAGATCGGTGAAGGAAACAATGACTTCATAGCGGGACAGTTCCAGCGGTTGGCAGCGGATGACGTCACCGGTGGCATTGACCCTGTTCCGGGATTGTCCGGGAAGGGATATTTCAAGGTGAAGCTGTTGTCCGGGGTGAAAACGGTCCGGCCCGATAAAACGGATGCTCCGGTTGCTGAGAGTGACCTGGCGGGTCCGGGCTTTGCGCAGTCGTGACCATCTGGCCGAGCCGGTCCACTCGCGGATCTGGATTTCGGCGTCGATGCGTTGGGCACTGCGGGTGGCGGCATGCTGGACGACTGATTCGATCCGCAGGGAAAAACGACGTGGCGCGAGACGGCGTTCGAGGCGGCCCCGGTAGAGGAGAACGGACTCCCCGAGGTCTCTGGTGATGACCCAGTTATCGGTGTCTACAGCAGGTGGAACACCGGTCTCCGATCCGTCGATGCAGACCGTCAGGTTGTGGTCGATACGTTCCACCGCCGCGTCGAGGGTCAGGAGTGTTCCTCCCGAGAGGGGAATGGTGACGCGCAACAAGGCCCCTTCTGTCAGGCCGACCATGAGATTATCGGTCATCACTGCTCTCTTCAGACTTGACCTTGACCCGTTTGCGCAATTGTTCACGCTGCTGGGCGAAACAGTAGGAAATAATCCGGTCGCGGTCCCGCGGGGCGATTTCAACAAAGGCCAGGGCGATTTCAACTTTCCCGTTATCGGTTTCATCGATCCTGACCACGCGGCCGACGCACTCGGCATCAACTTCGGGGAAGCCTTTCAGGCAGAGTTTGACATCGACCTTGTCGCGCATGCGGAAGCGGCCTTCGACCGGGAAGCGGATACCGCCGCCGCTGAGGTTGACCCGGGCGTTGGAAACCTGTTTCTGAACCGGTTCCTTGTCACTCCGATAGAGCAGGGAGACTTCGGTATCGACCCGGAAAAACTCCCTTTTCTGCATGTTGCTGTAGCTCTGGACATTGGCCAGACGCAGGCGTCGGGGGGGGATGATTTTGTCGATGTTGGCACGGACCACATACACCAACCCGCCGACATCGAAGGAGATGGTGCACTGGCCGCCGGGATCGATTTCGTCGATCGGCAGCTGCCCGGGGGAAAAGGTCACCTCGAAAAAAGGCGGCATGGTTTCTTCGGGGGTGCAGTCGAGCGCCAGCACACGTCGACCGATCAACGGAACATTGATGCGGACCAGTGGACATTCGGCGAGAAGATCAATCGGGGCCATAAATCAATCCCATCCTGGGAGGTTTGCAGGGGCTCCCATCCCGATTGCAGATCAGGTTGTATAGTGGAAGGTGGTCCCTTTGCGGCCGGCCGATTTGTATTTGCCGAGGGCACTTCTGCCGCGGCGGTTGCGTTCCAGTTCGTCGGCCATCACCGACATTTTACCTTCCAGTTTATCAACCAGCAAGCGGTTGCATTCACCGATTCGATTCAGCAGTTCCCGGCGTTGTGCGATCAGGCCCTGAGGCAGGACGGAGATCCCGCTCTCCTCGACGCGTTGTTTCATCCGGGTGTCGAGGCGTGCGGCTTCGGCCTGAAAAGCTTCCAGTTCCTTGAGTTTCTCACGGATCACCAGGGGCCGGTTGCCGGTGATTTCTTCCAGCAGTGTCTCCATGAAGCGCGCCATGCTCAGGTACCGGGCGTTGCAGGTCGTCAGCAGGGCGGCGATTTCGTCAGCTGTGTTCATTGCTGATCCTAAATCTGGGCCTGGGCGGTCAACCTGCGTGCCGGTTCCGGGGCCGCGGCCTTCTGGCGCTTCTCCGCCAGTTCACGGTTGCGGATTTCGATCGCTTCGCTCCAGGTCTGGCGCAGGTCCCGCAGCAGATCCTCGACCGTCCGCAGGGGGGCCGGGTCGTTCTTCAGGTTGCCGTTGGTCAGCTCGCGGATGATGAAATTGTAGAGCGCGTCAAGATTTTCGGCGATTTCGCCGCCGATCTGGTGGTCCAGGGTGTCGGAGAGGGTGGTGACGATATGGATGGCCTTGCTGATCGATTCCGCCTTGCGGACCCGGTCGGCGTTGGCCAGGGCCTGGATCGCCTGCACCGTGTTTCTGAGCGCGCCGTCGTAGAGCATGATCAGGATCTGCTCGGGGGTTGCCTGGTTCACCTGGTTCTGCTGGTATTGATTCCAGAAGGCATTCATTTTTTAGAACTCCATATGTTCGCCAGCATCGACATCTGCTGGGTGAGGTAGTCTCCCTGGGCATTGAGCCCACTGACCAGTTCTTCCATGGCGCTGAATTGCTGCTGAAGGGTTTTTTCCCGCTGGTCGAGCCGTGCCTGCATCTGCGTAATCCGGTTGTCGATACGCTCCATAATACGATTGATGCTGTTTTCGCGACTGGCGAGAAATCCTTCGCGACTGTCGGTCATCGCTTTCAGATAGGATTCGAACTGGCCGGAAATTCCATCCTTGGTTCCGTTCCCCGACAACAGACTGACCACCCCGTTCAGGTCGGTTGCCAGCGCGTTGTCCAGGGTGCCGTTGTTGAGAACCAGGGTGCCGTCACGTTGGGTTTCGAGTCCCAGCTCGGCCAGACTTTTGAAATTGCCGCCGGTGTCTACCATGTTGGTGAGAATATTCTGCAGATGACGCTTGATGGTGTTCATTCCCGAGTCACCGGCCAGCAGACCGGCGGTTTTGCCGTCCTTGGCGGACTGGCTCGAAACGAAGGTCATGATCTGATTGTAACTGTTGACGAAATTCTGAATTTTCCCTTTGACCACGTCCTTGTCCTGGATGATGGTCATGGTGCTGACAGTGGCGCCGTTGTCGGCCTTGTCCAGGGTCAGGGTGGTGCCGGGGATGGCATCGGTGAAAACGTTGCTGTTGCTGTAAAGATCGACCCCGTCGACCGAGATGTGGGCCTGGCTTGCCTGTTGGGTTTCGGTGAAAATCGGGTTGGCATAACTGCCGCCGGTCAGACCGCTGACGTCGATGGTGAAGCCGACGTCGGCCGGGGCCCCGGCCTTGGTGCCGGAAACCACCAGCCGGTAGGGGGTGCTGGTGCCGTCGTTGATGATGGCCGCCTTGACGCCGATGCCGGCATCGTTGATCGCCTTGACGATCCCTTCAAGTGAATTGTTGCTGCTGTCGATGGTGATGTTGTGGCTGACCGGCATTGTGGTTCCGGTGGTGATGACCAATGTCCCGGTTCCGAACGACGTTGCGGTTTTGTCGGCGTATCCCTGGCTGACATCCTTCTCAACCTGCGCGAAACTGTAGGAACGGATCTGGTAGCTGCCTTCGATGGCATCCTTGGTGGTGGTTGTCGCCGTGACCAGGGATTCCCCGGTAAAGGAGGCTTTCTTGGCCAGCAGGTTGTCGCTGGAGTTGAGAGCTTTGACGTCGGTCAGCAGCTTGTCGAGGGAACCGCTCAGGACGCCATAGGCATCGAGCCGGGCACTCTGGTATTCCTTGTCCGACTTTAAGCGGTCGATCGGTTTGCGGTCAGCCGCCATGATCCCTTCGATCAGGGTGGTGGTATCGATGCCGGTTGCAAGCCCGTTGAAATTGATCGTCATGAAGAATGCCCTCTGTGCTGCTTCAGCTTTCGGTGTCGACCATCAACCCCCGCAGATCCTGCAGAGCTTTGGACGAGCGGATCAGTTCTTCGCTGGGAATCTGCCGGACCAGTTCGCCTGATTCGCGGTCGACGATGCGGATCACCAGGGAGTTGATGTCCTTGTTCATCTCGAACTGGATACTGTACTGGCCGTTGCTGGTGATCTGCTTGATCTTGTCGAACAATTCTTCCGGATTGACTTTCTGATCCTTTTTTTCGGCCTCAGGGAGTGCCCGCGCGACCTGGCGGTCCTGTTCGACCTGTTCGGCCAGGTCGAATCTGGGCGGTGCGCCGACGTTCCCGGGTGCGATCGCTTCGACTTTCATGCCTGACTCCCTTCGCTGAACATCCGGTTTTGCCTCAGGTTCATCGGGTTAAAAAACGGGGGCCGGAGCATCCGGCCCCCATACCCGGTTCACCTGATTACTTCAGCAGCGAGAGGGCCAGCTGCGGGGCCTGGTTGGCCTGTGCCAGGATCGAAACACCGGCCTGCTGCAGGATGTTGCTCTTGGTCATCGCCGAGGTTTCCTGGGCGATATCCGCGTCGAGGGTCCGCGAACGGGCGGCGGAGAGGTTCTCGGCGACATTCTGCAGGTTGGCGATGGTGGTTTCGAAGCGGTTCTGCACTGCACCGAGATCGCCGCGGATCTGGTCGATGGCGCCGAGGGCGGCGTCGACCCGCTTGATGGCGGTCTGGGCGCCGTTGGCGGTCGAGATGTCGATGGAATCGACCCCGGCGGTGTCCTTGGCGATGCTGGTCAGACCGGACTCGGTGCCGCCGGTGACAGTGATGGTGTCGGTGGCATCCATGGTGATCTTGCCGCGGTTGGCGCTGCCGGAAGCGGCGACCGTACCCTTGCCGGTAAAACCGGTGGACGTGCCGGACTCGGTGACGACGATGTTGCGGCCGTCAGCGGCGGTCAGGGTCAGGTCGGTACCGTCGTCGGAGGCGATGACACCGGTCTGGTCGGAGACCGCATTGATGGCGTTGCGGACGTCGGTGACGGTCAGGGCGGCGCCGGAGACGTCGGTACCCGTCGAGTAAACGTCTACGCCGTTGATCTTGAGGCCATAGGTGTCACCGGTGGTGCCGCCGATGTTGGCCCAGGTGGTGGTGGCGACCTCGGTCTTGGCCGAGACCGAGAGCCCGGCGATGCCGGCGTCGTTGATCGCCGCCGCCTTGGCGTAGGCCGAATCCGCGCCACGGTAGGTGGTGTCGGTGGCGTGGGCGAAGTTGGCGCTGGAGGCGATGGTGGTGGCGGTACCGGAACCGACGGCGATGGTCATGCCGGTGGTGGTGTTGGCGGTGACCGCGGTGCCGGTGCCGGAGGCGATGTGGCCGAGGCTGGAGGCCTTGGCGCTGGAGATGTTGAAGGAGATCGTCTCACCGGCGTTGGCACCGACCTGGAAAGTGGCACCGGTGAAGGAGCCGTCGAGGACGCGGCGACCGTTGAAGGTGGTGGTCGTCGCGATACGATCCAGCTCATTCTGCAGCTGGCCGACCTCGGCCTGCATCGAGGAGCGGTCGGACGAGGTGTTGGTGTCATTGGCCGACTGCAGGGAGAGCTCGCGGATACGCTGCAGGATATTGGTGCTCTCCTGCAGGGCGCCTTCAGCCGTCTGCGCCAGGGAGATGCCGTCGTTGGCGTTCCGGGAGGCCTGGTTGAGACCGCGGATCTGCGAGGTCATCCGGTTGGCGATGGCGAGGCCGGCGGCGTCGTCCTTGGCGCTGTTGATACGCAGACCGGACGAGAGCCGCTGCATCGATTTCCCCAGGGCATTCTGGGATTTGTTCAGGTTTCGCTGGGCGTTCAGAGAAGCGACGTTGGTGTTGATTGTCAGTGCCATTGTAATTTTCCTCCGTGAAGGTGGTGTTGGTGGGCTTCCGTGCCCGGTTCAAGTGAAAGTGAACGTCCATGGGGGGGCCGCATCCTCGATCCTGGTACCTCCTGGGCCTGGTATTCCCCGCGTTCAGAATGACATATCGGCCGCCCGGGACTGGAGGTTTAGGTGAATTTTTATCTGTCTCGAGGCTGAGGATGGGTTTGTCGGGTAGCGGATGATGCCGTCGCCGCCCCTGTCGTGGGCTGTCCCAGTTGCCGGTGATCGTTCCACTCCATGGCGGCTCCGAGCAGCAGTTCTCGCCCCTTGCGGTAAAGATTCGCTGTTTCCTCCGGAGTGCGGGCGGCGATCAGGAAACGGAACCAGGTGGTGAGCAGATCCTTGATGATCCGCAGGTAGGGCAGGGGGCGCAGGTCCGGTGTCGTCCCGGTCCGGCAGAGCTGGAAGAGGTCGTGCTGGGCACGGTTGAGGGTCGAGGCCAGGTGGCTCCAGCTGATGGTCTGCTGGTCGAACAGGCGGTGCAGCCCGGTTGTCAGGAGATCTGCCGTCTGGTTGGCCCCATCCGCAAAGGGGTGCCAGTGTTCCCCCCTGCGGGGCGGTTCAAAGGCGGCCTTGAGCGCGGCGAGGGCCGCTTCCTTGTCCGGCCAGGGATCGAGTTCAAATTCATTCGAGTGGACCGCGTCCGCGCCGGCGATACGGGCGCCGTCCGAGAGATTGAGGATGCGCGTCCCCGGTTCGAGCTGACGCAGGGTCTTTTCGGCCAGCAGCCGGGCGTCATTGAAGTAGGGGCGGGTCAGCAGCGGCTGCCGTGAGGGGAAGTTTGCGGCAACCGGAAGTTGCCGGTTGCCGGTTATCTCGACGCCCTGGTCTGTCTGTTCATCGAAATGTCCGCCCTTGACGTGAATCCGGTTGCTGTCGCGAAAACCGAAATCCATGCCCAGCAACAGCAGGGTCCGCGGATGACAGGCACAGGCGAAGGCGAGGGCCAGGTTGCCGGTTGTCTGCAGCCCGAAAGGAAGTTGATAGTTGAAGATAACCGGCTGCGGCAGGCCGTCGACGGCGACCAGCAGGGGCTGGTCGAACTGCCGCAGAATTGCCGGATCCTTGTGGTTGCCCGCCAGCAGCGGAATGCGGCGGTCAAGGTCGAGCCGCCGCAGGGTCGCGTCGTCCCATTCGGGATCGAGGCTGACCTGGAAATCGGGCCTGATACCGTTTTTGAGCAGCACCCTGACCGCGGTGTGAGCTGCGATGATGATGATTTGCTGTTGCTGTTTTTTGAGCCATGCAAGGTCGTTGCACAGAGATGGCCCGGCGCCGACCACGGCGATCCTGGTTTCCGGTTCCGGTCGCGGTTCCGAGGTTAGTATCGGCACCCCTGCCGCAAGGTTTTTTTTCGCGTGATCGAGGGCGCGCAGTTCGCGGTCGGCCGGCACCCAGGCGTCGGTCAGCGCCAGCCAGGCCAGCCGCAGTCGCTCGACAATCCTGTCGATCTCGGGGAGCCGGTAGCCGGGCAGCACTCGCAGCCAGACGGTGCTGGTGATCCAGCTGCGGGTGAGGATTGCCTGCAGGAAGGCATCCGGGACCGGGTCGCCGACGTGCAGTCGCAGGCCGCCGCAGCGTTGTTCGAGCCGGGCGTAGTCGAGAAAATGGCAGGAAACCAGGAACTTGAACCTGTCCGGTTCGATCAGCGTGACATCGGCTACTGAAGTTCGACTGAGATAATGGTCGATGTGCAGGCCGTGGAAGATACCGGCGAAGACCACCGCCGGGGAAAAACGGCGGCCGTTTTCGATCTCCGGAAGCTGGAATCGATCTTCGGACAGGCGCTCTTCGAATTGGGGAAAGGCTGCCAGCAGCGATTCGCTGAACGCCATCAGCTGCCGACCGTGGTTTTCATCCTGTGGATAATGGCGCAGCCGGGGGTCGAGAAAATCGATCCAGCCGGGGTGGTGCCAGTCGCCCAGCTGTTCGGCAAAGCTGTCGAGACCGCTCTGCGGATGACAGAGCAGGTTGCTGGAGGTATCGATCAGGTCAAGGAAATGGTCATTGATGCTGACCTGGTAAGGGTTTTGTCCGCCGCTTTCCAGCAGGCTCGCGAGAGCCGGATCGCGTTGTTTGAAAAAGGTCAAGTTGGCCTGGAAGGTGTTGCTCAGCAGGGACGCCCGCTGGCGCGGAGTACGTTTCCGCAGTCGTTCCAGCATGGTGCCGGCGGATTTGGCGCGACGGTGTTTCGGTCTGTTTTGCGTCATCGTGTCAGATCCTCTGCAGCCGTTGCCGGGGCGTGTAGTCCCGCGCGCCGCGAAAATGGTCGTTGCGGCCGCTGTAGAGATCTTCGAACTGCCGGATCAATCGCCGCGCTTCCTCCATGTCACCTCCGGTGTGCCGGTAATGGTCGAGGATCAGGTCGCGGTTCGCCTCCAGCAGAAGCCGGTAGAACCTGTCCAGGGGGAGGTCGGTGAAGTTGACCAGGTAGCGATCCGAGTTGCTGAAGCGGTCGAAGAAATCGTCCGGGCCGGTCAGCAGGCCCTGCTCGATGGCGTACTGGTAGAGCGCGCTGCCGGGATAGGGGGTCGGCGGACGGATGGTTCTGACCTGCTGGTAGTTGTTGTAGCGTTTGATGAACTCGACGTTGGTGCGCAGGCTTTCCTCGGTATCGCCGATGTTTCCCCACAGCAGGTTGAGAGAGAGCCCGATGCCGCCGACCTCGTTGACCGCTTCCACGGCCCTGATGTTCTTCTGAAGGGTGGTGTTCTTGCGCATCAGCCGCAGGACGTTGTCGTTGGTCGATTCGATGCCGAAGGTGATGAACCTGCAGCCGCAGCGTTTCAGAATGCCGGCCACCTCACGGTCGATGATATCGACCCGGGCGGCGCAGGAAAACCGGATCTGCATGCCGCGCTGATCCAGTTTGCGTTCGAATTCGAGCAGTCTTTTCTTATTGAGGATGAACATCTCGTCAAGGAAGAGGAAATATTCGATCCGGTAGCGCTCGATCAGCAGTTGCAGTTCATCCAGCACGTTGTCAACGCTCCGCACCCGGTAGCCGCTTTCGAGGCGGTGGCAGAAACTGCAGGCGTTGACACAGCCGCGGGAGGAAATCAGCGCCAGGCTGCGGTCGACATCCTCCGGCTGCCCGGCGAAGTGCACGCTGCCGATATAGTCCCGCATCGGGAACAGCTCCCAGGCCGGCAGCGGCAGGCTGTCGAGGTCGCGGATGGCGGGACGTGGCCGGTTGTGGTGAACCTCACTGCCGCGGCGCCAGGCGATTCCCCTGATGTCGCCGATGGCCGGGGTCCCCGAGATTTTGCCGTGCAGGAGTTCGACGACCGTCTGCTCGGCATCGCCGATGGCGACCACGTCGGCGCCGGTTCTTTGCAGCATGTAGGCGGGCAATGCCGATGGCCCATGGCCGCCGAGCACCAGCCAGGCCTCCTTCTTGTGCCGGGTGACGACCCGGCACAGCTCTTCAACGGTTTCCTTGAAACGAGCGGCCAGAAAGCCGATGCCGATCAGGTCGAAGGTATTGTCGTCGAGATACGCGGCCAGCTCTTCGTTCGACTGGTGGTAGAGATCCTGGCAGTAGATCTGGACATCCGCCCCGGCATCGCGCAGGACGGCGGCCAGGTAGGCCACCCCGAGGGGGAAGTAATTGAAATCCTGGTAGTTGTCATGAATGATAAACAGGACGCGTCCGTTTCTCATGCTGTTTCCTTTTCCAGAAGGGCGGTTTGCCGGTTCTCGTGGCTGCCGAAGGTGCCGTTCAGGCAGGAACTGCAGACCGGGTGACCATGCCAGCAGCGGCTCCGCATCATCCGCCGCAGATTCATCGCCTTCGGGCCGTTCCAGATCTTCGCCAGGCCGGTGTCGTCCAATCGGCCGAGAACGATCTCCGCCCCCTGTGGCGAGCAGCAGGGCAGGACGTTGCCGTCGACCGTGACCACCAGTCGTTCAAAGGGTTGGGAACAGGTCACGTCGGCACTCTTTGCCTGCTGAGCCGGGTGCAGTGTCATCGATTCGTCATCATTGCTGTGCGGAACGTAACTTTGAATCGAAACGTAATCTGCGTGCTGTTGCCAGTTGTCGATGAACGCATCAACTTCATGTTCGTTTTCACGGATCTTGACCAGGGTGCAGCGCAGTACCGGCAACGGAGCCCGCAGTTCGTCGCGGATGGCGACAAAGGCCTCCAGGTTGTTCAGCAGCCGTTGGTAGTCGCCGCCGGTGCGGATGCGGCGGTAGGTCTCCTCACTGGCGGCGTCAATGCTGACCGACAACCGGGTCAGTCCAGCGGCGATCAGTTCCCGGGATTTCTCCGGGGTCAGCAGGATGCCGTTGGTGTTGAGGCGGATATCGATGAACCCGGCTTCCCTGGCCAGGGCGACCCGTTCGACCAGCAGCGGGTCGAGCAGCGGCTCGTTGTTGAGGTTGAGGGAAAGGGACGGACAGCCGAGCCGGCCCGCCTCCCGGATCAGCCGACGGTAATCGTCAAGGGACATCATCGCCGGTTGCGGGCTCGGCGTCCGGCTGCGGAAGCACATGGCACAGCTGAGATTGCAGGTGTTGACCGTCTCGACCACCAGGAACAGGGGGTAGGGGAAGAATTGCAATTCCTTTTCCGCCTGACGCCATTCTTTTCGGTAGCGGCGGAAGACTTCACCCTGCAATTGTCCCAGGTAGGTGTCGATATCGCCCCGGCGGCTGTAATCGGTGACTTTTTCAGTTTCAGTGGTGGTCGTCACGGTCGTGGCTCCTCCGGCATCATCGGCGTACTGCAGCGCGAACAGAGTTCGATTTCCCTGATTCGTCCCTGTTGCTGCAGTTCGCGGTAGGCCTGCATCTGCGAGCCCTGCCAGGCCTTTTCGATGGGGGTGTCAACGATTGAGCCGAGGGTCACCTCGTCGAGGTCGTCGAGGTGGCAGAATTTGATGCGGCCGTCATGAGCGATGCCGAGCCGCTGCCAGGGTTTTTCACAGACGAAATCTTCCTGGTAGCGGACCGGATGAACGTAGCGGTCCCGGTCGTCCCACTGGTAGTAGTTGATGTATTCGAGGAAGCCGAGGCCGTCGATCCGCTCGCGCCAGAGGTCGATCATCTGCTGCCGTTCTTGGTGGTTCTCTTTCATCTGCACCATGTTGATGCGGATGAAGGGCGTCAGGGAACGCAATTCCTTTTTCAGTTCAATGGCGCGGTTGATATTGGCGACCACCGCATCGAAGCGGGCATTCTTGCGCAGCTGTTCGTAGTGGTCCGGGATCGGCGAATCGAAGGAGATGATCAGCTTGGTCAGACCGCCTTCGATCAGCGATCGGGCCAAGGCCTCGTCGAGGTGGACGGCGCTGGTATGCAGCATGATGTCGAGAATGCCGAGATCCGCGGCCAGCTTCACCATCCGCGGCAGGTCGGGGTGCAGCAGCGGCTCCCCGCCGGCGTTGAGATTGATCGCCAGCAGGCCCTTTTCCGCGCCTTCGCGCAGAGCTTTTTCATAGACTTCGAACGACATCCGGTAGGTTCCCGGATAGCGACCCTGCCTGACCAGTTGGGTGCGCGGGCAGAAAGGGCAGGCAAGGGTGCAGGCGTTGGTCAGGTCGAAATCGAGATGCATCGGGAAGCGGGTCAGGGTTTTATGGCGGGTGTTTTCCTGCCAGGCTCGGCGATAGCGGAGAAAATCGTCGCCCATGTCCGCTTCCCAGGTGGTGTTGAAGTTGAGAAAGGAGCAGAGGGTGTTGACATCCCGCTCGCGTTTGCTTGCTGTCATTTCGGTCTCCTGTTCAGCTCATGCGAATGAAATGAAGGATCAGGGTTCGAGCCACTTCACCACTTCAAAGACTTCGGCGTAAGTCACGCCGATCCGCTGACCGGCGTTTTCCGCCTCGTTCTTGAAAAACCGCAACCACTTGTAGCCGGTGCGTTCCAGCTCCGAGGTGTGGGCCTTGACGGCCTCCTCCTTGATGCCCCAGAAATCGGTGATGTCGATATAGAAATTGCCTTTGAAATCAGTGGTTGAGTGATACCAGTTACTGCGATACATGAGCATCCTGGGGACGTGCCGGCAACAGTGCAGCGAAGCTTTGGCCAGGGCCTGGTGGTCGTGGTGGATGTCGCTGTCCCAGTGGGTGTAGACGCGGTGGATATGTTTCTCTTCAACGATCCGGAGAATCTGGACATTAAGGGCTTCGGTGAACTCGACCGCAAAGGTTTCGCAGTCGCCGCAGAAAAGTTCGACCCCGAGGATCTCCATCGCCCGGCGGCCCTCGTTGAGAGCGGTTTCGTTGGAGCGGATCATTTCCTTGTTGTAGCCGGTGAAGCCGGAGGTCGAGGCGACGAAGGCGTAGACCTTGTCCCCCTGGGCGATGTGTCTGGCCAGAGCGCCGCCGCAGCCGAGTTCGATATCGTCGAAATGGGCGCCGATGGCGAGGATGTTCATGACCGCACTCCTTCCATGGTGGATCGCAGGATGGCGCGGGATTGTTCGATCCCGCAATTGAAGAACAGGTCGATGCTGCTCAGGCCGGGGATGAAGTCACCATGCAGTTGCGGATAGACCGGGTGGCGGAAGCTCTGCCAGCAGACCTTGATACCGGCCTCCCGAAAGGGCTCCGGGTCGAAATAGGCGCGGGCGCCGTTCCCCGACAGGTAACGGTCGGCGGCGGTTTTTTTCAGCAGATCAACCAGCATGGCATTGCTGCTCCCGGCGGGATTCAGTTCGCCGGCGAGGCGCAGTGGAATGTCGATGGCGAACAGCCGCAGCAGCATTTTGATCGAGCGCAGGTTGAAATCGATCAGGGTTGTCGCCGGAGACCGGTAGAGTTTTTCCAGTTCCGGATAGATCTGGTCGAAAAATGGGGCACGACGGTAATGGTGTTTGAGCAGAGAGAGATTACGTTCCCGCCAGTCGGTGTTGTCGGCCAGCAGCACCTGGTTGATCGGGGTTTTCTGTGCCGTTTTCCTGACACTGACAGTGAGCCAGCGTTCGCCCCGGGGGGTTTTGATCTTGTCGCGGTTGTGCCAGCTCCTGCTGTTGTTGAGAAACTGGACGTTATCGAGAACCAGGTAGAGGTCGGCGTACAGCAGACGCTGGAAGAAGCCGAGCCAGGGCAGGAAGTCGGGCTGGTGGATGACGACCGTTTTTTCAGAGCACATGACGGATTTCCCGGACGATATTCATCGCTCCGCGGTCAGGATTTTGACGCAGACCGTGGCGACTCATGGTTTCCAGGGTCTGTTGTGCAATGTCGAGGCCAAGCCGCAACTCTCGGATGTTGAGCTGCTCATGGTGAGCGAGAAACAGGGAACTGCCGCGCTGCTGCAGGTACTCTCCGACCTCCACCTCGAAGTCCTCGTTGGCGACCACCAGGCAGGGCAGGCCGGCGGCATTGGCCTCGAAGGGCGTGACCCCGCCGCCGGTGATGGCGAGGTCGAAGTCGGCGAAGGTCGCCACCAGGGAGTCGACCCGCTCCAGGATCGGCCAGTACCGTTCCGCCAGCGTCTGCAGTTCGTTCCGGTGGGCAAAGGCGGGGCCGGTATGGATCGTTGCCGGCCGTTCAAGCTCCCTGAGCAGCCTCAGGACCTTGAGGGTGACGCCGTAGGTATCGCTGCCGCCGAGGGAGACGATCAGTCTCTGCAGCTGTTTGCGCGGCCGCCGATGGGCGTGGATCTCCGGTGTCAGAATCAGGAAGTCCGGGCCGGTGAAAATTTTCCGTCCCTGCAGCCGGGTTCGGTCGGTGAAGACCAGCGGGGCAAAATGGAGGTCGGCATGAGCGGCGCCGGGGCCGCGGTCGTCGAAGGTGACCAGGGGAATGCCGGTCGCGGCGACGCGCGACGCGTGGCTGGCGGAGGTCTGGTGACGGTCATTGATCCAGGCGCGAGCCGCGAGTCTGTCGATCCAGTTCGGTTCCCAGGGATCCGGGTTCTCCAGGTCGACGACCGAATGCCTGATCCCCCGTTCGGTCAGCAGCTGCAGCGAGGGCGGGTGATGGTTGATCAGCACATGGCAGGGGAGCTTCACGGCTTCCAGGTGGCGGTAAAGGGTCATCGCCCGGAACAGGTGGCCGAGTCCCTTGCGGTGGGACGCTTCGACGCACAGGATCAGCATCACGGCAGGCCGGACGGTGTTGTTTCGGCCGCCCGTTCGGCAAAAAGTTCACAGAGATCGATCGCCTCGCGGGTAGTGACGGTCTCGGCCGGGCGGTTGGCGGTGATGAAGCAGGCGCGGCGATAATCTTCCGGGGTGTCGACGGTCAGCCGGATGTCAGGACGATGTTTGCCGGGAGCAGCGTTCAGGGTGGCGATTCTGAAGCGCCCGGGGCGCTCCTGGATGAATTCGTTGACATGTTCGCGGTGATGGGGCAGGTGGCCGTGGTTGAAGCTTTCTTCCAGGGCCTGGTAGCTGAAGATCTCGGCGCCGACCCCGACCGGCAGGCTGGCGAAGGAATGGCTGTAGTCAGCTTGAGACGCGAGATGTCGCCGTATCAGGCGGTCGAGTTCGGCGACATCGACAAAGGGGTTGTCGGCGGTCAGTCGCACGACCTGGCTGAACCGGTATCCGGTTGCGCAGTGATAATAACGATCCAGGACATCCTCTTCGCTGCCGCGGAAACAGCGAACGCCGGTTTGCAGGCAGAAGGTGGCAACCGGATCATCCCGTTGCAGCTCACTGGTGGCGACGATGATCTCGGCTGGACTCTGCAGTCTCTCCAGGCGGCGGAGGATGACGCCGAGCAGGGGACGGTCGCCGACCGGTTTCAATACCTTGCCGGGCAGCCGGGTTGAACCCATGCGCGCCTGGATGATGACTCCCAGCCGTTCACTGCCGCCGACCGGCAGAGCCGCGACCGGTAACGGGTGAGGTTCAGCCGCCGGCAGCATGGGACCCTCCTTGTCTGTCCCCTCTCGGGGTGCGCAGTTCTTCAATCATGCTCTTCAGCCCCTGTTCCAAGGAGGTTTTCGGTCGCCATCCGATCATCCTGGTTGCGCGGCTGATGTCGGCGACGACATCGTCCAGCTCGTTTTTCCGGCGGACATTTTCTGTTGTCACTTCCTTGTCGATGCCGAGCAACGACTGGACCCGGGCGACGGTTTCCGCCACGCTGATCGAGGTACCGGACCCGATGTTCAGGGTTGTCAGTCCGGGTTGCGGGGTCAGGGTCAACAGCAGTGCGTCCACCAGGTCGTCGATGAAGACAAAATCACGACGCGGACGCAGGTCCCTGAGGGTGATCCGCTCTGCATGCAATGCCTGGTGAATGATCCATGGAACCAGGAAGCGCCGATCCTGTCCCGGACCGTAGACATTGAAGGGACGCAGGATGGTGACCGGCAGATTGAATTCGCGGGCGTAAAAGCGGCACAGCTGTTCGGCCAGGACTTTCGACTGGGCGTAGGGATTGTCGGGGCGGAGGGGATGATCTTCAACCACCGGCAGCTTTTCCGGGGGGCCGTAGAGATAGGCGCTGACATAGGTCAGGGCGGCACCGGTGGCGCGGCAGAATTCGAGAACGTTCTGGGTGCCGGTGAGGTTGGTATGAAAGAAGGCTCCCGGCTCGCGCCAGCTGTCGGGAACGAAAACCCGTGCCGCCAGGTGAAAGACGTGGCGGATGCCGCAGGCGGTAAAGGGACGGAAATTGTCCGGTCTGGTGACCCCGCCTCTTTCGGAGTTGATCTCACGGTACTCCAACTCCTGCTGTCGCAGTCGTGCGGTCAGGGCGCGACCGATGAAGCCGCGGCTGCCGGTCAGGAGTAGCATGGCAGGAAACGGGCCTTCAACTGATCGAATTCCTCGATCGCCTGGATGTAATCGTCTGCTCGACCGATGTCGAGCCAATAACCGTCGAAGCGCTTGATGCGGGGGAGCTTGCGGGCCTTGATCATGTCGTACATGAGGTGATCGAAACCGTAGGGCTTCGCGTCGGGGATAAAGTCGAGAGCCCTGCGGTTGAGCATGTAGATGCCCATGCTGACGTCGTAGTTGATAACCGGCTTTTCCCTGAATCCGCACAGGCAGTCCTGTTCGTCGACTTCCAGCACCCCGTATTCACTGCATTGCGTGCGGTTGAAGGCGGAGATGGTGAAAAGATGCTTGTGACTGACGTGGTACTTGTAGAAGAGGCCGAAATCGAGGTCGGTGAGGATGTCGCCGTTCATCACCAGGAAGTTTTCCGGCAGGTCGTCAATCAGCTTCAGTGGAGCCATGGTACTCAACGGGATGTTCTCCAGTGAGTAGTCGATCCTGATACCCCACTTGTCCCCTTCACCGAAATAGGCCTTGATGATTTCCGCCTGGTGGTTGACCGCCAGGGTGATGTGTTTGAAGCCGAAATGGGACAACTGGCGAATGATCACTTCGAGGATCGGGTAGTCGCCGACCGGCATCAGCGGTTTCGGCAGCACCACGGTGTAGGGACGCAGACGGGTACCCTGGCCGCCGGCGAGGATGACAGCTCGTTTACACATTGTAGATACCCCCTTTGTAGCGGGCGAGATTCCGTTCATCGGTGAACCAGGCGATGGTTCTCTCCAATCCCTTTTCCAGGCTGGTTTCGGGGACAAAACCGGTCAGCTTCCTGAGTTTGCTGTTGTCGCATCTGAGACGGAAGACCTCTGACTTCTCAGGACGCAGCCGTTGTTCATCGCTGACGATGGTGATGCCGCTGCCCATCATGTCCCTGATCAGACGCGCCAGTTCGCCGATCGAGATTTCATCGTTGGAGCCGATGTTGACCGTTTCACCGAGGGTGGTTTCACTGGCGGCCAGGGCCCGCAGCCCGCGGCAGGTATCGTCCACGAAGGTGAAATCGCGGGTCGGGGTGAGGTCGCCGAGACGCAGTTCCGGTTGTCCTCCGGCAATCTGGCTGATGATGCCGGGGATGACGGCGCGGGCGGATTGCCGCGGGCCATAGGTATTGAACGGCCTGGCGATGGTCAGGGGAAGATCGAAGGCGCGGTGATAACTCTCGGCGATGGCGTCGGCGCCGATTTTGCTGGCGCTGTAGGGGGACTGCGGTTGAAGCGGATGGTTTTCGTCGATCGGCACGTAGCGGGCGGTGCCGTAGACCTCGCTGGTCGAGGTCTGGATCACCCGTCGGCAGCCGTTTTCGAGGGCCGCCTGGCAGATATTGAGGGTACCGTTGACGTTGGTTTCGATGTAGCTGGCCGGCGCCAGGTAGGAGTAGGGGATGGCGATCAGGGCAGCAAGGTGAAAAACGGTATCGATGCCGGCGGTGATTTTTTTGCAGAAAAACGGGTCGCGGATGTCGCCACAGACAACTTCGACCTGGTCGAGGATGTCGGTCGATTCCAGCCAGCCCCAATGATTGAAGGAGTTGTACAGGGAAAGGGCCCGGACCCGGGCTCCCTGGCGAACCAGCTGTTCTGTCAGGTGTGAGCCGATGAAGCCGTCAGCGCCGGTTACCAGGACCTGTTTCCCTTTCATGGACGATCGTCACTCCCTGCTGATATGCTCCGGCCGCAAAGGTTGCTCGGCCTTGAGATGGGTTGCCGCCCGGCAGCCGATGACCTCGTCCCACATCAGTGGTGGCAGTCCGTTGCCGGGGCGGCGGATATCGAGGTTGGCGGTGGTCAGCAGCGATCCGGCCGCGATATCCTCCATGGCGATGATGCTGACCCGGTTGGTTCGCATGTTGCGCAATTCGTCGGGAGTCGGTTTTTTGACTCCGTCCCCCCTTGCTGCAGCGATATATTGCGAGGATTGTACCAATCGATAAAATTCCTTTTCATCCGAAGAGATAGGCCGATCCGGACCCTCCAGGTTGCCCTCCACCCAGAAATGCCGTTCGATCATGTCGGCGCCGAGGGCGATGGCCGCCCGGGCGATGTCGATGCCGATCGTATGGTCGGAGAAACCGGTCGGCAGGCCGAATTTTTCCTTCATGGCCACCATCGCCAGCAGGTTCTGCTCGGCGGGGTTGCCCGGGTAGTTGGAGACGCAGTGGAACAGCAGTACCGGGCTGTTGCCGGCCTGCTGAATCGCGTTGACGGAGGTTTCAACCTCGGCCATGGTACACATGCCGGTCGACAGGAAGATCGGCTTGCCGGTTGTTGCCAGTTCGCGCAGCAGGGGGATATGGGTCGCCAGGTCGGAGCCGATTTTGTAGGCCGGGCTGTCGAAGCGGGAGATCAGGTCCAGGTCTTTCATGTGACTGGGCGCCGAGAAAACCGTGATGTCGCGGTGACGGCAATAGTCGACCAGAAAGAGCTGCAGTGCCGCCGGAGTCGCGGTTTCGGCAAAGACTTCGTACTGCAGACGGGTGCCGACCGCTTCCATGTTGAAGCGGTTGGAGCGGGTGGTGATGGTTTCGGGGTCGAGGGTCTGGAACTTGATCGCCCTGGCGCCCGCCCTGACGGCGGCATCGACGATCCTGACCGCTTCTTCCTCGTTGCCGAAATTGCCGGCGATTTCCGCCATGAAGTAGCAGGGATGGCCGTTTCCGATTGGAACGCTATCGACCGATACGTATTCAGACATGGTTCTCTCCCATCATCATAAAAAAACCGGGCAGCCGAATCCGAGGATCGGAAGCCCGGCCGTTTGTTCAGCGGGGATGCGCCGCAGGAACGGCAGCCGGTGGCGGGAAACTGACCCGTACCGCCGGTCGGTATCGTCGTGTCAGCCGGGTGAAATGATTGCCCGCCGGTTCAGGACGCGATCTGCGGCAACGGCGTGCGGGTATTGTAGGGAGCCCCTTCGAGGATAACCTGGATGGCCCGGTTGGTCTCCGGCGAGAAGATGATCGGGGCCGCCAGGTTGAGAGTCACCGATTTGTCGTCGTGGATCGTCACTACCGCCAGGGCATAGCATTCACCCGCTTCGGACGCCTTGAGTTTGCCCTGTTCGTTCTTGTCCGGGACCACGTTGTAGTCGAGAAAGAAGTTGTTCGGATCGGTGAGCAGAAAGGCGATGTCGGCATCGTCAACGCTCTGAATCCAGAACAGGGGACTTTCCTGACGGTTCGGCATGACGATGAAGTCGTGCAGGTCCTCAAAGCCGATCAGCCCGTCCGGAAAGTGGATGGTGTTTTCCGAGCTGAATTCAATATCGCCGAAGCGGGTTCCATTGATCTTCATGGCCGGGGCTGCTTTCTGGTGGTGTCGAGTTTCCTGGTCAATTCCTGCAGATCCGTCGGCTGCCATTGGGTCGCCTTCCTGTTCTCGGTTTTGATGCGTTCATAGACTTCGAGACGATGGATTTTCTTGCTGCGCGGCGCGTCGATGCCGATCCGGATGCTGCCGCCGCGAACATCGACCACGGTGATTTTGACGTCATCACCGATGATGATTCCTTCGCCGCATTTTCTGGTCAGTACGAGCATTGCTGCCCTCCATGGCTTATCGGTCGAAGGTGACCGAAAGGTTAATAAAACCTGAATCAGTGAGCCCCTTGTCAGCGGATAGCACAAGTCATTGTCCTGCCTGAGCTTTCCAAAAATCACCAGCGAACCTATGGGTGCTCTTCAGATTTTTGGAAATCCCATTCAGGCCAAGCACTTGCACTCTCCATCCGACAGGAACTCACGGATTCAGGTTAAAGTCAGGCCGTCTGTGGCCGAACAGTCTATCAGACATAATTGAGAATTGACAATTGCGAAAGGCGCCCGGTGACCGAAAGGGCCGCCTGCAGAGCCGTTTCCTGCTGGGTCATGTTGGTGATGGTTTCGACCAGGTCGACATCTTCGTAGCGGGACAGGATGGTCTGCATCTGAATATTGGTCTGTTCCATCCGGTCCTTGGCGGTCTCCAGCCGCCTTCCGGCGTTGCCCATCAGGCTCTGGTTGCTGCGAATCTGTTCCAGGCCTGTTTCGACATTGTCGAGCTGGGCGCTGACGGCGGCCGGGTCATTGTTGCGCAGCGCCTGTTCGACGGACGCCATGACCGCGAAGATATCGACCGCGCCGGGGTCGGTAACACCGTCGAAATCGGCATCGCCCATCAGCAGCTCGTTGCCGGTCAGGTTGATCTTGGCCCGCTCCGAAGGCCCGATTTCCAGGTTGAATTCACCGCTGTCGCCGTTGTAGAGCACCGGCCGCGGGTCGAGAACCGGGTCGTAGGCCGGGTTGTCGACAAAGGGCTTGGTGTGAACCTGAAACCCGGAAAAGAGATATTTGCCGTCAAGCTGGGCATTGGCGCTGTCGTACATCTCCTGGCGCAACTGTTTGACCTCTTCGGCGTAGGTGAGCCGATTCTGGGAATCGAGACTGTCATTGATGGAGGCGATGGAAATTTCCTTGAGCCGCACCAGCACGTCGTTCATGTGCGACAGGTGTCCGTCCATGCTGTTGATCTGATCGAGGCCGGAATCCATGGTGCGGATGAAACGGTCCGAACTCTTGATCTGGGTCCGTGCGTGCAGCATCGGACGGATGGCCGACGGATCGTCCGAGGGTTTGTTGATCTTCTTCCCGGTGGCGCTCTGGACGCGAAGGTCTTCAAGGGTGCGGTTGATCCGGTTGAGATGAGCAAGGAGCGTATGATAGGTGGTGCCCATGGTTGCTTTCATGGCTTACCTCTTGATCATCAGGATGCTGTCCATCATTTCGTCGACCGTACCGAGAAATTTGGCGGAGGCTTCGAAACCCTTCTGGTACTGGATCAGGGAAATCATTTCCTCTTCCAGGGAGACACCGACGGTTGAATCCCTGACGTTGTTCAACTGGGTCAGGGTATCTTCCAGCCCCGACAGGGAGAGTTCGTTCTGACTCGCTTCCATGCCGACCGTGGCGGCCATTTTTCCATACCAGGCGGTGTAACTGTCCTGGCCGTTGACCATCGGTGTTGCTTTCAGCCCGGCAATCTGCAGGGCGTTGGTGTTGTCTCCCGGCGCCATGGTCGCTCCGGCGGCGACGAAATCGTTGTTGCTGAAGGCCATGGACAGGGAGGTCGCGGCTCCGGCAACGGCCGCCGGCTGGTTGAAGAAATCACGACCGCTGATGCCATCGAGACCGCTTCCGGTCCGATGCTGGGTGTTGATCGCCGTGGCGAAATCATAGGCCAGTTGATCGAGCCGGCCCTGCAGGTCGGGAACCAGTTGATCTCGGATATCGAGCAGTCCGCGAAACTCTCCGCCCATTCCTTCGCGCGGCAGGTCGATGATGGTGCTGCCCAGTTTCAACTGCAGCTTGAGGGTGCTGCCGGTTGGCACTCCTTCGATCTGCAGCGCCTCGGTTCCTTCGACCAGCGGCAGACCGCCGGGTAATTGCAGCATGACCATGTGGCGGCTGTCTTCAAGGGCCTGGACTCCCAGCGAATTGGCCAGTTCCTTGACCAGCAGGTCACGTCGGTCACGATCCGAGTTGGCGTTGTTGCCGGAAAGTTCGACGGTGGCGATGCGGTTGTTGAGCTCGGCCACCTGGCTCAGTTTCAGGTTGACCCCGTCGATCTTCGAGACCAGGGCGTTGTCGATGTTGGTGGACACGCTCTGCAGGTCGTTGTAGGTGTTGAGGAAGGCGTCGGCGACCAGTCCGCCATGCTGCATCACCAGATCGCGTTCGACACGACCGTCGGGGTTGGTCGAGAGTTCCTGCCAGGCATCGAAGAACCGGTCGATTTCGGCGGCAACGCCGGTGTCGTCGACCGGCAGGGTGCGTTCGACGCTTGCCAGGGGGCTCGCCTTGGAACTTTCCATGCCGAGATCAGCGGTTTTGGTCTGAATCTGTTTGGTCAGAAACGCGTCGCTGGCGCGTTCAATGGAACTGACCCGCACCCCCTGGCCGATAAAGAAATCACCCATGGAAAGGGTGGGGAAGGGGGTCAGGGTCGGCGTCTGGCGGGAATATCCGGGCGTGTTGACGTTGGCAATATTGTTGCCGACGACCTCCATCGCCTTCTGCTGGGTGGTGATCGAGGTCTTGGATGCGTTCAGTGCCGCAAGCAGACCGCCCATATCAGACCTTCCCTGAGAGCAGACTGCCGCCGTTGACGTTGGAGATCTGTCTGCCGCTCTCTCCATAAGCCGGGTTGGCAATCTGCCGACTGTAGAAATTCATCGTCTCGCGGACCCAGTTCAAAGATGACCAGAACAGGTAGGCGTTACGTCGGTTTTCCTTCTGGATCTTTCCCGCCAGTTCACGCAGTTCCGGAGTCAGTTCATCTTCCCGGGTTGGGGGCAGGGCGCCGAGCAGGGCGCTTTTTTCTTCCACCGTTCGTTGCAGACCCGCCAGGTCGAGGTTCATGGCGCATTCGCGCTCCTCAAGCAGCAGCCGGTGCAGTTTACGGTATTGATGGAGGGTTGCGGTCATTGCTCAGCGATCCTTCAGAATGTGTTTGAGCAGACTGGTTGCGACCGCCCGGGAATCGGGCTGGTAGCTTCCATCGGCGATCTGCTCCTTGAGCGCGGCGATCCTGTCGGCCCGTCGACTGTCACGGATCGGGCCTGATTCGCGGGCCTGCCCGGCTTCGCGGGCAAAGGCCGAAATCTTGACCTGGTCGGCCTGCCGCGTTTCGATGCTGGATTTCTTATCCTTGACGTCCGGCTTCTGTCGGCGGTCAAGATGGTCAAGACGGGCAACTGGCTTGCCGGTATTCAGTTTAACGGTCATAACATCCACCTTTGTTTCAATGCCCCGCGGGACAGGATCGTCCGGGCCGCTTCAGGGCTGTCTAACAAGCCGTATGGGGCTTTCCCTGTTGCTCTTTTCGGTTGTCGGACGATGAGAGTTTAGCAAAAAACATCAGAAAATGGGTTTATTTACCCCCCCCCCTAATCTATCCATTCTGATCGGCGATTCTTTTCGGCTCCGGACTCACGGGGCCGTGTTCAAGTTTCTGCAATTGCCGATAGAGGGCATTCGCGATCCCCATCCCGCCATGCTGCTCGGCCACCCCGCGGGCGACCTGGGCATCAAGCAGATCGGTGTACATGTCGTGAGAGGCGTCCTTTTCAAGCAGTCCGCTCTGCGGGATCGTGGCCCGCATGCCTTTCAGCATCTGCTGCATGAACAGGGCTTCGAACTCCCGGCAGGCGGCCCGCAGTTTTTCCTCCTTGCCGGCAGACGCGGCGGCATCGATGCGGCTGAGGGAGACAACGGGCAAGGCGTCATTGATTCTCATCTGAAAAGTGTCCTTTAGCGTTTTGCTGCAGATGCTTTTGCGCGGCAAATCGCTCGTTGCGAAAGCGTCAAAGAACAACCAGTTCCGCGTGCAGGGCTCCGGCCGCCTTGATCGCCTGCAGGATGGCGATCAGGTCACGCGGCGAGGCGCCGATGGCATTCAGCGCCTGGGCGATTTCCGAAATGCTGACGCCCATGTTCATCACCACCAGTTCGCCGTCCTCCTCGTTGACCTCGATATCGGTTTTCGGAACGGCGACGGTCCGGCCGCGACGGGCAAAGGGCGCTGGTTGCGATACATCGGCCGACTCGGTGATCACCAGGCTGAGATTACCGTGGGACACGGCCACGGTGTCGATCCGGACTTCCTGTCCCATGACGATGGTGCCGGTTTTTTCATTGACCACGATGCGCGCCGGGCTGTCGGTCCTGACATCCAGGGCTTCGACTTCGGAAAGAAATTTGACCATCCGGCCACGGTAGTCATCAGGGACCCGAATCGCGACGCTGGCACCGTCAACGGGACGGGAGGTGTTCGGACCGAAGCGGTGGTTGATGGCGTCGGCAATGCGGCTGACCGTGGCGAAATCTGTTTCTTCAACCCGGTAGGTGAGCTTGTCGCTGCTCGGCAGGTGGAAGGGGATCTCTCTTTCCACCAGCGCGCCGCCGGGAATCCGTCCCGCGGTGGGATGGTTCTTCTGTACCTTGGCCGCCTTGCCGCCGAAGGAGAGGGCGCCGACCACCACCGGTCCCTGGGCGACGGCGTAGACCTTGCCGTCGGGGCCCTTGAGAGGCGTCATCAGCAGGGTGCCGCCGGCAATCGACTCGGCGTCACCGATGGAGGAAATGGTGACATCGATTTCGTTGCCCGGCTTGGTGAAAGGAGGAAGTTCGCTGGTGACCGTGACGGCGGCGACATTGTCGACCTTCACTTTGCTGCGATCGACCGTGACCCCCATCCGCTCCAGCATGTTGACCAGGGACTGGGTGGTGAACTGGGTGCTTTTGCTGTCACCGGTGCCGTTGAGTCCGACCACCAGGCCGTAGCCGACCAGCTGGTTGTAACGCACCCCTTCGAGCCGGGCGATATCCTTGATTCGCGCCGCCTGCAGACTTCCGGGGAGGAGCAGCAGAAGTATGATCAGCCATTTCATGGTGCGCATGTGTAGTCCTCCGGTCGACTCAGAAGGGCCAGACATTGTCCAGGACCCTGGTCATCCAGCCCGGTTTCTGCTTGTCGCTGACGACCCCTTTGCCGGTGTAGGCAATGCGGGCATCGAGAATATATTTTGAGTCGACGATATTGCCCGAGGTGATGTCGCTCTGGCGCACCAGGCCGGTCAATTGAATGTACTGGGTTTCTTCGTTGACGGTGACCGCCTTGTTCCCTTCGATGCGCAGGTTGCCGTTGGGAAGAACTTCGATCACCTGGGTGGTCAGGGTGGCGATCAGGTCTTCCTTACGGGTGGTTTTACCGTTCCCTTGAAAATCGTTCTTGTAACTGGCACTGATCAGATTGCTCGGGTCGATCCCGCTGGCGAGATTGGCGAGATCCTTTTCGAAACGGAAAAACTTGGTGATGTCCGCCGAAGCGGTGCTGGTGCGGTCGGTGGCCGTGGTCGCTTCCTTGCTGGCACTGGCTTTCTCGAAAATGGCCACGGTGAGGATGTCGCCGACCCGACGGGCCTTGAGGTCGGTGAACAGGTCGCTGCCGCGATCCGCCCAGATCGACCCGGTCGGTTTGCGCTGTTCCGCCGGGATATACTGGCGGGACTGCACGGCCGGGGACTGACGCAGGGGCTCGGGAGGCTTCGTCGTCGCGCAGGCGGCAAACAGCAGGGGGAAACAGAGAATCATCAGCTTGTTCATGGTCAGAACCCCACTTTGACCTGGCCGGGAGCGATCACCTTGCAGAGAATATCCCGTTGCGAATTGCTGTTGCGGACCGGGATGGTGTCACCGATTTCCCCGTTGTGCCGGGCGATACCTCTGGTTGAAATGCTGAGGCCGCCATGCTGCAGAGAGATGGTTACCATTTCGCCTCGCTTGATGACCGGCGGTGAGACCACCATCGAGCGTGTCAGCGGCTGCCCCCGGCGCAGAGTGCGCCGGGTTTTCTTGCCGATCAGCTGGTTCAGGTCGAGACAGGGGTTGCGCATCGGTACGATGTTCCGGCGCACCAGCTGCAGATCCGTCGCCCTGAGAATCGATCCTCGCGGCAGGTCGCGAATCATGGTCGGCACCTCGGCCAGGGCTTCGATCTGGCCGCGAACGGTCAGGTTCCTGACCGGTCGGTCCTCGACCCGGAACAGGATATTGAAACTGCGGCTGTGGAGGATGTCCGGGTCGGACGGTCTGATTTCGGTGCGCAGAGTGCCTTTCGGCAGCACGAAGGGACGCGGCAACTGGAGGTTGACCAGGTTGAGCGTCATGCCGGGAAAGCGTTGCTGCTGGGATTGCAGGTATTTTTTCAGCAGGGTCTGCACCTTCCGCGGTCCAAACGGGACCCCGGCGCGCCTGATAACGACAACATCGGCACCCTGGTGGTCGGCGCCGGCCAGGTCCGGTTCGAGCCTGCACAGCCTGGCCCAGAGGTCGCGACTCTGCATTCGCAGTTCGCTGCCGGGGGCGGGGGCGGCGGCCAGGCTTATTCCCGCCAGGCTGCGGGATCTTTTACCCACGGGAGTGATCGAGGCAATGGCGCCGAGGGTGACATCATCGCCATCCACAACGGCCTGAGGGTGAAACCGGACCGTCAGAGCCTGGCTTCCGGATGCCCCCAGCATAATCAGCAGCAGACTTGAGATTGTGATAAAGAGTTTCATCTCAGCCGGCTTTCTAGACAAGATTGTTGGTCATCTGCAGCATCTCATCCGCGGTTTTGATCGCCTTGGAATTGATTTCGTAGGCACGTTGCCCGGCGATCATGTTGACCATCTCTTCCATGACGCTGACGTTGCTGCCCTCGATATACCCCTGGGAGATGGTGCCGAGGCCGAGCAGGCCGGGAGTTCCGGTGGTCGGCGCGCCCGAGGCCGGGGTTTCCTGCAGGAGGTTGCGGCCGAGACTCATCAATCCGGCCGGGTTGCTGAAGTTGGCCAGTTCAATATTTCCCACCTGCGTGCCTTCGGTACTGCCGTCGAGAAACGCTTCGACAGTGCCGTCGTCATGGATGGTGACCCGGGTAGCATTTTCGGGAATGCTGATCTGCGGCACAATCGGATTGCCCTCGGACGTGACCAGGCGTCCGGTGCTGTCCTTTTTCAGGGTCCCGGCGCGGGTGTAAACGGTTTCGCCGTCAGGCATCTCAACCTGGAAAAAGCCGGGGCCCTCAATGGCCAGGTCGAGTTCATTGCCGGTCTGGGTGATGTCGCCGGAGGTGAAAATTTTCTGTACCGCGGCGGTGCGGGTCCCCAGGCCGACCTGGATACCGGTCGGGATTTCGGTGCCGCTGCTGGTGTTGCCGCCGGCATTGCGCATCGTCTGGTAGAGGAGATCCTGGAAATCGGCCCGGCTTTTCTTGAACCCGGAGGTGTTGACATTGGCCAGGTTGTTGGCGATCACGTCCATGTTGAGTTGCTGCGCTTCCATGCCGGAGGCTGCAATCGACAGTGCCTTGATCATTTTCGACTCCTCACTGGTTAGAATGCCCCGAGCTCAGCGGCCTTGGTGGCCATCTGCCCGTAGGCCTTGATCATCTTCTGATAGGTTTCAAATTCGCGTTCGTAAGTCACCATGCGGGTCATTTCCCTGAGCACATTGACGTTGCCGGCTTCGAGGGCTCCCTGGATCAGCCTGGGGTTGGCTACCGTGGTCGGGGCGGTCGTTTTGGGAGCGATGAACAAGCCGTCCCCGACCTTCTCCAGCGGGGTGCCGGCGGGGAACTCATACAGGGTGATGACGCCCGCTTCCTGTCCGTCAATGAGTACCGAACCATCTTCACTGATTTCCACTTCGCCGTCGCCGCTGACAGTGATCGGGCCGCTTGCTCCGAGGACCGGGTAGCCTTCGGCGGTGACCAGTCGATCCTGGTTGTCCCGGGTCAGGTTGCCCTGGCGGGTGTAGCGGTCACCGGCCGGTGTCCGGACCTTGAAGAACCCGGGGCCGTCGATGCCGAGGTCAAAAGGGTTGCCGGTGGTTTCGAGATCTCCCTGCTTGCGGTCGATACGGGTTTCCTTGAGCCGGGTGATGGTGACCAGACCGTCACGGCCGCGGCCCCGCTGGGCCTGGATCAGCCGGGACTCGAAGTCGGGAATATCCCGTTTGAAGCCGATGGTTTTGGCGTTGGCCAGATTGTTGGCCGCGACGTCGAGAGCCTGCAGCCTGGCCATCGCTCCGGACACCGCTGAAAGCAGGCCGGCGTTGTAGGCGACATCTTTCATGCCGGGCTCCCCTGGGTGGAAGGCATTCCGCGGCGCAGGTTGGCCAGGCTGACCAGTTGTTCCGCTTCGCCGCGACCGATCTGCAGGACCTGTGATATCTGCCCGGAGTCGAGTCCCTGGGCAACCAATGAGGTGATGTAGCGGTATTTGTCGGGGACAGCGACCTCGGGGCGCTTGTTGTTGATCCGGGCTTTCAGCTCCGCCAGGGCGAGGTTCTGATCGAAGGTGGGTTGTTCGATCTTCCGGCGGGTCTTGTCGCCGCAGACCTCGTTGCGCATATCGAGCAGTTCACGATTGACGCGATTCAGCTTCCAGTACAGAAAGCCGAACAATGCCATTGCCAGGGTGACCGTGGCCAGCAGCATGAAAAAAAGAATTTCCGGTTTCAGCATGGCGTTCTCCTCGGCACTATTTTTTCGGGAAGGGGGGCATGCTGGTGCGACGTGAAAGCCTGACCTTGAGCTTGATCAGCGCCTGGCTGTGAATCTGGGAAACGCGCCCTTCCGAGATGCAGAGAATTTCGGCGATCTCTTTCTGGGTCAGTTCCTCGTGGTAGTAGAGCGCGACCACCAGGCGCTCCTTCTCGGACAGTTTTTCGATATGTGCCGCCATCTCCCGGGTGAGGTCACTCGCTTCCAGTTCTTCCAGCGGGCTTTTGCCTTTTTCATCTTCGAGGTTGTCGATGATGCTGCGACCGGTTCCGGAGTCGTCGAGATATTCGTTGAGGCTGATGCAGCCCAGATGGGAAACCTCGCCGAGCAGAGTCTGGTAGTCTTCAAGGCTGATTTCCAGTTCGGCGGCGACCTCTTCCTCTTCGGGGGCACGACCGAATTTTTTCTCCAGCCGGTCAATGGTTCTGGCGACCCTGGCGTGTTTTTCCCGCAGGGTCCTGGAGAACCAGTCCATGCGCCGCACCTCGTCAAGCACCGCGCCGCGAATACGGCGTTCGGCAAAAGTTTTGAACAGCACCCCCTTGGCCGGATCGAAGCGGTTGGCGGCGTCAACCAGGCCGAGCATGGCCGCGCTGCAGATCTCATCGCGGCTGACGAAGGCCGGAACCTGGGTTACCATTCTTTCCACCAGGAAATTGACCATCGGGAGATGGGATCGAATCAGTTCATCCTTGTCGAACATTCCGGTTTCGCGATAGGTGGCGGTTTTGTTCATGACTCACCTCCCTTATTCATGGTGAAAAATTGTTTCCAGAAAAACTGCATGGTTCCCTTGGGATCCCGGTCACGAGGCGCCTCGATCAGTGTCCGGGCCAGTCCGGCAAAGGCGGAACTGATGCGCAGGCCGGGGTACAGCTCGACAATCGGTTTCTGCCGGCGCACCGCTTCCTGCATGCGCTGGTTCTGGGGGATGCAGCCAAGGTAATTGATGGAAATATCAAGATAGCGGTTCGAAACAATGGTCAGTTTCTGGTAGACTTCGAGTCCTTCGTCATTTCCGTGGGTCTGGTTGACCACCAGGTGGAAATGCTTCTGATGAAAACGGGTCGAAAGCAGTTTCATCAGGGCGTAGGCATCGGTGATGGCGGTCGGTTCCGGTGTGGTGATGACCATGATGTCCTGGGCGGCGACATTGAAGTAGGTGACGTTCTCCGAAATACCGGCCTCGGTATCGATCAGGACAATGTCAAAGCGTTCATGCAGGGCGTCGAGGTCTTCCAGAAAACGCAGTTTCTGGGCACTGTTGAGATGGGTCAGCTGCTGGATTCCGGAACCGGCCGGCAGGATACTGGTTCCGGCGGGCCCGTTGACCATGATCGATTCCAGGGACTGCTGTCCCCTGAAGTAGTGATTGAGGTTGAACTTGGGGGTCAACCCGCACATGACATCAATATTGGCCAGGCCGAGGTCGGCATCGATAACCAGCACCCGCTGTCCGCAGCGTGCCAGGGAAACGGCGATATTGGCGGCCAGAGAGGTTTTACCGACCCCCCCTTTGCCCGATGTGACCGACACTACTCGGGGTGTCGACGGAATCGGCGCGGTCGATTTTGCCTCGGTTGCCATGTGCGGCTGCAGGTTGCGCAGGGTTCCCGCCTGATCAAAGTGCCCTTGAACTACATTCATGAAATTCACCTCTATTGCCTGCCCAGAATACATTCGGCCACCAGTCGTGGTTCGGCCACCAGCAGATCCTCGGGGACGCGTTGGCCGTTGGTCAGATAGGAAATGGGAAGATTCCTGCGCAGCGGAATGTCGAGCAGGGCGCCGCGCTGGGTGGCCTCATCAATCTTGCTGAAGATCAGTCGATGCAGCGGCATGCGGCTGAAACTGCCGACGATGTCACCGAGATCCCGGCCACGGGTGCCGGTTGCCAGCACCAGGTGATTTTCGGTTTTCGTTTCCGGGACCAGGAAGGATGCCAGCTCGGTCATGCCCTGCTCGTCGCGATGGCTGCGGCCGCTGGTGTCGATCAGAATCAGGTCCTTGTCGCTGTGGCGGGTAAAGGCCTCCAGCAACTGCTTCGGTGAATAGATCACCTCGACCGGAAGTTCCATGATTTCCGCGTAGACCTTGAGTTGTTCGATGGCGGCGATGCGATAGGTGTCGATGGTGAACAGGGCGACCTTTCCCGACTGATTGCGGAGAAATTCTGCGGCCAGTTTGGCGACCGTGGTGGTTTTGCCGACACCGGTGGGACCGACCAGCGCGACCCGCTGCTGCCCCTTGCGGGAGGGCAGGGGAGGAGCGAATTCCACCAGTTCGCCGATGGTGTCAAGGAAGAACTGGTCGAGCAGGGCCGGGTTGCCGAACTGCTGCGGGCCGAGCCGGTCTCCGGCATAGCGGGCCAGGGTTTCAGCGGTGTCCGGCGCGATGTCATGCCCGGTCAGATCGGCGATCAGCCGGTCGACCTCGTTCGCCGCCTGCGGCGCGGGGGTGTAAGCCCGGGTCGCGGCGACGGCAACCGGCTGCTGCTCCCGCAGGCTGAGCTGGCGGATGATTGCTTTCAGGTCATCGATTTCTTCCCGCAGGGTGCCGATATCCTGACGGGCGACCATTTCGCGAAGGTCGTGCAGTTCCGCTTCCAGCGGATCGATGACCTTCTTCTGCTTCCAGATATCCCGGTAATTGATATCGTTCAGGGCCCGGGCGTTTTTTTTCTTTTTCTCAGCGCTGTTTTGCGCCGCGGGCGCGTAGTTCGCGGCGGCGGTCTGCGGTTGCGGATCGGAGCTTTCGATAGCGGCGGTGATTTCAACCTTCGGTCGGCCCAGCAGTCCGAGACCGTTTTTGCGCAAGGTGCGGGTCGAGAGGATCAGGGCGTCCGGGCCCAGGGTTTCCTTGACCTTGGCCAGGGCTGCCGGCATGGTTTCGGCTTCGAAAACTCTAACCTGCATTGAGGCTCACCGTTCCCAGGGAACGCACCATCATCTGCGGTGCGATTTCATTGTGCGAGAGCACCACCAGTTGCGGCAGGTAGCGCTCGGTCAACCTTTTGACATGAGGGCGGATGGTCGGTGCCGTCAGCAGCACCGGCACATTGCCGCCGCCGGCTCCGGCGACCAGATCGCTGAGACGTTCGATAATGTTGTGAGCGAGGCCCGGTTCGAGTGCCAGGTAGCTTCCCTCCTGGCTGGTGTGAATGGCGTTGTGCAGGGTTTCCTCGATCTCGCGGTCGAGGGTGATCAGGTTGAGATTTTTCCCGTCCACAGCGTACCGGTCGCTGATGGAGCGGGCCAGGGCGCCGCGGACATACTCGGTCAGCACCATCGCGTCCTGGGTATGGGGCGCGTAGTCGGCCATTGTTTCCAGGACGGTGCGGATATCCCGGATGCTGACGTGTTCTTTGAGAAGATTCTGCATAACGCGCATAATGAGTCCGATGTTGAGAATGTCGGGTACCAGGTCTTCGACCAGTTTCGGACAGGTCTTGGAAAGACTATTCAGCAAGTTCTGTACCTCTTGTCGTCCAAGCAGTTCGTGGGCATGATTTTTTATCACCTCGGACAGGTGGGTACTCATCACTGTGGCACAGTCAACTACTGTATATCCTGCTATTTGCGCGCGATCCTTCTTGTCTTCGGAAATCCATACCGCCGGCAGACCGAAGGCCGGTTCGGTGGTTTCTATCCCCTTGATAACCTCGGTCGCGGTGCCCGGATCCATGGCGAGATATTGACCCGGGAACACTTCTCCGACACCCACTTTCACGCCCTTGAGCAGGATGCTGTACTGGTTCGGTGTGAGCTGCAGGTTGTCCTTGATATGGACCGGCGGGATAATGAAGCCCATATCCATGGCAAACTGTTTGCGGATCGCCTGGATGCGCGGCAGCAGTTCACCCTCCTGGTTTGAATCGACCAGGGGAATCAGGCCGTAGCCGACCTCGAGTTCAAGCAGGTCGACATGCAGCAGTTCATCAAAATCGACTTCAACATCCCGTTCTTCCACATCTTCCACCGTTTCGGCCTCGGCCAGCAGTGAACGCTCCCGGGTTTTCTGTACCTGGAAAGCGATGAATCCGAGGACGATCGAAATCAGCACGAAAGGAATGTGGGGCAGGCCGGGAATCATGGCGAAGACCAGCAGGATGCCGCTGACCAGCCACAGGGCCCGGGGATGGAGGGTCAACTGTCCCTTGAGGGCGGTGCCAAAATCCCGACTGCCGGCGGCCCTGGTGACCAGGATGCCGGCGCCGGTGGAAATGATCAGAGCCGGAACCTGGCCGACCAGGCCGTCACCGACGGTCAGGATGGTGTAGGTCTGGGCGGCGCTGACAGCCGGCATGCCGTTCTGCAGCACACCAATAACGAAACCGGCGCCGATGTTGACCAGGGTGATGATGATGCCGGCGATGGCATCGCCGCGGACGAACTTGCTGGCGCCATCCATCGCTCCGTAGAAGTCTGATTCCTCGGCGATCTCCTTGCGGCGGCTGCGGGCGGTTTCCTCGTCGATCAGCCCGGCGTTGAGATCGGCGTCGATGGCCATCTGCTTGCCCGGCATGGCATCGAGGGTGAACCGCGCCGCGACCTCGGCGACCCGCCCGGCGCCTTTGGTGATGACCATGAAGTTGATGACCACCAGGATGCAGAAGATGACGATGCCGACCACGTAGTTGCCGCCGACGACAAACTGGCCGAAGGATTTGATCACCGTGCCGGCCGCGTCGGCGCCTTCATGCCCGTGCAGCAGGATCAGCCGGGTTGAGGCGACATTGAGCGACAGCCGGAACAGGGTCGTCGCCAGCAGCAGGGACGGGAAACTGGAGAAATCAAGGGTCCGGGTGGTGTACAGGGCGATGATCAGGATCACCAGGGAAACGGTGATGTTCAGGGTCAGGAAGAGGTCGAGCAGCAGCGAGGGCAGGGGAATGATCATCACCATCAGGATCATCACCACTCCGGATCCGACAATGACGTCATTGCGCAGCACCTTCTGCGCTAAGTTCTGATTCTTCAGCAGTGCCAGCATACCCGTCTCCTAAAAATTATTTATTCTTCAGTCCGTAGACGTAGGCGAGGATCTCGGCGACGGCGGTAAAAAGTTCTTCCGGTACCGCCTGCCCGATGTCAAGCTTGTAAAGCGCCCGGGCGACCGGTTTGTTTTCCACCATGACGATCCGGTGTTCACGGGCGATCTCGCGGATTTTCATCGCCAGGTGGTCGGCGCCTTTGGCGATGACCTGCGGGGCGGCCATGGTTTCGCGGTCATATTTCAGGGCGATCGACAGGTGGGTCGGGTTGGTGACCACCACGTCGGCCTTGGGCACTTCGCTCATCATCCGTTTACGTGCCATTTCCTGCTGCAGGGAGCGTACCCGGGCCCGCAGCTGCGGATCACCCTCGGTTTCCTTGAGTTCTTCTTTCTGCTCCTGCTTGGTCATTTTCATCTTCTGTTCCATCTCCCAGCGCACGAACAGGTAATCGAACAGCGCCAGCATGATCAGCACGCCGCAGCTCTTGAACAGCACCAGTCCGGCGGTCCGGCCGAGAAAACGCATGGTCTCCGAAGGCGGCATGTCAACCAGCAGGATACTGTTGCCGAATTCGTTGTAGACGGTTTTGAAGGCAACCACCCCCACCAGGCCGACCTTGGCGAGCGATTTGACAACTTCGACGGCCGAGCGCTTGGAAATGAACTTTTTCGCTCCCTGGATCGGGTTGAGCTTGCTCAGGTCCGGTTCCATCGGCTTGCCGGTCAGCAGAAAGCCGATCTGCATGATGCTGGAGAGGGCTCCGACCACCAGCACCAGCAGCATGATCGGAGCGAGCAGCATGGCGACCTGTCCGAAAATGGCCATCCCGAGGTCATACATCGATTCCGGGTTCACTTTGATCTCACCGGATCGGCTCCAGATACCGGCCACCAGTTTCTGCAGTCGAGGCCAGAAGAAGGGCAGGTAAAAGAACCACATCAACAACATCGCGGTGAGCAGCATCGCGGTCTGAACTTCACGGCTCTGGGCCACCTGACCCTTGCTGCGGAATTCCTCGCGCCGCTTATCTGTTGCCTGTTCTGACCGTTCCTGGTCCTGCTCTTCAGCCATAACCGAATCCTAAAGTGCTTCGAACAGCAGTCGGAATCGCTGTTCGAGATCGGAAAATTCCTGGTTCAGCAATGCCACCATCAGGTTCAGGGTCAAGCCCATCAGCAGAAATGTGATGCCGATATTGAGCGGGAAGGAGAGTAGAAACACATTCAACTGCGGAAAAACCCTGGCCATGATGCCGAGTACCAGTCCCGAGAGAAGCAGCACCGCCAGTACCGGAGCGCTGAGCTGGATGCCGAGGACGAACATTTTTCCGGCCAGCTCCAGCAGATAGGGGACGGCACCTCCGGAGAAATCCCAATGTCCCGGCGGCAGCATCTCAAAGGAATTGACCAGCGCGCGAATGAAGTAATGATGGATGTTGAGGGAGAGAAAAATCAGGATCGCGAGAACATTCTGAAATTGCGAAATCAGCGAGACCTGGCGCTGGTTCTGGGGATCGAAGACGTTGGCGGCGGCAAACCCCATCTGGTAGCCGATCACCGTTCCGCCGAGTTCCACCGCGGTGAAGATGAACCTTGCCAGGTAACCGACCATCAGGCCGAACATGCCTTCCCCGGTCAGCAGGATCAGCAGCGAGACCGGTTCCATCGAGGTCTGCGGCAGGGTGGACCGGACCAGCGGAAAAATCATCAGCGTCAGCATCACTGTCAGGCCGGCGCGCACCCGCATCGGTGTCTGCCCGCCGCTGTAGAGGGGCAGGGTGCCGATCAGGGCGGCCACACGAACCAGACAGATAAGGAACGCCTGGATGGTTTCGACGGACAGCTGCGGCAGGGTCATGACGCGATCTAACCACCCAAATGATTGATGTTGCTGTAAATTTCCCTGGTGAAGGTCAGCATCAACTTAATCATCCAGGGCGCGAACAGCACCAGCGCGACCAGAACCGCGACGATTTTCGGGATGAAGGTCATCGTCTGCTCGTTGATCTGGGTGGCGGCCTGCAGAACACTGATCACCAGGCCGACGACCACGGCGCAGATCAGCATTGGCGCTGAAAGCAGCAGGACCAGCTCAACGGCACGACGGCCGACATCGATAACCATTTCGGGGGACATGGGCAATCCTTTCGGATTCCAGGTGCGAGGCGCGAGGCGCGGGGCGCGAGGTCCGCTGCGACCTCCCGTGCCCGGTCTCTGCCGGCGACCTGCGTCAGTGAAAACTCTGTACCAGCGAGCCGACCACCAGCCCCCAGCCGTCGACCAGGACGAACAGCAGCAGCTTGAAGGGCAGGGAGATGATCGGCGGCGGCAGCATCATCATGCCCATCGCCATCAGCACCGAGGCGACGACCATGTCGATCACCAGAAAAGGGACATAGATGAGAAAGCCGATCTGAAAGGCCCGTTTCAATTCGGAAAGCATGAAAGACGGAATCAGCGCCACGGTCGGCACATCGGTCAGATCCCGAGGTTGACCGATGCCGGCGATATTGACCAGCAGGGCGAGGTCTTTCTCATCGGTCTGTCGGTACATGAACTCCCGCATCGGCGCCAGTGCCCGTTTCAGGGCCTGTTCCTGGGATATCTTTTTGGCCAGATAGGGCTGCAGAGCGGTGTCGTTCATCTGGTTGAAGACCGGCGCCATGATGAAGAAGGTGAGAAACAGCGAGAGGCCGATAATGACCTGGTTGGGCGGCATCTGCTGCGTCCCCATGGCCTGCCGGACAAAGGAGAGGACGACCACGATGCGGGTGAAGGCGGTGGTCATCAGCAGGATCGCCGGGGCGATGGAGAGAATGGTGAGCACCACCAGGATCTGCAGGGCGGTGGACACTTCTCCCGGGCCTGTCGCCTCGCCGATGCCGAAGGTGATGGTCGGCAGCCCCTGGGCATGCGCGGCCGGTGGAATGAAAAGAATGGCAAGGATGAAAAGGATTCGTTTCACGCCTGCTCCTTCAATTGATCCTGCAGGGTTGTTTCGAAGTCTGTCGGAGTTTCCAGCCGGTGCAGCAGGTTGATTTGCTCCTGGCCGACCCCGAGCAGCAGCTCCTGGCCTCGGACCTTGACCAGCGCGACGGCTTTTTTGGGCGCCAGGTAGCGCATCTCCAGAACCTGGATGGCACCCTGGTGACGGCCGGGAAGGAATTTGAAGCGTTTTTTTGCCAGGGCATAGATCACCAGCACCAGGCCGATGATCAGCACCAGCGTGCCGATCACCCGCATGCCGCTGCTCAGCAGTTCACTGCTGGAACTGTCCGCCGCCGCCAGGACCAGGGCCGGTTGAGTCAGCAGCAGGCCGACGCTGCAGAATATCCTTTTCATCAGCCGAGGTTCTCGATGCGTTCCGCCGGGCTGATGACATCGGTCAGGCGCAGGCCGAACTTGTCATTGGCCAGCACCGCTTCGCCGCGGGCGATCAGTTTCGAATTGACATACAGGTCAAGGGGTTCACCGGCGAGTTTGTCCAGCTCGATGACGTAGCCTTCGCGCATCTGCAGCAGTTCCTTGACCAGGATGCGCGACCGACCGACTTCGACCGAGACATTCAGTGGAATGTCGAGCAGAAAGTCGATGCTGCGCGGATTTACAGCGTCACCGTTCATATCTCCGTTGCCGGTGCCGGTGGTGTTTCGAGTGTCAGTTTCCATGCTCTGCTCCCTCTTGATAGATTCCCGAGATACGCACGGCCTTGTTGCCGTTGCGGATACCTGCCTGGGCAAAATACTTGGGCCGTCCCTCGACCTGAATGGTCAGGGGGTCGGACGGGTTCCAGGGCAGGTCAATAATGTCGCCGACCTGGAAGTTGATGAAATCCCGCATTTCGAGATTGATGGTTCCGAGTTCCGCCGACAATTCAACCTGGATCAGGGGCAGTTCACTGCGCAGGTGCTTCTGCCAGTTGTTGTCGCCGAGGTTGTCCGGCTGATCCCTGGCCTGCAGTTTCTCGCGCAGCGGATCAAGGACCGAATTGGGGATGACCAGATGCATCTGGCCGCCTGCGCCGTTCATTTCGACATCCAGTTTGGCGACGATGGTCATCGCGTCGGCGGGAATCAGGTTGACCATGCGCGGGTTGTTCTGAATCCCCTGGGGCTCGATGGTGAGTTCATCAAGGTCGCCGAGCGCCTTGACCAGGTCGAGAGACGCATCCCCGATGCTGTTGTCGAGGATATTCAGTTCGATGGAGGTCAGCGGCCGTTGTGCCATGCGCGACTTGGTGCCGAGGTTGCCGCCGAGCAGGAGTTCGACCATCGCGAAGGAAAGCTCGGATTCGAAGACGACCAGGATGCCGTGCCGCAGGGGTTCGAGTTTGTAGACACCGATGGCCGCGCCATCCTTGAGATGGTTGAGATAGGATTCACATTCCATTGAAGAGATGGCGGTGCGTTTGACGTTGGCCGGCTGCTGGATGCGGTTGGTCAGGGTGATGGCGTAATTGCGCGCGAATGAATCGAGGATCAGGTCGAGGTTGTTGAGCCTCAGTTCGTTGTTCGACCCGGCCCGCACCAGGTCCAGGCGACAGACGGAGCCGCTGTCTGAGACGGCGGCCTCTTCTGGCTCGGGCTCGATGTCGCCGTGCTTGACGGCGGAGAGCAGTTCGCTGATCTCTTCCTGACTCAGGATGCGTTCCACGTGGTTCTCCTACTGAACGACGAAATCGGTGAAGTAGATACGCTTTATCTGACCACTCTTGAGAAGGTCGTTGAGCTTTGCGCTCAGTTCGGCCCGCAGCTGCATTTTCCCCTGCAGATCCTGCAGTTCGCTGAAGGACTTGTTGCCGATCAGCAGCAGGATGGCATCCTTGATCTGCGGCATGCGCTGGTTGATCTCCTCGACCGTCTTGTCGGAGGTGACTTCGAGAGTCATGGCGGCCTTGAGATAGCGGGTGCCGGAATCATCGAGAATATTGACGATGAAGGATTCGATGTTGACCATCGGGCCGATGTTGGTGCTGGCGATGGCCTCGGCATCCTTTTTCGCCTGTTCAGCTTTGGCTTCGGCATCGCTGTTGCCGCCCAGCAGCAGGAAAGCAGCCACGCCGCCGCCGATCAGCACCACCGCGGCGATAATGATGATCAGCAGCATCTTTTTTGATTTGCCGCCCCCCTCGGGAGCACTTTCAGGTTTGTCGGCCATATCAACCTCGTCCGGTTAGAAGGGTAGCTGGTCCTGGGCATCGATCAGGTAGGGAAGGTCCTCCCGATAGTTGCCGAGATTTTCGAGAACAAATTCAACGCGTCGGTTCATGGCCCGGTGTTCGGGTGAATCGTTGGGGACGACCGGCTGCATCGACCCGTATCCCACCGCGGACATGCGTTCCAGCGGCATCAACTTGCGTTTGGCCATGAATTTCAAAACATTGACAGCGCGCTGTACCGAGATATCCCAGTTGCTTACGGCGGCGTGCCGGCTGGGGATGTCATCCGTATGACCTTCGATCCGCAGGCTCATCGGCAGGGGCCGGACCAGTTCGGAAATTTTCTGCAGGATCACTTCGGCTTCCGGCTTGACCCTGGTCTGACCGGGATCGAACAGGATGGCGCTGTTGACCCGCAGCACGACAGCGCCGCGATCCTTGACCAGTTCGATTTCACGGTCGATCCGCAATCGCTGCAGGTGGGCCAGGACCCGCTTGTAGACCCGGCTCACCAGGTCGTCGTAAACCGGTGCGACATCGATGATGCGCGGCTTGGTGACCTCGGCCTTGTCCGATGAACCCAGCACGCCGAATGCCCCGCGCAGGGAGCCGGCGGCATCCATGAACTTCATCTTGTCGAGGCGTGCCATCGACAGCAGCAGCACGAAAAAGGTCAGCAACAGGGTGACCATGTCACTGAAGGTGACCATCCATGCCGGTGCTCCGGCTTCCGCTTTTTTTTGTTTTCTGGCCATGGGTTATCAGTTGTTGAAGTTGCTTTCGCGCAGTTTCGGGGCAATGAAGGCATGCAGCTTCTGTTCGATGATGCGCGGGTTCTCGCCCTTGAGAATCAGCTTCAGTCCTTCCGCGATCAGTGATTTGTCGAGGACTTCGGTCGCCGAACGGCCCTTCAGTTTGCCGCTGATCGGCATGCAGAAGACGTTGGCGATAATGGCGCCGTAGAAGGTGGTCAGCAGGGCGACCGCCATCGCCGGTCCGATGGAGGATGGGTCGCTGAGAGACTGGAGCATCTGCACCAGGCCGATCAGGGTGCCGATCATGCCCATGGCCGGGGCGTAGGTGCCCATGGCGATGAAAATATCCGCTCCCTTGTCATGACGTTCCTGGATGTAGTCGATCTCCCGGTCGAGCAGTTCCTTGAGGGTGTCCGGCTCCTGGCCGTCGACCGCCATCTGCAGTCCTTTTTCCAGGAACGGGTCGCTGATGTTGTTGAGCACCGACTGCAGCGAGAGAACGCCCTCCTTGCGTGCCTTGCCGGCGTACTCGACCATGGTTTTGACCCGTTCCTTGGGGTCGACCGATTTGTGCAGGATCGCTTTTTTGAAGACACTGATCGAACTGAACACATCACCGAAGGGAAAGTGCACCAGCACCGTCCCGACAGTTCCACCGACAACGATCATGACCGACGGGATGTCGATAAAAATACCGATGTTGCCGCCGCTCGACATGGCGGCGAACATCAGGCCGAAGGCGGCGAGAATTCCGAGAATGGTTGACAGGTCCATGTTGCCCTCAAGAATTTCTGACGGTTTTCAACGTAACAACAAACGAACTGCAGTGGTGCCATATCAAAAGACATGCCACCCACCTGGGGTTGATTTTTTGACAACACCATCACGTTGTAAACAGCTGATAAAACAGGCAGTTATGAAATTTATTTTCTGCGGAAAACAGGACGGGCCGACAACCGGAAAGGTTGTCGGCCCGCAACGGGGTCATGATTTTGACCCGAAGAGTAAGCCCGAAAGGCTGCTAGCGCTTCAGGTTGATCAGGTCATTGAGCATTTCATCGGTGGTGGTGATGATTTTCGAGTTGGCCTGGAATCCGCGCTGGGTGGTGATCATTTTCACGAACTCCTGCGCCAGGTCGACATTCGACTGCTCCAGGGAATTGGTAAAGATCTTGCCGACCCCGGAACCGACAGTCCCGATAATCGGCGGGCCGGATGAGTCGCTGGCTTCAAAAAGATTGTTGCCCGCCTTGCTCAGTCCGCCGGGGTTGGAAAATTTTGAAAGGGCGATCTGGGCCAGTTTGCGCGGCTGCCCGTTACTGAAGTTGCCGATGATGTATCCGTCATTGTCGATGTTGAGTTTAACCAGGGTGCCGGTGCCGAAACCATCCTGCTCCTGGGCGACAACCACCGAGTCGCTCGAATACTGGGTGGTCTGGAAATCAATGTTGATCTGCTGGTTCTGGGCCGCCGAGTTGCCCCAGGTCAGGGCTCCGGCGGTGGTTGTACCGACCGTGGGAGTGACCAGGTTGCCGGAGGTGTCGAACTGCAGGGTGCCGGTTCCGACCTGCTGCAGGGTGCCCGGGGTGCCGCCGAGTTCACCGGCATCCATGGTGGCATACCAGCCCCATTGCAGTGGATTGGTGGCCGGATCAAGTTTGGTGAAATAGGTGGTCAGCAGGTGGGTCTGGCCGAGAGAGTCGAAGACCCGAATCGACGCGGCGTAGTTCGATGTGGTTGCCGGATTGTTGATGTCGAAGGGACCGACGTAAGGGGAATTGGCATTGAGGTTGGTGTTCAGGGTGACCATCGCCGTCTGGTTGGCGGGACTGAAGGAGCGGGTGTTGGCCTTGATGTCGGTCAGGTCGCCGACGGTATTGCCCTGGTCATCGAGGATATAGCCCTGAACATTGTAGCCCTCGGGATTGATCAGGTAGCCGTCCGCGTCGAAACGGAAAGCACCGGCCCTGGTGAAGCGCAGCTCGCCGGTACTCGGGTCGGTGACCATGAAGAATCCCGGCCCCTCGATCGCCAGGTCGGAATTGAGTTCGGTGTTCTCGAAGGTTCCCTGGCTGAAGATGTTGTCAACCACCGACATGCCCGAGCCGCGGCCGATCTGTGATTGCCCGCCGGAGCCGGAAATGGTGCTGGACAGCAGGTCGGCAAAAATCGACCGGCTCGATTTGAAACCGATGGTGTTGCTGTTGGCGATGTTGTTGCCGATGACGCTCATGGCGTTGCCGTTGGTTGTCAGGCCGGAAACACCACTGAAGAGACTGCTTGCGATTCCCATGTTTTGTTCCTCCGTGGGGCCGCGTCTGTCGGTCGGCGGCCCACGAACCTCCTCGCGTGAGGACCGGTTCGGTTGGGGCGGTCAGGCGATGACCGCGCTGTCGATGTTGGTGAAGACATTCTCCCGCAGGCTGCCGCGGTCACTGACCGTGACGACCGTGTTGTTGGGGACGCTGACCACCAGCGCCAGGTTGTCGAGCAGCACCAGCGAGTCACGGCCGCCCTTGTCGGCAACTTTCCGCATCGCCTGCTGCAGGCGTTGCGATTGTTCCCCGCTGATCCGCAGGCCGCGTTGCTGCAGTCTTTGATCGGCATGACGGGAGAATCTGACGCTTTGCCCCGCCATGCGGTCCTGAAGCAGGGATTCGAACCGTGTGGCGTTGATCCCGGTATTCTTCCCGGCTCCGGTTGTCGGGAGGGACGTCGGTCGGCCGATCGGTGTCGGCATGATGGTGATCGGGCTGCTCATGGCGAGCCTCCGTTGACATTCAGCAGTTTGCTCATCAGGAAACTGCCGTTTCCGGTGACCACACTGCTGCCTGAGGGATCGAGATCAACGCCGGAAACCGTACCGCGAACCAGGGGGACGGTTTCAATGGTCCTGTCTTCGCTGTCCAGGGCGTTGACCGCCAACCGGTAGCTTCCCTTCGGAACGGTGACACCATTGTCGGCGGTGCCGTCCCAGGAGAGGAAATGTTCGCCGACCAGTTTGCTCGGCGGTGCCAGGGTGGCGACCGTGTTGTTGTTGGCGTCGAGGATATGGACCGTGACCCGGGCCGCCGAATCGGGCAGGCGGTAGCCGAGTTCGACCGGTGCGCCCTCGAATTTCAACAGGTCGGTTTGTGCCGTGACTTCGCGTCCGATCAGACCGAGCGCTGACAGGCGTTCCATGTCCCCGCTCAGGGATGTGAGCTTCTGCATCGATTCATTCATGTTGAACATCTGCTCAAGCGAACTGAACTGAGCCAGTTGAGCGGTGAACTCGGTGGCATCAGCCGGGTTGAGCGGATCCTGGTTCTGCAGCTGGGCGACCAGGAGCTGGAGGAAGTCCTCCTTGCCCAGGGCCTGACTGGCGATATTGCCGGTAGCGGCAGCCAGGTTCGGCTGACTGCCGATGCCGTTGATGGTTGCCATTGCTGCTCCTTTCCACGCGGATCAGATCCGCAGGCTGAGACCTTGACCATGACGGTAAGGTCGGTTCGGTTCGACTGTCGTCTCCAACTCCTGCGGCAGCCCGGGTTGTCGGTAGGGCTGATGCGGAGTGGGGGCACGATGCTGCTGGAACTGTCCGGCAAACTGCTGTTGCCAGTTCCCGGTCTGGCTGTGTCCGGAATCGACACTGACCTGCAGCGATTCGATGTGCAGTCCCTGTTGTTCCAGGGCGTCACGCAGACGGGGAAGATTGCGTTCCAGCACTCCCTGCACCTGGCTGTTCTGGGCGTGGATCTCCGCCCTGACGCGGTCATGATGAACGCTCAGGTCGAGTTTGACTTCACCGAGTTCAGCCGGATGCAGCCGCAGGCTGGCATGACCGGACTTTCCGTTGCGGCTGCCCTGGATGTGGCCGGCAACCTGTTCATAAATGGCCTTTTCCTCGACAACGTGTCCGGACGGCAGGCTGATTGTTGCCGTGGGAGGCCGTGCCGACGGTGTGACCGGTTGGGGCGCCTGTCGGTGCAGGTTGAATCCCGGCTGCAGATGTGAGGCCTCGATGCGCGGCTGATCGGTTGCCTGATCGCCCGGATCACGGCTCTGGTTCTGCAGAAGATCACCGAACGGGTTGTTGCTCCCCTCGGCGGCCGGCTGGAGCTGCTGGACTCCGGTGAGCCAGGTTTCAGAACGCGGTGGCGTCGCTGGAGCGGTTGACGTCTCCTTCCGTTGGGGGCTGGATTCGGCAAGTTTGCCGAGCAATTTGCCGAAACGTGGATCCCCGGGTTCAACGGCCCCGGTCTGCGTCGGGATCACGGGTTCGATGGTCTGCGGTACCGGTTGAAGAGCCTTGACCGGGTCGAGGGGCGGTCCGTTTGACGCCTGCTGCAGCTTCCCGGGCTGTGGCTGCTCCGGGAAAGCCCGCGCCGGGGTTGTCGTCGGCAGAGGCTTTTCGAGCGGCAGCCCGAGCTGTTTGAAACCGGTGGTTTCCTCGGCCTTGACAATCTGTACCGGTTCAGGAGCGATGCCGGGTTCTTCTGTTGTCGGCAGCTGTGGTTCTGCCACCTGTCCGGATGGGACCGCAACGTTCGGAACTCCGCCGACCGGTTGCAGTCTCTGCAGCAGGCCCTGTTGCGGCAGCCTGCGAATCGCCAGCTGCATCTCCTCGGGCAGCTGCGCGATAAGATCCTGCGGCAACTGCGGCATGGCCTGTCCACCCTGTCCCCGACCTGCCAGCAGGGCGAGAAACTGGCCGTCGTCGAGCATCCTGGTCAGATCTTCCTTCTGCAGTTGACCGGTCAGGGTCCCCAGCAACTGTTCGAATTCGGTCCCCGGTTGCGGGGCGGCAGCGGCTGTTTCCATGCCCGGTGCCGTCGGGAGTGCGGCATTGATGTTGAGTAACGGAATGGCTTCCATGGTATTCACCTCCTTTCTGTGCGACCCTGATGCCGTGGGCGTCTCACCCCGGTGCGGGTCTGGGATATCCCGTCCGTGACGGGCTATGGTCAACCACCTTGAATCAATCCTGTTTCAGGGTGGAATAAGCCTTGGTATAGTGAAGGGCGTACTGCGGATCCATCTGGCTGATGATTTTGCTGCGGATTTTGGTCTTGATCTGGCTCATGATCGCCAGCGACAGATCCCAGTCCATTTTGCCGAGCAGTTCGGCCGCCTTGGCCTTGTCCATCTTTTCATACATCTGGCTCAGGGCCTTGATACGCTCGTTTTCGGCCTGTTTCTTTTCCTTGAGCAGGTCCGCGATCTGTTTGCGCAGTTTCTGCATCTCCTCCAGTCGTCGATCAAGTTCGATCGCCAGGCTGGATAACTTCTCTTCCTTCAACTGCAGGGCTTTTTCCTTTTCGGCAAAGCGTTTTTTTCGCTCTTCGATCGCCGCCAGCAACCGGCGTTCCTCGACACTGGCAATCCCGTCAGCCTCGGGCGGCAGGGCTGCCGCCACGGGTCGTGGAACCAGGCAGAGTGCCAGCAGCAGGAGAAAGCAGAGCTGTTTCATGCCAGTCCTCCCTGTCGTTCGCGCAGTGCGATCTCGTCAAGACTGAGGTTCTCCCGATGCAGGTTTTCCCGTCGGGTCTGAACGGCCTGTTTCTGTTTCAGTTTTTCCACCATCCGTCGGTCCTGGCAGCTGCGCATCAGTTCTTCCCGGCACCTGCAGACCTCGGTATTCGACTGTTCGAATTCCTTCTCCAGGCTGCGCAGCTGCTGTTCTGAATAACGGATGTGGGAACGGTAGAGATTCAGGTCGGCCATTGACAGCCCCTGCCGCTTGCGATTTTCGAAATCGCTGGTCAGGTAGTCGAGTTCGGCCCGTTGGCGGGCCAGCTGCGCCATCAGGTCCCCCTGGCGCGTCAGGGCGCGAGCCAGCACCTGCTGGGCTTCGCGTTCGATGATCTGCCGGTAGTTCAGCACCGATTGAAGTTTGAAGGCCTTACCCATGATTTAATCCTTTCAGCTGTACGCCGGTGGCGGTGGAGCTGTCTGCATCGTTGGCGCTGCAGTCGTTGCCGGTTGCAGCGGCGGGGTCGGTTGCGGCGGCGCCTGAGGTTTGTCGGCAGCCAGATCCCGCAGTGCGTTGATGGTCGACTGCAGGTCGGCCTGGTCTTTGATCCCCTGGCGGAGGAAGCGGTTGACCGCTTCGATCTTGGCGATGGCGTGGTCGATTTTCGGGTTGCTGCCGGCGGCGTAGGCGCCGATGTTGATCAGGTCTTCAGCTTCACGATGGGTCGCCAGAATCTCTCTGATGTGTCCTGCCGCCCGGATCTGCTCTTCTTCGACGATTTCGCGCATGACCCTGCTCGCGGAGGCCAGGATATCGATGGCCGGATAATGGTTGCGGGCGGCCAGGTCCCGCGACAGGACGATATGTCCGTCGAGAATCGAGCGTACCGAGTCGGCCACCGGTTCATTCATGTCATCGCCCTCGACGAGGACCGTGTAGAGCCCGGTAATGCTGCCTTTGCCTTTGAAACTTCCGGCTCTCTCCAGAAGTTTCGGCAGGGTGGCGAAAACGGACGGCGTGTAGCCCTTGGTGGTCGGCGGTTCACCGATGGCCAGTCCGACTTCGCGCATGCCCATGGCGAACCGGGTCACCGAATCCATCATCAGCAGAACATTTTTTCCTTCGCGGCAGAAATATTCGGCAATGGTTGTTGCCACAAAGGCCCCGCGCATGCGCAGCAGCGGAGATTGATCCGAAGTCGCGACCACCACCACGGAACGCGCCAGACCCTCCGGCCCGAGATCGCTTTCGATGAACTCCCGTACTTCGCGGCCCCGTTCCCCGATCAGGGCTATGACGTTGACATCGGCGCGGGTCTGTTTGGCCATCATTCCGAGCAGGACGCTCTTGCCGACCCCGGAACCGGCCATGATGCCCATCCGCTGTCCGATGCCGCAGGTCAACAGCCCGTTGATGGCGCGGACGCCGAGATCGAGCGGCCGGTCGATTTTCTTGCGCTCCAGGGGGCCGGTGGGGAGGGCGTAAATCGGCATTTCCCGGTCGCAGCGTTGCAGGGCCGTACCGTCAAGAGGTTGGCCCATGGCGTCGACGACACGGCCGAGAAGACCCGGGCCAACCGGCAGGGAAGCGCTGTCACGACAGACCCGGATCAGGCTTCCCGGTCCCATGCCGCGCAGTTCTCCGAGGGGCATCAGCAGGGCCCGGTTGCCGCGGAACCCGACCACTTCGGCGCTGACCGGAGCGCCGCCGTTCAACGGCTCGATCTGGCACAGGGTGCCGACCGCGGCGGTGGGGCAGAATCCTTCGACCACCAGTCCGACGATCTGGGTAACCTTGCCGCAGACGCGCATTGGGTTGAACCCTTCGATTTGCGCTACCAGGCGTTCCATCAGGATTTCTCTATGGCCCCGAGCAGGGTTTTGCGCACTTCTTCAAGCTGGCCGTCGATGGTCGCGTCAACCTGCCCGAGATCTGATTCGACCAGGCAACCGCCGGAGGCGATCGATTCGTCAGCCTTGAATACGATGTTTTCCAGCCCCTTGATGCTGGCCAGAAAAAGCGGTTTGCGTTCTTCAACCAGGGCCAGGTCCTTCGGGTTGACCTTGACCTGGAAACTGTCGGACTCAACCGCCGCCTGCAGGGCCATGTCGATGGTCGACAGGACGATTTCCGGGTCGACGGTCACTTCGCGGTGAATGACCTGCCGGGCGATGGTCAGGACCAGGCGCAGCATGTCGCGGCTGCTGTTGTTGAGAATGGATTCACGCAGCCGGCTGATTTCTTCGAGACCTTTGGCCAGGGCGTTGGCGGCCTGTTCGAAACGTTCCTCGGCTTCCCTGATTCCCGCCTGCCGGCCGCGGGTGAAGGCTTCTTCACTGCTGGCGGTTGCCGCCGGCTGCTCAAATCCGCCCAACTCCGCTCCCGCGGGCATGCCCGGTGAAACGGACCCGAAGTCGGCGAAATGAACCTGCTGCAGGTTGGCGAATTCCTGTGCTCGATGCACTTTAGACAAGGACATCACCACCTCCGCGGCCGGCAATGACGATCTGACCTTCTTCTTCGAGCTTCAGGGCGATATCGACAATGGTCTGTTGCATGGTCTCCACTTCCGAAAGCCGAACCGGACCCATGGCCTCAAGATCTTCTTCGATCATCGAAGCGGCCCGTTCGGAGATATTGGCAAAAATCTTGTCCTTGACGCCGTCTGAGCAACTCTTCAGAGCCATGGTCAGCTGGTCGTTGTTGACTTCCCGCAGGATGGTCTGCAGGGCCCGGTTATCCAGTTCTCCCAGGTCTTCGAAGGTGAACATGCGGCGTTTGATTTCTTCTGCGAGTTCGGTGTCTTCCTCGTCGATGCTGTCGAGAATGTCCCGGTCCAGTCCACCTTCCATGCGGCCAAGAATCTCCACCACCTTGTCGATGCCGCCGACCTGCTGCTGATCTCCTTCATTGACGACGCCGATTTCCCGCTGCAGGGCCTCCTCGATCTGGGCGATGACCTCGTGGGAGACCTTGTCGATGCGGGCGATGCGGTACATGATGTCGGCCCGCAGTTCTTCGGGAAGAAAGCTGACCACGCGGCTGGTATGCTCCGGTTTCTGGGTCGACAGGATCAGGGCGACGGTCTGCGGATGTTCCGACTGCAGCAGGCTCGCGACCATGCGCGGCTGCATCAGCGAGATCGTTTCCAGGGGGCGTTCGTCGGCGGTGTTTTCCACCTGTTCGATCAGGTTGTTGACCCGGCCCGGGTCGCCTGCCGAAGCGATCGCCTTACGGACGAATTCGCGCCCCTGGACAAAGAGGCCGGTGTATTCGGCCGAATCCTTTTTGAAGGCCTCGATTACATCCTTGGCCAGGGGGGCGGAGACGTGGCTGATGTTCATCATGCAGCGGCTGATGATGCGGACATCGTCATCCGGCAACTCCTCGAACACCTTGGTGGTGGTTTCCTCGCCGAGGCAGAGCAGCAGCACGGCGGCTTTTTCGACCCCGGTCAGCTTGGAAAAACTTTTGTCGCCGACCATCATGTCAATTCTCCTGCAGCCAGGCTTTGACCACCTGGGTCGGCGAGGATTCGGAATTCATCAGCTGGCGCCGCAGGCGTTCGGCCGGATCCTTGGCGGCAAGCAGCCGATTTTCTCCACCTTCGATCATCTCCTGTTCCAACTCCTGAACGGTTTTGTATTGCGCAACCGGACCGCTGCCGCCCCGCAGGCTGCGGATCATCGGCCGTACCAGAACCAGGTAGGCGATGAGGAAGGCGATGCTCAGCAGGGCGTACTTGATCAGGGGCATAAATACATTGATGTGGTCGAGGGGACTGCTTTCGGGAATCGGCTCGGTCAGAATGTCGGTTTCGAAGGGCATCGAGGTGACACTGATCACGTCACCGCGGTCCTGGTTGATGCCGAGGGCGCTGCGTACCATCTTTTCAATGGCCGCCAGCTCCTTGGCATCACGGGGTTCAAAGCTGGTTTCGCCGCCTTCGCCGGTCACTTGGCGATCCGCGACCAGAACGGCGACGGAAAGGTTCTTCAGTTTGCCCACCGGTTCCACCAGCTTGTTGACAATTTTGCTGACCTCATAATTGGTGATTTCATCGGTCCGACTCGATGGCGTGGTGCTGGTAACGGGCTGGGCGCCGTCGAGCGTACCCTGAACGCCGGCAACGCCGCCGGTGGTTTCGCTCGCGCCTTTTTCTTCGGTCACATGCTCGCTGACCACGGCGGTTTTCTGGGGGTCGTAAATCTCCTCAAGCCGTTCATGTTTGCTGAAATCGATGCTTGCCGTGACCTGGACCAGGGAGTTGCCGGCACCGAGGGCCCGATCAAGCAGTGATTGCGCCCGGCGTTCAAGGCGCTGTTCAATGTTCGCCTGGTGAGAGAGCATCGCCGGTGAGGTGCCGTCTTCACCGACGTCGGCGGCCGGCTTAGAGAGGATTTTTCCGCTGGCGTCGACGATTGTCACCTGTTCCGGTTCAAGGCCTTCGACGCTGCCGGCGACCAGGTGAACGATGCCGCTGATCTGGGACTGGCTCAGTCGGCGGCCATTGGTCAGCTTGACAATGATCGAAGCGGATGGCTGCTGCTGTTCCGACTTGAACAGCCGTCGTTCGGGCAGGGCCAGGTGGACCCTGGCTCCGGCCACCGGTGCCAGGGAGGAGATGGTTCGGGCCAGTTCTCCCTGCAGGGCACGGCGATAATTGACCTTCTGCACAAAATCGGTCATGCCGAAGCTCTGCTTGTCGAAAATCTCGAAGCCGACGCCACCGCCCTGGGGGAGTCCCGCTCCGGCGAGCTGCAGGCGGCTTTCGTGGACTTTGTCCGCCGGGACATAAATGGCCTGCCCGTCATTTTTCAACTCATAGGGAATCTTGTGGTCCTTCAGCCAATCGACCACCGCAGACGCATCACTGCCGTCGAGATTGGCAAACAGCAGGCTGTAATCGGCGACCCGTGCCTGGATAATGATGACGGCGAAGAAGATCAGGCAGAGCAGGGCGACGCCGACCAGGCTCAATTTGCGCGACGTGGGCCAGTTCTGCAGCAGGTTGGTGTTGGTTGTCTCGGTCGTGGTTTCAGCCATGGGTCAAAACTCTCCGTTTCATCGCAAGTTGAACAGTTCACCTGAATGAGACAGCGGTTTCAGGTCAAACCTGCATGCGCATGATTTCCTGGTAGGCTTCGATCACCTTGTTGCGCATCTGAACCAGCAGACGCATCGAAATGTCGGCCTGAGCCATGCTCAGCATGACGTCCGGCAGGCTGGCATCCTGGCCGCTCTGCAGCTTTTTGATGCCGTCATTGGCTTTGGCCTGGATCTTGTTGACATCGTTCAGGGCCTTGCCGAGGGCGCCGCCGAATTCTTCTGCCGGGTTTTTTGTCGCGGATCCGCCCGGGGTCAGTTTCGGCAGCAATTGACTCTGCAGCGATATTTTTTCCATGACTTATCCTCAACGTCCTATTTCAAGGGCTTTCAAGGCCATCCGCTTGGCCGCCTTGATGACATTGGCATTGGCCTCATAGGCCTTGGTGGCGCTCATCATGTCGGTCATTTCCTCCACCGGGTTGATGTCCGGTTTGGCGACATAGCCGTCACTGTCGGCATCCGGATGCCCCGGTTCGAAAACGCGTCGCGGCATACGGTTGCTCTCGACGATGGCCGGAACCCGCACCCCCTGTACCCCTTTACGGGTCTCCTGATCGAGGCGGTCGCCGAAATCAAGTCTGGTACTCTGAAAGACGACATTTTTCTTCCGATAGGGCCCGCCCTCAGGGGTGCGCGTGGTTTCGATGTTGGCCAGGTTGGAACTGATAACGTTCAACCGGATCCGTTGCGCCTTGAGAGCGGACGCGCTGATTTTCATGGTGTCAAAGATGTTCATGACTATCTCCCATCCTGGGCTACGTACTTGAGCAGGGCGAGTTTCTTGTTCAGCATCTGCACCGCCGCTTCATAAAGAATCTGGTTCTCCGACAGCTTGATCATTTCCTGGTCAACATTGACCGCCCCATTTTCGGTGACCACCTCACCGGTCAAGCCGGAGAGGGTGCCGTCTGCGGAGAGATGCTCGGGACAGGTCGCTTTCTGGTTCATACCGCCGGATACCGCCCGTGCCAGGCTTTTCTCGAATTCGAGACGACGCGGCCGGTATCCGGGGGTATCCGCGTTGGCGATATTGCTGGCAATGACCTGCTGACTTTTCTGCCGCAGCTCGATAACTTTTCTGAGCATCTGCATACTGGTATCGAAAATTACCGGTTCGGCCATCGGTGTCCCTCTTCAACAGATCAGGTTGGTTCTACATGGTCAGGCTGAGCAGTCTGTCCGCAGCCAGTCGGCTCCACCGCTTGTCACTGGTATCCGCGGCAACTTCCTTGAGAAGTTGGCTGCCCGCTTCAAGCATATTTTTGTCGAGCAGGATGGTTGCCGCCCGATATCGCGCCTGGGCCGCGGCTTCCGACTGATTGAACAGATCCTGAAAATATTTCAGCGCTTTTCCTTTTCGACCCAGGCGATAACAGGCCTCCGCCCGCCAAAGTGCCGCCTGCAGCGGGAGCCTGGTCGTCTCTTTTTCCGCCCGGTCGAGGTTGTCCACGACCCGGTCATAGCGTTTCAGCTCCCAGTAGAGTTGCGCCGCGTAGAGTGCCAGTTCAGAATCTGCGGTGACCTTCTGCCGGTCGAACCAGGCGACAGCATTTTGGGTGCCGTCCCGGGTGACCCGAGCCCGCAACTGCAGCAGCCAGGAACGAGCCAGGTCACTGCCATGCGGTTGCAGGGTGCGGTAGCGTTCGCTGTACTGTTCGACCAGGTCCAGCTCCCCGAGTTGCAGGTAATTCCGGGCCAGCAGCAGACAGGCCCGCGCTTTCTGTTTCTTGTCCTTTGCCCGGTCGTAGAGATAGAGAAAAATCTTGTCAGCGCGGTTGTCGAGTTCCAGACGATCGTAGGCAAGGGCAATCTGGTAGAGAAAATCCCACGGCAGCGGTTGTTGAATCAGCAGGTTGCGATCTCTTTCCACCAGCACCAGGGCGTCAAGATTCCGCCCCTTGCGGATCTGGTCGGTGATGGTCGGCGGCAACAGTTCGCCGAGCAGGGAGACTGCTTCATTGCGCAGGCTGCCGTGTTTGAAGTCTCGCAGGTTTTTTTCCAGGTGATGGATGGCGGATTCGTTTTTGCCCTGCAGATGCTGCAGGATGGCGATCTTGATGCCGGCTTCCTGGCGCAAGTCCATGATCGGGGCTTTTTCGGCCGCGAGCCGGTAGTCTTTCAGTTGCTTACGGATCGCCGCGTCTGTTTTACCGGGCGCCATCAGATCACTGAGTTTCATCATCACCCGGTAGGCAACTTCGCTGCCGTCATTGTCCCAGCGTAAAGATTCCAGTTCGTCGAGGTAGACCAGCGAGCGACTCTGTTTTTCATAACAGGTCAATTCGCCGTAACGGGCCAGGGCCCTGTTTTCTCCTGCCGGGAGCAGATGGGCCAGGGCGTTGAATACCTCACGCGCGCGACCGTAATTTTCGGTCATCTGACAGCAGAGAGCCTGCTGGGCGAGACTGAATCCGCGTCCAGCGGTCAGTTCTTCGGGCAGGGACAGGTAGGCTTTCATGGCGGCGGGGTAGTCACCCTTGAGACTCAGGCCGTCGGCATGACGCAGTTCCTTGATAAGACGTAATTTCTCATTGTTTACCGGGGAGATTGCGGCCAGGGCTTTAAGCGCTTTGTCGGCGTGTCCGAGACCGAGTTCAACTTCCGCGCGCAACAGGGCGATCCATGGCTGCCAGGGAGTTTCCCGACCCGCGTTGTCCACCGCTCGGGCGAGACTGAGCAGGGCCGCGTAAGGTTGCCCGGCACGGACCTGGGCGTGAGCCAGGAAATAATGGAGGCGGCCTTGCGGCACTCCCTGCGGATCTGACAGTTTGATTTCGCGCAGCACCTGGAGAGCCTGTTCCGGCTGTCCGCCGCGCAGCAATGCCTCGCCGCGCAGCATTTTCCCGGCGGCCGTCGGCGCTTGAGCCGTCAACTTCTGCAGCTTCTGCCAGTCGGCTTTGCGCAGCGCGACGCGCCATTGTTCGGGACGTTTGTCCCGCAGCCCGTCATCCGGAAGTTCCGCATGGTCGGGAAGGCTGTAGGCGGGAGTGACCTGCAGACGAATCGGCGTGTGGGAACGTTGCAGAAAAGCGGTCCAGTTCCCCTGGTAGCGCGACCTGGCCAGGCTGGTATGTTTCAGCTGCACGCCATTTTTACGGACTGCCGGCATATCCGGAAGGTCGAAGACGATTCCGGGACGGACCGTGTCGGCGTCATCCCAGCGTATGGCGAGTTTCAACTGATGAAGGTTGTCGTCCGGGGTGGCAACGACGTGCGATGGAATGCGGCGCAACAGCAGCGATACAACCAGGTTGTCGAGGTCGCGGGCGACCAGCACCTTGATGATCTTGTCATCCTCAGGAAGATGCTTCAGCCCGATCCCCGCGGCGCTGTGCTTCAGAATCAGGTCAATTCTCTGTCCCGAAGTCTTGAGATCGTAGTTCGGCAGTCGGTCAAAATCGAAGGTGAGTCGACTGATGCCCATTTCCGAACGGCTGGAAAGATCGTTGAGGACCGATTTTTTTCCTTCACCCGCAACCGCCGGAGACGTCTGCAGCAGGCCGATGATGATAAGCAGCAGGCAGAAGGAAACGTACGTATGTCGTTTAGATACAGATCTCATGGTTTTGTCCTGGGATCACCGGTTGCCATTCGCGTGCCAACTGGCAACTGTTTGAAAATAAAGGAGTAAGCAGCGAGTCTCGGGTTTGTGATGATCTTGGGACGGAGTTTTGACAGCTGGTCGCGGATGGCTTCCGGCGCCAGCGGCGGTCAGCCTGTATTTGGTGTTAAACCTGAATTCGTGAGTCCCTTGTCGGCGGACAGCACAAGTCATGCAGCTGCCTGAGCTTCCCACTAATCACCAGCAAACCTGGGGTGTGCTTCAGATTTTTGGAAATCTCATTCAGGCCAGGCACCTGCACTCTCCATCCAACAGGAACTCACCGATTCAGGTTAAAGGAAATCCGTTGCCGGTCGATATGAGGGAATGACAGCACCAGAACTGTTTACGGTGGTCGCGCGGCATGCCGAGGCATCATTACGCGGAGTGGAATCAGGGCCAGGTGAAAACCTTTAAATGCATCAATGCTGACGAGGTGAAATCAATGGGCAATATCCCGGACGATCAAATTGAAATCATCAACGACTTTATCCAGGAAAGCCGCGATATGCTCGACAATCTCGAGCCGACCATCATCGAGTTGGGCCAGAGTTGTCAAAAAGTCGACTGCTGGTCGGTTCTTAATTGCAGCAACAAGGCCTGCAAGCGTCATGGAAAGAGCCTGGAGACTCCCTGCTGGCTGGATGAAGGTTATGTCGGTGCCGGGCTGCAGACCTGCGTTTTCGCCGAGGCTGAAAGTGATTGTCTTTCCTGCCAGGTTTTTGCCCTGACCAACGGCGACCCGGAAACCATGAATGCCATCTTCCGTCTCTTTCATTCCATGAAGGGGAGTGCCGGTTTCCTCGAATTCGACCATATCGCCCATGTTGCCCACCTGGCGGAAAATCTTCTCGATCGTATCCGTTCCGGCAAGGTCATGCTTGAAGCCGACCATGTCGATCTGCTCTGCCAGGGTTGTGATTTTGCCCGGGAGGCACTCGATTACGTTGAAAAGAATCTCGATGACCAGGGGGTGTCGGAAGAAGCCGCCGGCATTGGAGCCCTGTTGGAAAAAGCGGTCAGAGAAGCCCAGCAGAAAGCCGAGCGTGTTCATGCGCAGCAGGATGATGTTGCCGCCGCGGGTGTTGAGCTGGAAACGGAAGCGTCAGGGGGAGAGCTGCCCGGACTGGAAGACCTGATTACACCGGAGATGCTGTCCAGGTTTGTCCAGGAAGGGGATGAACTGTTGACGGACAGTGAGCAGTTGCTGCTGGCCTGGGGAGAAGATCCCGGCAACAGCGACAGTCTTGCCGAGCTCTTTCGCGACATCCACAGTTTCAAGGGAAATTGCGGCTTTTTCGGTTTTGTCGACCTGGAAAAACTGAGTCACCAGATGGAAACTGTTCTTGACGCCGCCAAACAGGGGTGTGACTTCGGGGATCAAAAACCGGCCGATACCCTGCTGAAAATGGTGGATCAGTTGCGAACCGGCCTCGGTTCGATCGCCGACGGCGGCAGGGGCGAACTGGAAAACCTTGAAGACAGTCTGGCCGAGATGAAGAAGCTGCTGGTCAAGACCGATCAACCGCCGGCGCCTGATCCCGAGGAACTGCGTCTTGCCGATCTGCTGGTCCAGCAGGGCGTGGTTGCTTCCGGGACCATTGCCACCCTGATGCGAACCAAGTCACGGCCATTGGTTGATGCCCTGATCGGCTGCGAAATCGCCACCCGCGAACAGATTGACCAGGCTGTTAAACAGGCCCAGAAGCCGAGCGGTGGAGAAAAACCGGCCGCGGAAAAGCGCGCGCCCGTAGCCGTCAAACCGGTTAAGGCGGCCAAAGCGGTTGCCGGCAGGGCGGCCAAGGCGGCGCCTAAAGGCGGTACGATCAAACGCCAGGACATCCGCGTTGATCTCGACAAGCTGGATAAATTGATCAACCTCATCGGTGAGATGGTCATTGCCGAAAACATGCTGGTCAACAACCCCGACCTGGTCGGGCTGGAACTGGAAAACTTCAACAAGGCCAGTCAGCAGATGAGCAAAATTGTCCGTGAACTCCAGGAAATGGCGATGGTTATCCGCATGATCCCGGTTTCGGGACTTTTCCGGCGCATGATACGCCTGGTTCACGACCTTTCGGTCAAGTCGGGGAAAAAGGTGGAACTGGAATTGTCCGGTGAGGAAACTGAGGTTGACAAGACGGTTATCGAGCAGATCACCGACCCGCTGGTTCATCTGCTGCGCAACTCTCTTGATCACGGACTGGAATCCCCCGAAGAACGTGTTGCCGCCGGGAAACCGGAAAAGGGTGTGGTCAGACTTTCCGCCAAACACGAAGAGGGTGAGGTCTGGATCACTGTGGAGGATGACGGACGCGGCCTGAACCGGGAGCGGATCCTGGCCAAGGCCATCGAAAAGGGACTGGTGCAGGGGGACGGTGCCGAGATGAGTGATCGCGCCGTTTTCAACCTGATCTTCCAGCCGGGATTCTCGACCGCGGACAAGATTACCGATATCTCCGGTCGTGGCGTCGGTATGGACGTCGTGAAGCAGAATCTCGAAAAAATCAAGGGCAAGATCGAGGTCTACAGCAAACCGGGACAGGGGTCGAGCATCAAGTTGCGCATCCCCCTGACCCTGGCCATCATCGAAGGGCTGATGATTCGTGTCGGCCGTACCCGCTGCATTCTGCCGCTGCTGTCGGTCAGGGAGATCTTCCGGCCGACGGCTGAAGCCATCACCCATACTCCCGACGGCCAGGAGCTGGTCAAGGTCCGGGAGAATTTCGTCCCGGTGCTGCGACTGCACAATGTTCTCCGCAAGAAGCCCGACTCTTTCGTACTGCACGAAGGAACCCTGGTTGTTCTTGAGCATCAGGATGATCGCATCGGTCTTTTTGTCGACGAAATCCTCGGCCAGCAGCAAACCGTCATCAAGGGCCTTTCCAATTATCTCGGCAATGTCAACTGCGCTTCCGGCTGCACCATTCTCGGCAACGGCGATGTCTGCCTGATTCTTGATGTCGGCAGCCTGGTCGATGTGGTGGAGCAGGGGCTCTGCCGATTGGACAGCGAGCCCGCCGGGGTCGAAATGCCAGCCGCCGCTACGGCTTAACAACTCTTGATCCGGTAAACGTCAAGCCTGAAAGAACAAGGAGTCTGATTATGCAGAACAACACCGCGTCAGCTGTTTCGGAAGATACATTCGATCTTGCCGAGGATACCCAGCGGGGGAAATTTCTGACCTTTCACATCGCCGATGAGGATTACGGTATCGAGATCCGTTACGTGACCGAAATCATCGGCATCCAGTCGATCACCGATGTTCCTGATATGCCCGATTACATCAAGGGGGTCATCAACCTGCGCGGCAATGTGATCCCGGTGATGGATGTGCGCAAACGTTTCAACCTGCCTGAGAAAGCCTACGAGGAACGGACCTGCATCGTGGTTGTGAATGTCGATGACAAGACCGTCGGCCTGGTGGTTGACAAGGTCAACGAGGTGATCGATATCCCTGATGGGCAGATTGAACCGCCGCCCCGCACCAAGGCGGAGAGCGGGCAATATATTCAGGGAATGGGAAAAGTCGAGGATGAGGTGAAGATCCTGCTTGATGTGCGCAAGTTACTCTACAGTGAAGACCTTGAACAGATGACGAAAAATTCCGACTAACCCGGAAAGGCGGAAATCATGGGCTGGACTCAGATGAGCCAGGCTGTCGTGTCAAACGGGACGGCCGGGCAGAATCACATGATGGTCATCAGTGATGATGAATTCAATGCCATGCGCAAGCTCATCTACGAGCGGTTCGGGATCAACCTGACCGACCAGAAACGTTCGCTGCTGGTCGGGCGACTGCAGAAACTGGTGCGCGGCAATGGTTTCAATTCCTTTCAGGCCTATTACCAGCATCTGCTGAATGATTCCAGCGAACGTGCCTTAAGCGAACTGGTCGACCGGGTTTCGACCAATCACACCTATTTCAATCGGGAAAATGACCATTTCGATTATTTCCGCAATACCGCCCTGCCGGCGGTTGTGGAACGACTGAAAAAGGAAAATCGTTTCGATCTGCGGATCTGGTGCGCCGGTTGTTCAAGTGGTGAAGAGGCCTACATGCTGTTGATGCTGATTCGTGAGGTCCTCGGCAGCGACCACCGACGCTGGGATGCCGGCATCCTGGCCACCGATATTTCCGACCGGGTACTCGCTGTTGCGAGGCAGGGGCTTTACCCCGAGGAGAAGTTGAGCAACATGCCGGCGGAACTGAAACGGAAATATTTTCGTCAGCAGCCCGACGGCCGTTGGCAGGTTGATGAAAGTCTGCGCCGGGAAGCGACGTTCCGTCGTTTCAACCTGATGAACAAAACCTTCCCGTTCAAAAAGCCGTTTCAGATAATCTTCTGCCGCAATGTCATGATCTATTTCGATCAACCGACCCGAGATACGCTGGTGAAGAAGTTTCATCGTCTGACCGAGCCGGACGGGTATCTCTTCATCGGTCATTCCGAGACCCTCGGCCGCAGTCAGAATCTTTATCGTTATCTGCTGCCGGCCGCCTATCAGAAGATGGAGGCCTGATGTCCGGAAAAGTCCGAGTATTGATTGTTGATGATTCCGCGCTGGTCCGACAGCTTTTGTCCCAGGGACTCGGCAGCGATCCGGGAATCGAGGTTGTAGCGACCGCCGGCGACCCCTACGGGGCCCGTGACCATATCGCCCGCCTGCGGCCGGACGTGATGACCCTGGATGTCGAAATGCCGCGCATGGACGGTGTTGAGTTCCTGCGGCGGTTGATGCCGCAGTACCCGATTCCGGTGGTGATGGTCAGTTCCCTGACCCAGCGCGGCAAGCAGATCACCATTGATGCTCTGAACGCGGGCGCGGTCGATTTTGTCGCCAAACCGACCACCGATGTCGCGCGCGGCCTGAAGGCGATGATTCTGGAATTGTGCGCCAAGGTGAAGTTGGCCTCGACGGTGGATGTTTCCCACTGGAAAAATCGTCGCAAGGAATTGCCGAAACTGCTTAAAGCCAGTGGCGGCGCACTGGCCGAGTCGACCGACAAGGTTATCGTCATCGGCGCGTCGACCGGTGGCACCGAGGCCACGCGGCGTATTATCACCCGCCTGCCGGCCGGATTTCCCGGCATCGTCATTACCCAGCACATGCCGCCCGGCTTCACCCAGATGTACGCCGAGTCGCTTAATCGCGAGAGCGCCATGCAGGTGCGTGAAGCCAAAACCGGTGACCGGGTCGCTCCCGGCCTGGTGCTGCTCGCCCCCGGCGGCAAGCAGATGCGGGTGATTCGCAGCGGTGGGCGTTACGAGGTTATCTGTGAGGCCGGACCCAAGGTCAGCGGTCACTGTCCGTCGGTGGATGTGCTGATGGAATCGGCCGCCCGGTCCGTCGGCGGCAACGCTATCGGCGTGATGCTGACCGGCATGGGCAGTGACGGCGCCCGCGGGATGCTGGCCATGGCCCGGGCCGGCGCACGGAATATCGCCCAGGATGAAGCCTCGTGCGTTGTTTTCGGCATGCCCAAGGTCGCTTTTGAAATGGGGGGAGCAAAACGTCTGGTTCCGCTGGATGACATTCCGCCTCTGCTGGTCGGTATGTTGACGGAGCGCGCGGCATGAGTGACCTGGTTCTTGGTATCGGCGATTTTGGCGCTTCGGCCACCAGCGGCTGCGCGATCAAAACCTACGCTCTCGGCAGCTGTGTCGCGGTTATCATGCTCGATCCGCGCACCCGGACGATCGGCATGATCCATATTGCCCTGCCTGATTCAAAAATCAATCCGTCCAAGGTGCGTGAGCGGCCCGGATATTTTGCCGACACCGGTCTGCCGCGGCTGCTGGAAAAGATGGTGGCCGTCAGCGGCAACAGCAATACCCGCTCCTATGTCGTCAAGCTGGCCGGCGGGGCTTCGATCATGGACCCCAATGACACCTTCAATATCGGTAAGCGTAATGTTCTGGCCGCCAAGAAAATTCTCTGGGCCAACGGCATGGGGCCGGTCGCCGAAGATGTCGGCGCGAATTACAGTCGGACCGTCACCGTTTCGGTCGATACTGGGGAAGTGACCATCTCCTGTCCCGGCCGCGGCCAGTGGAAAATCTGAGGTTTGTCATGACTGAGCATAGTGCTGTCGAAGAAATCCGCCGCGCCATTGAAAAGGCTCCACTGCTTTCCGCTAATGCCCAGCGGCTGATGCAGATTACCGCGGATACGGATCATGAACTCGGCGATGTGATCGACATTGTCAAATGCGACGCGACGTTGACCGCCCGGGTGCTTCGGGTGGTCAATTCAGCCGCCTACGATCTGCTTAATCCGATTTCATCCATCGATCGAGCTGTTTCGTATCTCGGTGAACGGATGGTGACCTGCATTGCCATCGGTGACAGCGTCGGGAACCTGATGAATCGTCCCATGGCCGGTTACCAGGCGGCAGCCGGCGAGTTGTGGCGGCATGATCTTTTCACCGCATTTGCGGCCCGGGAGATTGCCCGCTGCGCCAGGGGGGATATGACCATTGATCTGGCGTTTACCGCCGGATTGCTGCATGACATCGGCAAGGCGATCCTGTCGGAGTTTCTTCATGGCAGTGCTGAAAATCTGGTCGGCGATATTGATGCCGGTCATGTCGAGAACTATCTCGGCGGAGAGAAAAAACTGCTCGGCATGGATCACGCGGAAATTGGCCTGGAACTGGCGAAAAGCTGGCAGCTGCCGACGCCGCTGCAGTCGGCGATTGCTTTTCATCACGAGCCGCAACGCGCGCCTGAGGAGGATCGTCTGCTGGTCTATGCCGTCCACCTGGGCGATATCATCGCCATGATGAATGGTTTCGGTACCGGCAGTGACAGTATGCAGTACCAGCTGGATCAGGGTTATCAGGACTATCTGGAGTTCGATACCAAACAGTTGCCGGGCATTATTCTCGAGGCAACCGAGCTGTTCCGGCAGGCCGAGGCATCGCTAACTCAAAATCAGGAGACCGAATCGTGAAAAGAATCGTTGTTGCCGATGATTCCCAGACGGCACGCATGTTTGTCAAACGTTGTCTGCAGATCGTCGGTCTTCAGGATGTCGAATTCTGCGAAGCCGGCAACGGCAAGGAAGCACTGGCCCTGCTCAAGGAGCAGCCGACCGACCTTTTGGTGACCGATCTCAACATGCCGACCATGGATGGTGAAACGCTGCTGAAATGGGTCAAGGGCAATCCGCGCCTGACCGACGTGCCGGTGATGGTTGTCACCAGTGCCGGCAACCCGGCAAAGGAAGAACAGCTTGTCAAACTCGGCGCCTTCTGTGTTCTCAACAAGCCTGTCAACCCGGCGTTGTTGCGGGAAAAGCTGCAGCCGCTGCTGAAGGAGATTTCCGATGCGTGAACGGATGACCAGAGCGATGCACAAGGCCGTGGCGGAAACCATTGAAAACATGGCTTTCCTGGAGGCCCTGCCGAGTCAGGAACCGCCCCCCATCGAAGAGGGTGAGATGCTTCGGGCGAGCCTGCTGATGCACGATCCGGTGCAGGGTGAGTTTCTGCTGCAGATGCCCCGCAATCTGCTGCTCGGCATTGCCGAGGCGCTGTTCGGACTGCCGGTCGAGGAGTTGACCGAGCAACTTGCCGACGATGCCCTGCTCGAATTGCTCAATACGGTGGCCGGACAGTTTCTCAACGAAGTCATCCCCGGCCAGGTTTATCGCCTCGGCCTGCCAGAAATCGAACCCTCGTCGGATGAACCGCTCGGCAACGGAGAAATCGTCTGGCACTTCCTGATAGATGATGAGGGATTTTCCGTCGCGGTGTCCGGGTCCTCGCTTCTGGAGCAGGCCTGAACCGCAAACGCCCCTATAGAAAGGACCGACAAACCATGGGAAAAAAAGTACTGATCATCGATGATTCAAGCACCATGCGCAAGATTGTCGCACGTTCGCTGCGCCAGGCCGGCTTCGATTTCGAGACGATTCTCGAAGCCGGTGACGGGCAGGAGGCGTTGGAAGTGTTGAGTGGTGAAAATGTCGATGTTATTCTCAGCGATATCAATATGCCGAACATGAACGGGGTCGAATTTCTCCGCAACAAGGCCGAGGATGACGGCATCAGGAATATCCCGGTGGTGATGATCACCACCGAGGCCGGGTCGGAGATTCTGCGCGAGGCTCTTGAACTCGGGGCCAAGGGAAGCATCAAGAAACCGTTCACTCCCGATCAGGTTCAGGACACCCTGGGTGCCTTACTCTAGGAGGCGGATTGTGGATTTTGCGAAAAGCGTGATTGACGCAACCTGCGAAATATTTGAAACCATGTTGATGACCCGGGTGACTCCGGGCGATCCGCTGCCGAACCGTAGTGACGTCTTTGTCGACGGCATCAGCGGCTTGGTCGGCATGGCCGGAGGCTACCGGGGGATGCTGGCCATCCATTGCTCCAACCGGGTCGCCATGGCCATCACCGGGACTTTTCTCGGCATCGATGTTGAAACTGTTGATGATGATGTCAAGGACGCTATCGGTGAGATGGCCAATATGCTGGCCGGTTCAGTCAAAACCTCCCTGTCGGAGAACGGCAAGGACATCAAGTTGTCGATTCCATCCGCCGTGGGCGGGGAGGAATATACTTTCGAGTGCCATGCCGCCGCTGACCAGGTGCTGATGCCGTTCAAAATGCCCGATGGAGAATTCCTTGTTGAACTGCAACTGCAGGAACAGTCGGAATGATGCCGCTCCGGGAGGTCGAGGATAACAGGCGCGACAGCGCACTGAAGGTAAGCCGCCCCGGTTTCGATGATGTGTCCACGGTCGAGGGCTACAGCGGCATGCTGGCCGAGGCGACGACGGAAGTCTTTGCCACCATGGTCATGATGGAGGTCGAAACTCTGGCTCTGCGGCCTGCCCGTCCCAACCGCCTGATCGATTCGGTGTCTGCCGTGCTGGGGGTCTCCGGCGGGCTGCGGGGGGTGCTGGCTGTTCATTGTCCTGAACGGGTGGCGCGTGAAATCTGTGGTGGATTGCTGGGTGAGACGCCGGTTGAAGTCGATGCCGAGGTCAAGGATACGATCGGTGAAATGGTCAATATGATTGCCGGGGGGTTGAAGATCCGACTTTTGCAACAGCAGTGCGAAATCGAACTGGCGGTGCCGTCGGTGATCGCCGGAAGTAGTTATGAGGTCAACCTTCTATCCCGGGCTGAACGGTTGCTGTTGCCTTTTGAAACGGTCGCGGGGACCTTTCTGCTTGAATTCAAGTACGCTGGAAAAACCTAGGCAGGAGCATGGACCGCCGGAAAGTTGTCAATACCGTTCTCAGAGCGGTGCTGAAAAAAGGCCAGGAGGAGATATCCTCCCTGATCGGCCAGCCTGTCGAGTTCAGTGACTGCCAGGTCATAACCTCGAACCGGGAGACTCTGTTCGAAAACCTGCAGGATCCACAGGTGCTGGCTGAATTCAGGGTTGAAGGGGACCGTGAGGGAAGCGCCTACCTGCTGCTCGATCTCAAGGACGCCCTGGTCCTCGGCGGCACCCTGATCATGCTGCCTGAAGAAGAGCTGCACGATCGTATCGACAAGGGAGAGTTCGGCGGTGACGAGGCCGACGCTTTCGGCGAAATTGTCAATATCATGGCCGGTGTTATCTCCGGTCTGGTCGATGAACTTTTCCCCGATAAACTGCGATTCGTCAAGACCGGCCAGCAGGTTGTCAATCCACTCAGAGTTGTTGCCAAAGAGGACTATCCCCTGGCGGAAGGCCCGTTGAGTCTTGTTGTCGGCAAGGGGACGCTGCAGGGGAAGAATCTTGCCGGACTCGTTCAGGTGCTGGTGCCGGACGAACTTCTCGGGCTGGGGGGGGGAGAAGATGCGGCACCGGTTGTCGAGTCGGAGCAGACGGCAGCCGAGTCGGAGCAGGCAACGGCTGCAGGTCCGGTGGACACGGCCGGGCAGACGGCAGTCGCGCCCACCGAAACGACTGCCGTTGCGAGTGAATCCAGGGGGGCAGGTGCAGCTCCTGCTGCGGAAACTCCGTCCGCGAAGCCACCGGCCGGGGCGGCCGGTCCCGGGCCCGTGGTCAGTGAAGACAAACTGGTCAAAATTTTCAGGGTCATCCATGCCAAAATTCAGGAAGAAGTCGGGGGCTTTCTGGGCCATTCATTCGAAATCAGCAACGAAAAATACCTTTGTTCCAACAGGGCGGAGCTGTTTGCCGGTCTGGACGGAACCCAGGTTCTTGCCCACATGCGGGTCGAAGGGGACAGGGAAGGTGACGGTTACCTGTTGACCAGCCTGGGGGCGGCCATCCATCTCGGCGGTACCCTGATCATGCTTCCCGATTCCGAATTGCAGGAGCGCCTTGAGAGTGGTGAATATGGCGCTGAGGATTCGGACGCCTTCGGCGAGATTGTCAATATCGTTGCCGGGATCTGCACCTCGGTCTTTAATGATATCTATCCCGGCAATCTGCACTTCGTCAAAACGGACCAGGAGCCCATTGATCCCCTGGTTATCGAGGCCAGGGAAGAGTATCCGGTCAAGGATGTCGAATTCTTCCTCGCTTCCGGGGATGCCCGGCTTGATGGACAGGAGCTTGGACGAATAGGGTTCTTCGTGCCGGCGGATGTTTTGGGACTGCAGAACGCTGAGGCCGGGGGAGTGACGGCACCGACGGAAACGCCGGTTGTGGCGGGAGTTGACGAGACGGGCGGAGATCCCGGTGGGGTTGGTTCCGACAACTCGGGCGGGGAGACCGGGACGGCGAGCGAAACCGAAACCGTCCCGCCTTCGAAAGGGGAGACGGGAAAATCCGCTTCCCCGGTTGCGACCGGTTCGACCGGTACCCAACCTCTGATTCTGGTCTGCAGCGATTCCGAAGAGCAGGCGGAAGTGTTTATCAGGGCGATCGAAGGGTTGAACTGCGCGGCCCGGTTTCAGCATGTGCAGGAGGCTGTCGGCGGCTACGGTCCTGAGACACGCGGGGTTTTCCTGGTTCTTGGAGATGTCGGCGAACAGGGAATCGCCGCGGCGATCAAGATCAATGCCAGTATCCAGGGACGTATGCCGCTGATCGCTGCCGGCCCCAACTGGACCCGCAGTATGGTGCTGCGGGCCATCAAGTACGGCATCAGGGATATCCTGGTGACACCCGCCAGTGAGGCGCAGATACAGGAGAAGGTGAAACTTAATTTAGTCGCTTGACACTTGCCAGGGCTGATGAAAAGTCCTTGGGACCGGTTACGAAAAAAGCCCCCGGCCGCTAACCCGCTGCCGGGGGCTTTGTATGTAGGGCCTGGATGCTCAGGCGCAGGAAGCCTGGGGCAGGCCGATCCCGGTTTCGAGTTCCTTTTTCTTGATTTTCTCGATCAGGGTGGTGCGTTTCAGGTTGAGCAGACGGGCGGCTTCCTTCTTGTTGCCGCCGGTGCGGGCCAGGGCCTGGCTGATCAGCTGTCGCTCAAGACCGTCGACCAGGTCGTTGAAGTTGATGCCGTCACCGTTCCAGAGAGCCTCGTGCAGGGCGATCGGTGCCAGGTTGTCGAGTTGTTCTTCACTGCGCCGGTCGGCGGTTCCGGGTTGAACAGCATGCGCGGCGTACTTGGCCGGCAGATCCTCGAGATCGACCGACTCGCCTCCATGCAGCACCACCAGCCGTTGAATGAGATTTTCCAGCTCGCGGACATTGCCGGGCCAGGGATAGTTCACCAAGGCGTTCAGGGCCCGTTCGGAAAAACCCTTGAGTCCATAGCGCTTGCCGCGGTTGAAAACCCGGGTGAAGCTGTCAAGCAGCAGGATGATGTCATCCTTGCGCTCGCGCAACGGCGGGATGTTGATGGGAATGACACTGAGACGGTAATAGAGATCTTCGCGGAACTTACCTTCGGCAACCAGTTGTTCGAGGTTGCGGTGGGTCGCGGCGACAATGCGGACATTGACCGGCACCGGTTTGACGCCACCGACCGGTTCGAACTCCTTTTCCTGGATGACCCGCAGCAGCTTGGCCTGCAGCGAGGGTTTCATGTCGCCGATTTCATCCAGAAACAGGGTGCCGCCGGCGGCATACTGGATGCGCCCCATTTTATTTTGGGTGGCGCCGGTGAAGGCTCCCTTGACGTAACCGAACAATTCGCTTTCCAGCAGGTCATCAGGAATAGCCGCGCAGTTGACCGGGACGAAGTTTTTTTCCCGGCGCGGGCTGCGGGAATGCACGGCACGGGCGACAAGCTCCTTACCGGTGCCACTTTCACCCTGAATCAGGACGGTACTCTCACCGTCATCAGCGACACGTTCGATGATGCTGAAAAGTTTCTGCATGCGCAGCGAGTTGCCGATGATGCCCTCGAATCCGTCTGATTTTCTCAGCATGGGGCCTCCTTGTGTAAGTCATCTGCGAGAGGGGCTTCAAGTCAAGTTATCGACACTTCCTCCAAGAAGGGTGCCAACCATGCCGGTTGCATCGTCAAACTTTTGAAATTGATCAGGCTTTTTTGGAAAAGCCTTTAAAATCGGGAATCTTTGGAGGGATAAAACGGGACGAACATTGGTTCGCGAGGGAGGCTGGGCTTGTCATTGTGCCCTGAAAAGGATCTGTCACACTGTGACAGTGTGCCACAGTCACGACCTGTGCCAAGGCACAGTTGTGCCATGGCACAGGTCGCAGTTCAGGACAATTCAGATCCCGTATTCCTCAAGCTTGCGGTAGATGGTTCGGCGGCTCATGCCGAGCAGCTGCGCGGCGCGGGTTTTGTTGCCGCCGGCTTTCTCTAGGGCATCGAGAATGGCCTGGCGGTCATCGCGGAAGCCAGCGGCCGGACTCTGTGGAGTCGTGACGCCATGACGTGTCAGATCTGAGGAAAGGTGCGCGGTGGTGATCAGGCTGTCCTGGCAGAGGACGAAGGCATGTTCCAGGGCATGTTCAAGTTGTCTGACATTGCCCGGCCAGGGGTAGGATCTGAACAGCGCCATGACATCATCGGTCACTCCCCTGATCTGCTTGCCGAAACGGATATTGAACTGCTGGATGAAGTGGCGGACCAGCAGGTCCAGATCGGACCCCCGCTGCCGCAGAGGGGGGAGCTTCAGGTTCATAACATTGAGGCGGAAGTAGAGATCTTCCCGGAACTCTCCGGCGCTGACCTTTTCCAGCAGGTCCTTGTTGGTGGCGGTGACGATTCGGACGTCAACCTTGATCGGGGTGGAATCTCCGACTTTTTCGATGATCTTATCCTGCAGAACCCGCAGCAGACGGACCTGAGTGGCCGGTGAAATGTCACCGATTTCATCCAGGAAGATGGTGCCGCCGTCGGCTTTCTGAAAACGCCCGATCTTGTCCTTGACGGCGCCGGTAAAGGCTCCCTTGACGTGACCGAAAAGTTCACTTTCCAGCAGGTTCTCGGGCAGGGCGGCGCAATTGAATTTGACCAGAGGACGTTTGCGGCGATCGCCCATGTTGTGCAGCGCCTCGGCGACCAGTTCCTTGCCGGTTCCCGATTCGCCGGTGATCAGCACCGTGGTGTCGATTGAGGCGAGAGAATGAATCATGCGGTAGAGATGCTGCATCTCATCACATTGGCCGATCATGTTGCCGGGCTGGTTGCGGTCCTGCAGGTCGCGTTCAAGCTTGACCATGCGGGTTTCGTCCCGTAGCAGCAGCACGACTCCGTCATGCTTGCCGGTCGGCGTCTGCAGGGGGGCGGTATTCAGGGTCAGAACCTGGATGCCGCCCCTGGAGAGGGGGCACTCGCAGCGGTAGATTTCACCGGGTTGACCTGTCTCAAGAGTCTGGCGGATCAGGCTGGCGCATTGGCCGTCGGTACCGTCGAGCAGTTCAAAGTTTTCCCCGATCGATTCGCCGGCGATACCGAGCATCTGCTTGGCGGCGGCGTTGATTTCCACCAGACGCATGTCGCTGTCAACGGTGAGCAGGCCATCTCTGATACTGCGGAAGATCGCTTCAAGATGGGCCTGGTAACGATTTTTCTGGGCGACCAGTTCCTGGTGGGTCAGAGCCAGTTTGGCGAGGCGCAGCAAGGTCTCCTGGCGAACCGGTTTGGAGATGTAATCGAAGGCTCCCAGCCTGACTGCGTCGGCGGCGGTATCGACCTCCGGAGCCCCGGTCACCATGATCACCGGCGCCTGCAGCTTGCGTTTGCGGATGACGCGCAGGACGTTGATTCCGGAGTGCCTGCCGAGCAGGATGTCGAGAAAGATCAGGTCGAAATGTTCAGCTTCAAGTTTTTCCAGTGCCTCGTCGGCCGAGGCGGCGGTATCGACCTGGTAACCTTCATCCTCAAGAAAACTGGCGAAGGTCAGGCGGATACTTTCTTCATCGTCGATGCAGAGAATACGTTTGTTCATCTGGTCCTTATCCCGCGATGGGAAGGGTCAAAATGACCCGTGTAAAAGCGCCCGGCAGGCTGTCGAAGTAGATGGCTCCGCCATGGTCCTGAATAATACCATGGCTGATGCTCAAACCAAGTCCGGTTCCCTCGCCCTGGGGTTTGGTCGAAAAAAAGGGATTGAGAATCCGGTCGCGAACCCCTTCGGGAATGCCGCAGCCGTGGTCGTGGAAAACGATTTCCAACATGCCGCGGTTGGTAAGCGGCCGGGCCGAGATGATCAGCTTCTTGTCCGGACAGGGGGAAGGGAAACGCTGGTTGAGGGCGTGTTGGGCATTGCTGATCAGATTGATGAAAACCTGTTCCAGCTTCTGGTGCTTGCCGAGCAGACAGGGCAGGTTGGCGGGTATGTCCAACTCAAGATTGATCCCGTCCTTGCGCAGGCGAGTGGCGCAGAGGGAGAGAGCTTCCTGCAGCAGGTTGTTCAGAACCACAGGCCGTTTCTCTTCGACCCGGTCACGGGAAAAACTCAGCAGGTTGCCGACAATGGTGGCGATGCGGTCTCCTTCCTTGACGATGCGTTCGGCGATTTCATTCTGCCGACCTTCCTTTTTCCCCTGGTTGATCAGGATCTGGGCGTAGTTGATGATGCCGTTGATCGGGTTGTTGATTTCGTGGGCGACACCGGCGGCCAGTTCGCCGAGGGCGGCCAGGTGTCCGGTCCGCATGGTTTCGGCCTGCAACTTGATCTTGTCGGTGACGTCATGGGCCAGTTCCATGATCTGAATGACCTTGCCGTCATCGGAGCGGATCGGAAACGCCCTGACACCCCAGGATCGTCCATCCGGGGTAGTGACCAGCGAGGTCCCGATTTCACCCTCGGCGATACAGCGCTCGGTCATCTCGACATCGCAGGGAGCCGAGTGCTCCTCGAAGAGTTGTCGGCAGGTCTTGCCGATCATGTTTTCCACCGGAATGCCGCACGCTTTTGAGGCCGATTCGTTGGCCCAGGTGAGGCGTGAATCGCCGGTCAACAGCAGCAACACATCGGGGATGCCGTCAAACAGAATGCGGAACTGTTCGTAGAGCCGACGGTAGCTGTGTTCCCTTTTTTTCAGTTCAGTCTGGGCCCTTTTCTGTTCAGTGATATTGGTCAGCAGGCAATGCGCCTGCTTGAACCGGCCTTCCAGGTCGTAGCCGACGCGGCCCTTGACCATCACGTCGATCAGGGTGCCGTCCTTGCGACGCATAGTGAATTCGAGATCGTTGACACTGCCGTCATCGAGAAAGGCGCAGAACCGTTGCTGCAGCAACGATTGTGATTCGGCGGTCAGCAGTTTCGCCACCCGGGTACCGATCAGTTCCTCCCGCCGGTAGCCGAGCATCTCCTCGAAAGCCGGGTTGACGTCGATGAAGCGGCCGGTGGCATCGAGGGACTGGTAGGGCAGGGGGGCATTGCGGTAAAACAGGCGGAACCGTTCCTCGCTCTGTTTCAGGGCCTGCTCGGCCTGGAATTGCCGGGTGACATCGAGGGTGGCGACAAAGACTTTTTCCCAGGTATGCTGATAGGCGTCCGGCAGGATAATGCGCAATTCGACCTGGATAATTCTGCCGTCAAGGGTGCGATTCGGGGTATGGGTGCTGAACTGGGTTTCCCCGGAAAGAATCCGCGTCAGATTTTCAGCAAAAATCTCAAAACTTTCTTCCGTGAATACCTGGTCAAGTCGGGTCAGCAGGTCATCCTTGGACGATGCCCCGTAGATCTCCAGAACCTTGTCGTTGACTTCAGTGATTTTCACCAGGCGCGCGCACTCCCGAACGACCTCCGGATGGTCCCGAAAATAGTCCAGCAGGCTGCTGCCGCAGTTCCCCCGGATATCATCGAGCCGTTTCTTGACGGCCGAAAAGTCTTCCACCCAGATGGGGACCGGGAGTTGGGTGAAGAGTTCCTGGTAGTGTGACTGGTCCATGGAGCTGAATGCCCGTCAGGAATCTTTGCGGAGCTTGCCGCGGTAGTCGAGAGCCTTGGCGGTCATGGTCATCAGGGTTTCCTGGCGCACCGGCTTGGGGATATAGGCAAAGGCGCCGCAGCGGATTGCTTCGGAAACGGTGTCTTCATCCGGGGCGCCGGTCACCATGACCACCGGCGTCAGGGGGGCGATCTGCCTGATCTGCCTGAGGACTGAAATCCCGGAATGGGTTCCGAGCAGCAGGTCAAGAAAAATCAGGTCGTAGTTCTTTGCTTCCAACTGTGCCAACGCGTCCTTCGGACCTTCGGCGACATCGACCGCGTATCCCCGGTCGGCGAGCAGATACTGAAAAGTAAAACGGATGCTCTCTTCGTCGTCGATCACCAGGATCTGTTCATTCATGGTTGATCCCTTTGCTGGTCGGGTGAATGCCCGGGTTCATGTTCATGACGCGCCCGGTAGAGAGGGTCGCCGGGGCTGTTGCCTGTGCCTGATTTTGACCTTACCAAATACTTTAGCTTGTTCCTGGAAAATTTCTCGAATTTTTTGTTGCCGGCATCCGGGTCGGAGTGACTTTTCTTTCGCCAGTTTACCGCTGCGATGTATAGAGTATTTTTCGGCTGGGATCAACCTGATTCAGTTAGTTTACGCTGTCCGGAGTCCCTCAAAGCGGTTGCCGGGGACGGGGCGCTATGTTAATTTCATGGCCGATGAGCGGCAAACAACGCATTGATAAAATCCTTGTTGACAAGGGCCTGGTTGCCTCCCGGGAAAGGGCCCGGGCGTTGATTCTCGCCGGGCAGGTGGTGGTCGATGACCATCGGGTCGACAAGCCCGGAACCCAGGTTCCGGTTGCCGCGAAGATTCGGCTCAAGGGTGAGGATATCCCCTACGTGTCACGTGGCGGGTTGAAGCTGGCCGCTGCTTTAGCGCAATTTCCGGTTGTGGTGAGAGGTCGGGTCGCCATTGATGTCGGCGCCTCGACCGGCGGGTTTACCGACTGCCTGCTGCAGGCCGGTGTCATGAAGGTCTATGCCGTCGATGTCGGTTACGGACAACTGGCCTGGTCGTTGCGCAACGACCCCCGGGTGATCAACCTGGAGCGGACCAACATCCGCCGCCTCGAACCCTCCATCCTTGCTGAAAAGCCCGACCTGGCGGTTATTGACGCCTCCTTTATCTCGTTGGAGAAAGTGCTGCCGCCGACCCTGGCGCTGCTGGCGCGGCCGGCCGAGATCATTGCCCTGGTCAAGCCGCAGTTCGAGGTCGGGAGGGGAAAGGTCGGCAAGGGCGGCGTTGTCCGTGATCCGGAACAGCACCGCCGCGTGGTCAACCGGATCAGCGAGTTCGCCGCCGGGCTGGAACTGGTGGTCGCCGCCTCGGCGGCCAGCCCCATTCTCGGCCCTAAGGGTAACCGGGAATTTCTTCTCTATCTGAAAACGGGTGAGGACTTATGAATCGCGTCTTTTTTATCGGCGCCGGCCCCGGTGATCCCGACTTGTTGACTCTGCGGGGTGCCCGGCTGCTTGAACAGGCGGCTACGGTTTTTACGCCTGATCCCCTCGGCCAGACCTTTGCCCGGCTGCTGCGGGGCAAAAAAATTCATTCCCCCTTCGACTACTATTTTGATGAACTGCTCGCGTTGATCGACGCGTGCCGTCAAAAGGGCCCCGTGGCCTTCCTGGTGCCCGGCGACCTGACCTTCTACGCGCCGTTCCAGGCCCTGGTTGATACCCTCGGTGAGAATGCCGAGGTGATCCCCGGTGTCGGTACCGCCAATGCCGCTTCCGCGCGGTTGAAGAAAACCCTCGATCTGCCCGGGGTCTGCAACCGGGCCATCATCGCTTCGCCGCGCACGCTGGGGGATGACGAGAATGCTCCCGAGCTGGCCGACCTGGCCGCCCCCGGAGTGACGCTGCTGATCTACATGAACAACCTGCCGCTGGAAGAGCTGGTCGCCCAGCTGCGCCGGGGGTACGGACGCAGTGTTCCGATTGCGCTGCTGCACCGCCTCGGACTGCCCGGCGAAGAGATCCTGCTGGGGAATCTCGACACCATTGTCGACCTGACCGCCGGTCGCGACTTTTTCAACCTCGGGCCGGATACCCACCGTCCCGCCCTGACCCTGGTTATCGTCGGTGAAACCCTGACCGCTTCACCGGGAGGCGCCTGGTGGGATTTCCGCCGTGAACATATCTGGCGCCATCGTTCATGAAACTGATCAGTCCCATTGACAGCCCGGATGAACTGGAACCGCTGCTGGCCGCCGGAGCGGACGAGCTCTACGGCGGGGTGATTCCCCCGAACTGGCCGCAGGGGCATGGTTCACTCGCCGCGGTCAATCAGCGCACCTTCAGTGGCGCCCAGTTCGATGATTTTTCCTGTTTTCAGCAGGCGGTCTCCGCGTGTCATCAGGCCGGTCGGAACTTTTACCTGACTCTCAACAGCCCCTTTTATACCGAGCCGCAGTGGCCGCTGCTGATCGCCCTGGTCGAACAATCCGCCGTCGTTGGCCTGCATGGCGTGATTCTGGCGGATCTCGGTCTGTTGCGGGTGCTGCACCGACGTTTTCCCGAACTGAAGTTTCACGCCAGCACCCTGGCGCATCTCGGCAATTCCGAAGCTGTTCGTGTCTATCAGCGGGCCGGGATTTCCAGCGTCGTGCTGCCTCGCCACCTGAGTGTTGCCGAAATGGCCGCCGTTGCCGGGGACGTCCCCGAGGTCGGTTGTGACGCCTTTCTGTTGGTCGGTAAATGTCCCAATACCGAGGGCCTGTGCAGCTTTCATCACAGTAGCCCGGACAAGATCTGGCCATGTGAAATCCCCTATGAAATCAACCCGATGGATGAACATCCTTCAGCTGTTATCGAGGCCGCTGTCAAACGCCAGCGCAGCTGGTCTAAGAGCAACCGCCGCCACGGTTGCGGCCTGTGCGCCATTCCCCATCTGCGGGCGGGCGGAATTCGCGGGCTGAAGCTGGTCGGCCGGGGCGCTCCGACGGCGATGAAGTTGGCCAACCTCGCCCTGGCACGGGACTTTGTCAAGTTGGCGGCCGAAAATCTCCCGGGTGAAGAGTATCGCCGCCGTGCCCGTCAGGCCCATCGGCGCCGTTTCGGCGCCGGCTGCTCCCCCAATGTCTGTTACTATCCCGAGTTTTACCAGGGAGAATAAAATCCCCATGATCCGTTGTCTGCATACCGCCGACCTCCATCTCGGCGCCTCCTTTCCCGCTCTCGGTACTTTCGGCGCCGTCCGGGAGCAGGACTTTGTTCATACCTTCCGCCGGGTGATCGATCTTGCCATCCATCGGGAGGTCGACCTGTTCCTGATTGCCGGCGACCTGTTCGACAATCCCTCTCCCGAGCGGGCTCTGATCGGTTGTGTCGAGGGTGAATTACAGCGTCTTGTCCAGCGTGGGATTCTGCCGGTGCTGTTGCCGGGGACCCACGACTACCTGCTTGCCGGCGAGTCGGTTTATCATCCCGAACGATTCAAGGGCGCGCTGCAACTGGTGCGGAATGACGGCCCCGTCAGAATCACGGTCCGTGATGATGTTGTTTTTCTTTATTCCTGCTGCTGGGATTCAGGACGCGCCGACGACCTGCGCGCCTGCATGGCCCGCAGACCCGGCGACGGGATCCATCTTGGCCTGCTGCATGGATCGCTGGAAGGAAGTCCGGATTGGCAATACCGCGGCAAGGATCTGCCTTTCACCTTTCCGGCGCTGAAACAATGGGGGCTTGATTATGTCGCCCTCGGTCATTATCACCGGTTCCAGCAACTGGAAGATGGAAACCGGCTTCGTGCCTGCTATCCGGGGTCACCGGAGGGAAAGCGGTTCGGGGAGAACGGGCCGCGTCACGCCCTGATTGTTGATCTCGAACCGGGCCGGGCGGTGATGGAGCCGGTCGAGGTGCAGAGCCGTCAGCTGCTGGAGCTGGAGCTGGAGGTCGACGGGCAGATGACCGATACGGACATTGCCGAAGCGATTGCCGCCATGGGGGGGGAAGGGACGATCGTTCGACTCTGCCTGCGGGGAGTTCTTGATCGGGCCCTTGATCGCGACTACCTGGCCGCCTACGCCGAGAGTCGCTTCGACTACCTCGAACTGGTCGACGAAACCCGCTGGCTGCAGGGTGACTTTATCGCCGCAATCGCCGAGGAGGAGACGGTGCGGGGTGCCTGTGTCAGGCGCTTCCGGTCCCTGCTGGCCGCTGCCGACAATGACGTTTCGCGTCACGAGATCGAGCAGGCTTTTCGAGAGGTGATGGTCCGTTTCCAGGGAGGAGCGCGATGATCCTGCGTTCCATCGATCTTGAGGCCTTCGGCCGCTTCTCGCGACGTTGCTTCGAATTTCGCCGTGGACTGAACCTGGTGCTGGGGCCCAACGAGGCAGGCAAGTCGACACTGATGGAAGCAGTGCCGGCAATCCTGTTCGGGGTTCGGGATAAAAAACGTTATCTGCCCTGGGGACGGGGCGGCGCCTGTCGTGGCGCGCTGCAATTCGAACTTGATGGCGGCAGTGTGCGTGTCCAACGAGACCTTATGACCGACGAGGTCGGGCTCGAATGGGCCGATCAACTCTACCAGACCAGGCGGCAGGTTTCGGGCAAAGCCTCGCCCCGCGGTCGTTCGCTGGAAAAGAAGGCCTACCTGCTGGAATTACAGGAACTGCTTGGCTTCAGGGACGCTGACCTGTTCCGCGCGACCCTTTTTTTCGGCCAGGGGGATCTCGATCTCGATTTTGGCAAAAGCCTGAGTGAACGCATCAAGACCCTGCTGTCGGGGAGTGCCGAAATCGACTATGACCAGGTGCTTGATGATCTGCGGGAGACATTGTTCAGCGTGACCCGGGAAAATCCCTGGGGCAAGGACAAGACCCGCGACCGGCAACTGGAGCTGGCCGAAAAGGAGCTTGCCCGCCTCGACGGGCTGCTGCAGCAGTCCGTCGCCGCCAGGAAGGAATTCTCCACGATTGAGGCCGAGCTGCTTGATCTCGAAACCGGGCTTGCCGAAGACCAGCGTGAACTGGACAAGGGAGAAAAATACCTGCAGTGGATCAGAACCTACTGGCAGCTGGAGGAGCAGCGGAGCCACCTGGAAGAGCAATTTTCGATCACGCGGGAGCAGCAGGCGAAGCAGCGGCAGCTGACACAGAAGCGTGAGACCCTGCGGCGTCAACTTTCCGCCGTCGGTCTTTCCCTGCCGGAAGACGGTTCCGTCGATCTGCACGAACGATTGCAGGAGGCCCGTCGTTGCCTGCTGCAGCTCCGGCAACTGCAGCAGGAACAACAACGCCTGCGGCAGGATCTCGCCGACGAGAAAAAAAGCAGTATGTTTTTTATTTGCGGCTGGACACTGCTGGTCATCCTCGGCGCCGGTTTCGGTGCCTGGCATGTTCAACCGTGGAGGATTTATTTCCTGCTGTCGGGGGTGCTGCTGACCGGGCCGGTCTGGGTCTGGACGATACGGAGACGGGTCAGTCGTTCCGTGCGTCACAGTGAGCTGCGCGGCAAGGCGCAACTGCTTGAACAGCAGCAGCATGAACTGCAACGGCAACTTGATCTGCTGGAAGAACCCCTGGCCGCGGCGGGCCTTGCCGTGCGGCTGGATGTGCTGGATGCTCAGCTTGATGCCTGGGCCGGTCATCGTGAGAAACTGCAGGCACTGCGGGAGATCGACAGTGCCCTCAAGGTGCTGCCCACCGCTGAAGAACTGGCCGGGACTGTCCGCCGGCTGACGCGGGACCTGGCCCTGGTTGAAGAGCGGCGGCAGCAGGGCCGGAATCTACGCCCCGGTGTTGATTTGGAAGCGGCGGAACTCGCCGACGCTGAAGCCGAGCTTGAGCAGCTGCGCCGAAAGATCGTCGACGCCGAGGAACGGCGCAACCGGCTCTGGATGCGCCGGGCCGAATGCGGAGCTCTGCTTGCCGGATGGCCTCAACTGGAGGAAGACCGCGCCGAGGTGCTGCAGGATGTTGTCAGACTGCAGGGCCGCAAAAGGGTTCTTTCCCTCGCCTGCGAGGTGTTGCGGGATTCCGTCAGTCATTTCCGGGCCGATTACCTGGAGCGCTTTGCCGCCCGTATCGGCCCCTATCTTGAGTCCGCCAGTGACGGCGTCTACCGGGAGGCGCGTCTGGCCGAGGATCTTTCCATCAGCCTGCGCGGCGAGGGGGGGCGCTGGAAACCGCTCCCTCATTTCAGCCGGGGGACGCGTGATGCCGTTGCCCTGGCGGTGCGGCTGGCTTTCGTTGACCAGTTTTCCCACGGCCGCAAACTGCCGATCCTGCTGGATGACGCGTTGGTGAACCTTGATGGCAACCGTCAGGCAAGAATGCTCAAGTTGCTGAAAAAACTCAGTCTTGATCATCAGGTCATCCTTTTCAGTCATGATGAATGGTTGGCAAAAAGGGCCGCACGGGAACGCTGGCATGTGCTAACATTGGACGATGGGAGCCGGGCTCCCGCCAGATCGATAAAGGAGGAGCAAAATGCCGGACAACTGCATCTTCTGTAAAATCATCGCCGGTGAGATCCCGGGAAATTTCGTTTATCAGGACGAAGAGATCGTCGTTGTCGAAGATATCGCGCCGCAGGCGCCGCACCATTATCTGCTGCTGCCGAAAAAGCATATCCCGACCACCCTCGACCTGGACCTTGAAGACCGGGAACTGGTCGGCCATATTCACCGGGTGGCCGCGCGGATCGCCCGGGAAAAGGGATTCGCGGACGAAGGGTTCCGGATCGTGAACAACTGCAATGAAAGCGGCGGTCAGGTTGTCTGGCACCTTCATTTCCATCTTCTCGGCGGACGGCGCATGGGCTGGCCTCCGGGTTAGGAGACGAAGCCTCCCGATGCAAATCGGTATTGCGGCACGCGACCGTGTTCTTTAAGATAGATCCGAAACAGGTGCCCCGTCGGCAAGCAGCACAGGTGTAGCGATTCGGGATAAGGTTTCAATGACAGGAATACCCCAACATCATCCTCCCGCAGCCCCGGAAACGCACGACCGGCGTCGTGAACAGCGCCTGGTCAATGAAATGATGGAACTGCTGGTCACTCATTTCGGCGGAGAGTTGAGCGAAGAAGTTCTCGACCAGTCGATTGACGACCTGCAGCTGGCGATCAGAATCGGCCGCGACTGCCACAGCGGACAGTTGCGCAAGTCGGGTGAACCCTGTTTCTTTCATCCGCTGCGGGTCGCTCATCTGGCCGCCCGCCACTGGATGGATTTCCCCTCCGTCATCGCCGCCATCCTGCACGACGTGGTTGAAGATACGCCGATGACCCTTGATGAAGTCGAGGCCGAATTCGGCGGGGAGGTCGCGTTGCTCGTCAACGGCCTGACCAAGGTCGAGGACAAGCGTCTCAGCAAGGAGGATCTCAAGGCCGAAACCTATCGCAAGCAGTTGCTGGCGGCGATTGAAGATGTGCGGGTGCTGTGCCTCAAGTTCTGGGACCGGATCGACAACATGCAGACCATCGGGGCGCTGAAAAAGGGCAAACAGCTGCGGATTGCCGAAGAAACCCGCGCCGTCTACGTTCCCCTGGCCCAACATCTCGGCATGGGTTATGTCGCCACCCGGCTGGACGCGCTGGCGCTGAATGTCATTTACCCGGCGCGGGCTGAACGTTATCGCCGGGCGTTGGAGTCGATCCAGGAACGCACCGCTCCGGCGCTGCGGAAAATCCGCGCCAGAATCCAGAATTCCCTTGAACATCACAAGCTCAACAGCCTGCAGCGGGACCGCTGGCGGCCCTTTTCCATTGCCGCCGCGCGGTTGACGGCGCGCGGCCTGGCAACCACCTACACGCTGGAAATCCTGGTCGACCGGGTGATGGATGCCTACCTGGTCCTGGGCCTGTTGCACAGTCTCTACCCGCCGATTCCGGGCAAGCTGCGTGATCACCTCAATGCCCCCTCGCATCACGGCTACCAGGCGTTGAAGACTACCGTGCAGGCCGCGGAACATCGGCTGCGGGTCGAAATCACCACCCGCAAGTTCGCCCGTTTCAATGAGGCCGGGGTGCTGGCGCCGGGTTTTGAATTTCAGCTGGCCAATTTCAAGAAACTGATGCGCTCCCTGTTCGAGGGCGAGTCGGCGGTCGATACCGAAGGTCTGCGCCTGGCCTCGGCCCAGATTCGAGTCTACACGCCGCAGGGCGAACTGCGGATCCTTCCCGAGGGCAGCAGCGCACTTGATTTCGCCTTCGATATTCACGAGAATCTCGGTCTGCACGCCTGGCGGGCCCGGATCAACGGCAAGACCCGACTGCTCAAGGCGCGGCTCATGGATGGTGACCAGATCGCTATCGAACGCAGCGACACCCCGTCGGTACTGCCCAAGTGGTTGGAGTGGGCAGTGACTCCCAAGGCGCGTAATGCCATTCGCCGTTACCTGCGCAGCAAAGTCAAAAAGAATTCCTGACACCGACGGGCCTTCCATCCATGAAAGCCTTTCTTTTTCTGCTCCTGATCCTGGCCTGTTTCCAGGGTGTTGCTCCGCCTTGCGCCGACGCGGGCCGGGCCAATATCTTCATCTATCACCGTTTCGGTGAATCGCGTTACCCCGCAACCAACATATCCCTTGAGGATTTTGCCGCCCAGCTTGAAATCCTGCAGCGGGAGAAAGTCCCGGTTCTGCCCTTGTCCGAAGTGGTCGGACGTCTCCGGGACGGACGGGAACTGCCTGAACATTGCGCCGTTCTGACCGTGGATGACGGCTATCGAAGTTTTCTGACCGGCGCCATGCCGTTGCTGCGCCGCTATGATTTTCCGGTCACCTTGTTTGTCAATACCGACGCGGTGGGGGGGCGGAATTATCTTTCCTGGAAGGATCTGCGGGCGCTGGAGCGGGAAGGGGTGGTGATCGGCCACCACACCGCCTCTCACCTGCACATGATCGACCATCGTCCGGGTGAATCGGAGCAGGCCTGGCGACAGCGGCTCAAGGATGACCTGGCGCGGGCCTCAGCGGCCTTTTCGACTCACCTGGAGAAGAGGCCGAGGATTTTCGCCTATCCCTACGGCGAGTATTCTCCCGTGGTTGAGGATCTTGTGCGGCAGGCGGGATTCACGGCTGCCGTCGCTCAGCAGTCCGGTGTGGTTTCGGCCGGGACCGACCTGTTCTCCCTGCCTCGCTTCCCCATGGGCGGGCCCTACGCGTCACCGCGCCAGTTTCGACAGAAACTGCGGATGTTTCCGTTGCCGGTGGAGGTCCTCTCGCCGTCCGGCCCGCTGCTTGACGAGGGGAACAATCCGCCGCTGCTTGAATTCCGCCTGGCAGGAGACCTGGTCGATCCGCGTCGTATGCAGTGCTATGTTCCCGGGCAGCCTCCGGCAGAAATTCAGGCTGTGCCCGGGACTCAGGACCGTTTCCGGGTAAAGGCCCGCCTGCCGCTTGCCGGGCGGCGCAGCAAGTACACCCTGACGGCGCCGTTGAAAAAAGGCGGCTGGGCCTGGTTCAGCTATTTGTGGATTCGGCCTTCAGTGCCGGAGGGTGGCTATTGAGCGGCAATCTGGTAAACGGGGCCGCCGGGGCGACGGTAACGCTGGATCGGCAGGGGGGTGCGGAGGGTTGCCCGGGCCAGCTGCTGCAACTGGTTGTGGCGGATAATGGTACGGATTTCGTCGACATAGGCACCGCGGCGGGCCGAGTAGAGTTCCAGGCCGGCGGCCAGCGCTGTCCCCGAAACCTGTTGTCCCTGTTCCAGCAGCTCCGCCCGCAGCGCGCGCAACGGTCGGTAGGCCCAGTGAGTATTGATGTTGCGCAGGTAGGAGCGCAGCGACTCGTAGATGGAGGGGAAAACCCGAACTTCGTAACTGGCTCCTTCAGGGCGCCCCGCCGGCACCAGCCCGGTTCCTGGGGTGAAGGTCCATTCGCCGAAAAGGTTGTTGGCGTCACGGGCGAAGCGAGAGGTTCCGAAGCCCGATTCGTTGGCCGCCTGCGCCAGCAGCAGGCTGGGGGGGACGGCCGCGACACGGCGCAGCAGTTCCCGGCGGGCGACGGCACTGGTCAGCGGGTTCCGCCTGACCTTGTAGTAACGCCGCAACTCCTCCAGGTCGGCCAATTGTCCCGAGCTGAGAGGCTGCCGGTCCTCGATGCGGGCGAGGATGTGAATCAGTTCCTGGCGCTGCTGGTCGATCTCTTCGTTGAGCATCAGCGCCATCGGCAGCAGGGCGAGGAAAAAGAGTTTTTTCCTGCTGCGGACATCCGTTATCCGGTCCATGTCCGACGGCATTCGGGTCAGGATTAATGGCGGGACCCCGTGTTCGAGACGGTCCCAGCCATAGCCGTAGGATTCGAAGGCGGCAGCCAGCTCGTCAACGGTTGCCGGGCTTAATTCCTTGGGGGGGATGAGGGTCGACAAGTCGGCCGAAGCTTCGATGTCACGGCAACCGCCGTTGAGCAGGACCGGGACAACCAGCAGGAAAATCAGTGTCAAACTGAAGGTTTTCTTCATGATTCCAAAATGTTATCCTGTGCGGGCGACATCTTTTTTCGCAGGCGCCAGGTTCACATGCGTGGATAAACTGAATATTTATTAATCGTTTTCTGTATCCAAAAGCGCATCTTATATCATTGCTGGGGTCTGCAGGCAACCCCGGATCGCGACTTGCCGCTGATAAAGCTATCCAAGGAGGCTCATCATGAAATCATATCGCAAGGAGTTGTGGTTTCAAATCCCGGCTCGCCGCGGATTCGTCAACATCACTGCCGATATCGAGAACTGTCTGGCTGACAGCGGTATTGCCGAGGGCCTCTGCCTGGTGAACGCCATGCATATTACCGCATCGGTTTTCATCAACGACGACGAGTCGGGTCTGCACGCCGATTTCGAGCGCTGGCTGGAGGAGATCGCTCCTCACCAGCCTTTGGAACGCTACCGGCACAACCTGACCGGTGAAGATAACGGCGACGCTCACCTGAAGAGGACGGTGATGGGGCGCGAGGTGGTGGTCGCGGTCACGGCGGGGCGGCTGGATTTCGGCCCATGGGAACAGATTTTTTACGGTGAATTTGACGGCAGACGGCGAAAACGGGTGCTGGTCAAGATCATCGGCGAATAAGCCCGCGCTCGATTCCGTTTTCAAACCGGTTGCTGAAGAGTTCACCGATTCAGGTTTATGATAAACTTTCAACGGGAGGCAGTCCTTTTATGCAGACCATCAAAACCGCGAGCTTTGAAGCGTTGCTGGAACTGGCCGAAGAGCTTCCGGAAGGCGGCTACCTGTTCACTCTGGACGGCCGCGAGTATCATATCCAGGATGTGCTGGAGATTTCCAAAATCGCCCAGCAGCATGATTACATCGTCATATATTGACGGGAAGGGTGGATTGATGAGTACAGCCCAGGCTTGTCACACGTTTGAAGCGGCCCTTGAGATGGCCATCGAGATGGAGAATGAAGGTTATCGCCACTACCTGCGCGGACTGAGGATTGTCCGGGATGCCAACGCCAGGGATATCCTCAAGGAAATGGCACTGGACGAACTGGATCACAAGTACGCCCTGGAAAAAGCCCTGATCGAGGGTTTTGTCGGCGAAGAACACCAGCTGCAGAGACCGGTTCCGACCATGAATCTCGACTATGTTCTGACCCGCAGGGAGCTGTCTCCCGATTCCGGAGTACGTGAGGCTCTTGCCTACGCGATTCACCTGGAAAAGAACGCCGTCGATTTCTACCAGCGCATGGCCCGCGGTTGTGCCGGCGCGCCGATGGCCGAGATGTTCGAGAAGATCGGCAACGATGAAAGTCGGCATCTGCAGAAACTTGAAGATCTCTACGAGACCTATTTTTTGAGTGAAAACTGAGAGACCACGATTGTTCCAGGCAGGGTGTTGAAACGTCAGGTTCCCCAGGCTGAGCAAAAATGTCCAGGTGACAGGCGTCCGTACCCCCCGCGGAATAAGGCGTACCGGAAGGTACGTCGTTGACGCGGGGGAAGGACAATGCAGCAGATGGACGTTTTTGCTCAGTCTGCCGGCCCCTTGACATCCGTTGAGAGGGTTATTAGTTTCTGTTCCGGGAAGGCCTGGCGGGTCGATGTTCGCCAGGCCTTGGATTTTAAAGATTGGACATTGAGCAGATTGGACATCCCCGGTGGCGGTTGCACCGGCTGTCAGGAGGTTTTTTATGACGAAGAAGGCGAAAGTTGAACAGGGCAAAATCTCCATCCATACCGAGAATATTTTTCCCATCATCAAGAAATGGCTTTACAGCGAGCACGAGATCTTCCTGCGGGAACTGGTGTCCAACGCGGTTGACGCCATTCACAAACTGCAGCATGTCAATCTCGTCGAGGGGCTGCAGCTCAGTGACGAGTACGGTGTCGATATCGAGGTGGACAAAGATGCCGGCACCCTGACCGTTCGGGACAACGGTATCGGCATGACGGCCGACGAGGTTCGCAAGTACATCAATCAGATCGCTTTTTCGTCGGCGGAAGAGTTCGTTTCCCGCTTCAAGGACCTGGAAGACAAGAAACAGATCATCGGCCATTTTGGACTCGGCTTCTATTCGGCCTTCATGGTCGCCGACAAGGTGGAGATCCGCTCGCTCTCCTACGCCGAAGGTGCCGAAGGGGTTCACTGGAGCTGCGACGGCTCGACCAGCTACGAACTGCGTCCCTTCCCCAAGGCAGAGCGAGGCACTGACATCATCCTCCATCTGTCCGACGACGCGAAGGAGTTCCTCGAACCGGCGCGCCTGCGTGAAGTCCTCAAGCGCTACTGCAACTTCCTGCCGCTGCCGATTCGTCTGGCCGGGGAGACGGTCAACGACTGCGAGCCGCTCTGGAGCCACACCCCGAGCGAGGTCAGCGACGAGCAGTATCTCGAATTCTACCGCAAGCTCTACCCGCTGGCCGAGGATCCGCTGTTCTGGATCCATCTCAACATCGACTTCCCTTTCAATCTCAAGGGGATCGTCTACTTCCCGCGGCTGACCAATGAGTTCGATGTCACCGCCAGCCACATCAAGCTGTTCTGCAACCAGGTGTTCGTCTCTGACGACTGCCGGGAACTGATCCCCGAGTTCCTGACTCCCCTGCAGGGCTGCCTCGACGCTCCCGACCTGCCGCTCAACGTCTCGCGCAGCTACCTGCAGAACGAGCCGCAGGTGCGCAAAATCCAGGAGGTTCTCGCCGGGCGGGTGGCCGGCAAGATCGTCGAACTGGCCAAGAACCTGGAGAGCTTCGGGCCGATCTGGGAGGATATCCATACCTTCGTCAAGTTCGGCATGATGAAGGATGAAAAGTTCTACAAGAAACTCGCTGACAAGGTGGTCTTCCGCACCACCGGCGAGGAAAAATACACCACCCTCGACGCCTACCTGGAGCGCGCCAAAGAGAAGCACGAGGGAAAGGTCTTCTACACCAGCGACGAGGCGGCTCAGGCGCCGTACCTGAAGCTGTTCGCCGACCAGGGCTTCGAGGTTCTCAAACTGGAGGCGATGATCGACAGCCACTTCATCCAGTTTCTGGAAATGAAGAACTCCGAGGTCAAGTTCGAGCGCATCGATGCCGATATCGCCGACGGCCTGCTGGATACGGAGGCGGGATCGGAGATCGCCAGCGGCAAGGATCAGAAGACCCTCAGCGAGGCGCTGCAGGAGTTCTTCGGTAAAGTCCTCGATGTCAAGGGCCTCAAGGTGCGGGTCGAAGCTCTGCGCGATGCCGCGGTGCCGGGGGTGGTGCTGCTCAACGAGCAGACCCGCCGTTTCAAGGAGATGACGCGCGCCCTTGGCGATGCCGAACCCGACCTGTTTGCCGAACACACCCTGCTGGTCAACGCCGCCAGCCCGGTAGCGAAGAATATCCGCAGCCTGCAGGAAGCCGGAGATCAGGAAACCGCCGAACTGCTGGCACGGCAGGTCTACGATCTCGCCTGCCTGTCGCAGCGCAGCTTTGACAAGGACCGCATGGAGGCGTTCCTGGAGCGCAGCAGCAGGATTTTGGAGTTGACGGGGGAGAAGGGCTGAATCTGCGCAGAAGAGGGCAATCTGTGTGATGATATCCGGAAGGCCGGCGGTATAAACCGTCGGCCTTCTGCGGTTGCGGTCGCGCTGGGTTATCAGCGGAGTGCAGGTGCGCGGGGGGGGCAGGGGGGGGGGCGCCGAGGAAGCCGCATGGACAGGAATGTGGACCCCTTTACCAATAATTTCCACTCGACTCACCGGAGTTTTTTCATCGCCACCGAACTGAGACTCCCTCTGTCACCCGAGCCGAAAACAAGACTCCTGAACCATGGGGGAATACCTGCGCCGCAGACAGATTGAGCTGGGCCTGCAGCAGTAGGAAGTAGCTGCCAGGCTGGGGGGCAGCGTCTCGACTATCTGGAACTGGGAGCATGGCAGGGTGATTACCAGGCAGTATTACCCAAAGATCATAGACTTTCTTGGCTACAACCCCATTTGTAGGAACCAGTCTCCAGACTGGCCTGATATAAGTGGATCAATGGGTTGACCCTGGGAAATCAGGCGCCGATTAATCCTCACTCCAAACAATATCCTGGCTAGTTGAAAAAGTGACGGGATCCGTGCAAGACGACCCTTCGGTTGATATGGATTTTCCCAATAAAGTTGGGGAGAAGGTGCCAAGGACTTCCCCAGGGCTGATCATGCCAGCTCCGAGCTCCTGAAAGAACTCGGAGAAATCCAGAAGCTCGCGAGTGTTGCTGGCAAGCCGGAAGAATACCAGCCCCTGGACCTTCCCTGACTTGACATCGGCAAACATCCTCTGGGCTTCGGGGTGGTCGGAGACCGACTTGCCGGAAACCTCAGAAAGATCACACTTCTCGACAATCTCCCAGCCCTTGAGCTCAGCATACATTCGAGCGCGGGCCTCGTGGTTCTTGGGTGATTCACCACGGGCCTGATTCTCTGTTGAAACTCTGATTCAGATACCACCATCTATTGATTAGTGGACGAATGATTTGACCTCAAATATGATTTGGGTTAGCCTAGTCCACTAGCGTTGGCGGCTCTAACAGTCTCAGTGAATGCCAATATCCCTTGGGAAAATAATAAGATGGATGTGACCCCTAAGATTGCTATCAAAAACCTGTTTAAAATTTTCGGCCCACAACCGAAAAAAGCCCGCACGCTGCTGGAGCAGGGGCTGAGCAAGGAAGAAATTTTCGAGTTGACCGAGACCACCATCGGGGTGCAGAACGCCAGCTTTGAGATCTACGCCGGTGAAATCTTTGTCATCATGGGCCTCTCCGGCTCGGGGAAATCCACTATTGTGCGCATGCTCAACCGTCTGATAGAACCGACCAGTGGCCAGGTCTTCGTTGACAACGAAGAGATCACCAGTATGAACCGTGGGCAACTGGTCCAAATGCGACGCAAGAAGATGAGTATGGTTTTCCAGTCCTTCGCGTTGATGCCGCATATGAGCGTGCTTCAGAATGCCGCTTTCGGACTCGAAATGGACGGGATCGATCGCAAAACCCGCGAGGAGAGAGCGCTCAAAGCTCTGGAACAGGTTGGCCTTGAGGCCTGGGCAGAGAGCATGCCCGCCGAGCTTTCCGGCGGCATGCAGCAGCGGGTCGGATTGGCACGCGGACTTGCGACCGACCCCGAGGTACTGCTGATGGACGAGGCCTTTTCGGCCCTCGATCCACTGATCCGCACCGAGATGCAGGACGAATTGCTCAGGCTGCAAGCCAGGCAGAAAAGGACCATCGTCTTTATTTCCCACGACCTCGACGAGGCGATGCGTATCGGGGACAGGATAGCTATCATGGAGGGAGGGCGTGTGGTGCAGGTCGGCACTCCGGAAGAGATCCTTCAGAACCCGGCCGATGACTACGTGCGTGCCTTCTTCCGCGGTGTCGACCCGACCAACATTCTCACCGCAGGAGACATTGCACTTGATTCCCAGGTGACTATTGTCATTGCCGATGGCAAGAGCCCCCGTGCAGCACTCCAGCGACTGATCAAGAATGACCGCGACTATGGTTACGTGGTCGACAGCGAGCGCCACTTCAAAGGTATTGTCTCAACCGATTCCCTGCGCGAGGTAATCGAGCGGCCCGAGGTCGATCAGACCATCCCTAACGCCTATCTACCTGGGGCCAAACCGGCCTTCAGCGGGGACTACATGCAGGACATCCTACCGCAAGTCGCCAGCCATCCCTGGCCGTTGGCGATTCTTGATGATGACGGCAAATATCTCGGGGCCATCTCGAAGAACCTTTTCCTCCGCACCCTCCACCGCAGCGAGCAGGTGGAAAATGGAACCCTGGAAGGGCCCGCCACGAAATGAATATTTTCAATTTCGATGAACAGCAAATTCCTCTGGATGAATGGATCCAAACCTTCGTCGATTGGCTGGTAGCCAATTACCGCGATATCTTCCAGATCATCAAAGCCCCGATCGAGTGGAGTCTGAACGGGCTCGAATGGCTTTTCGCAACCCTGCCGCCCTGGGTGGTGATCCTGCTCTTCGCTGTCGCCGCCTGGCGTTTTGCCGGCAAACGGGTTACCCTCTTCACCCTGTTGACTTTCCTGCTGATTGGCTACCTGGGCCTCTGGGAAGACACCATGACGACACTGTCGATGGTCATCTGCTCGGTGGTCTTCTGCGCCGTCGCCGGCATCCCGCTGGGGATCATGGCCGGCCGCAGCGACCGTTTTGAAATGATCCTGCGTCCCTTTCTTGACGCCATGCAGACCACCCCGGCCTTTGTCTACCTGGTACCGGTGGTGATGCTGTTCAGCATCGGTACCGTCTCCGGCATCTTGGCAACCATCGTCTTCGCCCTGCCGCCAATCATCCGCCTGACCAGCCTCGGCATTCGCCAGGTTCACCCCGAACTGGTAGAAGCAGCCCTCGCCTTCGGTGCCACCAACTGGCAGGTGCTGCGCAAGGTCCAATTTCCGTTGGCCATGCCGTCGATTATGGCCGGGTTGAACCAGACCATCATGATGGCCCTGTCGATGGTGGTAATCGCTGCCCTGATCGGCGCAGGTGGGCTTGGCAACCCGGTGGTTCAGGGACTCAATACCCTGGAGATCGGCATGGCAACTGTCGGCGGGTTGGCCATTGTGTTGCTGGCAATGGTCCTGGACCGTATCACCCAAGGGATTGGCAAAAAGTAAGAGACTCATTGAGAGATACCACGCCTTCACCCTGAAGGATAAGGGAAGCAGACCGGATGAGGATAGAATTCCCCGGCCTTTGTATGAAAACGTTCGTCCATTCGTCTGGATCGCTTGCTCAACAATATTGCGATTCCTTGTCAGCTAAACTTAGTTTTCTAAGAAAGAGGAGGTATTATGAAACGGCTGCTGTTTGCATTCCTGATTCTAGCCTTGGCTATACCAGCCTACGCGAGGTCAGATAAGCCGGGCAAAGGTGTTAAGGTTCAACCCGCACGCGCCACCTGGAATACCGGTTATTTTCAGGCTGCTTTGGTCGAGGAAGGGCTTAAGGAACTAGGTTTCAAGCTTAAAAAAACTAAAGAACTGCAAAATCCGCTCTTCTATCAGGCGGTCGCACTTGGTGACGTCGACTACTGGCCGAATGGTTGGTTCCCGAACCACACCAGCCAGATGCCGAAAGGGTGGCAAGACAAGGTGGAAATTGTCGGTTATGTTGTAAAAGCTGGTGGTCTGCAGGGATATCTGGTCTCAAAGAAAGAAGTTGAAAAATTCAACATCAAGTCACTGGACGACTTCAAGCGCCCCGAAGTCAAAAAGGCCTTTGATGACAACGGTGACGGCAAAGCTGACCTGACAGCCTGTCCTCCCGGCTGGGGCTGCGAAAAGGTCATTAGTCACCACCTGGACGTTTACGGTCTGAAAGACCACATCAATCCGATCAAAGCCGGCTACTCCGCCAGCATGGCTGACACTCTGGCCCGTTACAGCGCTGGCAAACCAGTCTTCTTTTACACCTGGGCACCGAACTGGACGATCGGCAAACTGGAGCCGGGCAAAGACGTGATGTGGATCAACGTACCGAAGATCATGCCCAAAGAATCCCAGATGCCGGGTAAGGACCGAATGACTGTCAGCGGCATCAAGGGTGCCGTTACCGACCCTCTCAAAGCAGGCTTCGTTGTCAGCGACATTCGGATTGTTGCCAACAAGAAGTTTCTCGCCAAAAATCCGGCTGCCAAAAAATTCTTTGAGGTTTTCACTCTGCCGCTTTCCGATATCAATGCACAGAACACCCGCATGCAGGATGGTGAAAACTCGCGGAAAGATATCAAGCGTCACGTCAAGGAGTGGATTCAAAAAAACCGGAAAAAATGGGACAGCTGGCTCGAAGCGGCACGCAATGCCGCCTAAACAGGTCTACCTGGTAGAAAAATAAACTGTAAGAGACGGAAGGATTGTCCTTCCGTCTCTTTTTTTATTGCGTTTGCCAGTCTATTTGTATAGACATCCGAATTAAAGGTATTTCTCTGCCGTCCTTTTGATTTCGGTAGGGCTGAACGGTTCAGAAAATACGCCGTCCACAATATCCAACAGTTTGCGGATATCTTCGTCGCCCTGCTGTGGGTCATCGATCAGCACAATCGGAATTTCGGCGGTCTTTGACGAACCCTTCAAGGCAACAACCGCCTCGTGACATCGGCATAATTCGGCCATGGCACAGTCAATAACAATGAGTGCCGGCACTGTATTTATCGAAAGGTCAAAACATTGCGTGAGGCTTTTGGCGCTGACAAACTGCCTGTCTTGTTGCCGCATGAGAAGTTCAAACAGTTTGGCTATCTCAGGGCGATGTCCGGCAATGAGGATTCTTTTCATGGTAATTTCTCGCTTCATAGATGCTTGTACCAGACATTCATGCTTTCCAGACTTCCAGAGATCTGGGTGTTGTTGGTTAAAGTGCCGCCGTGAAGGTAACCTTGCTTGGCGAAGGTGATATTCATGCCAAAGGAGTAGGCGCGAGCGATCGTATAGGCTGTCTTGATGCCAATCTGCCTGACACCTGAGTCCATTTTTCCCAACAGGTAGCTGGCGAGACCCATGCCACGGAAATCGGGTAAAGTCGCGAAGTCAGTCATTTCAGCATTCTTGTTATCGAAATCGACCTCAGCAGATGACAGTGCAATCAACCGATTATCTGCCCAAATGCCAAAATAGATCAGGTTTTCGTTCATGGTTTGTACGAGGTAATCTGGATCATGGATCGGGAAGGGGTAAGACTCGAAGACCTGCCGATAAAGCTGCGCCATATCGGTAGCGTCACATTTGCGCATCATGCGGTAGACATGGCCATCTGTCAGTTGCACGTCCCCGGCTTTACCTGCTTTTTGCCGGGAGGCCTTAAGAATCTCAGCGACCCTGCTGGACTGCTTTTCTGTTTCGCGTTCAACCGACATAAACTTGCTCAGAAAGAAACCATCCTCTTTTCTCTGGAAAAGCCCGGGAATCCGGGCCTCCTCGACAAAGCCGCTCTTCGTGAACATCGGTCGAGCCACAGCAGGCACCTTGGCAAAAATTTTTGTATATCCCTTATCTTTTGCAAACTCGGTCAGACGGACAGGAATCTCTGGGGCATCACCTTCTCCGAGTTTCATCAGATAGATCCGATCATTGGCAGGACCATGCTGAATGAGAGACCTGCCGAAACTCTCGATCCGGTCAGCACTCATCGCGTCGCTCCAAGCGTTGATTTTCTGCCGGGGTCAAACTGATCGTCTCATCACAATCGTCCAGCAGCATTTCAATGCCAGTGGCATCTGCTTCTTCACCATCCTCCAATTTCAACTTCAAGTTACAGCCTTCGCACTTACGATCACAGAATTTCTGCTTGTAACTGTCCGGTTCCCGATAGGTCGTAATAACCCCTTCGTAGTTGCGCAACACCACCTTATTGGTCGATAGAGAAATCAGATAATTTGGCATAAGGGGTATTTTCCCGCCACCACCGGGAGCGTCGATAACATAGGTCGGGACCGAAAAACCGCTGGTATGGCCGATCAGGCTTTCCATGATCTCGACCCCCTTGCCAACCGGGGTGCGAAAGTGGGAAAGCCCTTCAGACAGATCACACTGGTAGAGATAGTAGGGACGCACCCGGTTTTCGACCAGCTTGTGCACCAGTGATTTTATGATCCGCGGGCAGTCATTGACCCCAGCCAACAGCACCGACTGATTACCGAGAGGAATCCCGGCATCGGCCAGTTTCTTCAATGCCACACGGGAAGAACTGGTGATCTCGCACGGATGGTTAAAGTGGGTGTTCAGCCAGAGGGGCTGGTGCTTTTTTAACATCTCAACCAGTTCGTCAGTAACCCGGTAGGGCAGAACCACCGGCATTCGCGACCCGATGCGAACCACCTGGACATGCTCGATCTGGCGTAATTCAGTCAGAATCCAGTCGAGGTAAGCGTCGTTGAGCATCAATGGATCACCGCCGGAGAGCAGGACGTCTCGGATTTCCAGTGTCTTGCGGATATAATCAAGCCCGGCCAGGATCTGATTGCGGTCCGGGATCGAGTCGATATCGCCAACCTTTCGCTTGCGTGTACAGTGCCGACAGTACATGGCGCAGACGTTGCTGACATGAAACAGAACGCGATCAGGATAGCGGTGGGTAATTCCCGGAGCCGGGCTGTCCTGATCTTCGGCCAGCGGATCTACCATGTCGCATTTGTCGATCTCCAATTCCTGTGGATCTGGAAAAGCCTGGCGGAAGACAGGATCGTTACGAAAGTCGCTGCGATCGATCAGAGACAGGTAGTAAGGGGTCATCGACAGGGGGAATTTCTTCAATGTTAAAGAGATCTTGCGTCTCTCCATCACCTCAAGTTCGATGCCGAGAAGTTTTTCAAAGGTTTCTACACGGGTAATGGAATGCTTCAGTTGCCAGCGCCAATCGGTCCACCTGGACAGGGTAACCTTGTCCTCTCGGCTTAAATACTCGGCAATTTGTTGCTGGTTGTTGGAATAAATGCTCATTGCTCTGTTGGCTCCACAGTTTCTTGTGCACTCTGGTTATCACCAAAACTTTTCGACGAAGGATCCATCGAAATAATTCATTGCGTGCATCATTTTGAGTTTTGCCGCGATTTACGGCGTTAAGGGCGAGCGGAAATTGGATCTGAGGCATGTTTTAAAAAACAATCACGGACTTTCCATTCTTGCCCTAGGGAGCACATTCGTGTACTGATTTTTGGAGGGCAAATAGTTCGTGTACGAATTGTTTTAGCAGAAATGACCACACGCTGTCAAATTCAACAGCTATGGCGCGGTTCTTTAGAGATGATTGACGGCTTAAAAAAGTGGGAGAGGCTAGAGCTCTGAGGATAAAGAACCGGTCTCAAGAACAGGCGCCGCCTCAATTTGGCGGGCCTCCATCAGGTCAACCAGCTTTTCGAGCGACATGGTGATAGAAACCTGCTCAATTTCCGGCAGTTCTACCAAGGCACTGGACAGGGTGTCCTGGAGGAGAGAGGGAGCCGTTTCAACCAGTTGCCGACCAGCAGAGGTTGTCGAAATATGGACCTGGCGGCGATCCTTGCTATTACGGTTGCGTTCTATCAGGCCTTTCTCTTCGAGTCGATCAATAATTCCAACGACTGTGCTTGGACTCAAGTAAACTTTCTTGGCAAGGTTGGCACTTGTCAATGGCCCCTCTTCGTTGATCGCAAGCAGGCAGGCAAGTTGCGGCCCGGTGATATTGTGCTGAGTAGAGAGTTTATGAGAATGGATATCGACCGCACGGATAATGCGCCTTAACGCCTGAAGAATACGGAGTTCGTAGCTCCCTTTCGGGACCTGAGGTTGTGGTAGGTTTTCCAGTGTCGTATTCATATGGTCAGTACCTTCTCAGGAGTCAAAGCGTAAAGGCCTCAAGGCAGTGCTGTATCATAGCCAGTGTTACCACGCCAGACAAGAGCTATTACTCCGCTGTGCATTCCAGCTGGATAGAGGATCACTCACAATATTATAAGAATTGGCCACTAAAATGATCGGATATTTCCGGTCCATCACCCTCACCCCAACTTCCGATCCAGCCCCCGGTACTGCAACGCCTCGGACAGGTGCGGCGGGGGCATGATCCAGGATCAACTCGGTACTGAGATGGACCTAGACTTCGACCAGTTGGCCGAGAAGCTGAGCGGACGACATCAGCCTTGTCAGCGAAACCGAGAGACGGTAGAAAGTTTTTTCGCAGCCGGGGGCAGAGTAAAATTTTTTCTTGACAGATTTTCTGTTGAAGAGCAGTTTTGACCGAACGGTCGGTTTTTAAGGGTGAGATCTATGGCCACCAAAGGCGAAATTACAAAAGAACGACTCATAACCGAAGCGGCCCGGATTATCCGGCGGAAGGGGTTCACGGGTACCAGTGTCAGCGACCTGATTGCCGCGACTGGGATCAAGAAGGGGAGCCTCTACTTTCATTTTTCGGGAAAAGACGAACTCGGACTCGCTGTTCTCGGGCGCTCGCGGGATTGGTTCATGGAGTTTTTCGAGAGTTCCCTCACCGGCGATACCCCAGGAGAATGCCTGAGCAACTTCTTTGACGCTGTGGTGTCCATCCACAGCAAGTCGGGGTTTGTAGGGGGATGCATTTTCGGCAATACCGCCCTGGAAATGAGCGATGGTGATGAACGCTATGCGGCGTTCGTGGACCGGTTCTTTGCCGAGATGGCCACTAAACTCGAAGGCTTTATCGCCGCTGCCCAGGACTCCGGGCAGGTGCGGGCGGACCTTCCGGCCGATACTTTGGCCCTGTACATCGTGATGACGCTTGAAGGGGGGATCATGCTCGCCAGGCTCAGAAAAGATGAAAAGCCCCTGCGTCTTTGTTTTGACACCTTGAAGGTGTTTCTGCAGTTGGACTGAGGGAAAATTTTTTTCCAACAAAACCGACCAACCGGTTGGTTTAAAAAGGAGGTCAAGTCATGTCCCGCATTATTCCCATTGTAACACAGACCAAGAGTGTATCCGTCATTTTCCAGGAAATCGAGAGAGCTTTTGGCCGGGTACCAAACCTCTTTAAGACCTATGCTCACCATCCGCCCCTGCTGCAGGCCAACTGGAACAAGGTCAAGGCGGTGATGATGGAGGGGCGCCTGAGTCGCAAGGTCAAAGAGACGATCGCGGTACTGGTTTCCAAGGACAACAGCTGTTCCTACTGCGTGGCGACTCACACGGGCGCACTGCGGGCTATCGGCGTGACGGAGGAGGAACTTGCCGCCATTGAGGAGAATCTGGACGAGGCCGAATTTTCCGTCAAGGAAAAAAAACTGATTAACTTTGCCCGCAAGGCCAACCGTGAGCCGTTGCGTATCCCCGAGGAGGAATTCGCAGCGCTCCGACAGCTCGGTGCCACCGACGCCGAAATCGTCGAAGCTCTCGGCGTGATGGAACTGTTTACCGCTTTCAACAAGTTTCTCGATTCTCTGGAAGTGGACATCGACTTCTGATGTCTGCGCGCCTCTCAACGACCCCGACCCTTGCAGGTGGCAACCGGTGAAAAGAAGATTCGAGATCATCGTCAGTACGGCCAGGTGATAACCAGGGCGTTAAAGGTCGCTCTGGTCGCGGGAACCCTTTACAACCTGATCAATCAGGGAGAGAAGGTCATCTGTTTGGCCTTTGGAGAACAACTATCTCAAGCTGTTCCTGACCTATCTGATGCCCTATGCGGTATCCGCCTACACCGCAATCAGCATGAATATGGCCTTCCGAGTTATACCCAAGGGGGATCAAAGGGCGCCCGCCTTGAAAAGTCTAGTAATGCTAACCTAAAATTGACCAGCAAACAGGGGTTGTGCTAACCGAAAAT
>NZ_PPFX01000059.1 GCF_002898515.1 Geothermobacter hydrogeniphilus | reverse complement strand
AAAGGCGGGGACCTGGTGCAGTACCGGGGGAAATGGTATGCGCCGGAAGAAGCGGTCAAAAGAAAAAAAGCAGACGAAGATGAAACTAGACACAGGGCCGAGTTAGCCCATATGGCTGAGGTTGCACGTAAAAGAAAGGCCTTAGTGGTTGAGGCGGCCAGAATGAAGGAGAAGGAGAAGCGTAACGATTTTGACCGATTGATGGCCGCAGGGCTTTCAGCTTTAAAAAATGGAGACAAGGAAGTGGCGGTTTTGAATTATCGAAATGCCCTAAATCTTTACCCTGGTGATCAGGATGGACAAACAATGTTGAAGCGAGCATTAAATTTTCATTGCGAGGAGGTAGTTGTAAAGGAAGGGTATTTTAAGATAAACAGAGAGCAAGGACACTTAGAAGGAAAACTCGCCAAAATTTACATACCGGGGAAAATAACTAAGGTTTGGGTTGAGCCTGTTTATGAAAAAAAATGTACTTATTGAAAGGATTTTGATATGCGTACTTCTATTATTGTAATACTTTTACTAACTATTTGCGGGTGTGCCAGCAAATTAAACTCTCGCAACATTGACAATCGCATAAGTGAATATTCAAATTTAAAGTATAGTGAAGTATTCAATAAATTAAAAATAAAATTGAATAGATCTAGAATTTATAGACGTATTACAAATACATATAGTGAAAGCTATAAATTTGAGAAATTGATCGGTACAACGGCGTATTATTCTTACGGTCAAGCTGATATATGTGGACAAATAAGAGCAGTTTCACAACCATTTTTTTTAGGTTGGGAGTATAGTGTAGGGCGTATAAACTTTGGCTCAGACGTAAGTACTGCTGAGGAAGTTTACGCTTTAAGCAGAATTGTTTGTGCCATGAATCAGTGAGGAGTCAATCTACAACCCCTCGTTTTGGTCTCGCGGAACTATTTTCGCGAACCGCAGCCTTCAGGCGGCCCAAGGTTTAAGAACCCGCTTTGAGCGGTTTACAAATAACGCCCCCGGCTTGGCCGGGGGATACTTACTTCGCTCCTACAGGGGGCAAATGGTTCTGGATTTTCGTAGGAGCGGTTTTCATCTGCGATAGATTTTTTTGGGCGCAGATCGCAAAACCCCAATCGCGAATAAATTCGCTCCCACAGGGGCGCGATGGTTCCGGGTTTTGATGTGGGAGCGACCTCCCGGTCGCGATGGTTTTGTCGACGCGGATCGCAACCCCCCGATCGCGAATAAATTCGCTCCTACAGGGTGAGAACATGCAATACCATTTTTTTCGCATATCGGCGGTAACCCCGGGTGAGACCGCCGAGGAATTCAATCGTTTTTTACGCAGCCACCGGGTGCTGAACGTCAATCGCGAATTCGTTTCCCAGGGGGAGAATTCCTTCTGGGCTCTGGCAGTTGAATACCTGCCCGGCGAGGCGACGGTAAAATCGCCTCGCTCGGCCAATCGCCGCAACCGGGTCGACTACAAGGAACTCCTGCCTCCAGACGCGTTCCAGCTCTTTGTCCTCCTGCGCGAGTGGCGCAAGCAGACTGCCGAGCAGGAGGGGGTACCGGTCTACACGATCTTTACCAATGAACAATTGGCAGAGATGGCCCAAAGGGGTTGTGCCAGCAAGGACGAACTGCAGACCATCGACGGTATCGGCCAGGGGCGGTTGGAGAAATACGCCGAAGCGGTGTTGGGACTGATTAGGAAGCAGGGGGATGAAGCGGGTCGGTAACCTCTACCAGCAGATAGCTGAACCTGAGAACCTGCGGCTGGCGTTTCACCGGGCGTGTCGCGGCAAGCAGGAACGTGGCGAGGTGGTGCGGTTTCGCCGGTGTTTCGATGCCAACCTGGCCGAGCTGCGCCGGCAGTTGCTGCAGGAGGATGTCCCGGTCGGCGATTATCGTTTTTTCGAGGTCTTTGACCCGAAGCGGAGGCAAATTTGCGCAGCGGCTTTCCGTGAGCGGGTGCTTCATCACGCCATCATGGCAGTGTGCGAACCGGTCTTCGAGCGCTACGCGATCTTTGACACCTACGCCTGTCGACCCGGCAAGGGACAGCGCATGGCGGTGGCGCGGGCACAGCAGTTTGCCCGCCAGTTCGACTGGTATCTGAAACTCGATATCCGGCGCTACTTCGACAGCATCGACCACAAGGTACTGCTCGGGCTGCTGGCCAGGCGCTTCAAGGACAGGCAGTTGTTGCATCTTTTCGAGACCATACTTTCGAGTTATTGCACCAGCCCGGGCAAGGGCTTGCCCATCGGCAACCTGGTCTCGCAGCACCTGGCCAATTTCTATCTCGGCCACCTCGACCACTGGCTGAAGGACGACATGGGCGTCAAGGGTTATCTGCGCTATATGGACGACTTTCTGATTTACAGCCGCAGCCGTGAAGAACTCAAGGATCGTCTTGGTCGGGTTCGGGGCTTTCTGGCCGGCAAGCTGCATCTTGAACTTAAGCAGAATATTCAGCTCAACCGCTGCCGGCTTGGCATCCCCTTTCTGGGTCTGCGCGTTTTTCCGGCCCGGGTGTTGCTGAGTCGGCGTAGCGGTACGAGGTTTCGCGACCGGTTGCGGCAGTACGAGGCAAGGCACCTTCGTGGTGAATGGAGTGAAACGGAGCTGGCGGCTCACCTGCTGCCGTTGGTCGAATTCACCCGTGGTGCCGAAGCCGTGGGGCTGCGGCGGCAGCTGATTGAAGACTATGGGGTGGTGACCTGACAGGCTCCAACCGCGTGAATCGCGGCGGCAGCTGGAACAACAACCCGGGCAACCTGCGCTCGGCCAATCGCAACAGGAACAGGCCGGGCAACCGCAACAACAACCTTGGCTTTCGGCTTGCTCTCCCTGCAGCTCGGCGCGCAGGCGGACGCCGCCCGCCGAACCGGTTGCCATCCCGTCCCTGTCAGTCAGGGCAAAAAGCGCAAGGCCCTTTTGCGGCTGGTAGGGGCGATGGATGTTGCCTGCGAAGGTGGTAGGGGGCAATCGCGAATAAATTCGCTCCCACAGGGCACGCTGGTTCTGGGTTTTCGTAGGAGCGGCTTCAGCCGCGATGGGCAGCGCTGTCCGGTGCCGGTTGGGCAACCCCGAATTGCGGTCAGGAGACCGTTCCTACAGGGGCGCGATGATTTTTGGTTTTTCGTAGGAGCGGCTTCAGCCGCGATGGGTCGTGCAGCCCGCGACCGGCGCGACAACCCCGAATCGCGGTTAAAACCGCTCCTACAGGGGGTGGACGACACGGATCTAGGCGGGACCTCCCGGTCGCGAATGGAAAGAAGGGGGGAATATGAACCTGTATCGATACAGCTCAATGACTATCTTTCTGTTTGTCGCTTTGTTTTTGGTAGCTGCTGATGCGTGGTCGACGGAGATCCCCGATGCGCTGAAAGTGAAGACGATTCAACCGGCCATTGATCCGGCCTTCGGCCAGGGGACTGACGCGAATTCAGGCAAAACAGAGATTGAAATGATTCGTCAGCAAAATGGTGCTGGTGGAAGACCTCTGTCTTCGGGGCAGGCACGTGACGTTCTTGGTTTTGCTTTGGCAAGCTTGGCCGTCTATGACGACAAGCAGTATCCCTGGCCTGCAGATTGGAAGCACGTTGAGCAGGATGTTGCTGTAGATCAGAGCAGGCTTATGAAGGCGCTTGAAGCGTTTCTTCCCATGGGAACGGCTGTTATTAAAGCGGCTCCCCTGCCGGGAATAGGCTTTCATGCGGCTGTTTACAGAAAACCTGATGGTGTAATCGTGGTTGCGTTCGAAGGGACCAAGGTCGGGCAACTTGATGACCTGGCGACAGACCTGAGCCAGTTAAAAACGGTCCCTTTGCAATATCGTCTTGGCGAGGTGGTTGCGCAGCGCATTATCAATGCCCACCCGGGTGAACATGTTGTACTTACCGGCCATTCCCTGGGTGGCGGTATCGCCCAATATGCTGCCGCCCGTCTTGGACAAGAGGCAGTTGTTTTTAATTCGGCCGGACTGTTTTCTCCTGCGCTAAAGAGTATTGCAGACGGGGGCAATCTTGCCTCAGCAAAAATTACCCATGTTGTAACGCAGGGGGTGGCTGTTGATACAAATACGATTACTTATCTTCACAATGTGGTACGAACGAAAGAACTTATATCAAAATATGGTGCTCAGTTGGGTGCCACATATGTTTTGCCGATTCGAACCACAGAAAGTGGTTTGAGCTTACATAAAATGGCCCGTCTCTACAAGGCCATCGCGGCCGTAGCACAGGTCGGAGAACGTCCGAGTACGGCCCATTCGATCATCGTGGTTGTCGACAGCTCCGGCAGTATGTCCTCCTCTGACCCGAAGAATCTCCGACGGGAGGCGGTCAAGCGCATGATTGCCCTGGCTGGTGAGATGGACAGGATCGCCCTGATCGATTTTGACAGTAGCGCACGGGAGGTGAGTGGTTTTCAGCTGCTTGGGGACTTCAACAGTTCTGCGCGCAGAGAATTGCGTAACCTTGCCGAACACTTCGATGCCGGAGGCGGAACCGACATTGGGGCGGGGTTAAAGCTGGCTGCCCGGTTGGCGAACAACCAGTCTGAGAATTTGGCGGTCATTTTGATGACCGATGGTGAGGACCCGGAGTGGAATGGGGAGGCCGATGGTTTGCCCGCCGGGGTTCCGGTCCATGCCATTGCCTTGTCCGAAGCGGCTGACCGCTCTCGTCTGAGCAAACTGAGCGCTGCAACTGGAGGTGTATATCAGATCGCCGAGAGTTCCAGCGACCTGGCGCGTATCATGGACGCGATTTTCGGTGAGGCGGCAGACAAGGATGTGCTGTTGATCGAGGAGGGGACTATCCGTGAAGGGGATGTGCAGGAATACACCCTTTATCTGGCTGGCGTGGCCGGGCTGACGGAAGGCTCGGTCGATGTGGAGGTGACCTGGCCTGGCAGTGATATTGACCTGACCCTGATCGACCCGAATGGTAAACGCTACCAGATCGAGCAGGCAGTTCGTGACAATATCGGTATCGAAGAGGGGACCTACGATATTATCCGCCTGCAGAACCCGGTTGCCGGCACCTGGCGGGTGGCAGTGAAAGGGGTGGATATTGCTCCCGGTGGGGAACCCTACACGGTGCGTGTGACCAGCAGCGGGTCTCCACTCAAGGCCCGCTGGAAAACAAACGTAGTGACTCCCGAGGTCGGCCAGCCTATGAGCATTGAGATTCAATCCGAGAACAACAAGGTTCGCTGGCAGCAGGCCGAGGTTGAGGTCTATCGTCCGGATGGCACCCTTGAGCACAATGTCAAACCGCTTGATGGGCTGTTCGCGACCCTTGGAGGCAGCAGCGGACAGGCGGCCTACATCTTCAGATCAGAGGCCCCCGGCGTCTACCGGGTCAAAATCGTCGCCACCGGAACGACCGATAACAGCCAGAAAGTCATGCGCACCTTCGACCGCACCTTCGAGGTCGCGCCTCCCGGGCTGGGGGTGCGCTACAAACACCAGATTGATCCTTTCATCCGGCGGCGACCGGGCATGTTGCAGTAGACAATTTTAGAGGGGGCTATGCAGGAGGGGGAATGCATGATTGAGTTGCCGGGATACCGGATCGAAAAGACACTCGGCAGCGGTGGCATGTCCACCGTCTACCTGGCCCGCCAGGAGTCCCTCGACCGGTTGGTCGCCCTCAAGGTGATGGCGCCGGCGCTGGTGGCCGACCCCACGTTCGCTGAACGGTTTCTGCAGGAGGGCAAGACCATCGCCGCCCTCAGGCATCCCAATATCATCACCGCGCTCGATATCGGCAGCACCGGGACCTGTTCCTACATGGCGCTTGAATACGCCAGCGGCGGCGACCTGAAGGAGAAGATCGCCGCCGAGCTGTCTCAGGAGCAATCCCTGAGAATCCTGCGTCAGATTGGCTCGGCCCTGGCCTATGCCCATTCCCACGGCCTGGTTCACCGCGACATCAAGCCTGAAAATATTCTCTTTGAAGACGACAACGCCCTGCTGAGTGATTTCGGTATCGCCAAGCTGGTCGACTCGGGTCGCCGGCTGACGGGGACGGGGATGAGTATCGGCACCCCCCACTACATGAGTCCCGAGCAGGCGCGGGGGGAGGATGTCGATGGCCGCAGCGACCTCTACAGCCTCGGCATCCTTTTTTACGAGATGCTCACCGGGGAACTCCCTTACGACGGCAAGGACAGTTTTGCTATCGCTTATCGGCATATTCATGATCCCCTGCCGGAGCTGCCTCAACACCTTGCCGCCTTTGCCCCGCTGCTGCAGAAGTTGCTGGCCAAGGATCCAAACGACCGTTTTGGTTCGGCCGAGCAGCTGCTCGCAACCCTGCCCGCAGACGGCACCCTGGTGATGGATAACCGGGAGATGCAGTCCTCAGCGACGGGCTCTTTCACTGGCAAGGAGCCAACTGACCGTGCGACGCAGAGGTCTTCAAAGGGACCGTTGCTGGTCTTCGTCGTTCTCCTGGCTCTGGTAGCGGGTGCGGTCGGCTGGTTCTTGTTGCGACTGTCCCCACCTCGTCTGGCGTCTGGTGGTGGGAGCACCGTTTCCGGCCCTGTCTCCCCGTCACAGGAGAAATCTGAACCTGCCGCGGACGTTGCCAGGCTGTTGCAGGGGGATGGTGCTGCTCCGGCAGCGGTCAAACCACTGTCCCCCGGACATACGCCGGTCCAGGAACACCGGCAAGCCGCCCCACCAGCGAATGCTCTGCTTGAGACCCTGGCCCCAGAACCTGAACCTGCCCAGGTTGCCGAAGCCAGACAACCGGATCTTGCCTCCCTGTTCAGGACCGCTGATTCCCTGGCGAAAACGGCCGGAACCAGCCTGCCCAGGGCTCAGAAAGCCGTTGCCGCTTATCGCCACATTCTGGAGCTTGAGACAGACAATCAACGCGCGCGAGCGGGGGTCGAAAAGGTGACGACCCTGTTCGTTGAAGCTGCCAAGACAGCCATCGCGACCGAAGACCTGACCCGAGGCAAGGAGATGGTCGCCTCACTACGGACATTGTCACCGGGCTCACCGGAGCTGGAGAGCCTGAGTCGTGCCCTGCGCGATAAGCAGGAGGACATAGAACGGCGCCGACAGGCCGAAGCTAGGGCACGGGAACGGCAGGCCCGTGAAGAGGCCGCGCGCCTTCAGGCCGCCCGCGAGGAGAAACTCGAAAAACTGCTGACCGCCGGGCAGGAGGCGTTGGCGAAAAAGCAGAAAAGTGCCGCATTGGCGGCTTTCGGCGCGGCCTTGAAGCTGTTCCCGAATAATGACGCAGCGCGGCAAGGGGAGCAGCGCGCCCGCCGTCTCATCGTCCCTGGAGAACCGTTCAGCGACCTGTTGTCAAACGGAGCAGCAGGACCGCAGATGGTGTTGGTTCCCGCCGGCGAATTCGTGATGGGTGACAAGCGGGGTGACGGTCGGAGCAACGAGCGGCCCGCCCACCATGTCCGCCTGGATCACCCGTTTGCCCTGTCGCGCTACGAAATCACTTTCAATGAATTTGACCGCTACTGCATGGCGACCGGCCGCAGTCGCCCGACCGATTATGGCTGGGGAAGGGGGCGGCGTCCGGTCCTCAATGTCAGTTGGGACGATGCCCGGTCCTATGCCGCCTGGTTGAGTCGTGAGACCGGGAAAACCTACCGCCTGCCGAGCGAAGCGGAATGGGAATATGCCGCCCGCGGCAAAACGGAAACAAGCTACTGGTGGGGGGATTCTCCGCAGGCGGGGATGGCCAATTGCAGCGACTGCGGCAGTCGTTGGGATAATCGCACCACCGCGCCGGTCGGCTCGTTTGCCGCCAACCCCTTCGGACTGCATGACATGCTTGGCAACGTCTGGGAATGGTGTGCCGATTCATATCATTCCGCTTATGTCGGGGCGCCCACCGATGGTCGGCCCTGGCTGGGGTCGGGCAACCGTCATGTCCTGCGGGGCGGCTCCTGGGACTACTCGTCCCGGGCTGCGCGGATTACAGCCCGACCGCTGTTTCGGGATTCCGACAGGTATACCTCCGTGGGCATTCGTCTGTTGCGGGAGATTGACCCCCGGGAGTTGTAGTGTGGTTGAGAAAGTCAATTTTTTTCATTTTTTCGGGGGGGGAACACGAAAATTTGAGAAAAATTTGAGATTACGCAGGTATAAGAAACCATTTGGGAAAAATGGACAATTTTTTGTGCAATCCCTGACGGGATGAGAAAGGAGACAGTTCAAAATGAAAAACCTGTTCAATGTCGGATTGGCCCTGGGGGTGGTGCTGCTGACAGCTGCCTGTGCCCCCATGCCTGAAGCTCCCAAAACCTCAAAGATCGACAAGATCCCGGTTGTCAGTCCAACCGTGAGTGCGGAAGCTCAGCAGCGTTTTCTGAAGCGTAAAGTTGCTATTGCCCGTTTTACGGATGAAACCCGGCACGGCAACGGTTTCTTCCACAACAAGGATGGCGACCGGATCGGCAAGCAGGCGATGGATATCCTCTCCTCCAAACTTGCCGCGACCGACAAATTCATCCTGCTTGAACGCGCGGATATCGCCAAGATCAACAAGGAACTGAAAATGGGCAACCTGGCGGCGTTGAATATCCCCGCCGATTATCTCATCATCGGCTCAGTGTCCGAGTTCGGTAGAAAAACTGATAGCGACGTCGGCATCTTCAGCCGCACCAAGAAGCAACTGGCCTACGCCACGGTCAATATCCGCCTGATCGATGTCAAGACCGGGCAGATTGTCTATTCCGAAGAAGGTTCGGGCGAGGCTTTTTCCCAGGCCGGTTCCACCATGGGCGTCGGGAAACGGGCCGGTTTTGATGGCACCCTCGGCGACAAGGCGATTGCCGCCGCCATAGGGAAGATGGTCAGCAACGTGGTCGAAAACCTGATGGATAAACCCTGGCGGGCCTACCTGCTTGATATCCAGGATGGCATGTATTTCATATCTGGCGGGGCCAGCCAGGGGATCATGGAAGGAGATACCTTCAAGGTTTTTAAAAAGGGCAAGACCATCAAGAATCCCCAGACCGGCTTGCCGCTTGAACTCCCCGGAACCGAGATTGCCTCGATCAAGGTGGCCCAGATCATCGGCAAGGATGGCCGGAATGAAGTCTCCCTGTGCCGGGTGGAGAAGGGGACCATTCCCACCGATTTCTCACAGCTTTATGTTGAGGCTGACTTTTAACCAGGAGAGGAGAAGTTATTGATCATGAAAAGATCTGTCGTAATGCTGGTGCTGTTGCTGTTTGTTGCCGGTTGCGGTGGCTACTATTCCGGAACGACACAGAAACAGACGGTCAGTGCCCTGCAGTTTGTCGGCAATGTCGATAACGCGCGCGTGGTTGTCGACGGTGCCGAACCGTTTTCCATTGCATCGATTCAGAACTATGAAATCGCACCGGGAAAACATTCAATCAAGATTTATCGTGGAGACAGGCTCCTGGTGAATCGGGTTGTTTTCCTGGGCAATCATCAAACCACGGAGGTGAGGGTTCCATGAAGAAGTTTGTTGTGATGCTGTTTGTTGCCGCCTTGTTCGCAGGAGGTTGTGCGCCGCCGCAAAAACCGCAGATGTACTGCTGGGAAAATTATTCCGCGACCCTGTACGACTACGACAAAAACCCCGGCGATGAAACCTACGCCAAGCACAAGGAATGTCTGCTGACAATTATTGAACACTCCGGCAAGGAAAATCTCAGGGTTCCGCCCGGAGTCTATGCCGAACTCGGTTACGACCTTGTCAATGAGGGCAAAAAAGAAGAAGGCCTGAAATACCTGGCTCTCGAAAAGGAGACCTATCCAGAATCCGCCGTACTCGTAGACAAGCTCCTGGCCAAACTCGATGAAAAGCAATAAATTTAAAATTTAACGGAGGGATTTGATGAAATACTTCAAGCTGACGATTTTGATGCTGGTGGCTCTATCGGTCACCGCTTGCGGCCCCAATCTTATCACCAAAAAAGATGCCTTCCCCAAGATGTACTCGGAGCAGCCGGTTGCCATCCTGGTTCTGCCGCCGATCAATCAGTCGACGGCGGCTGAAGCCAAGCAATACTATGAGACGACCATCGCTCAGCCTCTCACTATGAAGGGCTACTACGTCTTTCCGCTGGAAGTGGTTGATGACCTTCTCGAAAACGAGGGGGTTTATGCGACGGAGGAGTTGCTCAATATCCCGCCGCAGACCTTCAAGGAACAATTCGGCGCTGACGCCGTCATGTTCATTCTCATCGACAAGTGGGATACCTCTTACTATGTGGTCGGTGGCAGCGTCAAGGTCGCCATATCGTACATTCTCAAGTCCACCGAAACAGGTGAAACCCTCTGGCAGTACAAGGACAGCCTGAAGGTGGATACGACGGGCCAGAACCGTGCCGGTGGGATCGCCGGTCTGGTCCTGCAACTTGCTGAAACAGCTATTAATACTGCCATGACTGATTATGTACCGATAGCTGGCCGAGTCAACAACATGGCCTTGGTGTCGATGCCCTATGGAAAATATTCTGCTCTCAACGGCAAGGATATGAACCAGCGGGTTGTTTTTGAGGAGAAGGTCAAGCCTCAGTAAGGCCCCTGTTTTCAGAATCAAGGGGGGAAGGGGATTTGTGCCCTCCCCCTTTTTTCGTCATCCGTGGAGATCGCCGGTCTGTTCCTGTATGTTTAATAGTAATATATTGCTATCCATGGCTGTTTTATGGTAAACTGGCAACATGGTCACCAAACGCAGCATCATCATTGATGGATCAGTCACGTCGATCAGCATGGAACCGATCTTCTGGCAGGAGGTTGACCGGCGTGCCGAACAGCTCGGTCTGCCCTGGCAGGACTACATGCGGAGGTTGCTCAGCGGTCTGCATGACGCGCCCAATCGTTCCAGCGCGGTGCGGGAAACCCTGGTGGGCATGCTGCAGGATGAGGGGGGACGACAGCAGCGGCCGCGTCTCGAGGCATGGTGGCAACTCAAATCCGGTAGCGAGGTTCGGGAAACCGGGACCAAGGGCGTTCGCCTGTTTGCCGGTCGTGGCGGTGTCAATGACCTGGTCTTTGACGACGCCGAGGTTTCTCGCCGGCACCTGATGCTGGTTTACGACGGCCGGCATTGGTGGGCGATTGATCTTGAGAGTAAAAATGGCCTCTACCTGGGGCGCAAGCGTGTGCCCATGGCGAAGCTGCAGCCCGGAAAGCCAGTTCGTATCGGCAACTCTGAGCTGACCCTGCTTCAGTCTTGAATCAGGTTTGTTTCAGGAGGATTTTTGCAACAAGAGCGGGACAGGATGCCCCGCAGTCCGACATGTATTCCGGGGGGGGGGGAGATTATTCTTGCCCTCGCCCATTTGACACAGGAGGGTACTCATGATGCAACTACGTTCAGTGGATGGAAAGGATTTATGTCTCAACCTTGACCGGGTACGACTGAACATTGGCCGCGATGCCGGCAATGAACTGGTGCTCGATGATCCGTCGGTCTCCGGTTTTCATGCTTCGATCTTTGCCGACAACGGCACGGTGGAGGTTGTCGATGTCGGCAGCACCAACGGCACCTGGCTCAACGGCTCTCCGGTCAGAGGCCGCACCTCGCTTAACCCCTGGGATAAAATCCGTTTCGGGGCCGTCGAACTGGAAGTGACGGACCCGGCAGGCCGCAAGCCGACCTCGGTTCAGCCGGCGATTCAGGCTTCGGCAACCTCGTCGTCCGCCCCCTCCGGCTCTTTGCTGGCCACCTTGCAGGCTGTCAAGCCAGGACCGGCCCCGGCTCACTTCGAAATTTATGCCGCGACAACTGTCGGGCGTGATCCCGGCAACAGCCTGGTCCTCAATCATCCCACCGTTTCGTCCCGTCACGCCGAAATAAGGCCTTTCGATGGCTCCCTGGAATTGATCGACCTCGGCAGCACCAACGGTACCTGGGTCAACGGCAGGCGTTGTGAACGGCAGATCCTCAAGCAGGGTGACCGGGTGCGTTTCGACGAAATCGAATTTACCGTCGACATGCCGCGTCCGGCAGTTGGCGCGACCATGGTCAACCCGGCCGTCAAGGCGGCTCCGGCGGCGACAGCTGTCAATCCGGCCGTTCCCCCTCAGCCGGCGGTCTCTTCCCCGTCAAACCCTGCTCCGCAACCCGCCGTACCGCAACCCGCCGTACCGCAACCCGCCGTACCGGAGCCCGCCGTACCGGAGCCCGTCGTATCTGAGCCCGTCGTATCTGAGCCCGTCGTATCTGAGCCCGCGGCTCTGTCATGTCCCACAGCGGTCGAACCCCGTACTGTTTCGTCTGCGCCTGCTCTCTCACGTCCTGAGCCCACGGCCTCCGACCCGGCCGCCACCATGGTCGACCCGGCTGTCAAGCCGCCGCAGCCGATGGCGACGCCCGAGTTGCCCCCGGCCGCTTCTGACCTCTCCTTTGCTACCGATGAAAAACCTGTAGTCAACAACCGGGGACTGGCCTGGCTGCTCTTTTCCTTTCAGGGTCGTATCGGTCGTCTTAAATACCTTGGCGCCGCTCTTGCTGCCGGGGTTGTGGTCGGATTGATATCCGTGCTTGTGCAGATCATGCTGCTCGGCGAAGTCGCTGCGTTCAACCCCTATTCCTATCGCTACGGCGAGGGACAGGTGGTCCATCTGCTCGTGAGTCTGCTGCTCGGAGGTTGGCCTGGCGTGGCGCTGGCGGCGAAACGCTTTCATGACCAGAATCGCTCAGGACACTGGATGTGGCTCTGCCTGGTGCCGGTCATCAACCTGGTGGTCGGCATTATGCTGCTGTTTGTCCCCGGCACCAAAGAGGCCAATCGTTTCGGGGAACCGCCGGCTTGACTCAGAATGTCCTGAATCGACGCGAAGGTGGAGCAACCGTTCGCCGTAATGAGATCTGACCAGGAGGTTTTTGTGGCGCAATTGACCAGTGGCCACGCCACCGACGTGGGGCGTGCCCGAGATCACAACGAAGACAGTTACGTCGCTCGCCCCGAACTCGGACTGTGGGCGGTGGCTGACGGCATGGGCGGCCACGCTGCCGGCGAGGTCGCCAGCGCCATCGCGGTCGAGGTAGTGGCGGCGCAGGTTGAGGCCGGGCGGGATATTGCGACTGCCATCCAGGCGGCCCACGAAGCGATCCTGCAGGCGGGGCAAGAGGGGCGTGGCGAATCCGGGATGGGGTGTACCGTTGTCGCCCTGCTGAGCCGGGGCCTGGATTACCAGGTCGCCTGGGTGGGTGACAGCCGAGCCTATCTCTGGGACGGTGGGACCCTCATCCAATTGACGCGGGATCACTCCTATGTCCAGCAGCTGATCGATTCCGGAATCCTCACCGAGGATGAAGCCCGGGAACATCCCCAGCGCAGTGTCATCAGTCAGGCGCTCGGCATCGGCGCCGTGGATGGAATCCGGGTTGACACCGTTGCTGGTCGCTGGGGGCGCGGTCAACAGATTCTGCTCTGCAGCGACGGCTTGACCGGAGAGGTCGAGGATACCGAGATTGCCGCCCGGCTGGGTGAAAGAGAGGATCTCCGGGAAACCGTCGCCGGGCTGATCCGCGCCGCCAATGACAATGGTGGCTCAGACAACATCACCGTCGCGCTGGTCGCCGCACCTGACCGGGCCCCGCAGATCGTGCCGAAGGGGGGCACCGTTCCCTTTGACGCCGCCGCGCTCAACCGGGTCGTGGCGCCGAAGAAGAAGTTGTTCCGACGCCCCCTGCTGTTGCTGATTCTGGCCCTGGCGGTGCTGGTGGCCGGATATTTTGCCTTCCGCCCCGCTTCGGCTCCGACCCCGGCGACAGGTGGAAGCGCTTCCGGGGTGTTGCAGGTCCCGGCCGATCTGTCTTCCGATTCCGGAACCCGGGCTATCGGCCCGACCGATTCATTGCAACAGAAACCGCTCCGGCAAAGTCCCCAGACCCGCAGCGTTTCCCCTGTCGGCGAGAATTCATTTGTGACCCAGAATGTCGCCCCGCGTGAGGGGGAAGCAGCAGCTTTGCCCACCGTCGTGGCACCAGATGCCAGCAACGATGAAAACCCGTCGGTGGTGGCAGAATCGACCGCCGAGCCGGCCCTCACCGATGCTGACCTGCTGCGCGAGGTGAAGCAGGTCGGTGCCAAACCGGTGTCGGCCCCGCTAGCGCCGGTTGCGGATAATGTTCCCCAACTCGGCCGGCAGCGCACCCCGCCGAAGGGTGATCTGTCCCAGGGGTTGAACGAAAAATGAAAGGCGCCGCTGCCGTTTCATGTTGCCGGTTGCGAATGATTGTAGTAGCGGCTTCAGCCGCGATGGGTTTGGACGGCGCGGGCCGCAAACCCAATCGCGAATAAATTCGCTCCTACAGGGTGCGATGATTTTGGGTTTTGGTAGGAGCGGCTTCAGCCGCGATAGGTTTGGGTGGCGCGGGTCGCAAACCCAATCGCGAATAAATTCGCTCCTACAGGGTGCGCGGTGATTTTGGATTTTGGTAGGAGCGGCTTCAGCCGCGATAGGTTTGGACGGCGCGGGCCGCAAACCCCCCAATCGCGAATAAATTCGCTCCTACAGGGGGCGCGGTGATTTTGGGTTTTGTAGGAGCGGCTTCAGCCGCGATGGGTTTGGCCGGTGCGGACCAAACCCCCAATCGCGAATAAATTCGCTCCTACAGGGGGTGCGATGGTTTCGGGTTTTCGTAGGAGCGGCTTCAGCCGCGATAGGTTTGGCCGGCGTGGGGCAAAACCCCCAATCGCGAATAAATTCGCTCCTACAGGGGGCGCGGTGATTTTGGATTTTGGTAGGAGCGGCTTCAGCCGCGATGGGTTTGTTGGCGCGGATCGCAAACCCCCAATCGCGAATAAATTCGCTCCTACAGGGATTGCATTGATGACATTGCAGGAGGAACACCATGATCGGTCCGGGCAGACAACTCGGTAAATACCACATCCTCGAAAAACTCGGTGCCGGCGGCATGGCCGATGTCTGGCTGGCCGAGGACACCACCCTCAAACGCCAGGTTGCGCTGAAGATCCTGCCTCCGGAGTTCGCCCGTGACCCCGAGCGTGCTACGCGCTTCGAAAAGGAGGTGCTCAGCTCCGCCTCCCTGCAGCATCCCGGCATTGTCACCATTCATGATGTCGGTCATGAACAGGGCGTGCATTACTACACCATGACCCTGCTCCCGGGCGGCGACCTCAAGCAGAAAATTCGCGCCGGGCTCAGTCCGCAGCAGGCCCTCAAGCTCCTGCACCAGATGGCTGACGCCCTCGACCACGCCCACGGTAAAGGCTTCGTCCACCGTGATCTGAAACCCGAGAACATCATGTTCGATGGCCGGGAACAGCCGGTCATCACCGACTTCGGCATCGCCAAGGCGGTCGGTAGTGGCACCAAGATGACCGGCACCGGGATGAGCATCGGCACCCCGCACTACATGAGTCCCGAACAGGCCCAGGGACTCGCCGACCTCGACGGTCGCTCGGACCTCTACAGTCTCGGCATCATCCTCTACGAAATGCTCACCGGGCAGGTGCCCTTCGATGCCGACAATACCGTCGGCATCGCCATGCAGCATGTTCAGGCGCCGATCCCGCGCCTGCCGCAGAGCCTCGGCAAATTGCAGCCGCTGCTGGAGCGACTGCTGGCCAAGGACCCCGGGCAGCGCTACCAGAATGCCGGCGAGCTGGTGCAGGCGATCGACGACGCTTTGTCCGGCAAATTGCCCGCCCCCGCAGCAAAACAGCCGGTTCAGAAGACCCAGGTGCTGAAAGCCGAGAAATCCCCCCCCACGGGCAAGGGCTCGGGCCTGAAATGGGCTGTCGGCGGGGCCCTGCTGGCGGCGGTGCTGGTGGGCGGATTTTTGC
>NZ_PPFX01000058.1 GCF_002898515.1 Geothermobacter hydrogeniphilus | reverse complement strand
GAAAAGCCTACGGGTTTCGAACCCTCAAATGCCTGCAAATCGCCCTATATCACGAGCTTGGCAAGTTGCCGGAACCTGATTATCTCCACAGATTCTGCTGACGAGCCATATTTTTTAAGAAGTTTGATAATTGGTTTTTACAAAAAAAATATATCAGGTGACAACTATCTCTGTATACTTGGGGAGTATAAACATTAAAGTATAATTAGCGTTCAAAAGTAGACACTCGGACAGCTTAATCACCTAGCATAGTTATGTCTGTCAGGATTTTATCTTCTTTTTCTTCTCTTAAGATTAGATTTACTAATCCTGATTCCCAACCCAACCTTGAATCCCAAAATTCGTTTTTGAGAATTTCTAGCCCACCACATGCGTACTCTTCGAAAATTCTTACTTTTTCGTCTTCGCGATCTTTACCCATTATTTCAGGTTCTGAGTTTTCAGAAATGGCAATGCAATTTAAAACCATCTGATCAAACTCTGCACTAAATATCTGTAAATTTATAGGCTCACCTGACTTTTCGAAAGCAACTCGCTTCCCTCTGTTTTTCCCTAAGCATGCCGCAAAAACAAGCGCATCTTTATAAGTTTTGAAAATGCCTTCATCTCTCAACTCATTTAACATTTTATCAAATTCCACAGGTCTTCTTACGCGATCAGCCATGGTATCCCTCCTCGATTTCTGAAAATTCAAAGTCTGCACCAGGCCTCACATAATAACTTTCCCGGCCTTCGTCGACTTCCTTACAGTGGTAAATGAGGCTATACTCTTTGCCTAGCCGCGGAGCACATTCTTTTGAAACAGGGCCTCTCCATTGAGAACTTGATGCGAAGACAATTACTTGGTCTGCTAGCATGGGAATATAGCGTGCAATTAACGCTCTGTACTCATCATCGATTGACCCAAAAGGTGAGTCCATAATAATGGGGAAGACTCCGCCTTTTATGAAATCACTATCTTGGTTTTGCTGCTCTTTTGCTAAGTTAACGATACTGGAGATGAAGCTTAAACTTGTAATTTGACTTTCTGCTGTAGATTTTTCTGGGACCAGTTGTTTCCCATGTCCCTCAATTTCTCTATATATTTGTAAAGTATAGTCTTGATCAATTTCTGCCCAGTAAGGTTTTCTGATAATATCTTTAAAAGTCTTGTCAACCCTTTTGGACAGCTTCTCCCTAGTCTGATTTGATAACGCAACATGAAGCGCTTTTGCAACGCGGGCACACTCTTCAGCATTAGACAGGCGTTTACTAATCTTCTCGTACTGTTGAGAAACATCCGTGATCTCTTCACGAGCTCTCTTGGCTTCTTTATGCTCTTGCGTTTTTGTCTCAAGCTCAAACTCTAACTTGCCTAGCTCTTTTTGTGCCTTATCAAGCTTCTCTTCTATCTCCTTACGTTTATTTTCAAGGCCGGGGACAGATTCTACTTCGGATTCCTGAAGTTTTTTAGAGATTACGTCAAGCCGGCCACTTAGTTTGTCGCGTTCACTTTCTAGGTCTACACCTTGTTTAATATTGTCTTTTATTGCTCTAAATAAATCGGACTTACTCCTATCGACCTGCTTAATAGCCCCTGCCGTAGTTATGAATGCTTCTTCTAGTCCCTTAGAGCTAGCCTGCAATCGATATTTCTCAACATTCGAATAATTTTCTTCGCCCTTGTTTAAACATGTACCACATATGCATTTGCCGTTGCTTAGTAAGTCATCAATGAACTGTTGCTTGATTTTGTAAGGTAGCTCTCCACGTTTTCTTTTTTCCTCTAAAAGAGCCCCGACAGTAGCAGCCGTTTCTGTAAAAAATGGAAGAAACCCTTTAGTCGAAATTAAATCTTTTATACTTGCAGATAATGAGTCTTTTGATTTTTTGATAGTATCCAATCGATTCTCAATAAATTTTCTTTCGTCTTGTAATGCGGCAACATCTTTTATCATCGCAAGCCTTGAACTTATCTTAGATATTTCGTCCTTAAAAAATTTTTTATTATCCTTAGTTACATACATTCTTTCTTTTAAACTGTCAATTTCCTCTTGCAGTTTTGTCTCTCTATCAATGACTTCTTGCAATTTACCAGGCGATTGTTTTTTAAGTTCTTTTTTGAACTCCTTTATTACATATTTTTCTAAATGTATACCGGCCCTTTCAACTATTTGAAGTCCCATCAACGTTTTGATTGCCTCTCGAATCTGGCCTGACGAGCTAGCATTGGCAAGCTTTTCAATACGCTCACCATTGAAAAAGAAATAGGAGTGCATTTTTTCTGGAAGGATTTGGTTCATTTGTGTGTCCGCATTCGTTGACTCTTGGCACGAACCATTTTGATCAATCCACCTAAGTTTAAAAACGGATCCACCTATAGAGTCCACTTTCAACCCCGTGGTTTTGATAAATCTTTGGACACGAGAAGCTGTATAATCAGAGCCTTCATGTTCAAAATCTATTTTAATTGATAGTTCAATATCTTCTCCGTCGGATGACTTGACTATAGCTTGTTCATTTAAAATATTGTCAAGACCAGTGTCAAAATCGGCATGTCCATAAAAACACCACTTGAAGGCATTCAAAAGGCTTGTTTTACCTGATCCATTTTCTCCGTGAATTACTGTAATCCCTTTTACTTCATCAGTACTAAACTCAAGGGAATGCTGTCCAAAAAACTGTCTAAAGTTCTGTATTGTGATTTTTTGTATTTTCACAGGGTTTTCCTTTCGATCAGTTTTTTTATTCTCAAGCAGACTTCCTTTTCTTTATCTTTAACATAACTGAGATTCTGGTAATGCTGGTACTCTTTTTCAATTTTAATAATTTCTGCCATCATTCCTTTTACAATATCAGTCGTAGACTCTAGTACTTCTTTTGGTGTTAGCTTGATCATATTTTACTCCTTAAAGATCTAGCAAATGCAGCTTTTCTTTTATTTTTCCAAGTTGCTTATATGCTTCTCCTTGGTTTATCGCCAAAGAAACAAATTCATTAACTCTTTCAAGCTCTCTCTTTAGTAGATTTCTTTCAGAATTGAAAATTGCACTACCAGATGCATTTATATTCTCAATGTTTGGAGCAACAATAAAATCATAAATGTAAGCATACTTCTTCCCAGGGCTTTTTCTTAAAACTCTTCCTCGGCGCTGAACGAATTCTTTTGGGTTTGATGTTGATGCAAGGATGTAAGCTTTTTCAGTCCTCGGGATATCAACGCCCTCATCAAGACATCGTATAGCAGCCAAGGCTTGCAAGTCCCCATCTGCAAATCTTTTTAATAGATTTTGACGTTCTGTCTTTGATTCGGTAGATGTGAATTTTCCTGCCCTAATTTTTAAGTTATTACCAATATATTTAAGCGTATTGTCAACATATCTGACTCCATCCTTGATCGTATTCCCACAATAAATAAGGCAATATTTTAAATCCTCTTCCTTACGCAGTAGTTCTAGTAGCTTTGGTAATTTATTTTCCGCACAACTAATCAATCGTGCCCTTTTTATTAAAAGGTTTTTTAGTTTGTCAGAAGGCCCATCTTTATCAGAGTTGTCTCCAACGGCAAAAGCTTGCGATATTGCTTTTGATAGCTGTATGTACTCTTCCATTTCGAACTCTGTTAATTCTACAGTTATAGGGTAGTAAAAATATTCACAAAGAAATCCGTGTTTAATTGCATCTTCTAAACCAAATTTGAAAACAGTGGCCCCAAAATAGTCTTCTAGAGCCTGGCTCCCTTGTTCGTCTTTGTATCGATTGGGGGTAGCAGAAAGACCTAGGCGAAATTGGGCTTTTGAGGGCAACAGGCGCCTTAAGTTTGGTGCGCCCAAGTTATGCATTTCGTCAGCGACAAAAACTATAGTTGAGCTAATTCCAGATAAAATTTTCTGAAATGGTTCGTTTAAAAATGTCGCATTTACTGTAATCAGCATCACATGAGAGGTTATATCTAGCAGCATATTGCTGAGGGCGTTCTGAACATTAGCCAACCACTTCTGTGAATTTAAATAGCACTTAAATGTATTGAACCCAAAAGCTTCGGCCTCTGATTCCCATTGGTCTGCTAAGTGGACAAACGGCACTGACACAATAATTACAACCTTGCCGTCATTGTTAATCACATAGTTAGTCAGCTGCGTCATGGCGCTTAAAGCTGTAACAGTTTTGCCTGAACCGGTTGCCATGGCAAAAATGCCACGCCCATTAGCTTTAAACCAATTATTGATAGCCTCATCTTGATACGGGCGCAATTTGCCCCTTGATAAAAATTTCTCTGGGACTCTAAGCTTCGGCCTTTCTTGTATGATTATGTAGGGTCTGGGTGCTTTAGATGTATGTCTAATAAATCTTTCAATGGAAACTTCAGGCGGCTTGTAAACAGAAAGATTGGGATCTTCCCGCTTCCACATAACTTCGAATTCATCAATAATCTCTTGTGTTCTAAGAGAGGATTCTTCTGATCTCCAAGCAGAGTAAATATCAATTTTTTCCCAATTAGTAATTGCTGCAGCGGTTAAATTATAGGAACCGCTAAATCCTATAATATTCCCTTCTTTATCTCTAAAGCATCCCATTTTAGCATGCATAATTCCGCTTAACTTATTGATAGGGATGCCGACTTTAAACTCCATTACTCCGTCTCGAATCAACCATGACAAGGTGTCTCGTGTGTTCTCTTTTAAATTGTTGAACAATTTCTCAAATGAGCGGTCAATTAGATCATCTAAAATGTGAGGTTTAATCTCCCCATGGTCTCCTAATTTAATGGCCTCATAATCATCTTTGGTTAATTCTGGAGATATAATCCATCTTGCTTGACCCCCATTTGCCGCAAAATGTGCAATACCTTCAGCAGCATCGCGAATCCAGTTGCTGGAGAAGTATCCAACGGCAATATCATACGTTATTGCCAGTTTCAAAACTGGTACAAAAAATTCATCCACAGGGTTAGCATGTGTAGTTTTAATCGAAAGTGGAAGTTGCATGTCCTTAAAATTCATCAAAAGTCGAATTCCTCTAGCATGTTTTCAATTGTCTCTATTTTGGAAGAATAGTTGCTCATATGTACTCTGCAATCATATTGGATAAATCGCTGTTCGTTCTTGCCTTCTAACGCTACAGTTAGTGATTCATATAACTCTTGAAAGGACAGTTCTCTTTTTTTCATAGTTTCGTAAATACTATTATAAAGTGTCACTTCATCGGAGGGTTTAATAAGTCTTACCATGTCTCCAGAAATGTCATATTTGGTCGACTTGCTAACCCAAGATTTTATGGTCCGTTTGTGACATTGAATGCCAACAGCTTGAAGAGAATCTTCTAAAACGTGACAGCTTTTAGCAGATTCTAAAAGTGCAATTTCTAAAGCGATATCTAAGTAAAAAATATCTTCTTCAGTCCCGAGAACTTTTTCTGTTAAGTTAAATTTTCCACGCTCTTTTGTGGCAACCACATCAGGTGAGGAATTCAACATTACTACAATGGTTGTGTCAAACACCTCTCGATTCTCTTTTATCTTTTCTGAAATTTCTGGAACACTCACCGGGCCGTATTCCTCTACGACTTGTGTGATTTGATCCATTAAGGGAATATAGCCATTTCCTAATGAGTCCCCAGCGAGTCCAACCATAAGACCGTGCTTTACACTGAAACGCTCATCGTCCTGCAGTATCCCTAGTAGCATATAGTCAGAGAACTCGGTGCTAAAACGGTAAGAGTCTTCAGAAAATACATTTTTATAAATAACTTTTGCAGAGACAAACCCCTCGCGACTTTCGAGGTATTTAAAGGTCCTGTCTCTCACTTCCTTCAAGTCATCGCTAGTTAGAGTTAAATTTTCATAAATATCATAAACGCCCCTGCCTACGATTAAAGCTTCTTCTAGCCTTCCGAGTACTGCACCTATAGCATGTTCAGAGACATCTAAACCGAACATATCTTTGTGATAAGCCCTAATTTGCGATGTATGTAGTCCATGACCAACTTTTCTGAGGACATGTATTAAGCGATTTTTTGGAGACAACTTTTTCAGTTTGACGATGATCCCATTATTTATTTCTGCGCCAAGATCATTTGTAAGATAATCAATAATTTCATTTTCGTCAATATATGGGAATTCTTCAAATATTTGCCCTATACTTATTGGCCAGGTTAGGATTTCTGTCTTTCTTTTAATTGTTTTTTTGCATTCACCTGTAAGTTCGAAAAATTGGCTAGAAAGATGAGGATAGTTATTTAAACAGACGTCATTTATAGCCCACAAATCACCTTTTTTCTTGTAATTGTAAGTAAGCCAGCCTTCAATTTTTTCATGAACTACTTCAATTGCTAAGGCGTCGACACTAATCAGTTTTTTATGTTTTGATTTTGCCGCCTTAAGGTTTATTGCAGGAGAACCTGAAAATATAATGTCACTAATCTCTTGCTTCCTCTGCAAAAGGTATTTCTCGAAATATATTCTGTTGGCCTTGATACGGCATTTTTCAACAATTTTTTTGTCAATCTGGCGTACTCTTTCTCTTGTTAGGCCATATCTTTCAGCAACTTCTCCTAAGGTGTGTTTGTCGACTCCACATAGCCCTCTTCTCATCAAAAAAATTTCAAAGTTCCGTTCTTTCACAAAGTTTGAAATATAATCAATTAACGCCTCTGATGAAATCGATTCAGGAATGTTGCAATTCTTTTTTTCCTCTCCAGTAATAAAGTTATTTACAAGATCGTTTAATTCATCCAAAGTTCCTCTACCAAAATTAGGCAGACTCATCATTTCGTGATTAGCTGCGCTTGGGTTTTCTTTGTAGTCTTTTACTGTCAAGAAAGATAGTAGATTGTTTCTGTAGAATTCATTGATCCTATTTCTTAAGCGATTAGAAACGTGATTTTCATTTACTAAGTCTATAATTGTTTTTGATAGGCGCTCATCATTTTCTTCGATATCGAATTTTTGTGAAATTTCCTTTTGGTATGCTTGGTATGCTTGGTATGCGTTATGCTTTGATAGGATGGTTCTTAAATCGTTTATTGATTTTTTTCCTATGTTTTTAACGCGCATAAGTTCTTTTATGGCATTTTCTTCGTTCATAAGAAAGTCAAGCACCGTGTCAAAACTTATAAGGCCATGGCTTATTGCGTGGTTGATTCCATTGAGCAGTCTAACAGGAACATCGTGCCATTGAACTAGTTCTGAAATTCTTGTCTCCAATATTTCTAAATTTTTGAAATCTTCAATTTTATCTAGGATTTCCTCTACCTTGTGAGTTTCAATGGTTTCGCCAAAACATTCATCAGTGTTGTTAATTGTTACATGTTCTGCGCAATTTAAATCACCAATTTTATCAAGAGCATTATCTTTGTTGTGAGTTTTACTAATCTCAATCGAATTTTTATTGCAGTTGTCAATATTTGAATTTGTGAACTCATCTATTAGATCTTGTGCTTTTGGATGGCCATTGTCACGTGCTTTAGTAAGCCATTTAACACCTGTATCGGTAACCTTTGGTACACCTTTTCCACTTATATAAAAAACACCAATTTTAAAGATGGCATCGAGGTTTCCACTTCTTGCAGCCTTTAAATACCAGATTCCAGCTTGAACATCTGACTGTTTAATGCCCATGCCTTTTTCATACATAAGGGCAAGTTTGCATTGTGCAACAGGATCGCCAGAATTTGCGTCTTTGTAGACTTCGTCAAAGCTGTATTCAATTTTTTTGGAAAATAATTTCCTGAACATCTTTTAGCCCTGTGTTTGAACGCTTTATTGCAAAATTTTCGATTCGCCCCAAAACCGCTGTTTCGCTCGGCGCGTTGACAACCCCGAGAACCCCCGCGTCGAATCCCTCGCGCAGTAGCTCCTCGTCACAAGGCCGGCCGTGGAGCTTGCGGGAATATTCCATCACTGCGGGAGGACAGCGGTAACAGCGGGTCAGACTGAAACGCCCGCCCTGCCCGGTCCATACCGGAAGAACCCGCTCCTGCCAGAAAGACTGGGCCGGATCATAAAACATCCAACAGATGCGCTCGGCAGCCAGCGCGCCGACCAGTTCCCAGTCGTTTTCGGTCAGATCCTGTGCTTCATCCAGAACCACCACCTCGGGAGCCTGTTCCGGTTCGGGAAGAGCGTCGGCAGCGGCCTGCAGCGCCACATCGAACCAGAACTCCGGCGTCGATTCGGGCCCGTCGATCAATCCGGCCTGTTGCAACAGATGCACCGCGTAACGCGGGACGGTAAAAACCTCGACCCCGCTCCCGGCAAAAGTCGGACGCAACCATTCGGCCAGCGCGTCGGTGAAGCAGAGATACAAGACCCGGCGGCCCTGTCGAGCCATGTTCAGAGCGGCTTCCCGGGCGACCAGGGTTTTCCCCGATCCGGCAACCCCCTCCACCAGCAACCGGCAGTTGCCGAGCAGACCGTCGATCAGTCGCAGCTGGTCGACATCGAGTTTGAGCCGCTGTTCGGCGTCAATCCTCGCTTTGTGGCCCAACTTGAGTTTGGGAACCCAGTTCTCGCCCCAGAAGCGGTGCAGCAGACCGACCCAGTTGTTCTCGGGGATGAGAAAATCGGCGGGGAACGCCTTGTCGAGCTTGGCCTGAATCGAGTCAACCAACCAGGGAAGGTCCTGCTCACCAAGAACCAGAGCGCTGAGATCATCCTGACCGGGAGGATTGGAGAACGCGGTGTCGGGAAAGATCGTCAGTACCGCATACGGAACCGACTGTGAACCTGCCTCCTTCAAACGGGCGGACAGCTTTTTTGCAAAACCGAGCGCCTGGCCCCGCGGCCCGCGGTTTAAAGGATGACCGTTCTGATACCAGCGGCCATCGCGCTGCTCAATGTGGCCACCCTTGACCTCCAGCACCAGAAAGCCGCGCTGCGGGATGGCCAGGACAAAATCGCCCTCACCTTCAAGACCGTCAGCAGTACGAATACGCAATGAATGCCAGGCCGTCCAGTTCTGTGGAAGCTGTTTCCGCAGGGCCGCGTAAACCTTCTGTTCGGCATGCGAATCAGTCGGTCGCGGCTGTTGTCTCGGCCAGAGTCCCCTCTTCACTCCCCAATCCCAACAACAAAAGGCCGCCGAAAATCCGCTGCTGAAGCGGATAAATGGCGGCCCGGAACTTACAGATTGATAACCAAATCAGTCCCCTCTATAAACTGCAAACACTCAAAATCAATTAGCAATTTACGTTTTTAAAATTCAAAAGTCAATGTCGCTGAAAACATCGCCGGGAGCGGGCACGACACCCTTCCTGCCCCACCAGCGGATTTCATGAAATCTATTGACACCCGCCCATGCTCTTGCTATAAATTTCGGCCTCAGCACAATACAAACGGGCGTTTAGCTCAGCGGGAGAGCATTGCCTTCACACGGCAAGGGTCACTGGTTCAATCCCAGTAACGCCCACCATAAATATCAAGGGGTTAGCGAATTTTCGCTGACCCCTTGTTTTGTTTCGTGCCCATTCTGTGCCCATTCCTGAAATTTGACCCCTGCCTTGATCCACGGATGGGGCCCGTCAATTCGACAGTGGATGCAAGATTTGGCCCCCTACGCTCAATGGTTCGGACAATGACGTGCTGCAGCGGATCGGGGAAAAGTAACAACCAGCATTCCCTCTCATTTCAGCCAGGATGAAAATCCAAGGGCAGACTGCGGGAAATCGTTTTTGAAGCGGTCAGCGTATTCTCTGGCAGGGTCCGCCAACTTCATAGAGAAAAGTACCTTAACCATCTGAAACATCGCCTTCTCCCGTATTTCAGAAGGGAGATCCTGCTCCGCGAGCAGCATGTCGAGGCACCTGGAAGCCATTGGCAGATCTCCAAAATGAAAAAACAAACCGGCCATCCGATATTGCAGATCCGGCGATGCCGGTTGCCAGTAACGGTCCAGATATTCACGAAAGATATCCGCGGCCCGTTTCGGGTCACTGCCGACCAACTCCCTGACAAGGGCCAGATACAGGGTGCGGGCTTGTTCCGACAGTCGATGGCGGGAATGGACTCGGGCCAATTCCAGGCGCGCCTCGACATTGTCCGGGTCCAGATCCAGAACGGTTTCCAGCGACAATTGCCTGGCATCCAGGCCAAAACCGTTGCAGCCAACCCTCCTGCGGCTCAACTCAAGGTGCCGTTCCTGCAACGCCGGTTTTGCCAACCGCAGGAACCAACCGAGCAGCAACCCGATACCCAGGCCACCCAGATGAGCCCAGTGGGCGACGTAACTGAAGCGGGTCCCGGTCAACTGCCCGATGCCGTGATCAAGATTGGAAAGAAAGAATACCCCGATCACCAGCAACGCGTTCATCCGAATCTGCAGATAGACAGGGTAAAACAATGACAGCAACCCCAGCAACGGAAAGGGGACCAGCATGGTTTTGAAATAGCAGCGCACGGCATAAAGCCCGATGATCCCACTGATGGCGCCGGAAGCTCCCAGCAGGTGAGAGTACTGACCTGTGGCAAGCCACATCACATCGAAGAAAAACAACCCGGAGGTTACCGCCGCCACCAGGTAGCAGAGCAGAAAACGCCCGCCGCCGATTCTGCGTTCCACCACCGTGCCCATCGCCCAGAGAAAGAACATGTTGCCCCACAGGTGCCCACGGCCACCATGCAGGAAGGATGACATCAAGACGCTTACCGGTATATTCCAGGCATTCGGCCGACGCGGCAGAAAAAGCAGGTTATTTTCGAACCACGAAGGAAATTGCAGTTGGCCCAGGTAGAAGACCCCGACATTGACAAGAATCAGGCCATAAGTACACCAGGCGAAACCCTGCCGGCGCCACTCGTCCTCAGTGATCGGAACGGGCAGAAAGGTGATCCGAGACAACATCTTCCGGGTACCGCTCTGCCCCTGGACCACGGCCTTCATGCTGAACAGCAGCCAGGCATAGACTGGAGAGAACAACAGCATCAGAAACAGGATCGGACGCAGAAACTCCTGCTCAAGCCTGACCCAGTAAACGAGCCCCACGCACAACAGCATCTGCAGGAGGAAGGCCCGGTCGGGATGACGTTGAAACCAGGATTTGCCCGTTGTCGAACACGACACAGCCCCTCCCTTTGAATCGCTCATCACAGAGTTTCCACTCCGTGCGATGTGCCATAAACTGTGGATATTTCATCCACGCATCGCGCAACAAAAGCAGTTAAAGCCTCATAACGCGCGGCATCAGCATTTTCCGCAAACCCCCTGCTCTGCAAGGCACGGCTGAAAACAAGCTGGTCGTGCCGCAGGTCCCGCATTCGCAGATCCCCTTCGGCAAGGGAACTGTAAAACTGACCGAGATTGTCGCGCGGCTCGGTTGTCCCAACAGTGATCTCCAGGCGGTAACGGCTTTCAGGGAGGCTCCCTCGCCCGCGACTCACCGGCCCCTGCAGGGAAAAACCGAATTTTTCCAACACCACGACCAACGGGCTGAACAGAGACGACACATCTCGCCGTACTCCATCCGGCGCAGAAACGACAACCACCAGGCTGCGAACTTTCTTTTCGACGATACGACGCCGCGACTCGGCCTGCCGGGCAAAATCCTCCGTCCCGGTCTTCGCCAGCAGGTCCAGATAAACCCCACGCGGGATTCGGGCCAACAGATCTCTCACCAGGGCAAAGTCTGCCAGGGCCTTGTCGTCATGACCTTTGTCCGCAGCTGCCCTCCCCTGACACCAGGAACGCAGTGCAGCCTGAAACAGGCGTTTCCTCTCGGCCAGGTATCGCTCCCGCTCAGCGACAACTTCCCGGCGTGGATAGCGGACCAGGGTAAACACATCATAGAGAAACCGCCCCTCCTGACTCACCACCTGCCGATAATAGAGTTGCACCAGCTTGGCGCTATGAACCGTGCCTGCCGACTGCAGCCTGACCCGATCCGTGATGCGGGTCGCGGCAGCATGACGCTCGGCCGCGTAATAAACCATCCCTTCCTGGCCCAGGTAGTCAAGGATACTCCTCACCGCGGCCTGCATGGCGTCCCGTTCTCCATCCTCCAGGCGCGCAACCCCGGTGCGTATGCCCCGAAAATAGAGAAAAGTGTCGTCCGCTGCCGGCACCCGCACAATCCACTCCGGAGGCTGATCGGCGGAAGCCTGCAAGCGGGGGCTACGTACCTCCCCGCACCCTGCCGGAAGCAGAAATGCCAGCAGAGCCGCCAGCCACAACAGCCGGATCAGAAGAACAGGGTCACTGTCTGGAAACATCGGCCCGGTAGAACCGCTTGTTCATCTCATCCAGAAAGGCCTCGGCCTTGGCGTTGTTCTGTTCCCTGGCCCGCACCTTCAAAGTGTCAACGGCCCGTTGCATGGCCACCCGATATTCATTCTCGGGGATCGCCACCAGCGAGAAAACATTGTAATAATACTTCAGGCCACTGCCGGTAAAGACCTCGACTTTTTCGAAATAGGTTTCCCGTTCCTTGATGCCGCGCACCACGTTGTCAGAGAGAATTTTCAACCCGTCATTGATGACACTGCCGATATCAGCGTCGCTCTCGGGGATACCCCGTTCGACCCGCACGTTTGAATAGTCCGCCATGCCGCGCTGTTCAATCATCTCGATGATCTGTCGGCTGGCATTTTCACGAGCATCCGTCAACCCACCCTCCAGGGTCACCGCTTTGGTTTTGAACCCACGGAAAAACATCAAACCATCTTCATCCTCCGGAACTTCGGTCACCCAGTCTGGCCGATCCCCTCCCGAGGTTTCAACCACAGTTTCACTGCCGGGGAGTTGTTTCTGTCCAGCACAGCCCCAGAGCAACAGCATAAGCAACACTCCATACCCGAACCCGCGAAAGAGAGTGACTGGTTTCATATCCTCCTCCTTAGTCAGCGGCACCTGCCCGATGCCATTTTTCAAGCTGGATCTGTTCGTTTTCCAGTTTTCGCAGCTTGATTCCGTTGTAGAAAAAATAGAGACTGAAGCCGCCTGTCAGGGTCCCGCCTCTGCTGCTGTGGCAATCGTAGAACAACCACGACAGCAGACCGGTCGCCACCCCGGCGGCCATGCTCAGGGTCGAGGGTCGAAGGTTTTTTTGCAACGTACGCCCGGTGCTGCCACCCAGCAACATCCCGGCGGGCATACCAAAAACCGGGACACCGGTAAATACCTTCATTCCGGCTTTCTGCGCGCGTCGATTTTGTGCCAGACGACGGGTTATCTCTTCATCCAGCAGATCCGGATGATCTTCCTTGCGGTCGATCTCCCTGGCCGGGTCCTCTTCTTTGAGCGGTTCGGAAATTTCAGTCTTCCCGGCCGATGAAGAGACTAGGTCACTTTGATAAGCCCCGTAAAGTTTCAGGGCGCTGGTTACCGCTTCAAGCAGATTTTCACTCAGCACCGGCAACGATTCACCGGTTGCCTCAACCCGCAGTACACGCCGTTGCCAATGCAAATCGACCAATCGCACCTGTCCCTGATAATGCCCATGACTCCCCATCAGATCTCCCAGCAGCACGAGGTCGGCCCCCAGCATCCGGGAACTGGTGACATCCGCGGGAGCATCTCCCTGATCATCGGCCTCATCCCCACCGCCTTTCAACAGTTTTTCCCGCTCCAGTATTCCCAACTGCTGACGTTCAACCACCTCCAGGCGACCATCCCGGGCCAGCATGCTCGTCAACATTCCAGACAGTTCCTTTCCGGAGGACGGTTCATCAGCGGTACCCGTAAAAGGAAAAATCGCCAGCACCGGCGAGGACTCGGCGAAAGCCGACGTTCCGATCGCAAGCAAAACCAGTAACAACCACACGGAACTTTTCATGGCATCCCCCGCAACAACTGCCCGGCCAACTGGGTTTCCAGGTCAAAAAGTTTATCCAGGTCGTCAAATACAACGGCGGCGGCGACAACCCGACCGGTCTCAACCTCGACCAGGCGTGCCGTCAACCTGACCTTGCCCCCGACCTCCTGAACATTGCCGAACACCAGATAACGCGCCCCCAAAAACTTCCCTGCCTGTACCCTGTGATCCGGGTCGACGATGTCGGTCATCGACAGCTTGATCTCCGCCAGCACCCGGTCCACCTCGGCCCTTTCCAGAACCGACCAGTTCGGCCGTGCTTCCCGAATTGCGGATGTCAACGAGGCCGCGACACCGGCACCAAGTTCGGGCTCACCGTCAAAGGAGAGCACAGCAATTGTCAGAGACTCCCCCGGGGCCGGCGTCGATATCGGCGCGAGTCTACGCGGGCCGGCCGAACACCCCGACATAAGGAAAAGAACCAACAGGAGAAGAAAGCTACGGAACATGAGCACCCCCAGGATACAGGACAATATTACCATATGATTTCAGAAATGGTATTTTTTTACTATTTTATTTTAAAAAATTACCGCTCCGTAAGAGCTTAATCGCGATCAGGGTTTTGTGGTCCGCGCCAACAAACCCATCGCGCCCTTGTAGGAGCGAATTTATTCGCGATTGAGGGTTTGCGGTTCGTGCGGCCCAAAGACGCTTATCGCGAATAAATTCGCTCCTACGAAAACCCTCATAATCTTGCGCCGCTGTCGCGGCGAATCACATCAAACAGGCCCGCGCTCCGGCGCACAACCGGCAACGGTCCGGGCGGCTCCGCCCGCCCTACCCTTTGCCGCTCGGCGCGCCTCCGCGCTACGAACCTGCAGGGAGAGCAAGCCGAAAGCCAAGGCCGCTGCTGCGGTAGCCCGGCCAGTTCCTGCCGCGATCGGCCGAGCGCAGGTGGCCCGGGTTGCTGCCCCAGCTGCCGCCGCGAAGCACGCGGTCGGAGCCTGATGACGGCCCCTGCGGGTTGTTGCGTGGGCTGTTGCCGTAATAGCCACTGTCATACCAATCCTGACACCACTCCCAGACGTTGCCCAGTATGTCGTACAAACCATAAGGGTTCGCCTTGTAGTGTCCCACCGGGGCGCTCACTGCATACCCGTCATCACAATTGTGAATTGTCTCATCTGACCACTTTCGCTTCCCGGTTTGATCGGCAATCATTCGCTTCGCAGTTCGATCGGCAACGTTGGCGTTGCCGCAGGCCTGATCGGGGTTATTTCCCCACCAACGAGCGCTCCTTGTGCCGCCCCGGGCGGCATACTCCCATTCCGCCTCGCTCGGCAGGCGATACGCCTTGCCGCTCTTGCCGCTCAACCAGCGCGCAAAAGCTGTGGCGTCTTCCCAACTCACCATTACCACCGGCTGCTGATCTCTATTCAGGGTGTTTCCCTTATAAGATCCGCTGTCATGACCTGACTTGTATTTGCGGTACTGTCCGTTGGTTACTTCATACTTCCCCATATAAAAAGCATCCACGCACACCTCGTGAACCGGCTTCTCATCGCTACCTCCGTTATTTGACCCCATCTGATAACAGCCACCGGGCACCAACACGAAGTCCATACCGGTCGTCGGATCGGTATAGTATTTTTCCGGCAATTTCTTCGCCTTCGCCAGCAATGCCTGCGCTTCGGCATCACCGGGGACAACCTGCAGCGCGGCTTTGGCCTTGCGGATCGCAAGCTCCTTGTCGTAGACCATCAAAGCGCCTTCGGCCTCCGACAGCAACGCCTTCTTCTTCTGCTGCTGCTGCTTGATCAAGCTCGGCAGTTCGCTCAGTTTCGCTGACCAGGGCGCAATCCGCTTGTCACGCGGATAGAGCTGCTCGGCTGCGGCTAGGGTCTTTTTCAGCCCGCTGACGCGCTTGGCGTCGAGGCGCCTCTGGGCCTGACGGTAGCCGCTCTCTAGCTGCTCCAATAGGTCGGCAAACTCAGCCTGCTTTTTGGCTTCGGCCTTTAACTGCGCCGCTTCTTCCGGCGCATACCATTTCCCCCGGTACTGCACCAGGTCCCCGCCTTT
>NZ_PPFX01000057.1 GCF_002898515.1 Geothermobacter hydrogeniphilus | reverse complement strand
CGTTGCGCCCTTGGGACTGTCCCCGTTTTACAGTGGGACTGTCCCACTCAGGGTTAGAGATGGTCAGGGCGGCTCATTAAAAGGTACCTGTCCCCCTCAGAGGTTCTGGCTACGTAGCGGGTGGTGGGTTAAGGACTGCAGGGACTGTCCCGAAGTTCTGGGACTGTCCCTCTCGGAAGTTCGTTGAAATCCTGGGACTGTCCCACTCAGGGTTTGGGTTGGGCAGGGTGGTTCATTAAAAGGTGCCTGTCCCCCTCAGAGGGTCCCCCCCTCAGAGGGTCCCCCCTCAGAGGGTCGGAATTTAAGACTTACGGAGGCTCTATGATCCTTCACGTATGTGCTCAATGCCGCTTCGGCGGTGAACGGGATGGGAAATCGCATTGCAGTCGTGAGGCGGTTTACAGTTATCTGACCAACTGCATCCAGAAGAAGGCGTTGGAGTATTACCTGGAGCGGGAAGGGCGGAGTGAAAATGTGGCGGAAGCGGTTTGAAAATGAGCATGGTTACTCTTGAGGATATTGTTCAGCGCAAGGCCAGGATTGCCGTGGTCGGCCTCGGTTATGTCGGGCTGCCGCTGGCGGCGGCGTTTGGACGCCAGGTCGACGTTATCGGTTTTGATATTGACACCCGCAAGTTGAATCAGCTGCGCGATGGGGTCGATATGACCGGCGAGCTCTCCGCCGAACAGCTGGCGGCGACCACCATCGATTACAGCTCCGACCCGGCGCGGCTGCAGGAGGCGCAATTTTTGATCGTCACCGTGCCGACCCCCATCGACGGCAACAAGAAGCCCGACCTGCGCCCGGTCGAGGCCGCCAGCCGCACCATCGGCGCCAACCTGGCGAAAGGCAGCATCGTCGTCTATGAATCGACCGTCTACCCCGGCGTCACCGAAGAGGTGGCGGTGCCGATCCTCGAAGCGGCGTCGGGCCTGACCTGCGGCGTCGACTTCAAGGTCGGCTACTCGCCGGAGCGGATCAACCCCGGCGACAAGGTGCATACCGTCGACAAGATCATCAAGGTGGTTTCCGGCCAGGACGCCGAGACCCTGCAGACGGTCGCCGCGGTCTATGAACTGGTGGTCACCGCCGGGGTGCACCGCGCCTCCAGCATCAAGGTTGCCGAGGCCGCCAAGGTGATCGAGAACACCCAGCGCGACCTCAACATCGCCCTGATGAACGAGCTGGCGCTGATCTTCGGTCGGCTGGGCATCCCCACCCGCGAGGTGCTGGCCGCCGCCGGCACCAAGTGGAACTTCCTGCCCTTTACCCCCGGACTGGTCGGCGGTCACTGCATCGGCGTCGACCCCTACTACCTGACCTACAAGGCCGAGGCGATCGGCTACCACCCGCAGGTGATCCTCGCCGGCCGGCGTATCAACGACGGCATGGGCAAGCATGTCGCCGAGCAGACGGTGAAGAAGTTGATCCGTGCTGACAAGACGGTCAAGGGGGCGCGGGTGCTGGTGCTGGGGCTGACCTTCAAGGAGAACTGTCCCGATATTCGCAATACCAAGGTTGTCGATATTATCGCCGAGCTTAAAGAGTACGGCGTTGAGGTGCTGGTGCATGATCCCATGGCTGATCCGACGGAGGCGCGGAGCGGGTATGGGCTTGAGCTGGTTGGTCTTGATGGTCTCGCCCCGGTTGACGGTGTTGTCTGGGCGGTGGCGCATGATGCCTTTGCGGATATCTCCCCGAAGCAGTTGAAGGATCTGTGTGGTAATGGCAATGGGTCCGGGGTGGTGGTGGATGTGAAGGGCTTGTTGCGGCGGGATGACGTTGAGTCCACCGGACTGAGATATTGGAGTTTGTAGAGGGTGAGATGCTGTTGAGAGTTTTGGGGGTAAGGCGGTCGCGCCATCTCCAGAAGCTTTGTCAATGCCGGCAGATTTGACCTCTTTGGTCTTCTATTAATTTTTGGAGGTTGGAAAGTTCAATGGAAAATTTTGCATTAATTGGGGTTGGCGGGTATATCGCCCCCCGGCATATGAAGGCGATAAAGGACACAGAAAATCAACTCGTAGCAGCTGTTGATAAGAATGACTCTGTTGGGATCATAGATTCATATTTCCCACAGGCACATTTTTTTACCGAATTTGAACGGTTTGACCGGCATATAGAAAAACTGCGACGAGAGAATGCGGGACGAGAGGTCAGTTACGTCAGTATCTGCTCACCGAATTACCTTCATGATGCGCATATCCGGTTTGCGCTGCGTGTTCACGCACATGCTATTTGTGAGAAACCCTTGGTTCTGAACCCGTGGAATATTGACGCTTTGCAGGAAATAGAGCAAGAAAGTGGAAAAAGGGTCAATACCATTTTGCAGTTAAGGTTGCATCCGAGCATCATTGCCCTGAAGAAAGAAGTTGAAGAGAAAATTCAATCCGAACCCGGGAAAATGTTTGAGGTCGACCTGTCTTATCTTACTTCACGGGGGAGATGGTACCAGGTTAGTTGGAAAGGCGATGAGCAAAAATCTGGTGGCGTTGCGACGAATATCGGCGTCCACTTTTTCGACATGCTTGCTTATGTTTTTGGCCCGGTCGTAAAGAATATTTGCCATGTAAGAGATGCCGAGACAACGGCAGGATTCCTTGAACTTAAACACGCAAGGGTAAGATGGTTTTTAAGTACAAAGTCCGAGCATCTTCCTGCTGAGGTCAAGGAAAAGGGGCAAACAACATACCGTTCAATCACTGTTAATGGCGAAGAAGTTGAATTCTCCGGTGGCTTTACAGATTTACATACAAGGAGCTATGAGGAAATTCTTTCTGGGCAGGGGTTTGGTCTTGCTGATGTGCGCGATTGCATCAATGTTGTCCATGACGTACGGCATGCTGAAATCCACGCGTTGACTGGTGATTATCATCCGTTTTGCCGAAAGGTAGAAAAATGACGAAAATAGCAGAAACGGCTTTTGTCCACACTTCAAGTTATGTTGATGATGGGGCTGCTGTCGGTGAATATACAAAAATATGGCATTTTTGCCATGTCCTGAGCGGGGCGCAGATTGGTAATCGATGCAGCTTTGGGCAGAACTGTTCGATCGCTGGTGGGGTACAGATTGGCGACAACGTCAAGGTGCAAAATAACGTCTCCATTTATGAAGGGACGACGATTGAAGACGATGTATTTCTCGGACCTTCCTGTGTCCTGACCAACGTTACCAACCCCCGGTCGCAGGTGGTTCGCCGCTCTCTTTATGAAAAGACCCTGTTGCGGCGCGGATGTTCAGTTGGAGCGAATGCGACGATTGTCTGTGGTATTACCATCGGCCGGTATGCCTTTATTGCCGCCGGGGCGGTTGTTGCAAAAGATGTCCCTGATTATGCGCTTATGGTCGGCGTCCCGGCTCGGCAGAAAGGCTGGATGAGCCGACATGGGCATGTGCTTGCCAACCCTGATGCCGAGGGTGTGATGACCTGTCCGGAAAGTGGATTGCGGTATCGGGAGGAGGAACCAGGTCTATTGCGTTGTCTGGATCTTGACGAAGATGCTCCGTTGCCTGAAAAAATGGCTGTCGGCTCTGTGGTTTATGATGAGTTGAAACAGAAATAAGAAGGTTGTGTGATGCAGTTTATTGATCTAAAAGCCCAGCAGGAGCGTATCCGCCCACAGATCGATGCAGCGATAAAGCGAGTCCTTGACCATGGCCAGTACATCATGGGGCCGGAGGTTTTTGAGTTGGAACGACAGCTTGCCGAGTTTGTCGGGGTCCGCCATGCCATTGGCTGTTCCAGCGGTACGGATGCATTGTTGTTGGGGTTGATGGCCTATGAAGTTGGCCCGGGGGATGCGGTCTTTACAACTCCTTTCACTTTTTTTGCCACCTGCGAAGTTATTGCCCTGCTTGGCGCCACCCCGGTTTTTGTCGATATCGACCCGCGCACGTTCAATATTGATCCCATCAAACTTGGTCAGGCGATTGAGCGGGTTGTAGAAGAGGGCAAGTTGAAGGTGAGGGGGATTATCCCTGTCGACCTGTATGGTTTGCCTGCGGATTATGATGCCATCATGCCTTTGGCCGAAAAACATGGCTTGTTTGTGCTGGAAGACGCAGCTCAGGCTTTTGGAGCCACCTATAAGGGACGGAAGGCACCTGGGCTCGGGCATGTCGGAACGACCAGTTTTTTCCCGGCTAAACCATTGGGTTGTTATGGGGATGGTGGGGCTGTTTTTACTGATGATGATGATCTGGCGGAGAAGATTCGGTCCTTACTTGTACATGGGAAAGGGCCAGACAAATACAACAATGTCAGAATTGGACTCAATGCTCGGTTGGATACTATTCAGGCAGCTATCCTGATTGAAAAGTTGAAGATTTATCCTGAGGAAATAGAGCTTCGGCAAGTTGCTGCTGAACGTTATTCAAAGTCATTGTGTGAAATGGCTGGGGTTATGACCCCGCATATACCTGATGGATATGCTTCGGTGTGGGCTCAGTATACGATTCAGTGCCAAAATCGAGACGATTTGCAGTTTCGTCTCAGCAAGGCCGCTATACCGACAATGGTCTATTACGTAAAGCCGGTATGTTTGCTTGATGCCATGTCTTATTTGAATAATCAGGATGGATCTTTTCCCGTTGCCGAAAAAATGGCGCGCCAGGTTCTGAGCCTACCTATATTTCCCTATCTAGCAAAGAACCAACAGTTTGAAATTTTAGCTAAATTAGCTGGCAAACATATATGTTGTAGTTAATACCATCCTATCTCCCTTTTTTGTTGGTAATGGATAATTCTTCAGGTGAGTCAATTAGGTAATAGAATCAGGCATCTTCTTAGATCAGAAAGTTTTGGGAGGAACGTGGCCATTTTGGCTAGTGGCTCAGCTGTTGGCTATGGGGTTGCTTTTGCAGCGACTCCTCTGCTGACACGGATATATTCACCAGAGGAATTTGGGGCTCTCGCAGTGTATATGTCCGTTGTCGGCATGCTGGGAAATGTTGTGACGCTCCGTTATCCCCTAGCAATCCCATTGCCAGAAGATGATGATAGCGCCCTGAGCCTTCTGCTTTTGTCGTTGGGGATTGCCTTCATTATAAGTTTGATTTTGTTTATCGCCCAGTTTTTCTGGGGGGAAGAAATCGTGCGTGCGGCTGGGATTGAAGCAATTGCATCATATCTCTGGTTGGTCCCCGTTGGCCTGCTTGGAATAGGGACTTATCAATCGCTGAACTATTGGGCTGTGAGAACTTCAGATTTTGGACCAATATCTCAGACAAAGATTATTCAGTCTGTAGGAATGGTTATTATCCAGCTTACTTTTGGATTCTTCAACCCAGGTGCATTTGGGCTGATCGTTGGGGATGTTTTTGGGAGAGTAGGTGGTAGTGGAAGTCTTGCAGTGAGAGCTTTTGCGCGGCAGCGTCAATCGATTCACAGAATGACGTTTAACGACCTGATAAAGTCAGCAATAAGATATCGGCGATTCCCCATGATATCAGCCAGTTCATCGTTGCTTAATAGCGCTGGTTTGCAGATAGCCCCGCTTTTGCTGGCGAGTTTTTATGGGGTTAAGGTAGCAGGGCTGTTTGCATTGTCTCAACGTATAATTGGTATTCCTATGGTCTTATTCGGTCAAGCTATAGGTCAGGTATTTTACGGTGAGTTTGCCAAGAAAAAGTATGAAGGACAAGTAGTTATGAGGGGGCTATACCTAGGCATGGCAAAAAAATTGGCTATTTATGGAGCTATCCCAGTTTTGGTCCTTGGTTTGTGGGGCCCAGATGTTTTCGGACTTATTTTTGGCAACGCATGGCGGGACGCTGGTATATATACACAGACTTTGGCTGCAATGTTTCTAATTCAATTTGTAGTCGTACCATTGTCGCAAACACTCACTATATTGGAAAAGCAAGTTGTCCAATTCATATGGGATGCTTTGCGGCTTCTCTTAGTGATTGCAGCCCTGTACGGTGCGTCATTTCTGAAGCTCTCACCTTTAACGGCCATATTGTTATATGGTATCAGCATGTTTTTGTCATATGCCATGCTTTTTCTGTTGTCTTTGAAGGTAATAGAGACAACTGGTGCTCAAGGTTAATGAAAACAGCTTCAATGAAAATAAAAGATAATTTTGATTGTGTTCATCGATCAAAATTTTATTATCATGTTTTAACATGGAAATTTTTCATCTCCTTTGAGTTCGTTTTTGTTCAATTTCTTTTTGCTGGTAGGTACAAGGCTGACCCTCGTTTTTCTTGGTTTCCGATTGATATAACCCTATTTTTTTTCTTGATAAGTTTTTTGTCAGGAATGTTTATACTAAAGAAAAATCAGTTTGCCATTAGGAGGGATAATATCAGTTTTATCGTTTCAGGTTTGCTGTTTTTTGGATATTGTTTAGTCAGTTTATTGTGGTCGCCTGGTGAAATCTATGCAACCCAGAAAACGCTATATTTTTGTATTTTGACTTTATGGACTTTTCTTGCTTGCTCTTTAGTGATCGGTGTTGAAAGTGTTCGTGTGGTCAGGTTTTTTGTTGCGTGGGTACTGATGTCCATCTGGATAGCGATAGAAGCTTATATGGCATATAGTTCCTCAAGCGGTATTCTGGGTGTTGGTGTTATGGGAGGTAATTACCTAGGTGTTGGTAGAACAGTAGGGCCTGCATCATTGTTGTTGTTGACAGTAGCCATTTATTCTAATATGCACAAAATTATTAAATTAGCATGCCTGTCTTGGGTTGTTTTTGGAAGTTATATACTGCTTGTAATTGGTGGGCGTGGGCCTTTTATTGCAGTAGCTGTGCCCGTATTGTTGATAGGTTTATTGACTTTTTCTTTTCGACAAGGTGTGTATAAGAATAAAGGATTTTTTATAATTTTCCTTATTGCCATATTTGGCGGATTTTATTTGAATCACTTGCTTGACTCAGATTATGTGCCGGTTACTTTAAGAAGGTTAATGTTGCTTTTTGGAAATGATATTGGTAACTCTGCGGTAGAAAGATTACATTTTATAAAAGATTCTATAAACTACTGGGTGTCGGCGCCTATTCTTGGGCACGGCATCGGGAGTTGGCCAATTCTTAATAATGGAAGTGACGTTAGGGGGTATCCTCATAATGTTTTTCTTGAAGTAATTGTTGAGTTTGGAATTATTGGTTTTTTATTGTTGATTGGCTTTATTGTCAAGTCCATATCAAATTTAGTTCGGGATGATAGATTGCGTTATGATCCAATAATTCTCGCTATTGTCATGTTTTTGATGAATACATTCATAAATTCACTTTTTAGTGGGGACCTTCCTGATAATCGTTATTTGTTTGGAGTGCTTGGTTTGACAATTTATCGAAGTGTTGGAGATCATATATAATGCAAGGAAATATAGTTCATTTAACTTCGGTCCATTCCCGTAACGATGCGAGAATATTTGCCAAGATGTGTACAAGTGCATCGGCAAACAATTATAATGTGACCTTAATTGTAGCTGATGGAAAAGGGACAGATAATAAAAATGGAGTCAATATTATAGATGTCGGTAGATTGCATGGTAGGTTCAATCGTATACTTAAAACTACATTTAAACTATACAGGGCCTGTGTAGTTCAAAATGCAGATGCATATCATATTCATGATCCGGAATTGCTTCCAGTTGGGTTGGTTCTTAAGTCGAGTGGTAAAATAGTCATATTTGATATGCATGAAAATGTTGCGGCTCAAATATATAATAAAAAATGGATCCCATATATATTTAGACCAGCAATATCCTTATGTTATAAATTGTTTCAATATGTAGCGCTTAGATTTTATGATGCCGTGATTCTTGCAGAAACTTGTTATGAAAAGATCAACATAAATTGTAAATATGTAGCTACGGTAAGGAATTACCCAATAGTAGAAGAATTTGAAATGGGAACAGTAATATCTCGGGATGAAAAAAAATATGTTTCTTATGTGGGGGGGATTTCTCTTTTGAGGGGGCTGCAGCAAATGGTTGATATAGCCCCATTGGTAAGGTGTGAAATTTTATTGGCCGGTCCGCCTGTAGTTTCTGACCTTGAAAAAGTAAAAGAAAATGAAAACTGGCCTTTGATCAGGTATCTTGGTGTAATTGCTAGAGAGGATGTCGCTTCGGTTTTGAGTTCATCTTTTGCCGGATTGGTTGTCTTGCACCCCATTGAAAATTATAAAGAAACCGAGCCTACTAAAATGTTTGAATATATGGCTTCAGGAATACCAGTAATCGCATCAAATTTCCCAAGTTGGAAAGGTATTGTTGAGTCAATAAAATGTGGTATCTGTGTCGACCCTTTAGATACTCACGCTATTGCCGATGCTATTGATTATCTTTTAGATAATCCAGAAGTGGCCAAGAGGATGGGTGAAAATGGGCGACAGGCAGTTTTGCAAAAATACAATTGGTCGATAGAGGAAAAAAAACTACTGTGCCTCTATGAAAAAACTCTAAGGCTTTGAATGCCCAATAAACATTCGGTTCGATCTACAAAACAAATGTTGTAGGTAGGGCTTTGTTTCTTGATGGCCAGATATTGAAAGCAAATAAGGCTCGTCATCAGAATCTGCGGAGATAATCAGGTTCCGGCAACTTGCCAAGCTCATGATATAGGGCGATTTGCAGGCATTTCAGGGTTCGAAACCCGTAGACTTTTCTCATAGTGAGTTTTGCCTTGAGGTTCATGCTCTCTGCCGCGCCTAGGGCGGCGATCTTTTGAAGGCCTTGAGTGGTGCAGTAGGTAGCCAGGGAGTTGGCCTGTCCCCTTATGGAAAAGGGGATGCTGCGCAAAAAATTGTCGCTTTTATCACAAGGGATCCTTGCGGATAGTTCTTTTGGGTTGAGGGTTAGGATGATGAAGGTTTGGTATCTTCACCATTATGCAGCACCGCCGGATTGTGGCGCTCCGATGAGGGCTCATTACTTGGCCAAAAGTTTGGCCCCTTTTGGGCACGACGTTACGGTTGTCGCTGCAAGTTGTCATCATTTGCGCAAAGAATCGGCGCCGGAGAAAGATCATCTGACTCTGCGTTCCTTTGACGAAGTCCAATATTTTCAACTTCCTACACGATCTTATGTTGGAAATGCCTGGACGAGGCTTTCCAATATGTTTGATTACAATCGTCAGGTTAAATTGTTGCCGCAGGTTATTGCTGCTGGGCGTTTAGCTAAGCCGGATGTATTGATTGCTTCGTCTCCTCACCTGTTTGCTTTTCCTGCGGTAAACAAAATTGCGGAACAATTGTCCGCCAAGGTTGTTTTTGAAGTACGAGATCTCTGGCCCCTCAGTTTGGTAGAGTTGCTTGGAGTGCCTGCTTGGCATCCTCTTGTTGTCTGGATGGGGATGATCGAAAAACAGGGCTACAAAAAAGCCGATGCGGTCGTATCTCTTTTAGAGAATGCCTACCAATATATGGGCAAAAGAGGTTTGGATAGGGATAAGTTCCATTATATTTCAAATGGTGCTGATCTTGACGAATCTGTAGATGGTGTTGAACTGCCACATGACTGTCAATCTCTCTTTGAACGTCTAAAAAAACGGGAAAAGTTGATTGTTGTTTATGCTGGTGCCCATGGTCCGCCTAATGCATTGGACCAAGTGCTTGACTTGAAGAAATTGGTTGGTTCCAAAGAGGCACCCTACCATTTTGTTTTTATTGGCGATGGAAGTTCTAAACAGCAATTGGAAGATCGTGTTAGGAATGAAAAGATTTCATTTATAAGTTTTTTCCCGAGAATGTCAAAAAAACAAGTTTCAATTGCTGTAAAAAAATCAGATGTTTGTTTTATAGGGTGGAATAATAAAAATATTTATAGTTACGGTACTAGTCCAAATAAAATTGGCGACTATTTTGTGGCTAGTAAGCCAGTTATAAATGCAATAGGTCACGAAAATGATATTGTCAATAAGATTTGTGCCGGGATAGTAGTGCCTCCATATAATCCAGATAGGCTGGATGCTGCCTTAAGAAAAATGTATGCATTGACCGATGAAGAAAGAAAAACAATAGGTCGACGGGGACGCGTGTATGTTGAAAAGAGCTTGCGTTGGGAAATTTTAGGCGAGAAATATTCAAAATTGCTGACGGAGTTGAACGCTTAGATCTGTATCTTGTGTTTATGAGGTTGGTTCTGTGAAAAAATTGATAAAGGGATGGTTAATAAAATTCTCGGGAACCGCCTTTTCAGACAAGGAGTTGCGCAAAAATTTAAACTTCTACGCCTGCTACACTGATCCTTCCCTGCGGATGTTGGTTGCCATCGAACCCGGCTCATGTGTCCGTTCGTTTTTGTCCCATTCCTGCTGAAGACACGGCTCCTTGGACACCGGCCGAGGGTGAGACGCGGGTGCCGGCCTACCTGAATTCGTTGGTTGAGGCGTTCACTGGTGAATCCTCTGCCGCCGATTGTGCCGATAAATCCAAAGATTGAAACCAAAGCCGTCGGCAGAAAATAAATTCTCTTCTGTTTTCTGAATCGAATAACCTGCTTATGCTGATATCAACGCTATTCCTCAATGCTCTTCTCGGCTTTGCCGGCGCCTGGTTCATGGCCCGCTTCGCCTTTCAACTCGGCCTGGTGGACTTGCCCAACGAGCGCAGTTCGCACGTCACTCCAACCCCGAGGGGCGGCGGCATCGGCATCCTTTTCGGCCTCTGCCTGACCGGCCTGCTGACCCACGTTCCGCTGCTCTTCTGGTTACCGGCCGCCGGGCTCTCGGTGGTCAGCTTCTTTGATGATCGGCTCGACCTGACGCCCCGCCTGCGGTTGCTGCTGCAGTTCTCCGCCGCTGTTGCCGTGCTTCTGGTTGCCAACGGGGATGTCGCCTGGCCGATCCGCATCCCCCTGTTCCTGTTCTTTGCCGTTTTCATCGTCGGCACCGCCAATTTCTACAACTTCATGGACGGCATCAACGGCATCGCCGGCATCACCGGGCTGGTGACCTTTTCACTCGTCGCCCTGTTCGCCCACCAGGGACAAGCCCCCGCGTGGATGACCCTGCTGGCTGCCGGACTCGCCGCCGCCTGCCTCGGTTTCCTGCCGTTCAACGTGCCCCGGGCCAGGGTGTTCATGGGGGATGTCGGCAGTGTGCTGCTCGGCTTCGCCTACGCCGGGCTGGTCTGCCTGCTTTCGACAACGATCCCCGGATTTATCTGCCTGATTTCCTTCCTGTTCATGTTCTACGCCGACGCGCTGACCACCCTGTATATCCGCAAACGGGACGGAGAGAAATTATCCCAAGCCCATCGCCGGCATCTCTACCAGGTGCTGTGCAACGAGCGCGGAATTGCCCACTGGAAGGTTTCCTGCTGCTATGGCCTGATCCAGATTCTGATCGGCGGTGGCATGTTGCTGGCCTATAACCGGGGGCTCTGGTGGCAACTCGGCTGGTTTCTGATTTGCGGGGTGCTGTTTCTGGCGGTGACCACGACTGTCCGCGCCGCCGCCGGCCGTGCCGCTGTCGAGGGCGGGGTGTGACCAGGCTCCCGATTCCGCCGGTTTTGAGAATCCTGTCCCGAAAATGTAGGATGTGGTGAACAGCAACCGCATCAACTTCAGCTCTGGAGGTTCACATGGGCCCAGAACAAAAGACCCCACCGACGCCGCTTCCCATGAAATTTGTTTTGGCGCCGGGCTGCGCCGACGTCTCGGAAGGCATGGTTTGCCTCGATGATGAGAACCCGCCCGCCGGCAACCCCTCGCCGCGCCCTGCCGCCACCGCCGGACAGCCGGCATGTGAGTACCAGGTTTACGCGGAGCAACAACCGGGAGAAGGATTCTGGGCTGTCGCCCCCGGTTGCGGTGACATCTCCGAGGGGATGGTCTGGGTTGCGATGGTCGGCAACCCGGCGAAGGTCATGGAGAAGAGATAAGCAATTTTGAATGCTGGGTGAGGTGATTTTAAATGGGCTTGGGGCGCAGTTGACTCTCTTGGTAGTCTGTTGTAATAATCTTAAACTTATATCCTTTTTTTTTGAGAATGCTTTTGTTTTGCTGGCGCATTGAAAGACGGAGCGGATTTTGCTGAAAAAACTTACAATAAAAGGCTTCAAATCTATTGTTAATGAGAGCTTGGAGTTTGGGCGTGTCAATTTGTTTTTGGGGCCTAATGGGGCTGGCAAATCAAATGTTCTTGAAGCAATTGGAGTGATGGGCGCTGCATTGGGGAGAGATATTACCGATGCTGAGCTTCAGAGAAAAGGCGTTCGTTTGTCAGTACCAACATTGTTTAAATCGTCGTTTAAAAACAGAACTCTCCGTATTAATTTTGATCTAGAAGCGGTTATGAGCCGTTCTGTATCATATGATGTTAGAATAACAGCCAGTGAAAGCTCTCAGTCATTAAGATTTTTTACTGAACATATTGTTCATAAAAACATAACGTATATGGGAAGGAGTAATCACGGCATTACATTGCGTGGCGATCTTGAACCTCGTAAAGATGTATCTCCGGATCGAGGTTTGTGGGATCGATTTAGAGAACTAATAGACTGTCCTGAGGATCTTTCTGATGAGCTTAATAAGCTGTCAAAATTTTCTATCTATGCACCTCAGACTACTTTTTTAAGGGGAACGGACGTTGAGTCTGTGCCTGTTCGACCTGTGGGGTTGTTGGGAGGGGGGCTGCCTCAGGCTGCTGCTGCCGTTTTGATGAATCCCGTCTTGAAATCTTCAGAAGTACGGGAATTGGTTGATGATATTTTGGGGTTGGTGTGGATGCCTGGTTGGGCAAATCAGTTCGAAATAGCACCGGCAGACCCTGCGATAGTTTCTTCCCAAGTGCGGACCGCTGAGCAAACCTTGTACTTCAGGGACAAGTTTATGAAGAGGGGTCGGGATATGTTGTCCGCTTATGACAGCAGTGAAGGGACATTATATCTCCTTTTTCTTGCCGTCTTGGCTTTACATCCTGAAGCCCCCAAAATTTTTGCATTAGATAACGTTGATAATGCTTTAAATCCAGCAGTAACTCGTGTGCTGCTTGAAAAATTGATTTCATTGACCTGTGAAAGTAAATATCGAGAATTTGGTATTGGTCCTGAGCAAGTTTTCATGACAAGTCATAATCCAACTTCACTTGATGCATTCGACATTTTTGACGACAATCAGAGAATTTTTGTTGTTAGTAGAGAAAAGGATACTGGTTATACAAAGGTTGAAAGGTTGTTGCCTTCGGAAAATATGACGCGTTCAGACTGGATTAGGATAGCAAAGGGAAAGAATCTTTCTGAAATGTTGATTAGTGGGATGATAAAAAATGCGTTAGGAGATACAGATTTATAATCATGGACGATAAAATAGGAGTTGTTGCTGAAGGTCCGACTGACTTAGTAGCATTACAAATTCTTTTACCAGCTGCAGTGCCTGAATTAAAACAAGATAGCTTCTGTTTCCTCCAGCCAACAATGGACCGGACAAGCGGCGAACATTCAGATGGGGGCTGGACAAAGATTCAAAAATGGTGTTTAAGCAATTCCCCCGCGTTACGCAAACGCATGATTAGTGGTGGACTGTTTGCGGGAGACCCCATTGAATATGACTGGAAGTATCTTCTTGTTCTGATAGACACAGATATCTGTGACCAAATCGAGTTTCAACGACAATCAGATGTTAACCCGGGGGATTACGCTCTTTCCGAACCCTCTGGTCGGGCTGCTTATGTTAAGGAAGTTTTACGCAGATGGTTATGGCCGGATGGTGTGGTGGCAGATGACTTGTCCTGGACACTTCTGGCATCTGCGGTAGAGGCAATAGAAACATGGTTAGTTGTTGGTTTGCTGGATAGAGATGAGCCGGAACGGATAAAAGATGTGGGTAAGGAGTTACTCGTGGCCGATCATGTCAGCCGCGGGAGAAAAGTTCCAGAGACAGCAAAGCGGATAAAAAAACGGCCGGAGCGATATGCAAAGATAGCAAAGCGGGCTGCTGAGAGGATTGAAAATATAAAGAGTCATTGCCCTCACTTTGCTGAATTAGTAGACGGCTTGTTGACGATGTTGCCTGAGGGGGACGGTGGATGACTAATTTGTCGCCCGTGTGCCTGCCTGTGTTCTGTGACACTTGATAGAGCTGGTGTTCCCGATCAATCGCGCTTGTGAGACTGCCTTCGGGCAGCAGGTTCCGGAATCCGGCGACGACAAGCTTTTCCGGAACCTCAGAATTGAGACCCCCGTGTCAGAATTTGATGCGGGGGTTTTGTTTTACCGAACAACCCAAGGGGGACGGGTACCTTTTAATGAACCGCTCGATCCGTCCTGAACCCTGAGTGGGACAGTCCCGCTGGAAAACGGGGACAGTCCCAGGGGGGGCACGCTTCTCGCCCCAGCTTTTCAGCCGCCGGCGCGGTGGTGATGACAATTTTGAATGCTGAATGCCGGGTTTTGAATTTGTTTTATGGCGTGGACTTTTCTTGATCCCGTTGGCATAATATGCCATTGGTGCTGAAAAGGAGATCAATTATGCCGACTCGTAATGTTGTATTGACCGACCACCAGGCTCGCCTGGTGGAGCAGCTCGTGACCTCGGGTCGCTATCAGAATGCCAGTGAAGTTCTGCGTGAAGGTCTGCGACTTGTTGAGCAGCGTGAGGAAGAGAATGCTTTACGGCTGGCTGCTTTGCGCAGCGCCATAGAGGCGGGTGTCACCGATATCGAGGCCGGGCGCTTGAGCACCTTCGAATCACCTGAGTCTCTCGGCGCGCATCTCAGAACCTTGTCAGCCAAAGCGATCCGTAACACATGAGCTCACTTTGGACCGTTCGACTCGCCGGCAAGGCTGAGCAGGACTTTTTTGAAATTGTGCAATGGTCGGCGGCCAACTTTGGTCAGCATCAGGCTGCTGTCTATGCCGAGACCTTGTCGCTGGCGCTCAGTGCGCTTGCAGAGGGCCCTGAAGTATCAGGTGCCAGGCGCCGCGAAGAGATCGGTCATGGCATTCTGACACTTCATGTCGCCAGACAAGGGCGTAAAGGGCGGCATTTTGTGGTGTTCCGTGTCAGCGGCGTGAGAACTATTGATGTGCTCAGACTGCTTCACGACAGTATGGACCTGGTGCGGCATGTTTAATCGAGGGTCGTGAACCCAAGGGGGACGGGTACCTTTTAATGAACCGCTCGGTCCATCCTGAACTCTGAGTGGGACAGTCCCGCTGGGAACCGGGGACAGTCCCAAGGAACAACCCAAGGGGGACGGGTACCTTTTAATGAACCGCTCGATCCGTCCTGAACCCTGAGTGGGACAGTCCCGCTGGAAAACGGGGACAGTCCCAGGGGGGCACGCTTCTCGCCTCGGCTTTTCAGCCGCCGGCGCGGTGGTGATGACAATTTTGAATGCTGAATGCTGGATTTTGAATTCAATTCAACATCCAAAATCCAAAATTCTCAATGAGGAAAATATTCCCATGACCATAAACCCCTTCCCCTCCTGGCCCTCCTTCACCGAAGAAGAAGCCGAAGCTGTCAGAAACGTCCTGCTCTCCAACAAGGTCAACTACTGGACCGGAACCGAGGGTCGCGCGTTCGAAAAGGAATTCGCCGCCGCCTGCGGGACGCCATACGCCGTCGCCCTGGCCAACGGCACGGTGGCGCTGGAACTGGCGCTGGAGGCGCTCGGCATCGGCGCCGGCGACGAGGTGATCACTACCAGCTACACCTTCATCGCCTCGGCCAGCGCCATCGTCATGCGCGGCGCGGTGCCGGTGATCGCCGATGTCGAACCGGACAGCCTGACCATCAGCGCCGCCACCATCCGCCCGCTGATCACCCCGCGAACCCGGGCGATCATCGCCGTACACCTGGTCGGCCGTCCCTGCGACATGGACCCGATTATGGAACTGGCGGCCGAGCATGACCTGAAGGTGATCGAGGACTGCGCCCAGGCCCACGGGGCGCGCTACAAGGACCGTCCGGTCGGCTCTCTCGGCGACGCCGCGGCCTTCTCCTTCTGCCAGGACAAGATCATGACCACCGGCGGGGAAGGGGGGATGCTGGTCACCGACGACAAGACGGTCTGGGAAAAGGCCTGGTCGTACAAGGACCACGGCAAGAGCTACGCCGCGGTTTATGAGCGCGAGCACCCACCCGGATTCCGCTGGCTGCACGAGTCGTTCGGTACCAACTGGCGGCTGACCGAAATGCAGGCGGCGATCGGCCGCATTCAGCTGCGCCGGCTGCCGGAATGGAAGGCGGCCCGGCAGCGCAACGCGGCGCTGCTGGACGAGGCGTTTAGGAAGATCCCGGCGCTGCGGGTGCCGGAGACGCCGGCCGATATCGACCACGCTTACTACAAGTACTACACCTTTGTCCGCCCGGAACGGCTGGCACCCAGCTGGGACCGCGACCGGATCATGAACGCCATCACCGCCGAAGGGGTTCCCTGTTTCAGCGGCATCTGCCCGGAAATCTACCTGGAAAAAGCCTTCACCGATGCCGGATTCGGCCCGAAAGAGCGCCTGCCGAACGCGCGGTGCTGCGGGGAGACCAGCCTGCTGTTCCTGGTGCATCCGACTCTGGGCGAGCGGGAGATGGCGGCGACCTGCCGGGCGGTGACCGAGGTCATGACTCGGGCGAGCCGCTGACCTCACCGTGCGCCCCCTGCGTACCGCAACCCTGATGGCCCTCGCCGCCGCGTCGCTGGTGGTGCTGCTCAGTTGCATCAGCCAGCCGACCTTCGAGTCCTGGTACACCCACGCCCTCGGCCGGCTGCCCCTGCCGGATGCGGCGCGCTACTATCTCATCAACCACTACAAGCTCGGCCACTCCCTCTGCTACTTCCTCCTCACCCTGACCTTCGGTTTTACCCTGCGACCGCGATGGCCCTGGCTGATCCTTGCTCCTTTCCTGCTCGGCGTGCTGCTGGAAATCATCCAGACCACCCTGCCGACCCGCTCAGGAGACTGGCACGACCTGCTCTACAACCTGGCCGGGATCGGGGTCGGGGTAGTGGTGTGCCTGGTCGCGAAAGCCGGCCGCTGTATGCAGCCTCGATAAACCGGTTGAGTGTCAGCCTCTGGGGTCAGGTCTTGAATTGTCAGGTTGCCCAGATTCAGGCAACGGCAACATCAAAACCTTAAATGGGACGCAGAAAGGGCGGATGAACACTGATCAGGCCTGAAAGCAAAATCAAAACCCTGATCCTGGGGTAAAGTCTGAAACCAGATCCCGGTTCTAAGGGGTTGCTTTTCATCTGCGTCCATCAGCGTTCATCCGCGGCTCATATTGCCTCTATGGTTTTCAGTTCTGACGGCAACACCTTTTTTAGCCGCGGATGCACGCCGATGCACGCGGATAAGGGCAACGGCAACATCAAAATGCGGATTCCGATGAAATCGACCACCTAATCCGAAGGAAATCGTCCACCCGTTCC
>NZ_PPFX01000056.1 GCF_002898515.1 Geothermobacter hydrogeniphilus | reverse complement strand
GAAACCATCGCATGCCGTGACTCAACTCTGCCCCGATTTTCGGCCTGACCACCAGGTGATAATGGTTCGGCATCAGGCACCATGCCAGAAGATCGATCTCGTGGCGTTCACTCATTTCTGCAAGCAGATCGGTGAAGGCCAGGTAGTCGCGGTCTTTATGGAACACCCGTTGGCGGCCGTTGCCACGATTGAGCAGGTGGTAAATGCAGCCGTCAACGAGTTGTCTGGCAACTCGAGGCATTGGCCCCTCCATGGGCTGGAAGCTCGGAGAGGGACAGTCCCTGGACATCGGGACGGTCCCTGACAGACGCACAGACGCGGACCGTGCAGCAAACGGGTCTCCACGGTCCGCACCCCCCTCCTGCGTTTGGCCAACAGCTGAAGAGCGGAAAAATGCAGGGTCGGGACGCCGATGCCCTGTTCAACACCGCCCTTCGGCCATTGACGCGCTGGAGTATAGCGGCGTCATCTCAAAAAAATCTCAAATTTGGGGGTGGAAGGGGATTTTTTTACAAAAAAAGCTGAGGTGCGAGGTGCGAGGTGCGAACAAACAAAATCGCGAAGCGCGAACGGGCTAATTCGTCGAGGTGCGAACGGGCTTGTTCTCACTTCGCGCTTCGTGTTTTTCCGCCTGTTCCCTCCTTGTCAAAGATACGGTTTTTTTCATTCTCGATGCGACCAGAAAGACGGCTTTCGTCTGAGATGGGCTATGGCGACAACAACAATGGTCTCACTCCGAAATCCGTAATAGATGCCGTAGGGGAAACGATTGACCAGCAGCGTCTGAGATTGTCAGTGACGGGGGATTGCAATTTCGGATAAGTCGCAATAAGGCGGAGGGCTTTATCGATTTCACTGAGGAAAGAACCGCCAAGGCCAACAGCCTGCTCTTCATACCAGGCAAAAGCCTCATCCAGCTCCTTCTCTGCTGCCGAAAGAAATACGATCCGCGTCTTCACGTACGGTACTTTTCCATGACATCCCGGTAGGATCGAACCGTGACGTCTCCGCGTTCAAATGCCTCCCAGCGGGCACTGGCCTCTCTGACCCAAATGGATTCGATTTCAGGGTGCGGTTCAATCGTGTCGTGGATGACCTGGTCAATCACCTGTAACCGCTCATCGGGTGACAGTTTTTCCAACTCTTCAACCAGTTGCCGGGCCGTAGGCATGATTGCTCTCCTCTTCAGTTGTTTCCATGTCTCCTTGCAGTTTTGCACCCCGATGCCTGCAAGTCAAAGAGAACCACTTAAACCCAGACTTAAAGACCATAAGACGAAGTGCGCGAACGGGCTTGTTCTCGCCTTATCCCCTCCGACCGATGCCGACGTATTCGAACCCCTCGTCGCTGACCATCCGCGGATCGTACTGGTTGCGGCCGTCGAAGATGAGCGGCTGCTTCATGGCGGTTTTCATGGCGGCGAAATCGGGAAAACGGAACGGTTTCCACTCGGTCACCAGCACCATGGCGTCGACCCCGGCGAGGGCGGCGTACTGGTTGTCGGCCAGGACCAGGCGGCCGTCGGCGAGGGCGGCGGCGGGCAACTCGCGGCGGGCAACCTCCATCGCCACCGGATCGTAGGCGCGGACCCGGGCGCCGGCGGCGAGCAGGGCCTCGATCAGCACCTTCGACGGCGCCTCGCGCATGTCGTCGGTGCCGGGTTTGAAGGCCAGTCCCCAGAGGCCGAAGCTGAGGCCGGAGAGGTCGGCGCCGAAGCGGGCGGTGATCTTGTCGAACAGCACCCGGCGCTGCTCACGGTTGCGCTGTTCGACGGCATCGAGCAACCGCGGCGTGAAGTCGCAGTTGCGGGCAGTGTGGATCAGCGCCTTGACATCCTTGGGAAAGCAGGAGCCGCCGTAGCCGCAGCCGGGGTAGATGAACTGGAAGCCGATACGCTGGTCGGAGCCGATGCCGCGGCGGACATTCTCGACGTCGACGTCGAGGCAGTCGCAGAGGGCGGCGATCTCGTTGATGAAGGAGATCTTGGTGGCGAGCATGGCGTTGGCGGCGTACTTGGTCATCTCGGCGTCGCGCACGCCCATGAACAGGGTGCGCAGGCGGTTGCGGTTGAAGGGCGCGTAGATGCGGCGCATGGTTTCGGCGGCGCGCTCGCTGTCGGCGCCGACGATGATCCGGTCGGGCTTCATGAAGTCCGCGACCGCCGCGCCCTCCTTGAGAAATTCGGGATTGCTGACGACATCGAAATCGATCTGTTCGCCGCGCGCGTCGAGTTCTGCGCGGATCGCCGCCCGCACCTGGTCGGCGGTGCCGACCGGAACCGTCGACTTGTCGACGATGACCGCGTAGCTGGTCAGGTTGCGGCCGATCTCGCGGGCGACGTTCAGGACGTGCCGCAGGTCGGCGCTGCCGTCCTCGCCGGAAGGGGTACCGACGGCGATGAAGTAGATGACGGAGGACGCCATCGCTTCGGCGAGGCTGGTGGTGAACGTGAGCCGTCCCTCGGCGACGTTGGTCTTCACCAGGGTTTCCAGCCCCGGCTCATGGATCGGGATGATCCCCTCCCGCAGCGCCGCGACCTTGGCGGCGTCGATATCGACACAGGTGACAGTGAGGCCCATCTCAGCGAAACAGGCGCCGGTGACCAGGCCGACATAGCCGGTTCCCACGACAACGATATGCATCTTGTTGATCCCTCCTTTATTTAGGGGACGTTGTTAAGTAATTCACTTTTGGCAGCAAAAGTGAATTACTTAACAACGTCCCCTCCCGGTTTACAAACTCCAGTAGCGCAGGCCGGCCGCTTCCACTTCGGCGCGGTTGCGCGCCCCCTTGACGTCCATCAGGACCCCGGGACGGTCGCCGCACAGGGTTCTAAGCCGGGCCGGGGTGAGATCGGCGAAGGCGTCGTGGGCGACCGCCCAGACGATGGCGTCGAAGGAGGGGCTGTCTCCCCCGCTGTCGATATCCACCAGTTCGATGCCGTATTCGCGCCGCGCCTCGTCCGGCTCGGCCAGCGGATCGTGGACCCGCACCTCGATGCCGTACTCCTTGAGCTCGGCGATGATGTCGACCACCCGGGTGTTGCGGATGTCGGGACAGTTTTCCTTGAAGGTCAGCCCCAGTACCAGGGTGCGCGCGCCCTTGACCGCCCTGTCAGCCTGGATCAGCTGCTTGACGGTCTGCTCGGCGACATGCTTGCCCATGTCGTCGTTGATGCGCCGGCCGGCGAGGATCACCTGCGGGTGGTAGCCGATCGCCTCGGCCTTGTAGGTCAGGTAGTAGGGGTCGACGCCGATGCAGTGGCCGCCGACCAGTCCGGGGGTGAAGGGGAGGAAGTTCCACTTGGTGCCGGCGGCGGCCAGCACCTCGCGGGTGGGGATGCCCAGCCGACCGAAGATCAGCGCCAGCTCGTTCATCAGGGCGATGTTGAGATCGCGCTGGGTGTTCTCGATCACCTTGGCGGCCTCGGCGACCTTGATGCTGGGGGCGCGGTGGACCCCGGCGGTGACCACCAGCTGGTAGACTTCGGCCACCGTTTCCAAGGTCTCAGCGTCCTGGCCGGAAACCACCTTGATGATCTTGTCGACGGTATGCACCTTGTCGCCGGGGTTGATCCGCTCCGGCGAGTAGCCGACCTTGAAGTCGACGCCGCAGGTCAGGCCCGACGCCTCTTCGAGGATCGGCACCGCCACCTCTTCGGTGACGCCGGGGTAGACGGTCGATTCAAAGACGACGATGCTGCCCGGCGCCAGGTTGGCGCCGATGGTGCGGCTGGCGGCCTCGACCGGGCTCAGGTCGGGCTTCTTGTTGCCGTCGATGGGGGTCGGCACGGTAACGATCAAAAATTGCGCCTCTTGCAGCCGCACCGGGTCGGAGGTGTAGTCGATGTCGGTCGCCGCCAACTGCTCGGCGGAAAGCTCTCCGGTGGCGTCGAAACCGCCGCGCAGCTGTTCAAGTTTGCGCGCGTCGATGTCGAAGCCGATGACCTCGACCTTGCGGCCGAAGGCGGCGGCCAGCGGCAGGCCGACGTAGCCGAGGCCGACGACGGCGAGTTTCGCTTTACGGGACAGGATCTGTGCGGTGGTGATCATGGTTATCCTTTTGAAATAGTGCCGAAAAAAACCAACTTCGCCGGTCCCGGCCGGCCGCCGGCTTACTCTTTTACTGGCCTAAAAGAGTAAGCAGAAAAGGGCCATCGCCTGCGGCGGGCATGGTCACATTTATCTGCAGACATTCGTTCCATTCTTACGGGGACAGTCCCCTTAAAGGAGGGGGACTGTCCCCTTCCCGGTGTGTCTCCCGTGGCACCGCCCGGCGGCAGTGCTCCGCCGACGTCACTGCGAAGGAAAGCAGGAACCCCTGGTAGCTCCGCAAACAGTTAAATCTTTCCAGCTTTCCGGCCTTTAGCCTGGCGCCCAGCGCCCTACCCCTGGCGCATCGCGCCCTACAACTCCACATCCTTCAGCCAGTCGCGGTTCTCCAGGTACCAGTCGATGGTTTTCCGCAGGCCTTCGAAGGGGCTGATGCGCGGCTGCCAGTCGAGCAGGCGGTCGGCCTTGGAGATGTCGGCCCAGGTCTCCATGATGTCGGCCTTGTGGAAGGGCTTGTGGTCGATGCGGGCCTTTTTGCCGAGTGCCTCTTCGATGGCGGCAATGATCTCGGTGAGGGCGATGGGGTTGTTGCCGCCGCCGAGGTTCATCACCTCGTAGCCGACCGGGCGCATCGCCGCCAGGGTGCCGCGGGCGATGTCGTCGACATAGGTGAAGTCGCGGCTCTGGCTGCCGTCGCCGAACAGCTCGATGGGGGTGCCCTCGTCGATCCACTTGATGAAGCGGAAGATCGACATGTCGGGCCTTCCGCAGGGACCGAAGACGGTGAAGTAGCGCACCACCGAGATGTCGAGCCCGTAGAGGTAATGGTAGCTGTAGGCCATCACCTCGGCTGCCTTCTTGCTGGCTGCGTAGGGGGAGATCGGGGTGTTGACCGGCAGCTCCTCGGTGAAGGGCATCGGCTGCCCGGCGTAGAGCGAGGAGGTGCTGGCCAGCACCAGCTTGCCGCAGTCGTGGTCGCGCATGCAGTCGAGCAGGTTGAGGGTGCCCATGGCGTTGGTGGTCATGTAGACCTGCGGGTCGATCATGCTGTAGCGCACCCCGGCGCGGGCGGCGAGGTTGAGCACGGCGGAGAAGCGATGTTCCTTGAAGAGCGCCTGCAGGGCCGGAGCATCCTCGATGTCGAGCCGGTGGAAAGTCAGCGCCCCGGCCGTGAAGCTGTCGGGCCCGGCGTAGCTGTCGGCGGTGGCGAGAGAGAAGCGGTCGAGCAGCTTCGCGTCGGCCCCGGCCTTGCGCGCCAGCTCCCGCAGGCGGAAGGTCTTCAGCCGCAGGTCGTAGTAGCTGTTGAGATTGTCAACCGCCACCACCCGCTGCCCCTGTTCAAGCAGCATCTCCGCGCAGCGGGAAGCGATGAAGCCGGCGGCGCCGGTGACGAGAATAGTTGTTTGCCGGGTATCCGTCATAAAAAATCCATTCTATCTGGGGGACGTTGTTAAGTAATTCACTTTTGCTCCCAAAAGTGAATTACTTAACAACGTCCCCTACGAGGTTCCGGGGACAGTCCCCTTGAAAGAGGGGGACTGTCCCCCTTCCGGGTGCCTTTGGCACATCGCGCCCTAGCGTCCGTAATCATCCTCGATGCGCACGATGTCGTCCTCGCCGAGGTAGCTGCCGGACTGGACCTCGATGATCTGCAGCGGGATCTGTCCGGGGTTTTCGAGGCGGTGGACTTCGCCGAGGGGGATGTAGGTCGACTGGTTCTCGGTCAGGGTCAGGACCTGGTCGCCGCAGGTGACGCGGGCGGTGCCGGAGACGACGATCCAGTGTTCGGCGCGGTGGTGGTGCTTCTGCAGCGACAGGCCGGCGCCGGGATTGACGGTGATGCGCTTGACCTGGAAGCGTTCGCCGGCATCGACCCCCTGGTAGGCGCCCCAGGGGCGGTTGACGCGGCGATGCAACAGCGCCTCGCCGCGCTGCTCCTCTTTCAGCCGGGCGACGATTTGCTTGACCTCCTGCACCCGCCCCTTGTCGGCGACCAGCACCGCGTCGGCGGTTTCGACCACCACCAGGTCGCGGGTGCCGACCGCAGCGACCATCCGGCTGCCGGCATGCAGCAGGCAGTCGCGGGCGTCCTCGACCAGCACGTCCCCGCGGCAGACGTTGCCGGCGGCATCCCGTTCTCCGACCTCCCAGAGGGCGGAGAAGGAACCGACATCGTTCCAGCCGGCGGCCAGCGGGATAACCGCCGCGCGGTCGGTCTTCTCCATCACCGCGTAGTCGATGGAGTCGGCCGGGCAGGCGGCGAAGGCCTCGGTCCCGAGGCGCAGGAAATCGAGATCGGCAGCCAGCGACCCATGCGCGGCGCGGCAGGCGGCAAGCATCCCGGGATTGAACCGCTCCAGCTCCCGCAGGTAGCTTGAGGCGCGGAACAGGAACATGCCGCTGTTCCAGTAGTAGCCACCGGCGTCGAGATAGGACTGCGCGGTGGCGGCGTCCGGTTTTTCAACGAATGCCTCGACGGCGCAGGCGTTCGTCGGGCGAGAGGCCGCTTGCGGCTGCGCTGCAGCCGATCCAGGGTCTTGCAGTTCCTCTGGCCCCTGGCCCCTGGCCTCTGGCCCACATTCGAGCGGCGAACCCGCTCGAATGTACCCATACCCCGTCTCGGGCCGGTCGGGCACGATGCCGAAGGTGACCAGCCTGCCGGCGGCGGCGACCGGTCGGCCGGCCTCGACGGCCGCCTGGAAGCCCGAGATGTCGGAGATGACGTGGTCGGCGGGCAGGATCAGCAGCAGCGGGTCGTCGCCGTCGGCGGTCGCCCGCAGGGCCGCCACCGCCACCGCCGGGGCGGTGTTGCGGCCGACCGGTTCGAGGATAATGCCGGAGTGGCCGCAGCCATTGGCACGCAGCTGCTCGGCGACCAGGAAGCGGTGCGCCTCGTTGCAGATCACCAGCGGCGCGACGACATCGGCCAGGCCGTCGAGACGCGCGGCGGTCTGCTGCAACATGGTCTGCTCGCCGCAGAGCGGCAGCAGCTGCTTGGGATAGAGTTCGCGCGACAGCGGCCAGAGCCGGGTTCCGGCGCCGCCGGAGAGAATCACGGGTAGAATCATGGGTTAAATCCTGTGAGATGTAAGTTGCAAAAACCAACGTCAAAGGCCGCAAGATCCCCCCCTCAATCTCCCCTGTGAAACAGGGGGAAGCAAGCGAAGCGAGTAGTCTTGCAAGGGGACGTTGTTAAGTAATTCACTTTTCAAAGCAAAAGTGAATTACTTAACAACGTCCCCTGCCCCTACCCCCTCACCTCTTCCTCATGCTCCAGGAACCAGCGGTAGGTCCGCTCGATCCCCTCGCGCAGGGAGACCTTCGCCTGCCAGCCGAGGGCCGTCATCCGCGAGACATCCTGTAGCTTGCGCATGGTGCCGTCCGGCTTGCTCGGGTCGAACTCCAGCGCGCCGGGGTAGCCGACCACGTCTTTGATCGTCTCGGCCAGTTCGCGGATGCTGACATCGACGCCGGTGCCGAGGTTGACAAAGCAGGGTTTGGGATAGCTGAGCAGGTTCTCCTGCAGGGTCTGCTCGTCGAGACCGAGTACGAACAGGCTGCCGTCGGCCATGTCGTCGACATAGAGGAATTCGCGCATCGGCTTGCCGCTGCCCCAGACCGTTACACGGTCGGGCGAGGGGTGTTTTCCTTCCATGGCCAGTTTCGCTTCGTGGAAGCGGCGGATCAGCGCCGGCAGAACGTGGGAGTTCTCGGGATGGAAGTTGTCGCCGGGGCCGTAGAGATTGGTCGGCATCACGGCGACGAATTTGGTCCCGTACTGGCGGTTGTAGGCCTCGCACATCTTCAGCCCGGCGATCTTGGCGATGGCGTAGGGCTCGTTGGTCGGCTCCAGTGGGCCGGTCAGCAGATGCGATTCGCGCATCGGCTGCGGCGCCAGCTTCGGGTAGATGCAGGAGGAGCCGAGAAACAGCAGCCGCTCGACGCGGTTTTCGTAGGCGGCGTGGATGACGTTGGTCTGAATCGCCAGGTTCTGCTGGATAAACTCGGCCGGATAGGTGTTGTTGGCGTGGATGCCGCCGACTTTGGCCGCGGCGAGGATGACATGCTCGGGCCGCTGGCGGCGGAAAAAATCGGCCACCGCCCGCTGGTCGGTCAGGTCGAGCTCGTCCCGCTCGGGGGTGAGCAGGTTGGTACAGCCGCCGGCCTGCAGGCGACGGACGATAGCCGAGCCGACCAGGCCGTTGGCACCGGCGACGAAGATTTTAGAATCTGTTTTCATAAACTGCGCAACCTTTTATTCCTTCCCGGCGCCCAGCGCCCGCGTCGGGCATGGACACGTTCACCTGCAAACTTTCTTGCCAACCTCACGGGGGCAGTCCCCTTAAAAGAGGGGGACTGTCCCCTTCCAGCCTTTAGCCTTGAACCTCCCCACCTTTATTCGTGATAATCAAACGCCTTGAAGCCGTGTTTCTTGACCAGGTCATCCCGTTTTGCCGAGGTGAGATCCTCGCGGACCATTTCGGCGACCAGCTCCTCGAAGCTGATCTTCGGTTCCCAGCCGAGTTTCTCCCTGGCCTTGGTGGGGTCGCCGAGCAGGGTCTCGACCTCGGTGGGACGGAAGTAGCGCGGGTCGACGCGGACAATGACATCCCCCGGTTTCAAAGGGGTTTCCCGTCTCTCATCTCCCGTCTCACATCTCACGTCTTCAACAATGCCGACCTCGTCGACCCCCTCCCCTTCCCAGCGCAGGCTGACACCGAGTTCAAGGGCGGCAGCGTTGACGAAATCACGCACCGAATACTGCTTGCCGGTGGCGATGACGAAATCGTCCGGTTCATCCTGCTGCATCATAAGCCACTGCATCTCGACGTAGTCGCGGGCGTGTCCCCAGTCGCGCAGTGCGTTCATGTTGCCGAGGTAGAGACAGTCCTGCAGGCCGAGAAAGATGCGGGCCATGGCGCGGGTGATCTTGCGGGTGACGAAGGTTTCGCCGCGCAATGGCGATTCGTGATTGAAGAGGATGCCGTTGCAGGCGTAGATGCCGTAGGCCTCGCGGTAGTTGACGGTGATCCAGTAGCCGTAGATCTTCGCCGCGGCGTAGGGGGAACGCGGATAGAAGGGGGTCTTTTCGGTCTGCGGCACCTCCTGCACCTTGCCGTAGAGTTCGGAGGTGGAGGCCTGGTAGAAGCGGGTCTTCTTCTCCAGCCCGAGCAGCCGGATCGCTTCGAGGATGCGCAGGGTGCCGATGCCGTCGGCATTGGCGGTGTACTCCGGGGTGTCGAAGGAGACCGCGACGTGCGACATGGCGGCGAGGTTGTAGATCTCGTCCGGCTGCACTTCCTGGATGATGCGGATCAGGTTGGTCGAATCGGTCAGGTCGCCGTAGTGGAGAATGAAGTTGCGATTCTCGATATGCGGGTCCTGGTAGAGGTGGTCGATGCGGTCAGTATTGAACAGCGAGGCGCGGCGCTTGAGGCCGTGTACGAGGTAACCCTTGCCGAGCAGCAACTCGGCCAGGTAGGCACCGTCCTGGCCGGTGATACCGGTGATCAGGGCAACTTTCTGCGACATGGTGTCAATCTCCATTCAAGCTTGGTTTTGAAAGGCTGAAAAGGGCACTTTAGGTCGCCTGACGGTGGAGGTCAAGAACCGGGAAGGGATTATAAAGATGAAATCTCAAAAAAATCTCAAATTTTGGTTCAGGTTCGAGGAGCAAGGTTCAAGGCTTTAACCTCGATCCTCGATCCTTGCTCCTCGAACCTCCAATTATTCAAATTTCACAATAACCCTCAGATCTGACAGAATTGGTATTTTTTCATTGACAGTAGAAAATTTGAGGCCTATAACTTCCTGGAATCACACTGAAAGAAGTCTCATCGATCAGTGAGTCAACCGGTTTTCATTGTCCATGGAGGGGGAAATGGCACATGGACGTGCCGCCCCGCCGGCAACGGCGGGGCCTTTCTCTGTCCGCGTCGGCGGCAGAGTTCTGCTGTTTCTGCTGTTTCTGCTGCTGCTCGTTCTGCTCGGCAGCCGCCCGCTGTCGGCGGCCACCAACCTGGGAACGGAAGAACAACGTCTGCGGCAACGTCGCGACCAGCGCGGACGTCAACAACGGACCGAAGTACCGGACGCGCGGCTGCTGCCGGAAACCGTTGCGCCGCTGACGGCCGAACCGCCGGTCGAATCCCCCTGCTTCACCATTGACAAGCTGCGGCTCACCATCCCTGCAAGCATTCTTCGTCGCCATCCCGGCACTGCCGCGCTACTGCGTCCCGGCGACCGACTCTTTTTCCTGCAGGGGGAACTGCGCCGCTACCGCGGCCGCTGCCTCGGCACTGCCGGCATCAACCTGATCGTCCGCCGGCTCACCGCGCTACAGATCGATCGCGGCTTCACCACCACCCGCATTGCCATCCCGGAGCAGGATCTCTCTTTCGGACGCCTGCGGCTGGAACTGATTCCCGGCCTGATCCGCAACCTGGAAACGAACAGGGGACGTTGTTAAGTAATTCACTAACTCCAAAGCCGACCAATGCCTCGTCAAGCCCGTATCGATAATCCCGGACTCCTGCAGCACGTCATCGCCCGAGGGGTCAACGGTCAGGATATCTTTCTGGTCAATGCCGACAGGGAAGATTTTGTTCAGCGGCCCTCACGCCTTCTGGACGACACGGAAACCCACTGCTATGCCTGGGCCTTGCTCGACAACCATTTCCATCTGCTCCTGACGCCCATGAAGCAACCCCTCGCCAACCTGATGCGCAGGTTGCTCACGGGCTATGCCACCGCTTTCAATATCAGGCATAAGCGGAGCGGACACCTGTTTCAGAACCGTTACAAGTCGATTGTCTGCGACAAGGACAATTATCTCATGGAACTGATTCGCTATATCCATCTCAACCCTCTCCGCAGTGGTCTGGTTGCTGACTTCGAGGCGCTTGCACGCTACCGCTGGAGTGGACACCGGCAATGGATCGGCAACCACGAATTCAACCTGGTCAAGACAGATACGGTACTGAGCTTCTTTGCCCGGAGGAGAAAAAGAGCCGTTTCAAATTATCTGAAATTTCTGGAGGATGGAACAACTATCCCGAACCAGACCAGCCTGGCCCGCGGAGGGCGATTGGCAAGTCAATCCCTGGACGCCACCCTCACGGAGGAAGAAATATACGATGAACGCATTCTCGGCGGTGGTGATTTTGTTAACGAAATCCTGGGAAATACTATCGACAACGTCAAGAGAACACTGACCTTGGACCAACTGATCGCCATCGTTGCAGAGTATTGTGACCTAGAGCCTGCCGACCTCCTCCTGAAGAGCAGAAAAAGGGACATTTCCCAGGCAAAAGCGCTGGTCTGCTACCTGGCAACAGGATATTGCGCGATCAGGGGGAAGGATGTGGCAGAGCGGTTCAACTTCTCCGGAGCCGGGGTCTGCCAGGCCACGCACCGGGGAAAAGAACTGGTCAGGAAAAAAAAAGACCTGCTGGCATTGCTGAAATAAGTGAATTACTTAACAACGTCCCCGAGATGACTTACCGTCTCTACGGAGCAGACCGGTCACGACAAACCAAACTGTTCAAGGCCGATCAAAAGTGCCTGGATGCGAGGCCGCAGGCCAAGGAATGAGGCATAGCGGAAGCTATGTCGCAATGACGCGGCCAAGGGCAACGAAGCAGACGGGTGCTTTTCATCGGCCCTCGCACTACTCTTCGCAGAGTACCGTACCGGCGATATGCTCAGCAAACTTGCGGCAGGTCTCCAGGTTCTCCGCGGTCGGGGTGAAGCGGAAGGAGATGCTGTCGGCGGCCAGCTTGTATTTCAGCCCCAGCAACCGCTGCTCAACCATCTTCACCGCCTCGCCGCTCCAGCCGAAAGAGCCGAAAACCGCGGCCATTTTCGCCTTCGGCGTAACCGAGGAAAGCAACGCCAGGGCGTGCCAGACCTGCGGCGGGGCGTCGCGCTGGATGGTCGGCGTGCCGATGATCAGCACGTCGGCCTGTTCGAGAACGTTGCGGTAATCGTCGTCGCGCATATCGGAGAGGGCAAAGGGGATCACCTCGAAACCCTGCCGCTCAAGCTCGTCGCGAATCACCTCGGACATGTTGCGGGTGTTGCCGTGCGAGGAGAGTACCGCCAGCAGGGCGCGCGGTTTGTCGATCCCCGGGGCCGGAGCCGCCCAGCGTTTGTAGGCATTAATGGCGTTGCGGCCCGACTGGCGGCGGATCGGTCCGTGCGACGGGGCGACGATGTCGATCTCGAGATCGTCCACCTTGGCGACGGCATCACGGATCTTGTCCTTGAAGGGGCGCATGATGCAGTCGAAGTAGAAGAAGAAATCGTAGGAGAAATCGGCGATTTCGTCATCGAACAGGCGCCGCGGGCAAAAATGGGAACCGAAAGCGTCACAGGAGAAGAGGGTCTTCTCTTCCACCAGGTAGGTGAACATGGTGTCCGGCCAGTGCAGGTAGGGAGCGAGGAGAAAGCGCAGGGTCCTGCCGCCGAGGTCGAGTTCTTCGCCGTCACTGACCACGTGGCACTTGAAAGGTCGGTTGATCAGCTGCTTGAGGAAATTCTCCGCCGCCTTGGTGCAGTAGACCACGATTTCAGGGTTTTTATCCAGCAGCTGTGCCACCGCCCCGGAATGGTCCGGCTCGGTGTGGTTGACCACCACCAGGTCGACATCCTCGGGTCTGACATGTTCGCCGACCTTGCTGAAGAATTCATCGGCAAAGGGCTCCTTGACGGTATCGATCAACGCGACCTTGTCGCGGCCGCGGACCAGGTAGGCATTATAGGTGGTCCCGTTGTGAGTCGGGAAGAGATCGTCGAAGACTTTCAGATCAGCATGACGCACACCGACCCAGTCAACGCCGTTGCATACGGGGATACTGGTTTCCATGGTAAATTTCCGGCCTCCTTGATTGATATCGCTGACAAATCTTGTCAACAATATTCCTGAATCAGTAGGCCCATCAATCGGCGAACAGCACACATCATTGACCTGCCTGCGCTTCCCAAAAATCGCCGGCGAACCTAATGGGTGCGCCTCAGATTTTTGGAAGTCACAATCAAGCCAGGCATTTGCGCTCATTCATCCGCCATGAACCCACGGCTTCAGGATATCCAAAACGGTCCGGGTAGGCAAGCACTGTCGGCAGTATGTTACACTGACCGGTGAGATGAGCGATCGGACGGTACCAGAACCCGCACCGCGGATAACGAGACGGCGTCTGCTGCAGGGAGGACTGCTGGGCGTCGGCGCCGCTTTCGTCGGCGACGGCATGATCTATGAACCACGCGCGGCGCAGATCGCGCGGGTCAGACTGACCACAGACAGGCTGCCGCCGGGCAGAACGTTGCGGCTGGTGCAGCTCACCGACCTGCATATCGGCAGCCTCGGCAGCTATCATCGTTTGATCGCCGAGCGGGTGCGGGCCCTCACCCCTGACCTGCTGTTGCTGACCGGCGACTACCTCGAACTGCGTCGCAACCTGCACGAGGTGCAGCGTTTTCTGTCCCTGCTCAAAGGAATCGCCCCGATCCTGGCGGTGCAGGGCAACTGGGAATACTGGGCCCGGCTGGAAGGCGAGAACCTGCGCCGCAAATTCGCCGCCCGCGGCGTCGAACTGCTGATCAACGAAGCGCGGCCGGTCTCTGTCAAGGGGATTCCCCTCAACATTCTCGGCCTCGATTACCCGTCCGGCAGCGACAGCCTCCGCCGCCTGCTGCGGCAGACCGATCCGACGGCCTTCAACCTGCTGCTCTCCCACGTGCCGGCCTTCGAACATCGCCTGCTCGATCCGGCGATCGACCTGATCCTCTGCGGCCACACCCACGGCGGGCAGGTGCGCCTGCCGCTGCTGCCCCCCCTCTACCTGCCGCGCTACTCGGGCCGCTTCGTCGCCGGGCTGTTTCACGTCGGCCCGACCCGGACTCCCCTCTATGTCTCCCGCGGACTCGGCACCTCGATCCTGCCGGTCCGCATCTTCTGCCGACCGGAGATCACGGTTGTTGAACTGGCGGGAAAAGGAAGGGGGCCGAAGGCTAAGGGCTAAGGGCTAAGGGCTAAGGGGTTGTTCTTGCTTTGTTTTTTTCACCTTTCACCTTTAGCCTTTCACCTTTAGCCTTTCACCTTTAGCCTCGGACCTGTCTTATTTCCTCCCGGCGAGAAAGGCCGCCACGGCGGCGAGATCGGCCGGTGGCAGATAGCCGTAACCGGGCATCATCGAATTCGGATTGTTCTTCTTCGGATGCAGCAGTTGAGTTTCGATGGCGGCGGCGGTGAGACGTTTGCCGATACTGTCGAGGGCGGGACCGATTGAGCCGCCGCGCCCCTCGAAGGAATGACAGCCCTTGCAGCCGAGGGCGTTGAGCAGTTGACGTCCCCGGGCGTCGTCGGCGCGGGCCGGAACGGCGAAGCCGACGGTCAGCAGCAACAGGAGCAGCAGTGAGACGACGGCGGCACGGAGGATGGTCATGGGTTGACTCCTTGCAGTGGTTCCGGGTGAGGTTCAACATGGATGACTATAGCGGACCAGGTCGTCACCGGCAACGCGCCGGGAAAAAAGTTGCCATCGCTACCGCCCGGCGTTAGATTAGCCTGATCCCACCCTGAACCGGGATTCATACCACCAAGGAGTATTCCGACATGCTGATCGTCATGCATCACACCGCCACCGAAGCGCAGATCGACCGGGTTCTCAAGGCCGTCGAAGCCATGGGCCTGCAGGCCGAACCGATTCCCGGTTCGCTGCGCACCGCCATCGGCGTCCTCGGCAATCAGGGCTACGTTGACGACACCACCATCCGCAACCTGCCCGGGGTGCGGGAGACAATCCACGTCAGCAAGCCCTACAAGCTGGTCTCGCGTGACTTTCACCCTGAGTCAACCGCCGTCCAGGTCGGCAGTGCCGTTTTCGGTGCCGGCCATCCACCGGTGATCATCGCCGGGCCCTGCTCCATCGAGACCGAGGAACAGATGCTCGAAGGCGCCCGCATTGTCAAGCAGGCCGGCGCCGGCATGCTGCGCGGCGGGGCGTTCAAACCGCGTACCGGACCGCATAGTTTCCAGGGACTGGGGGTCGAGGGACTCAAATTGCTGCGCGCCGCCGGAGATGCCAGCGGCCTGCCGGTGGTGACCGAGGTGATGCGCATCGAACAGCTGCCCGCGATCTGCGAACACGCCGACATGCTGCAGGTCGGGGCGCGCAACATGCAGAATTTCGACCTGCTCAAGGAGGTCGGCAAGACCGGCTTTCCGGTGCTGCTCAAGCGCGGCATGAGCGCGACCCTGGAAGAGTTTCTGGCCGCCGCCGAATATATCGTCGCCGAGGGCAACAGCAGAGTGGTGCTCTGTGAACGGGGCATCCGCACCTTTGAAAAGGCGACCCGCAACACCCTCGATCTGTCGGTGGTGCCACTGATCAAGCAGATGAGCCATCTGCCGATCATCGTCGATCCCTCTCACGCCACCGGCAAACGCTCTCTGGTGCCGATCATGAGCAAGGCCGCCCTGGTGGCCGGTGCCGACGGGCTGATGGTCGAGGTCCACCCCGACCCTGCGAAGGCGCTCTGTGATGGAGCGCAGAGCCTGACCGGTGAGGATTTCACGCGGCTGATGGCGGAACTGGAGAAGTTGAAGGCAGTGCTTTAGCCATGACCCAGCGGATCATCCCCATCGAATCGGCAGTTTTTCTGCGTGAAGAGCAATGGCCGACGGCAGGCATCGATGCCGCCTTTCCGCGAAAACAGCCGCTCTGGCTGGAAATCGGCTGCGGCATCGGCGACTTCATCATCCAGCTGGCAGCCCGCCATCCCGACCGCAACTACCTCGCCATCGACATCTACAACAAGGGTTGCCTGAAAACCTGCCGCCGGGTCGAACAGAACCGGCTCGACAACGTGCGGGTGATGCGCGCCGAGGCCCGCTACCTGCTCGACCGGTTCATCCCCCCGCAGTCCCTCTCCGGGGTGATCATCAACTGCCCCGACCCCTGGCCGAAAAAACGCCATCGCGGCCGGCGGCTGGTCAACAACCATTTCCTCGAACTGCTGCGCTGCTACCTGGCCCCCGGCGGCGAGTTCTTTTTCGCCACCGACTTTGCCGACTACGCCGAGATGGTGGCCGACATCATCCCCGCGGTGGCCGGTTACGAAAACCTGCAAGCAGCCGTCTACAGCACCGATCTCGGCGACTACCCGATCTCCAAGTACATGCGCCGTTTTCTCGAAATGGGACAGCCGATTTACCTCTTCCACTACCGCCGCGCCGCACAGCTCGCCCCGGAGCTGCTGCAGCCTCCGGAGTTTGAAAAGGGCTTTCGGCTGCGCTGGCTGGCCCATGGCTGAACCGATCTACCTGACCTCCGCCTTCGCCGGGACCGGCGGCCAGATCAAGCTCTGCGCCGAGGATTTCCTGGTCGAGGAAATCCCCCTCTACCAGCCGTCCGGCAGCGGTGAACATCTCTACCTGCGGCTGCGGAAAACCGGCCTCAGCACCCCCGAGCTGCTCTTTCAGCTGGCACGCTTCTTCAGAGTTCGGGAACGGGATCTCGGCTACGCCGGGCTCAAGGATGCCCGCGCCACCACCATCCAGACCATTTCGGTCCCCGGCAAGTCCCCCGACGACGCCGCAAGCCTCGATCTGCCCGGGATAACCCTGCTCGACGCGACATCGCACGGCAACAAGCTGCGTCTCGGCCACCTGGCCGGCAACCGCTTCCGCGTCCGCATCCGCGGCACTGTCGAAGGGACCGAACGATCGGCGACGGAAACCCTCGCGGTGCTGCAGGATCTCGGGGTACCGAACCTGTTCGGCGAACAACGCTACGGGGTTCTCGGCAACTCGGCGCTGATCGGCCGGGCGCTGTTGCGGCGGGAGTATGACCGGGTTATTGCGCTGGTGATCGGTAACCCGGAACAGATCAGCAACGATCGCTGGCGCGAGGCCGCCGAACGTTTCGTCCGTAAAGATCTGCGCGGAGCGGTCGACATCCTGCCCGGCCGGATGCGCGACGAACGTCGCATGCTGCAGCAGCTGCTCGCCGGCCGAGGCGCCGAACAGGCGGTCCTGGCGCTGCCGCACAAACGACTGCGACTCTACCTCTCGGCCGTGCAGTCGCGACTCTTTGATCGCCTGGTGACCATGCGGCTGCAGAGCCTGGAACGTCTCTGGCCTGGAGACTGGGCTTACAAACATGCCAACGGCGCCTGTTTCAAGGTCGAGGACGCGGCCGCTGAACAACCCCGCGCGGACGCCTTTGAAATCAGTCCGACCGGGGCACTGGTCGGCCACAAGGTGCAGCTCGCCGCCGGGCAGGCAGGCCTGCTCGAAGAGAGTCTGCTCGACAAGGAAGGGATTCAGCCTGCCGATTTCAAGCTCGGCAGGGGGCTGACCATGACCGGGGAACGCCGCCCGCTGCGGGTGCCGCTGCACGACGTCGAGTTGCGGACAACATCCGACGGGCTGCTGCTCGGCTTCAGCCTGCCCCGCGGCAGCTACGCGACCAGCGTCCTGCGCGAAGTCATGAAAAATGCAGGGACAAACCCGGGAACCGGAACAGAGGCCTGAACCCGGCGGCACAAAGTTTGCTTTGAATTTTTTAAAAAAACGACGTGAAGAATTTCGATGGCCACCCTGAATTCAACACGCGAAAGGTCTAAACATCTGTCAAAACAAGATGTTTCCGACGATTCAGGATAGTGTCATTATTCTTCCACCTACGGTTGACAAGTATAGAACGGCATTTTATTATCTCCTAGACATGCTTGAAATTGAGCAACTCAAACGAAAAATCGCCACCGCAACCGGTTGTTTGACGGGACGAAATACGGAAGTTCGTTTTGGTCTTGACAAGCGGCCCGGTTTGAATAAGATGGTGAGTCTTGCCCGCTGAAATCCTTCTAGAGGGGAACTAAAAAATGGCAAAAAAAGAAAAATCCGAATATATCATTCAGGCCGTGTCGCACGCCCTCGACCTGCTCGAACAGTTTCACGACGATGTCGACGAACTCGGCGTCACCGAGCTGTCCAAGCGGCTCAAGCTGCACAAGAACAACGTCTTCCGCCTGTTGGCGACGCTGGAATCACGCGGCTACATCGAGCAGAACAGGGCCACCGAGAACTACCGCCTCGGCCTCAAGTCTCTGGAACTCGGCCAGACCTTCATCAAGCAGATGGGGCTGTTGCGCCAGGCCAAACCGATTCTGGAAAAACTGGTCGGCGCCTGCAACGAAACCTCCTACGTGGCGATCTTCAAGGAAGGCTACATCGTCTACCTTGACGTGGTTGAAACCGATCTCACCGTGCGGGTCGTCTCAAGGGTCGGCTCCCGACTGCCCTCCTACTGCACCGCCTCCGGCAAGGTCCACCTCGCTCATCTCTCAGAAGAAGAGCTGGAGGAAACCCTGCCGCACAACCTGAAGCAGTACACCCCGACAACCTTCACCGACCGGGACAAGCTGCGTCAGGAGCTGGAAAAGGTTGCCGAACAGGGCTACGCCATCGACAACGAAGAGATGGATCCGGGGGTGCGCTGCGTCGCCGCCCCGATCCGTGACTACACCCGCCGCATCGTCGGCGCGATCAGCGTCTCTGGACCGTCGATGCGCCTGTCAATGGAACGGATCGAAAAAGAGCTGATCCCGCTGGTGACCGAAGCCGGTGAAGAACTGTCACTGCGCCTCGGTTTTCACAAGTAACCGCGCCCCAGCTTCAAATCCCAAATCCCCCGGCCACCAGGTCGGGGGATTTTTTTGTCGGTTCGAGGCTGGAGGCTGGAGGCTGGAGGCTGGAGGCTGGAGGCTGGAGGCTGGAGGCT
>NZ_PPFX01000055.1 GCF_002898515.1 Geothermobacter hydrogeniphilus | reverse complement strand
CCGTACGCACGGTGGTGTGGGAGGACGGCGGGGGCAACCCCGCCTCCTACCCGATTCGTGAGGGCGCCGGCTTTTTCATTAACCTGAATCCGTGAGTTCCTGTTGGATGGAGAGTGCAAGTGCTTGGTCTGAATGGGATTTCCAAAAATCTGAAGCGCACCCATCGGTTCGCTGGTGATTTTTGGGGAGCTCAGGCAGATCAATGACTTGTGCTATCCGCCGACAAGGGGCTCACTGATTCAGGATTACTCTGCGTTGCAGGCCCGCCTGTCGGTGGGGAAAAACTGAAAAAAATGCCTTCGGGCAAAGATTTTTTTCAATTGTAGGAGAAATTTGAGGTTTTTTTGAGATTCCAGGTGTAGTCTGCAGATAACCTTTTTCATTTCCATGCCATTGACAGGGGGTTTTTCGGGTTTCCCGGCCGGATATCCCCTCTTTTTTTGCCTCCCGCCGTTCTGTTGCTCTCCATCTTTCTGTCTGCTCCGTCCTGAACGCCCTGATTCAGACTGTCGTTACGGGTTCTCTGAAAAAAAACCATGGATGGGTGTTCTTTACTGCCGATAAGAAAGAGAGCCACCTCAACCATGGACCAGGTTATGACTATTGACAGTCTGATAGAAAAGAAAGTCCGCCTTCCTTCCCCACCGACCATTGCCGTCAAAATCCTTGATGCCGTGCAGCAGGACCGGGCCTCGATGCAGCAGCTGGCGGAGATTATTTCTTCCGATCCGGCCCTCGTGGCCAAATTGTTGCGTATCGCGAATTCAAGTATTTACGGCCTGAGTTATCGGGTGGGCAGCATCGACAAGGCGCTGACGGTTCTCGGTGTCAATCTGCTGAAAAATATCGCTCTTTCTTTTGTCATCTCTGAAGAGTTGCGGACCGGCGGCGAGGAAGGGTTTGATCTCGATTATTTCTGGCGCCGGTCGGTGACCGCCGCCGTGGCTGCCGACCTGACGGCCAAGATGGTCGGTCAGTCGAATGAAGATGCCTTTGTCACCGCGTTGCTGGCCGACATCGGAATCCTGCTGCTGCAGCGGCATGATCCGGACGAATATCCGGTTCTGCTGGCTGCGCACGAAGCACGCCGGTGTCCGATCAGCGAGGTGGAAAAGGAGCGCTACGGTTTCGACCATGCCGAATTGAGCGCCGCGTTGCTCGGCCGGTGGGGTCTGCCGAAAGAGGTGACTGAACCCCTGCGCTACCATCATCGGCCGAGTGAGGCGCCGGAGAAGTATCTCGAAGCGGCGGAGGTGGTGCAGTTGGCGGACCGATTATCCGCGATCTATCACGCTCCGGGCGGCAGCGGTCAGGTCGACCAACTGCAGACTCTGATGACATCGCGCTTCGGCCTTTCCTCTCCGGCGGTGGAAATGCTGGTTGACAGCGTGGCCGAAAAAGCTGTCGAGGTGTTTGCCGGTTTCGATCTCGATCCGGGGGAAATGCGCCCCTATTCGGAAATGCTGCAGGAGGCCAATGAAGAACTGGGTGAAATGAACCTCAGCAGTGAACAGTTGTTGCTGGAGGTCAAGCAGGCCAACCAGAAGAATGAGAAACTGGCTGCCGAACTGCGCCAGGCCAACAGCAAATTGCGTGAACTGGTTTTTCGCGACGGCCTGACCGGTCTCTACAATCATCGGTATTTTCAGGAAATGGTGGACCACGAAATGGGTCGGGTGATCCGCTATGGAAGCTGTTTTTCGCTGTTGATGTTTGATCTCGATCATTTCAAACAGGTCAACGACAACTACGGTCATCCGGTAGGTGACCTGGTGTTGAAGAATATCGCCGAGGCGGTGACCGCGTCGGTACGCACGTCCGATGTGGTGGCGCGCTATGGCGGCGAGGAGTTTGCCGTGATTCTGCCGGAGACCGATCCTTCCGGGCTGCGGGTTTTTGCCGAACGGCTGCGGCGGCGGGTTGAAAAGCTGGAGACCGAGGTCAACCGGGACAAGGTTCTCGTGACCATCAGCATCGGCGGAACCACCTACCAGCCCGGGGTGGCCAAGGTCGACAAGTTCAGCGTCATCGACACCGCGGACCGGGCGCTCTACCAGTCCAAGGCTCTCGGCCGCAACCGGGTTACCATCTTTCCCCTCGAAGGTGGCCGGTCGCACGGGTGAGGGTTGTTCCGGATGACCGTCCTATTTCCTCCAGAAGCTGGGGAAGATCAACACCAGAACCGTGAAGAGTTCGAGTCGTCCCAGAAGCATGCAGACGATCAGCACTGATTTTCCGAAGGGAAGAATATGGGCGTAGTTGTCGATTGGCCCGACGCTGCCGATCCCCGGACCGATGTTGCCGAGAGTCGCGACAACAGCGCCGGCGGCTGAGAGCAGGTCAAGGCCGCAGGCCGTCATCAGCAGGGTCGCGAAAACGAAAACGCCGATGTAGAGGGCAAAAAAACCGAGAATGGCCTGCATGACGTCGCGCGCGACCGGCAGGTCTCCCAGTTTGACCAGGCGCACCGCGCGTGGATGGATGAGGCGAAAGAGCTGAACCTGGGCATGCTTGAAGAGCAGCAGGACGCGTGCCACCTTGATACCGCCGCCGGTAGACCCGGCGCAACCCCCGATGAACATCAACAGAACCAGCAGGTACTGGGCAACAACCGGCCATTGTTCGTAATCGGCCGTGCCGAAGCCGGTGGTGGTCAGGATCGAGGTCGCCTGAAAGGCGCTGTAACGCAGGTTGTCGACCAGGGAATGATAGACTCGTCCCTGGTTGATGATGATCAGCAGCAGGGTGGCCCCGAGGGTGATGCCGAGATAGCAGCGGAATTCTTCGCTGCGCCAGTATTCCCTCAATCGTCCACGCAGGGCGTGATAATGCAGGGAAAAGTTGACCCCGGCGAGAAACATGAACAGGGTGATGATCCAGTCGATGTAGGCGCTTTGGTAGCTGCCGACCGAGGCGTTGCGGGTTGAGAAACCCCCGGTTGCCAGGGTGGCGAAAGCATGGCAGAGGGCTTCGTAGAAATTCATTCCCCCCAGCATCAGCAGCAGTGTTTCGATCGCGGTGAGCAGCAGGTAGACGCCCCAGAGCAGCTTGGCGGTATCCTGGATGCGCGGTTTAAGGCGGTCCGCGGTCGGGCCCGGCACCTCGGCCTTGAACAGCTGCATGCCGCCGACACCGAGCATCGGCAGGATGGCGAGGGAGAGGACGATGATACCCATGCCTCCCAACCAGTGCGTCAGGGCGCGCCAGAGCAGGATGCTTTCCGGCAGGCCTTCGATGGTGGTGAGGATGGTGGCACCGGTGGTGGTGAAACCGCTCATGGTTTCGAAGACCGCGTTGATGGGACCGGGAATGGTGCCGCTGAAAAGGAACGGCAGGGCGCCGAAACAGGAAAACAGCAGCCAGCCGAAACTGACCACGGCAAATCCTTCGCGCAGGGACAACTCGCTGTCGTTGCGACAGCTGAAAAACATTGAGGCTCCGACAATCAGGGTGAGCAGCGCCGAGAGCAGCAGCGCCGGGGTGGCACCGTCGGAAAAATACAGGGAAAAGGGAACCGGGACCAGCAGGGTCACGGCAAGGCACATCAGCAGAGCGCCGAGCAGGCGCATGGTCAGCAGGATATTCATGCCCGGGCGAAGAAGGTCTCAACCTTGGCCAGGGCTTCCGGCATGGCGAAGATCACCACCCGGTCACCGGCCTGCAACCGGCTTTCGCCGGTCGGGATTTCATAGGTCCGGTCGTGAACAATGGCACCGATGATCGCCCCGGCTGGAAAGTGGAGATTGCGCAACGGGGTGTTGATCACCTGACTGTCGGCCTTGACTTCCAGTTCCAGGACCTCCGCGTTGCTACCCTCGATGGCCGCCAGGGAGATGATGTCGCCCCGGCGCACGTACTTGAGGATGGCGCTGGCTGCTGCCAGGCGCGGTGACACGCAGGCGTCGATGCCGAGCGAGGGCGCCAGGTTGAGAAGCTCAGGCTGGTTGACCAGAGTCAGGGTCCGACGGACACCATGTTGGCGGGCGAGCAGGGAACAGAGGATATTGCTTTCGTCATTTTCGGTGACGGCGATGAAGAAATCGGCATCGTTGATGCCTTCTTCGCAGAGGGTGCGGACGTCGGTCCCTTCGGCATGAATCACCAGGGTCCGACGCAGGCTGGCGGACAGTTTTTCACAGCGTTTTTCATCGCGGTCGATCAGTCGGACATCGAATCCCAGTTTTTCCAGGCCCGCTGCGACGTGCAGTCCGATGTGCCCGCCGCCGAGGATAAAGGCCCGCCGCCGGCGGTTTTTCTTCTCTTCTTTCTGTTCCAGCATGTACTGGATCGCCGGCAGATCATTCTGGTGAACGACAATGAAGATGCGGTCACCTTCCTGGATGACATCATCGCCGCGCGGAATAATGGTTTTGCCGTCACGACTGATGGCGGTGACGACGAACCGGTAGATACCGCGCAATGCTCCGAGTTCGCGCAGGGTCAGGTTGCAGAGCGGGTTTTCCGCGGTGATGCGGTAGCCGAGAAACTGGATCTGTCCTTCGACAAACTCGGCGACATCGAAGGTGCCGCTGCGATGGGCGATCTTGATGATCTCTTCGGCGACAGCGTCTTCCGGGTTGATCAGCAGGTCAATGCCCAGTTTTTCTTTCGACAGGACGGCCCGCCGGCCGCTGAACTCGATGCTCTTGACCCGGGCGACCAGGGTCTTGACCTGGTACTCGCGGGCCAGCAGGCAGGCCAGGATATTGACTTCATCGAGATCGGTGACGGCGATGAAGATGTCGGTTTCCTTGATGCCGGCCTGTTCGAGAACCTCGGCGCTGGCCCCGTTTCCCTCGATTCCAAGGACGTTGAGGCGGTCCTCGGCACGCTTGAGGCTTTCTCCATCCCGGTCGATGAGGGTCACTTCGTGCCCCTCCAGGGAAAGGCGTTCGCAGAGAAAAAATCCGACCTGACCGGTTCCTATGATAAGGATTTTCATATAGTTTATAAGTCGTGGGGGCTCGGTACTGCTCTGCAAGGACGGGTTCCCCGGTTTCCGTCCGGTAACGGCCGCAGCACCATCCGGGAAATCCGGCCGGGCACTATTTAATGGCATAAAACCGGACTTTGTGCAAGCGCACGAAATGTAACTGCTCGTTTGTCCTCCCTCGAAACGGTATCGGAGCCGCTGTCTCCGGGTGATACCGATGAGGTCATGCAAGGGGTTGAAAGATGGAATTTTATCAGGATGTGAGTGCAGAACATCTGCGTCGCGAGCGGGCCCGGGCGCGGGAGTTACGCAAGAGCCAGTGGTGGCGCAATCGGATTGCCAGGGGGCGTTGCCACTACTGCCGGGCGCAGGTCGCTCCCCGGGATCTGACCCTCGATCATATCGTGCCACTGGTGCGTGGTGGTCGCAGCAGCAAGGGGAATTGCGTCCCCGCCTGCAAGGAATGCAACAGCCGCAAGCAGTCGTTATTGCCGATCGAGTGGGAAGATTACCTGCGGAAACTGCAGCAGGATGAGTAGCTTCTGTTGAGTCAATTGGCGTGGTGCCGGGGTTTTGCCGGTTTCATGTCGGCCTGGAATGGGTACCGGTTGGTTTTCTCTTGAGATTCAGCCTGGTTGGACATATGGCTTGGATTTTGCAAAATCTTTCCATGAAGGCAGCCCGTGACGGGCGGTCCATCCCGGTTCTGGTGGGAGCGGAGGGCTGCCATGCGGGGTGTCGGATCACGGAGAGGGCCCATGAAGGCGTCGCAAAATCAAGATCCGCCGACCTGGCTGCACAACCTGATGACGTTTGAAAGTGCCGACGGGACGGTTGCGGAAGACAGCCGACAGTTTACCAGCGCCCGCGGCCGGACCATTCTGGTCGCCCAGGCGCGCTGGCTGCTGCTGCTGGTGTTCGCTCTCTACGGTCTGGCGGCCGCGGTCACCTTTGCCTCCAGTCGTTACGGGTTGTTCGTCGATACCGCGCAGATTGTGACTCTGCTGGTCGCGGTGGTGACGGTTTTCGGCTACAATACCCTCTGTCATTTCTACTATCCGGTTATTTCCCGCCTGCGTTATGTCGATCACCTGCAGATCCTTTTCGATCTGATCCTGGTGACCCTGCTGGTTCACTACAGCGGCGGCGCGGCCAGCTGGTTCTGGCCGGTCTACCTGGTGGTCAGCATCGAGGCGGCAGTGCTGCTTGAAAGGCGGCGCCAGGTGCTGGCCATGGGCAGTCTCGGAAGTCTTCTGTACGGTGGTCTGCTGTTGGCTGAATATCACGGCTGGGTGGCCAGTGTCGCCATGCCCTTCGTCGATCCCATCCTTCATTCCGACGGTCTTTACCTGGGGCTGAGCTGGTTCTGGGTTTGTGTTCTGAATGCCACGGTGGCCCTTATAAGTGCCTTCCTGATGCGTATCATCCGCCGGGAAAACCAGGCCCACAGAGAGAGTGAACAGCGTCTGGTCAGTTTTCTCGACACCGCCAATGACCTGATCTTCTGTGTCCGGGAGGATGGTTCCTTCATCTACACCAACCGCAGCTGGCAACAGACACTGGGCTATGACAACGAGTCGCTGCCGCAGCTCAAGCTGCAGGACATCGTGCAGCAGGATGACAAAAGTCGTTGTATAGCCGCTTTCAACAACCTGCTGGATGGAAACTCCGGGGGGGCCATCGAAGGGAGGATGGCGGCCCGGGACGGCAGGGCCGTCAATGTCGAGGGCAGCATGACCTGCAGTCGCCAGGAGGATGGTGAGCGACTGGTCTGGGGGATCTGCCGTGATATCACTGAACGCAAACGGGCCCAGGATCAGCTCTATCACCTGGCGCACCACGATGCCCTGACCGGGTTGCCGAACCGGACCAACTTCATCGAACGGCTGCAGCAGGAACTGGCCATGGCCAAACGTATCGGTCGGGAAGTCGCGGTGTTGTTCCTGGATCTGGACCGTTTCAAAATGATCAACGACACCCTGGGGCATGATTCCGGCGATGCGCTGCTGGTCGAGGTCGCGGCCCGACTAAAAAAGCTGCTGCGTGAAACCGATGCCGTCGGCCGCCTCGGCGGCGATGAATTCGCCATTGTCCTCGGCAACCTCAATTGCAGTGCCGATGCTGAACGGGTGGCGGAGAAAATTCTGAAAATTCTCGCTGAACCGCTGCAGGTCAACGAACATGAACTTTTCATCACCACCAGCATCGGCGTCAGTCATTTTCCCGCCCATCACAACAGTCCCGAAGAACTGGTCAAGAAGGCCGACATCGCCATGTACAGTGCCAAGGCCCAGGGGCGCAACAATTTCAAGGTCTACAACCGGGCCATGGATTTTGACAGCGAGCGGCGCATGATCCTTGAAACAGGAATCCGCCGTGCCCTGGAACGGGACGAATTCCGTATTCATTACCAGCCGAAGGTGGATGCCTCCACGGGCGAAGTGACGTCGCTGGAAGCCCTGCTGCGCTGGCAGCACCCCGACCTGGGGCTGTTGCCGCCGGCCGATTTCATTTCCCTGGCCGAGGAGACCGGGCTGATTTTTTCCATCGGCGAATGGGTCCTGCGGCGGGTCTGTCACCAGGTGCGGGAATGGGCGGACTTGGGGTTGGGTGATGTCCGGGTGGCGGTCAACCTGTCCGGTTACCAGTTGCAGCAGCAGAACCTGGTCGGCCAGATCAGCCAGGCTCTGGAGGATGCCGGGGTTTCACCTGAATGCCTGGAGTTGGAGGTGACCGAGACGGTTGTGATGCAGAATCCCGATTTTGCCGTCGCCATTCTGCGGCAGCTCAAGGAACTGGGGATCTGTATTTCGATCGATGATTTCGGCACCGGCTATTCATCTCTTTCCCATTTGCGCCGGTTTTCGATCAACACCCTGAAGATCGACAAGTCCTTTGTGCAGGAGGTGGAACGCAACGCGACCGATGCCGCCATTACCCAGGCGATCATCGCCATGGGCAAGAGTCTTGATCTGAAGATCGTTGCCGAGGGGGTGGAGACCGAGGGGCAGCTCGAATTTCTGCGGGGACATGACTGCCATGAAATCCAGGGTTACCTCTTCAGTCAACCGGTCGCGGTTGACAAGGTCACTGAAATTCTGCGCAATGGCCTCGATCTCAAGTCCCTGCGGGCAGCGACCTAGTACCCTGTACCCCATAAACTTACGCATCTTGCTTGTTCTTTGACGCTTCGGCCGCGTTGTGATTTCAGGCATAGAACTACGGCTATGCGTCTGAAATCACGCCTTGCCGAGTCGCCAAACCCCGGCGCAATCTTACAACTTTCCAGGGTACATGGTACGAGTCTCTTTATTGCAGCCGCTGCCAGACGGCTTCGACCAGCTGCCGGCTGCGCGCCTCAAGCCCGGCATCCTGCAGAGCATCGGCCAATCCGAGAAAGGCCTGATTGAAAAGTTCCTGTTGCCAGAGATGGCAGAGGACCGGGGGGGAACGGTCAAGGGCCGCCATGGTGATCGCCTCCCGGCAACGGTCGGCATCGGTGGAGGTCAGACTGCGGCAGAGCAGGGGGCGGACCGGGTAAATGCTGCAGCGTTTTTTCTTGTCGAGGAAGAGGCAGGGGCTTCTGGCCAGGAGGCGTTCCTGATCATTCAACCCACCGACACGAAGATGGAGCTTGTGGGCTGCCTGGCGCAGATTTTCGAATTCCCCGGGAGAGAGATGCTGTCGGAGATAGGAACAGACAGCTTCGGTTTCGGCATCGAGAACCGCGACATTGACCTGGCAGCAATCACCGCATCCGGGGTGGCAGGCAATCTCCTCCCGGTGCTGCCGATGCCTGGCGAGGGTTTGTTCTGCGAGGTGCTGAACGGCGCGTGCCGCGGTTGACTGCCCTCCGGCGGAAGGGTTGCGTTGCAACAGCCTTAAGGCTGTTGCCGCAACCTTGCTGCGGAATTGATGCAGGTCTGGCCGTTCGCGCATGGGGTCCTCCCGAAAGGGGGCCGGTACCGGCGATATCCGCCGGTGACGATTTTGCTGATTCAGGTCCGGTTCTGTTCGCCGCTCAGTCGCTGCAGTTCTGCACGGATGGTTTCGTAGTGCTGGTGGGTTGCGTCGGCGTTGGCCAGGTAGACCCGCTTGATCTGCAGATCAGTCTGTTTTGCCGCCTGCCGGCGCAGGTGTTGTTCGAGTTCCTCTTCCTTGCGCATCGCCAACTCAAGTGCGGCCAGATCGGTGCTGTCGGCGGCGTAGGTATTTTCCAGTTCCTCCAGCCAGCCATTGGCTTCGTTGCGCCCCCGGTCAAGACAGGTTTGCAGGTCGGGGAGGTCGTTTCCCGAGCAGGTCTCCAGGAACCATTCGATATGTCGACGTTCATCCTCCGCCAAGTTGTTGAAAACCCTGCGGGCGCGTCCGTCACGCGCGGTTCGTGCCGCCCGCAGGTAAAAGTACATGGCGTCCCGCTCGGTCCGCACGGCGTCAAGCAGGGCCTGCTGGGTTGCGGAGATGGGCACGGTCCTATTCGCGGACAAAGGTGTCAATGTCAGTTTCATGAACCATGCCCATCAGGCGGGCATATTCCGATTCGATCAGCTGGTAATGGCCATCGGTGGACCGGACGTTTTTAAGAAAAACCTCCTTGACTTCCGGTTGGTCGAACCGGTCGGCCATCTGCTGCAGGTGCTCGGCGAGAGATTTTTCCTTCTGCATCGCCATTTCCATCGCCTTACGGTCGTCGAACAGGGCAAAAAGCTCCTTTTCGGTACTGCTCAGCCAGTCATTTTCAGCTGCCGGGTCGGCCGCCATCAGGGTGTCAAAATCCGGCAGATCATCTCCCTGGTAGAGATCGTAGAACATCCGGGCATGGTCACGCTCTTCGCCGGCCAGTAGCTCAAAAGTTTTACGCGCCTGCTCGTTGGTCATGTGGCCGGCGCCGAGTCGATAAAAATCCATGGCGCTCTTTTCAGTCATGATCGAGCGTTTGATGGCTTCCTGAACGGTAAGGCTTTCCATTCTATTCTCCTTCGATGCGGTGTGGTGATGGCCTGACTCAGGCTGGGTCGATTATTCTAGAGTTAACCGAAATGCAGATGGTGTCAACCATTTCAGTCTTTTTTGACCCCTTTGTAAACCCCGGCCGCCGGTTTGCGTCTAACGGGGTAAGACAGGCGCTGCAGACCTGGTTTCAGATTGAACTTACCAATGACCAACCCCAAGGAGAACAAGATGAAAACCACCACTGGAATTATTGCCGTCACCGCCGCCCTGCTGTTGCTCTCCGCCCCGGCTTTCGCCTGGCAGCGGCCGAGCCGGGGAGAGGTCCGCCATTACAAGGCCGAACGCCACCAGGCTCGACAGGATTATCGCCGGGATCGGCATCAGGACGTCAGGAGTGTCCGCCGGGACCGTCGCCAGGATGTGCATGCCGCCCGCCAGGACCGCCGCCGGGATAATCGTGCCTATCATCGGGACATGCGCCAGGATCATCGGGCCCTGATGCGGGCCGACAGTCCCGAAGCGCGTCACGAGGCACGTCAGCAGATGCGTGATGACCGACGTGACTATCGCCGCGAAAAACGGGATGACCGGCGAGATTTTGCGGTCGAACGGCATGAGGACCGCCAAGGCTTCAGGCAGGAACGGCGTGAGGATCGCCAGGGCTTCAGGCAGGAACGGCGTGAGGATCGCAGGGAACTGCTCGACTGAGGGTTCATTCTCACTCCATTGAAACATGACGGGCCGCCCGGAATCACCGGGCGGCCCGTTGTTGCATGTGTTGCTCAGTTCAGGTTTTCGCGCAGCAGGACTCCGTAACCATCACGATCCTCCGCCTTGATATGGTAGAGTAGCCAGCCCTTGAGGAATTTGAAGACCTCGGCCGGCGTCAGGCGTTGCCCGCTTTCGAACCGTTTTTGGAAATCAAGGACTTCAGAGACGAACTGGGCATGCAGTTTTTTATGCTCCTCAAGTCCCGGATAGTTGTGGTTTTTCATCAGCATCTCCTCGGCGGAGAAATGGCTTGCGGTGTAGTCGATCAGCTGCTGCAGAATCGGGGCGATGGCGGACTTATCCCGGCCGTCGCGCATGGCGACGAACAACTCATTGATCATGTCCACCAGTTTCCGGTGTTGTTTGTCCATCCCGTCGACCCCGGTTGACAGCGCGTCACTCCAGGCGATCAGCTCATTCGGGTCGGCGCTCTGAAACGAGATCCCCTGCCAGCTTCCGGTGGCGGTCTCCGGGACGGGTTGCGGTGACCGGGGCGCATCACTGTCGCTCTGGTACTGCATCTTGAACTGCGAGAGGATCTGCAGCAGCTGGTTGGCCTGGGCCGACAGCTCCTCGGACGCGGCGGCGCTTTCCTCGGCGCTGGCGGTGTTCTGCTGGGTGACGTTGTCGATCTGGGTGAGCCCCTGGTTGACCTGGTCGATTCCTTCCGCCTGTTCGTTGCTGGCACAGGCGATTTCGGCCACCAGGTCGGTGACCTTGTTGACACCCTGAACAATCTCACCGAGCGCCTCGGCGGTCTGATTGGCGATCCGACCGCCCTTGTCGGTCAGGGTGACCGAGCTCTCGATCAGCTCGGCCGTTTCCCGGGCCGCCTTGGCGCTGCGCCCGGCGAGGTTGCGTACCTCTTCGGCGACCACTGCGAAGCCCTTGCCGTGCTGGCCGGCGCGAGCCGCTTCGACAGCTGCGTTGAGGGCCAGCAGGTTGGTCTGGAAGGCGATTTCGTCGATCACCTTGATGATCTTGCTGATATTCTGCCCGGCCGCGGCGATTTCCTTCATCGCCTCGACCATCTCCTGCATCTGCTGGTTGCCCTTTTCCGCCGCGCCCTGGGCGACGCCGGTCAACTGGTTGGCCTGATCGGCGTTGGCGGCGTTGGTCCTCGTCTGTGAGGCGAGTTCGTTCATGGTGGCGGAAATTTCCTCCAGCGAGGAGGCTGACTCTGTGGCCCCCTGTGAGAGGGTCTGGCTCGATTCGGCGACCCGGGTTGACCCGTAGGCGACCTGTTCGCTCGCCTGGTGAATGGTCCCGAAGATATGGTTGAGCTTTTCGAGCATGGTTTTCAGTGCCCGCCCGAGGGTGTCCCGATCCGAACTCAGGCGGACCTCGTGTGACAGGTCGCCGGCGGCGATGCGGGTGGCGAATTCGGCTTTTTCCTCAAGGCTTTCCGCCATCTTGTTGAGGGCGACGGCGAGGCGGCCGATTTCGTCATTGCCCTTGACTTCCATCCGCTGGGAAAGATCGCCGGCCTGAACAGTTTCCGCCAGTTCGATTCCCTTGTGCAGCGGCCGGATGATTGAGCGTATCACCAGCCAGGAGAGAAACAGGAAGATGCCCGCGCCAAGAGCGGTAGCGATGCTGATGACCAGCACCGCCTTGCTGCGGGCGGCTTCCTTCAGGGCGCTGCCGGCGGCGAGCAGGGTTTCGCTGCCGTTGAGCAATTGCTTGCCGATGGCATCCAGCTGCATGACCGTGGCATCCTGTTGCCCGAAGAGTTCTCGGGCATTGTCCAACCTGGCGAGATTGCCCTCGATCAGCTGTCGGCTTTCGACCGCCGGCTTGATGTAGTCATCTTCACCACTCGCCTTGGAGAACTGTTCCAGCCCGGCGAGAACCCCCTGGCCGACGTTACGAAAGTAGTCTTTGAATGCGGTGATATGGGACGCGTCGTTGCTGAGCAGGAATTTCTGCAGGCTGTTCTGCATCCGCAGGGCGAGATTGCTGCTGTCCCGAACCAGCGACAGCAGGTTGACCTCGTTTTCCGAGAGCGTTTCTCCTTCCATCTGCAGGTCGAATTCCCGACCGCGAACCGCATCCTCGATGGTGGACAGATCCTTCGAGACGGTCGCCAGGTCAGCCTTCATCTTGTTGTCCAGCGACTCGTTCTGTTTATGCAGTGAGACCACCCGGGAAAAAGTCTTCCGGTAATCCTGCAGACTTTTTTTCAGGCTCGCGGTGTCAATGGTTTCCTCGGTGGGCAACTGGTCGAAGTGTTTGATGGCCTCGTCCAGTTTCTCCTGGAGTTTCCTGGCGAAACTCTGGTCGTAGAACTGCAGGTAGGCCTTTTCAGCGACCCGTGCCTGTTGTACATCTTCGGTGGCACGGAAAATTTCAACCTGCAGGCCGTGAGCCTGGTCGATGCGGTTGTTGAAATAGACCCCGACCACGATGACGAAGGCGAGCAGCGACAGGGCCATCACGCTGAGCAGGGCGAGCTTGGTTTTGAGTGATAAAGTCATGACTGCCCTCACGTAGCTTGCGGATTACTTCATCGCCGCCTGGATCTGGTCCATGGTGATGTCGTAGACGCCGGAACCGATCACGTATTTCTTGCCGCCATATTCTGCCAGCTTGACGTAGGAAACCTTCTGCGAGGGTTTTTTCTCACCCGGTTTCGGCCACCAGTAGTCGACCCAGCCGCTCCCTTTTTCGAGGGCGACGCGGTTGAATTCGACGAACAGCAGTTTGCCTTTCTTGTCTTTCAGCGGCAACACGTTGCGTCCTTCGAGTTTCGGCTTCATCGGGTGCATCAGCATCGTGCCGTCATCGCCGGAATGGATCCAGATGTAGGTCCCGGCGTAGATGAAATCGCTGTCATACCCCTTGAACTTGGGAAAGGCTGCCGGTCCTTCCTTGGCGATCAGCGCCGCGCCCTGGTTGACCTTGTCCATGACCATCTGTACCGTCGGCTTGGTGCCCGCGGTATCCCTGGCCTTCTTGACGCTGCCTTCGTCGACGTTCATGCCCCAGGCCAGGCCGGTCAGGGTGAACAGGCTGACCGCACAGATGAATCCGATCCAGAGTTTTGTCCTGTTTTGCTGCATGGTTCATTCTCCTTTTCCCGGTTTTGCCATTTGTAGGCTGGTTGATTTTTTCCCGTAGAGTTCTTATCGACGGTTGTTTTGATAAATTTAAAACATTGTTTGTTAAAAATATTTTATCGCTTCCCGACCTCAAGTGAGTCCTACCTGGCAGGTGACGAGACCGGTACTTCGGCGATTTTCACCGGTTTGGATGTTCAGGAGATAACGTTCCAGAACGGCCGCCGGCATCGGTCGGGCAAAATAGTAGCCCTGCATCTCGAAACAATCCCGTTGCTTCAGAAATTCAACCTGTTGTTCTGTTTCCACCCCTTCGGCGATAACCGCGAGGCCCAGGCTGCGGGCCATGGCGATGATCGTGCCGACGATGGCGGCTGCGTTGCCGTCATGACTTATTTCTCCGACGAAGCTGCGGTCGATCTTGATGCGGTCGATGGGAAAGTCCTTGAGGTAGCTCAGGGATGAGTAACCGGTTCCGAAATCGTCGATGGCCAGGCTGATCCCGCGCTCCTTGAGTCCCCTGAGGTTGCGGAGGGTCGTTTCGACATTGTGCAGCAGAACGGTCTCGGTCAGTTCCATCTCCAGTTCGAGCCGGGCAGGGTCGAAATCCGCTTCCCGCAGGGCCCGGTCGACGACGGCAAGAAAGTCAGGCTGTTTGAACTGCTGCCCGGAGATGTTGACCGCCATGCGCAGGTTGGGAAGCTGCGCGTGGCGCCAGGTGCGCAACTGGCGGCAGGATTCACGCAGAACCCATTCACCAAGGGTGCGAATCAGACCTGTTTCTTCGGCTATCGGGATAAATTCAGCCGGATAGACCAGCCCGCGTCGTGGATGATGCCAGCGCAACAGGGCTTCGACACCGCGAATACGACTGTTTCGGTTGTCAATCTGCGGTTGGTAGACCAGGGCGAATTCTCCCTTGTCCAGCGCCTGGCGCAGGCGGGTTTCCATATCCCTGCGCCGCGCGGCCTGCCGGGTCATCCGTTTCCGGTAGAAACAGAGGTTGTTGCGGCCCTGTTCCTTGGCGGCGTACATCGCCATATCGGCGTGTTTGAGCAGAGAACTGCTGTCTTTGCCGTCGGCGGGATAGCGGGCGACACCGATGCTGGTTGAAACATGCAGTTGTTTGCCCGCCAGGCGGAAAGGTTTTTCCAGTGTCTTGAGCAGGGTGTTGCCGAAGTGTTCCAGTTCGTTCCGGTTGTGGACATCGGTCAGCATGATGACAAATTCATCCCCGCCCAGCCGGGCCAGGGTTCCGCCGGCGGGAATCAGGCACGAAAGTCTTTCGGCAACCAGCTGCAGCAGGCGATCCCCTCCGGCATGACCGATGGTGTCATTGATGTACTTGAATCGATCGAGATCGAGAAAGAGCAGCGCCAGTTGCTGTTCGCTGATGGCAGCCTGGGTCAGGGATTCGGCCAGGCGCTGTTTGAAAAAGCTCCGGTTGGCAAGGCCGGTCAGGTTGTCATGGTAAGCGAGCTCCTCGATCTCCTGTTCGGCCTGCTTGCGGTCGGTGATGTCGAGCATCGCGCCGACCAGGCCGGCCGGACTGCCGTCGGCGGCGGCGAAGACCGCCTTGTGAAACATGACGTGATGGCGGCTGCCGTCGGCGTATTGGACTTCGGTTTCATAGACCTGTTGTCCGCCCTGTTTCATCAGTTCGCTGTCGGCCCGGTGGTACTTGTCGGCCAGTTCCCGTGGGGCGACATCCCAGACACTGGCGCCGATGATCTTCTCCCGTGGAAGACCGATAAAGGTTTCGAAGGCCCGGTTGCAACCGAGGTAGATTCCGCGGTGGTCTTTGAAGAAGATCGGTGCCGGGATGGCCCGCAACACCGCCTGCAGCAATCGGCTCTGCTGCTGGAACTGGCGCCGGAGGTGGTCATGCCTGGCAAACGCGGCCCTGGTGCGTGCCGTCAACCAGGCAATCAGAACGGTCAGGATAAAGGTGACCAGTGCCGGAAATGCCGTAAATTGACTCAGCATGTTCAGGTGGCAGACCGACAGTATGATGCTGCCGGAGGCGATGACGGCCAGGCTGATAAGCAGCCATGTGACACGTTTCATGCTGGACGGACCTGACCTCCCCCTCCGCAGGTGCAAGGTGACGGGCGATTGGTTGTTTACGCAGGGGCCGTGAGCCGGTTAACGCCCTTCCGCTGTTTTTCAGCGGAAGGGCGCTGCGGATCAATATCGACCGAACTCATCGTCGTTCAGGGCGATCATGTCCTCTCCCCGGGGAGCGGAGGATATCCCCCCCCAGTTTCCGTTTGCCGCAACGGGCTGCGGCGGACGGGGAGGGGCTGCCGCCGGAATCGTGGTCGGGACTGTCGCCATGGCATGTTGCTTGAGCTTGAAGCGGGAGAGCATGTTGTGGAGCTGGGCAGCCTGGCTGGAGAGTTCTTCGCTGGCGGCCGCGCCCTCTTCGGCGTTGGCGGTGTTCTGTTGGGTGACCTGGTCGATCTGAGCCAGTCCCTGGTTGACCTGGGCGATGCCCTGCGCCTGTTCGTTGGAGGCGGCGGCGATTTCCGAAACCAGGTTCGAAACCTTGGTAACGCCGTCGACGATCTTGCCCAGGGCCTCGGCGGTTTGTCCGGCGATGTGGCTGCCGCGTTCGGTGAGGTCGACTGATCCTTCGATCAACTCGGCAGTTTCCCTTGCCGCCCGGGCGCTGCGCGCGGCCAGGTTGCGGACCTCTTCGGCAACCACCGCGAAGCCCTTGCCGTGCTGGCCGGCGCGGGCTGCCTCGACGGCGGCGTTGAGGGCCAGCAGGTTGGTCTGGAAGGCGATTTCGTCGATCACCTTGATGATCTTGGAAATATTCTGGCCGGCGTCGGCGATCTCACCCATGGCCGAAACCATCTCCTGCATCTGCTGATTGCCCTTTTCCGCGGCCGCCTGGGCTTCATCGGAGAGTCGATTGGCCTGGTCGGCATTTTCGGCGTTCTGTCGGGTCTGGGAGGACATTTCATTCATCGAGGCGGAAATTTCTTCCAGTGACGAGGCCGATTCGGTGGCCCCCTGCGACAGGGACTGGCTGGAATCGGAAACCTGGCCCGCGCCGGCGGCGATCTGTTCACCGGAACTCTGGATATCGAGCATCACCCGGTTGAGATCCTGCTCCAGCTTCTGCAGCGCTCCGCGCACCACGTCCCGGTTGTCGCGTGGTTCGATGCTGAAGGTCAGGTCGCCGGTTGCCAGTCGCTGCAGGGATGCGACCACTTCGTTCTGCAGTGAGTCGGCAAAGGCGTCCATCGCCTTGGCCATGCGTCCCATCTCATCCTTGCGGTCCATGTTCAGACGACGGTCGAGATGTCCCTTCTCCATTTCTTCGATCATCTCTACCGTCTGGTGGAGGGGGCGTGAAACATGCCGGGCGAGGAACCAGACCAGTGCCGCGGAGACCAGCAGGGCGAATCCCAGGACCCCGATCACCGACCAGAAAGCGGCCGCGACCCGGCTCTGAACGTCATCCAGGTAGACCCCGGCACCGACGATCCAGCCCCAGTCCGGGTGCCTGCGGACATAGGAGAGCTTGTCGACCGGTTTGTCGTGACCGGGTTTGGCCCACTGGTATTCGACGAACCCGGCGCCGTCTTTGGCGGTGACATTGACCATCTCCTTGAACAGGTAGACGCCGTTGGGGTCCCTGGCGGTGGACATGTCCTTGCCTTCAAGTTGCGGCTTGATCGGGTGCATGACGATTTTCGGGGTCGTGTCGTTGATCCAGAAATAACTGCCGTCACCGAACCTGAGAGCCCTGATGGCGCTCTTGGCCAGCATCTGCGCTTCGCTGCGGGAGAGATCTTCGCCGACGCTCTTGCTGTAATGGTCGATGATGCCCCAGGCGGTGTCGACCGCCGCGACCAGTTGTTCGCGACTGCCTTCATAGAGCTGATCACGGTACTGGCCGTAGAGCCAGAAAGAGCTGGCGGTGAAGATCAGGATCAGGATGCCGGTGACCAGGTAGATTTTCTTGCCGATGTTCAGGTTCGCCAGAGTCATAATGATTTTTCCTTCCTGCTGATGACTGCTTTGGGTCAATTCCCGGAGGCACAATTGAATAAATACACATAGCGTTTACGGGATGTCCACATCTGTTGTCAGTACTTGCTGAGGGGGTTGCGGCGATTTTGTCGCCATGAGTTTCGGGTGATTTACGCCAAGACCGACGACACTGCTTCAGAGGACAGCTGCGGGTTGCTTACACACTATTATCGGTGGCGGAGCAGGCCGGCTTTAGGCGAATAATTAGAAAAATTACCCATGTGAAGAGGCTAATAATGACCGGGCAGTCTTTAGCGGGGAGGGAACCCCCGGCGGATTGCCGGGGGCGCGGGCGAAAGGTTTGAGATCAGTATTTATCCGAAATTGTCATCATCCAGGGCGATCGTCTGTTGAGGTTGGTCATTCATCTGTTCCCAGCCGCTGTCCGTGGCACCTGTCACGGATGGGGCCGGGGTCCGCTGTTTCGAGAGAGGAGATGGCAGAAAAGATCCTGTGGCTTCGCCGCCGCTGTTTTTCAGTGTGAAGCGGCTGAGCATCTGCCGCAGTTGGGCGGCCTGGCTGGAGAGTTCCTCGCTGGTGGCGGCGCTTTCTTCGGCGTTGGCGGTGTTCTGCTGGGTGACCTGGTCAATCTGGGTTAGTCCCTGGTTGACCTGGCTGATCCCCTGGGCCTGTTCGTTGGAGGCGACGGCGATTTCCGCCACCAGGTCGGAGACCTTGGTGATCCCCTGGACGATTTCATCGAGTGCTTCCGCGGTCTGGCTGGCGATGCCGCTGCCTTTTTCAGTCAGGTTGACCGAGCCCTCGATCAGCTCGGCGGTTTCGCGGGCCGCCTTGGCGCTGCGCCCGGCGAGGTTGCGGACCTCTTCGGCGACCACCGCGAAGCCCTTGCCGTGCTGCCCGGCTCTGGCCGCCTCGACGGCGGCGTTGAGGGCCAGCAGGTTGGTCTGGAAGGCGATTTCGTCGATCACCTTGATGATCTTGCTGATGTTCTGCCCCGCCTCGGCGATCTCGGCCATGGCGCTGACCATCTCCTGCATCTGGGCGTTGCCCTTTTCCGCCGCGTTCTGAGCTTCGTCGGAAAGGCTGTTGGCCTGTCCGGCATTCTCGGCGTTCTGCTTGATCTGGCCGGTCATCTCGTTCAGCGAGGCGGCGATCTCTTCCAGCGACGAGGCCGATTCAGTGGCTCCCTGCGACAGGGACTGACTGGCGTCGGAAACCTGGGCGCTGCCGGCGGCGATCTGCTCGCCGGCGACGTGGATCTTTTCCATGATGGTGTTGAGATCGGTACCGAGTTTCTGCAGCGCTCCCCGGATCTTGTCCTGTGCGTCACGCGGCACGACTTCGAAGGTCAGGTCGCCAGCGGCCAGTTTTTCCAGGTTGGCGACCATTTCGGAATCCAGGCTGTCGGCAAAGTTGTTCAGCGCCATGGCCATCTGTCCGATTTCGTCGCGGCTCATGATGGCGAGACGTTTGTCGAGATGGCCTTTTTCCAGGTCTTCCAGCATTTCCATTGTCTGTGCGAGTGGTCTACTCACCATGCGTCGTACCATAAGGGTGAGAATGCCGCAGACCAGAAGCAGCGCTCCTGACATCAGGGAGATGTTGAGCCAATTGAGATGTCGCTGTTGCTGGTCACCGATCTGTTGAGCATAGACCACAGCTTCGTTCAGTGCCTGTTGGCTCTGGCTGGTGAGCTTGTCGGCCATCTCGCGATTGAGTTGGTTGATCTGTTCAAAAATGGCTGCAACCTTTGCCAGATCCTGCATTCCCGCAAGACTGACCTGAAGGTCTATTTTCAGAAAAGCAAATTCATTCTTGATCGTCTGGCTGAAATTCATGCGATCCGAGGTGTCGGAGTGGTGACCGAAGAGTATGATGTCATCATCTCCCGGGTTCTCCGCCGTGGTCAGCCTGGCCCAGCTGACGGCCTGGTTGGAGTCCAGGATCTGCTGGACCACTTCCCTGGCTGAGTCAAAATCAAAACTTTCGACCATGGGAAAAATCTGGTTGGCCATTGCCTTGACCAGGGTATTGAAAGAATCCTGGTAGAGATTGAGAATGATGCTCCGAATCGTCTGGTCAGCGCGCGCCAGGCTGGTGGCGATTGTTTTGGAATTCTCCTGTAGCAGGGCAATTGAGGCGTTGTTGCTTGATCTTGCCTGTTCGAGGGTTGATGAGACAATTTTCTGATTGTTTCGGGTGACACCGACGCTATTAAGAATCGCCAGCAGGACAAAGGTTGCCGTCAGAGTCACGAAAATCAGCAGGGGTAGTTTTTGGGCGATACTCATCTGTTGTAACTCCATTGCCTGCCGGAAAGAAAAGAGCGGCCCGGTCAGGGAATTGCCGGACCGCGGAGAAGCGAATTACCAGCTGTAGGTCATAGGGTCGATTTTCCCCTTGGCCATCAGCTCAAGAGGGAAATCGAGCCTGGAAATATCGAACGGGGCCATTTGGGGAGCACCGAATGCATCTTTGCGTGCCCGGGCCGCTGCCGCGATCTTTTTCTGAATGTCGGCGGGGACGGCGTTGGAGGCCGTCAGCACATTGTCGGGATTCCTGGTTATCGAGATGCCGGGAAGTTTATACAAGGCCAATCCCGGGAACTTTTTCCGGTTGGTTTCCCACCACCAGTTCTTCACGACTGCGGCCTTGGCTTTTCCCGCTTTGACAGCCGCACAGGCTATGCCGTGGTTGGCGACGCCGATTGCCGCCTTGCCGGCTGTTGCCGCCTTGGCGCTTGACTCTCCGGAAGATGCACCGATGGCATAGGCGATTTTGTCTGGATTGTTGGCAAGGATTGCGGCCGGATCTTCACCTTTAGTGTGAAGTAGAAACCCCCGTCCTCTGGACGGGGTCAGAGTCCTTTGGCTT
>NZ_PPFX01000054.1 GCF_002898515.1 Geothermobacter hydrogeniphilus | reverse complement strand
GGGCAATGCTCTAATTTTTATATCGGCCTACCCACAGATTCTGCGGACGAGGCTTTCTTTATTTCCTGGCAAAAACATAGCCGGGCCTTTAACAGAGGAACATGTTTTTAAATTCCGTAAATTCCGGGTAGAGTAGAGGGCAGGTCTCGGTAGCTTTAGGTTTGGCTTATCTGTTGCCGTGCTCATGCTGTAGGTCACATCATCGACTGCGGCGTGGGCCGACTTCTTCGGTCTGAATCCGTATGATGTATCGCAGAAGTCTGCTTCGAAGATTGGCTCAATGACCAGCTTCAGGGCCATTTGGGCCACCCGATCCCGGATAGTCGGGATACCCAGGGGGCGCTGACCTCCATCGCTCTTGGGTATCATGACCCGTTTAACTGGATCGGGCTTATACGTCTTGTTTCTCAGTGCGTCTTCCAGCTCCGCAATGAATGCGGCGACCCCTTCCCGCTCAATAGCCACAATGGTCACGCCATCAATCCCGGCACTCCCTTTGTTGGCGCGAACAAGGGCATAGGCATGACTGAGGATGTCAGCCCGGTAGACCTTGTCGTACAAGGTGTGGAAGCGGCAGGCCGAGTCCTGCTTGGCCTTGCGGTAAAGCTTCCTCTGTAGTGTTCTGATCTTTTCAGGGGTTGTTAGCATATCTGCAATCCCCTCACCTTCCACTCTTCGGTTGCGTGAACAAAGTAGGGTTCCTTCCCTCGATGCGGGTTATGTTGTCCCAACATCTCAAACGGTACTATAAACCCCTCCGACTCCCGATACGACCCACGGCGATTTCGGTCTCCCTTATACACCTTGGTTGGCACTCCTCACGCGCCACCGCACCGGGTCTCCAGCACTGGGTTGAATATCTTCCACAGCATGCCATCCTTGCTACCCCGGAAGATCACGCAGGCTGATTCCGTTGTCAGAACCTGTGTGCAACGGCCTTCCCCGTATGTCCACCGGGTCGGCATCTTCGATGAGTTTTTCGAGGCTACAGATAGGTTCACTTTCGTTACGGCCTGCTGTTTTGCCAATTGGGAACTCACGACCCTTGATTACTCAAACGCCGCTCCCTTGAGCTACCAAGGCGTACGGACAACTCCTTGGGCGGGACTTGAACCCGCTAGATATTCAACTATTACTGCGAACGGACACAATACCATTTTCTCTCATCTGCCTCCCCTCACCCATCTGCCCTTGCAACTTGAAGCAGAGACATGGACCAGCTCCTCCTTCAATCAGGCCACCCACCCAGTACCGCCCAGGCCCAGCTGCTGCGCTGCCGGATGATTTCCAGAATGCCGTTCATCGTCTCTTCGCAGGCGTAGCGGTCCGTGAATTGCCAGGCAAGGGCTTCAGCGGTTTTTTCGATGGCCCGAGTCAACTGTTCCAATTCGGCAAAAATGGCGCGAGGGGCTATTTTCAGATCCCGGGCCAGCCGTTCCCAGTGGCGTCGACGCAGGCGCTCCGGGCGGCGCTCCCCGCCGAGGCGCAGGGCCAGCCGCCGGTCAAGGGGAGGATAGACGGCAGTGCAGAGCAGGTCATAGAAGGGGGCCAGACGGATACGACCGTCGCCACGATAAAGCAGGGCGATATTTTTGCCGTGAGCATCCGCGTTGCCGATCAGGAAATTGAATCCTATCCAGCGCAGCATCTGACGCCCGTCTGCAGCCGGGGCCGAGCTGTGACGCTGCAGCAGCCGCCAGATTGCGGCGGTCGACGGCCCGCCATTCTCCTCATACTTGAGGTTGGCCTCGACACCGAGCGCCTGGCAGAAATCTTCCTGGTGAAGCCGCTCGATCCGGTCCTGGCCGCGACAGCGGTCGAACCGCTCGACCAGATAAAAGGTCTGGTCGCGCACCTCCCCGATCTGTGCAGCGGGGACCGCCAGCCCCAACCGGCCTGCCAGCTGCATGCAGAAGACTTCATTTTCCACCGTATGCGGCAGATCGATGACGGCGCGAATCCGGGGCTTGAGAATATGGCTGGTCGCCTGACGGCCGGTGGCCAGGTGGATGCCGGAATCGTCGACATAAACCGGCACCTTGTTCTGCGCCCCGGCCAGAGACAGGCGTACACCCCGATCCTCTCCCAGCCAGGCCGGGGGAGGATCGTCGGTGACAAGGCGGTAAAGCGCGTCTTCATCAAGCCGCCGGTAGTCCCCTTTCTCCGGAATGCGCCCCGGTTCCAGCAGGCTGACCGCTCCGGCGCACTCACCCCCCAGATCGACCAGCAGACCGAAGACATCACCCGTACTGCGCCCCAGACGTCGGGCGATGAGATTGAGAAAATCCCCCTCCGGCAACAGGTTGCCGAACCAACTGCGGGCTTCGGCATCGTCAAACGGCGCCTCGCGCAGGGGCAGAGACAGCGACAGAGGATGGGCCGCGGGATCATCCAGCCAGTTGCGATCGTAACCAAACGACAGCCGGCCACGGTCACGGTTCAAACGCCCGACGAGACGATCATTCAGATAGACCTGCAACTGTTCCATGGTTTACTCCCGCCAGTCTCTTGATGTACGGGGCTGGATAGACAGCGACAGGCCAAGGCCGGACAGCAGCCGGAGCACCTTGCCGATTTCCGCTGTCGGTTTCCCACGCTCAATCTCGCCGATCAGCCGTGGCCCCACTCCGACCAGGGCAGAAAGCTCTTCCTGGGTCACCCCCTGTTCCTTGCGCACCTGGCGGATCACCACCCCCAGTTGTTCAAGATCGTCAATCTTCCCGTACGGTATTTTTTCGGCAACCATGAGCCCTCCGTGAACATAAATCTTCCTCTTCGGCAAGATTATCGCCAGGCGCCCCAAAAGACAAGTCCTTTCTTACCGAACGGGAATGCCGGGCGGACTGAGCATTGCCAGGAATATTCTTTATAAGAGCTACGTCCAGCAAAATGCCCGGAAAAGAAAGGGGGGACCGTCCGCATTCCTCCTCCTTTTTCCTTGAGCCCCGTGGCCGTGCATGCTAGACAGAATTCAGTCCAGGCAAACAAAAGTTACCTTTCCACCATATCCCTTTTCGGCAAGGAGTATCGCCATGAGTACGCTGATCGAACGCACCGCCTCCGCCTACACCTATCCCCTGCTGATCAAGAACCTCTTCAACGCCCCGGTGGTCGACAACCCGGAGCAGGAGATCGTCTACCGCGAACTGCGCCGTCACGACTACCGCGCCTTCCGCCAGCGGGTCTGCCAACTGGCCGGCACCCTGCGCCGGCTTGGCGTCAAGGCGGGGGACACGGTGGCGGTGATGGACTATGACAGCCACCGCTACCTGGAGTGCTTTTTTGCCGTGCCGATGCTCGGCGCGGTGCTGCACACGGTCAATGTCCGCCTGTCACCGGAGCAGATTCTCTACACCATCGACCACGCCGAGGACGACCTGCTGCTGATTCATGCCGACTTCCTGCCGATTCTCGAAGCGATCAAGGGCCGCATCGACACGGTGAAAAACTACATTCTGCTGCAGGATGAGGACTCCGCACCCGCTTCAACCGTCGCCTTTGCCGGTGAATATGAAACCTTGCTGGAAGAGAGCCCTGCGACATTCGATTTCCCCGAATTCGACGAAAACACCCGTGCCACCACCTTCTATACCACCGGCACCACCGGCATGCCCAAGGGCGTCTATTTCAGCCACCGCCAGCTGGTGCTGCACACCCTCGGGGTGCTGGCCGCCCTGGGAACCCCGACCAGGCAAGGACGCTTCCACCAGGGAGATGTCTACATGCCGATCACGCCGATGTTCCATGTCCACGCCTGGGGCTTCCCCTATGTCGCCACCGCTCTCGGCATCAAACAGGTCTATCCCGGTCGCTACGCGCCCGACACCCTGCTGGAGCTGATCAAGGACGAGGGCGTCACCCTTTCCCACTGCGTGCCGACCATTCTGCACATGCTGCTCAGTCACCCGAAAATCGACACCATCGACCTGCGCGGCTGGAAGGTGCTGATCGGCGGAGCCGCTCTGCCGCAGGCGATGTGCCGCGCCGCCCTGGATCGCGGCATAGATATCTTCGCCGGTTACGGCATGTCGGAGACCTGCCCGGTGCTGACTGTTGCCCATATCGGTGAAGAGGATCTGTCGGCCGACGATGAGGTCGAGATCCGCTGTAAAACCGGGCGGCCGATGCCGCTGGTCGATCTGCGGGTGGTCGATGAAGAGTTGCGGGATGTCCCCGCGGACGACGAGGCGGTCGGTGAGATCGTTGTCCGTGCCCCATGGCTGACCCAGGGCTACCTCAAGGATCACCGTAACTCCGAAACCCTCTGGCGCGGCGGGTACCTGCACACCGGCGATGTCGCCAGCATGGACCGGAAACGCTACGTCAAAATCACCGACCGCATCAAGGACGTGATCAAGGTCGGCGGTGAATGGCTTTCGTCGCTGGAGGTAGAGGATATTCTCGGCCAGCACCCGGCCGTCGCCGAGGTGGCGGTGATCGGTATCGTCGATGACAAGTGGGGTGAGCGCCCGCTGGCACTGGTGGTACCGAAAGGCGATGCGGCCCCGGACGAGAAATCGCTGGTCGGCCTGGTTCGTGAATTTATCGACAAGGGGATGATGTCAAAACAGGCGCTGCTGCTCAAGGTGCGGCTGGTGGAGGAGATCAACAAGACCAGCGTCGGCAAGATCAACAAGCGGGTGCTGCGGGAGAAGTACGGGCAGTAGGCTTTGGGCCGCCAAGGCGCCAAGGACGCCAAGAAAACCTTTTTCAACGGAGAGTCGCAGAGAGGGAGAGAACGCAGAGAAAACAAAAGGCTGTTTTTGGTTTTAACCCCAAAAGGTTTTCTCTCCATCTCAGCCCCTCTCCGCCTCTGCGTTAATAAGTTTTTTGACCTTCTTGGCGCCTTGGCGGCCCCAAAAAACACGAAGCCCCCGAACCGGTTCCCGGTTGCGGGGGCTTCGTGTTTTTCTGAACGGACCCGACTTATTTGACCTTCCAGCTCGTCCCGTCCTTCGAGTCGAGCAGCTCGATCCCCTGCGCGGCGAGGGCGTCGCGAATCTGGTCGGCGCGGGCGAAGTCGCGGTTCTGCCGCGCCGCCCGGCGTTCCTCGATCAACTCCTCGATCGCCTCGGCGCTCAGTCCCGCGCCTTGCAGCCCGGCACTCTTCTGCCTTTCCAGCCAAGCCGCCGGGTCGGAACCGAACAGGCCGAGCACGCCGCCGAGTTCGCGCAACTTTTTCGCGCCGTCCTCGATCACCCGCAGCGACAGGTTGCACTCATCGAAACGCGCTTCACCGATCAGCCGGTTGATGCCGCGCACCGCCTCGAACAGATGGCCGATGGCGGCGGCGGTGTTGAAATCATCATCCATCGCCGCGGCGAAGAAATCGTCCAGATGTTCGATCTTGTCGTAGACTTCGCGCTCGGCGTCGGAGATCTCGGGGCAGACGGGCCGCTCGGGCAACGGGTGGCTTCGCAGGGTTTCATCCGCCGCCTTGAGGGCCTCGTAGAAACGGCTCAGGCCGGCCTTCGCCTCCTTGAGATTCTGGTCGGAGAAGTCGATCGGCGAACGGTAATGGGCGGTGAGGATGAAGAAACGCAGCACCTCGGGGTCGTAGTTCTTGAGAATGTCGCGGATAGTGAAGAAGTTGCCGAGGGATTTCGACATCTTCTCCTGGTCGACATTGACGAAGCCGTTGTGCAGCCAGTAGTTGACAAACGGCTTGCCGCTCGCGCCTTCCGACTGGGCGATCTCGTTCTCGTGATGGGGGAAGATCAGGTCGCGACCGCCGCCGTGGATATCGAAGGTCTCACCGAGCAGCGAGGAACTCATCGCCGAGCACTCGATGTGCCAGCCCGGCCGCCCCGCGCCCCAGGGGGATTCCCAGTTCGGCTCACCCGGCTTGGCCGCCTTCCAGAGGGCGAAATCCATCGGATCTTCCTTCTGCTCCCCCGGAGCGATGCGCGCTCCAGCCTGCATCTCCTCCATGTTGCGCTTGGAGAGCTTCAGGTAACCGGGGAATTTCCGCACCCGGTAGTAGACATCGCCGCCGGCCTCATAGGCGAGCCCCCGGTTGATCAGCTTCTCGCAGAGGGCGATAATTTCGGCGATATAGTCGGTCGCCTTCGGCTGATAGGTCGGCAGCGCCAGACCGAGGGTTGCCATATCCTCATCAAAGGCGCGGATGAACTCCTCGGAGAGCTCCCTGCTGGAGATGCCCCGCTCGTTGGCGCGCTTGATGATCTTGTCGTCGACGTCGGTGTAGTTGCGTACGTAGGTGACATCGAACCCGACATACCGCAGGTAGCGGTAGATGATATCGAAGACAATGTTGGCGCGGGCGTGGCCGATATGGCAATAGTCGTAGACGGTGACGCCGCAGACGTACATCCGCACCTTGCCCGGCTCGATCGGCTTGAACTCTTCCTTCTTCCCGCTGAGGGTATTGTAAACACGCAGACTCATTGAGTGCTCCTGAAAATCAGTTTTGGGCCAAGATGCCAAGGGCCACAAGAAAACCTTTCTTAACGGAGAGACGTGGAGATGGAGAGGGCGCGGAGAAAGTCATAAGAGCTTTTTGGGTTTTTAAAATCCAAAAAGATTTTCTCTCTTTCTCTGTTCCTCTCCGACTCTCCGTTGAAAGAGTTTTTGCCCTTCTTGGCGCTCTCGTCAGCCCCGCTTATTTTTTTAACTTCGCCCAGCTGTCGCGCAGGGTCGCGGTGCGGTTGAAGACCGGGGCGCCGGGCTTTGAGTCGACCGCGTCGGCGGTGAAATATCCGGTCCGCTCGAACTGCACGGTTTCACCGGGGGCAACTTCCAGCAGCGCCGGTTCGACCCAGGCTCGGGTTTCGAGCAGTGACTCGGGGTTGAGGCAATCGCGGAAGTCGCCGGCCTTGTCCGGATTTTCTTCCCGGAACAGGCGGTCGTAGATCCGCACCGGCAGCTGCCGGCCATGGACGGCCGAAACCCAGTGGATGGTGCCTTTGATCTTGCGACCGTCGGCGGGATTGGCGCCGAAGGTCTCGGGATCACAGCTGCAGAGCAGTTCGACCGCCTCGCCGGCATCATCCTTGATCACCTCGTCGCACCTGACCACGCAGGCATTGCGCAGCCGTACCTCGCGGCCGGGAGCGAGACGGAAGAACTTGCGCGGCGCGTCCTCCATGAAATCGTCCCGCTCGACGTAGATCTCACGGGTCAGCAGCAGTTCACGCTCACCGCGCTCCGGCTGCTGCGGGTGGTTGGCGCCGCGGCAGGCCACTTCCGGCTGCGGCAGGTTGGTGATCGTCACCTTGAGCGGCTTGAGCACCGCCATCCGCCGCAGGGCGGATTCGTTGAGTACCTCGCGGACACAGTCTTCCAGCACCGACAGATCGATCCAGGCATCCGCCTTGCCGACCCCGATGCGCTCGCAGAAATTACGGATCGCCGCCGCCGGGTAGCCGCGCCGACGCATGCCGGAGATGGTCGGCATGCGTGGATCATCCCAGCCGGAGACCAGGCCCTCCTCGACCAGCTGCAGCAGCTTGCGCTTGCTCATCACCGTGTAGGAGAGGTTGAGCCGGGCGAACTCGATCTGCTGCGGGGCATGGATGCCGAGCTGGGCGATGAACCAGTCGTAAAGGGGTCGATGGGCTTCGAACTCGAGGGTGCAGATCGAATGGGTGATCCCCTCGATGGAGTCCTCCTGGCCGTGGGCGAAGTCGTACATCGGGTAGATGCACCAGGTGTCGCCGGTGCGGTGATGTTCGGCGTGCAGAATCCGGTACATCGCCGGGTCGCGCAGGTTGAGATTGGGCGAGGCCATGTCGATCTTCGCCCGCAGGATGTGAGCTCCGTCCGGAAACTCGCCCTTCTTCATCCGCTCGAACAGGTCAAGATTCTCCTCCACGCTGCGATTCCGGTAGGGGCTGTCAACGCCGGGCTCGGTCAGGGTGCCGCGATTGGCGCGCATCTGCTCGGCGCTCTGGCTGTCGACATAGGCCTTGCCGTCTTTGATCAACTGCACCGCCCAGGCGTAGAGCTGGTCGAAGTAGTCGGAGGCGAAGTAGAGATGGTCCCCCCAGTCGAAACCGAGCCAGGCGACGTCCCGCTTGATCGCCTCGACGTACTCATCCTCCTCTTTGGCCGGATTGGTGTCATCGAAGCGCAGATGGCAGCGACCGCCGTAGCTCTCGGCCAAGCCGAAATTGAGGCAGATGCTCTTGGCGTGGCCGATATGCAGGTAACCGTTCGGCTCCGGCGGGAAACGGGTCACCACCTCAGTGCGCCTGCCGTCAGCGAGGTCGGCATCAATGATGTTGCGGATGAAATTGCTCGGTGTCGTGATTGCTTCGCTCATGGATCAGCTGTCTATTTATAAGTTTATGGATGAAAATCCTTTGCCGCAAAGGGAGGCAAAGGCGACTTAACGGAGAGGCGCAGAGATGGAGAGAATCTCTGAATTGTGTTGAATCATGATTCGATTTTCTCTGCGGGCTCTCCCCTCTCCGCGGACTCTCCGTTAAAGAGGGTTTCCTGGCCAACTTGGTACCGACCTTCAGACATCCAACTCGGCGCTGATGTCGACATTCTTCAGCAGCACCACGGCATGGGCGGCAATCCCCTCGCCGCGACCGGTGAAACCGAGTTCCTCGGTCGTGGTGGCCTTGATGTTGACCTGGCGGACATCGACCCCGCAGGCACCGGCGATATTCTCGACCATGGCGCGGATGTGCGGCGCCATCTTCGGCTGCTGAGCAATGATGGTGGCGTCGATGTTGCCGATCCGGTAGCCCCGGCCTTCGGCGACGCGCACCGATTCGGCCAGCAGCTTGCGGCTGTCGATGCCGGCGTAATCCGGGTCGCTGTCGGGAAAGTGACGGCCGATATCCCCTTCGGCAACCGCGCCGAGAACCGCGTCGCAGATGGCGTGCAGCAGCACATCGGCATCGGAGTGCCCAAGCAGGCCGAGGCGGTAGGGGATTTCGACCCCGCCGATCACCAGTCGACGGCCTGAAACCAGGCGGTGAACATCATAACCATGGCCGATACGCATCATGATCTGTTCCCTCCTCTGTCCATCAGGGCTTCGGCGACCAGCAGGTCTTCCGGGGTGGTGATCTTCAGGTTGCGGTAATCGCCTGTCACCATCGCCACCGGGTGCCCCAGCCGTTCCACCAGCGAGGCATCGTCAGTCCCGGCGAATCCCTCTGTCAGGGCCTGTTCATGGGCCTCGGCGATGACGGCAAAGGGAAAGGCCTGCGGTGTCTGTGCCAGCCACAGGTCAGTGCGCGGCGGGGTCTCCGTGACCCGTCCGGCCGCGACCCGCTTGACGGTATCCTTGACCGGCACCCCAAGGACCGCGGCACCGGTTTTCTCTGCTGCGTCAATCAGTTCTGGCAGATGGTCCGGATCAAACAACGGCCGGACGCCATCATGGATGAGGACGATATCATCAGCGGCGGCACCGCTGGCCCGCAACCCGTTGCGGACCGAATCCTGGCGCTCGGCACCACCGTCAACCAGCGGGTGCAGTTTGGAATAACGGCCGGGGGCAAGAACCTGGCGACGGCAGACGTCCTGTTCCTGCCGCGGCACGACCAGGATAATCGCATCGACCAGGGAGCTGGACTGGAAAATATCCAGGGTATGAGCGAGGATCGGACGACCGGCGAGCGTCAGAAACTGCTTGCTGACATCGGCCCCCATCCGCCGACCGATACCGGCGGCCGGAATCAACGCCAGAACTGCCATCTTTCCAACTCCGCTCGTGTCATCTACGGTTCAACCTGAACCTGGTGAATGACTCACTGATTGAGGAGACCCTGAATCAGTGAGTTCCTGTTGGATGGCGAGTGCAAGTGCTTGATCTGAATGAGATTTCCAAAAATCTGAAGCGCACCCATAGGTTCACTGGTGATTTTTGGGAAGCTCAGGCAGATCAATGACTTGTGCTATCCGCCGACAAGGCACTCACTGATTCAGGGAAAATAAAAAAGACCGGGCGCAACGGCCCGGCCTCGTGCTGTATCTGCCGGCAGCGACTCAGTTGAGCAGCATGCTCTCGACCCGCTGGGCGATCTTTTCCTCGGCCTTGCCCTCGGCGAGAGCGATCTCGGAAACCAGCAGCTTGCGCGCCAGTTCCAGAACCTTCTTTTCGCCGTAGGAGAGTTCCTTGTCTTCCTTGATCAGGTAGAGTTCCCGCAGCACCTCGGCGACTTCCATCAGGTCACCCGACTTGATCTTCTCGTTGTATTCACGCTGCCGGCGGCTCCAGGACGCCACCCCACCCGACATGTCCGCCTTGTCTTCAAGCAGCTCATAGACGGTGGCCACCTGTTTCTTGTTGACCAGGCGCCGCAGACCGACCTGGGAGACGTTGCCCACCGGAACCATGATGGTCATGTCGCTGTCAACGATGCGCAGGACGTAAAATTTGTTTTCCACTCCGGAGAATTCGCGGGACTCAATTGCTTCAATGACACCCACGCCCTGGGACGGGTAAACCGCTCGATCGCCGATTTTGAACTCATTTGTTTTTTGCATTTTTCCAGTTTAACACAAGTCGTTTTTGAAGTCAATTTTGAAAGGCTTTAGAAACAGGGACTTAGGGATTTGGCCTGGCTCGAAAAAGGGCCGCTGTGCTAGGATTCGGCTGGCGCATTCCGCCGTTGACGAACCGGGGATTATTTTAACGATCCCTCACGCTTTTTGCAAGTCGACGATCCCCGCGTGACGCGCCCGGATCCTGAACCGACAAGCCTCCAACCGCCCAGGAGCGATTATGTCCCGCCTGTTTCCCGCCCCCCTGTTGCTACTGTTGATCATCACCGCTCCGGCCTTTGCCGCCACCGGCCTGCCGCAACTCAATTTTGCCGATTCCCTCTATGCCGAGGGCGATTACTACCGCGCCATCACCGAGTATAAACGCTTCCTTTTCCAGCATCCACAAGCGGACGAAGGAGCCCACGCCCGGTTACGCATCGCCCGCGGCTACCTGGCCGGGGACCGTTGGGAGCAGGCGGAAGAACAGCTGCAGCTGCTGCAGAAAAACTGGCCGACCAGCCCCGAGGCCCTGCGCGGGGCCCTGCTCTACGCCGAGATCCCCTTTCGCCGGGGACTTTATACACAGGCCCGACAACGTTACCGGCTGCTGGGCGAACTGCATCCGGAGCAGGCTCCTTCGGCCCGATACCGGGTTGCCTGGACCTTTATTGAACAACAGGATTATTCCGCCGCCGGGAACGAACTCTCCCGTCTGACCCAACCGCAGGCCGCGGAACTGGCGGCCGACCTCAACCAGCTACGGCAACTGGAGGAAAAATCCCCTCTCCTGGCCGGCAGCCTGTCGGCCCTGCTGCCTGGCGCCGGGCAGCTCTATGTCGGCCGGACTCGTGACGCCGGCATCTCCTTCGCGCTCAACGCCGCCTTTATTCTTGCCGCCATCGAGGCATTCGACAACGACAACCAGGTTCTCGGCGGCATCCTGGTCTTTTTCGAACTGGGCTGGTATTCGGGCAACATCTACAATGCCGTCAACGGCGCCCACAAGTCCAACCGCGACCAACGCCTGGACACCCTGCAGCGGTTGCGCGACCGCCACGGTCTCGACCTGGAACTGGGCCGCAAGACAGCCATGCTGAAATGGCGGACCCGCTTCTGATCCATCACGACCCGACCTGGAGGAGTCCTGCCATGAAGATTGCCGTCGTCGGTTCCGGTGCCCTCGGCCTCTACTACGGGGCCATGCTGCAGCGCGCCGGAGAGGATCTGCACTTTCTGCTGCGGCGTGATTATGAAGCCCTCCGTCGGGACGGACTGATTGTGCGTTCCGTCCATGGGGATTTCCATCTGCCGCAAATCCGGGGCTATCGCGACAGCCGCGAAATCGGCCCGGTCGACCTGGTGCTGGTCGGCCTGAAGACCTTCGCCAACCCGGTACTGGTCGATCTGGTCCGCCCGCTGCTCGGGCCGCGGACGGCCATTCTCACCCTGCAGAACGGGCTCGGCAACGAGGAACTGCTGGCGACCGCCTTCGGCGCCGAACGGATCCTCGGCGGCGTGGCTTTTCTCTGTTCCAACCGGGGTGAACCGGGAGAGGTGCTGCACCTCGGCGAGGGCCGCATCCGCCTAGGGGAATTCGCCGCCGGGTTGACGCCGCGGGCCAAAGAACTGGCCGAGCGGTTCTGCGCAGCCGGCATCCCCTGCGAGGCGGTTGCCGATCTGCTGCGCTGCCGCTGGGAAAAGCTGGTCTGGAATATCCCCTTCAACGGCCTCTGCGCCCTGACCGGGCGGGATGTGACCGAACTTCTGGCGCATGCCGGCAGCCGCGCCCTGGTCGAAAAGATGATGACGGAAGTGGTCGCCGCCGCCAACCGCCAGGGGCTGCGCGAGACGATTGACGGACCGGCATTTATCGGCCAACTGCTGACGATGACCGGGCAGATGGACCATTACCGGCCGAGCATGATGATTGACCGTCAGCAGCAGCGGCCGCTGGAACTGGCGGCGATCTACGCGGAACCCCTGAAACGGGCGACGGCGGTCGGCGCGGAGATGTCGCGGGTCGCCATGCTGCATGCCCTGCTCGACCTGGGGGAGGGAGACTCTCCCGGGATGTAAAAAAATCGTCACCCGGTCTGAGCAACAATATCCAGATGCAAGACGGCCGCATCCCCGCGGAACAAGACGGACCTGGAAGGGGAAGGGACTTTGTTGGGTGAGGGCAACGCCGCGGAGGGGCGTTTTTGCCCAGCCAGCTACTGGTGAAAAGGGCTGAGGACGATAGGGCCGACATCCAGGATCTGCCCCGCTTCGACCCTGGGACAGCCGGCTTTCCCCCGCCCGAGGATTCCGTAGGGCTCACCCGGCTGCGGCTGGCCACGGGTTTTGAGTCGAGCGGCAATACAGTAGTGTCCCGGCCGGCTGACGAAGAGAGTGAAGCGTCCCCGGTCGGTCGCCGGGGTGGAGGTAAAATCGGGCATCCGCCGCAGGTCGGCGTCACGGTAGGCGAGGGCGAAAGCCCCGACCAGCGGTTGCCCCTGGGAGTCGACCAGGGTGCCGGAAAAGCCGGTATCGCCGCTGACCAGGCTGCCCTGACGCAACAGCGTCGGGCTGACAACCTTCTGCAGAATAAAATCGACCCGTTCGACGGACCCCGCCCGCAACCGCACCGGGTTGCGCTGGTAAGGCGCCCAGGCGTCTCCACGTCGCGGCGGTCCGCTGTCGGCTCGCCCCTGGCGCAGGCGGGCCACCAGCCAGTAATTTCCTTCGGTCAGATCGAGCAGGTAGCTGCCGTCCGCATCCACCCGGGCGGCAAAATCGGCCGGACCGCGCAGCCCGGTGCGGTCACTGCGGTAGGCATAAACCCAGGCCCCGGCCGCCGGCTTGCCGCCGGCATCAACCACCCGGCCGGCAACACCGGTCACCATCGCGTCGCCCTCGGCTTCCGCCGGGGAAACCGATGCTGAAGGCGGAACGCATCCGCAGAGGATGGCGAACAGCAGTCCGCAGAGCAGCGACAGACGTTGGGTGCAGAAGGGTCGCATGATCAATTGATCTGCACGATACGGCCGTTCTGGACCTGCAGCAGGAAGAGTTCCTTCTCCGCCTCCCCCTGGAAATCGAAACTGGTGGCACCGGTCACTCCCGGATAATGACTCAGCCGGCTGAGAGCCAGACGCACATCCTCGCGGGTCGTGACGTCGGGACGTTCAAGGATGCTCAGCAGCAGCCCGGCGACATCGAAGCCCTGAGCCTCAAGAATCGACGGTTCCTCGCCGTAGCGGTCATAGTAGAGACGGACAAAGTCCTCGACGAAGGGGTAACTGCTGTGACGGAAGAAGCCGTCCGGAAAGACCGCGCCCTCGACATAGCGGCCGGCATTGCGGACCAGGTCGGGGGAATTCCAGCCGTTGATGCCGAGCAGCGGAATATTTTCGATCCCGTAGAAAGGCAGCTGAGGAACGATCAGAGCCACCATGTCGGCATAATCGGGAATGAACAGGGCATCGAAGTCGACCGCCGGAAAATCAGGGACAAAGAGGTCCTCAAGCTGCTCCTCCTCAGTCATTTCCGCCGGCTCGTCCGGCGCTTCGGGATCCTGCCCCATCAGCATCCTGATCTGACGCCTGAAATCGGTGGCATCGGTCGGATAGACCTCCTCGTCGACCACCAGCCCGCCGAGGACGAGGACTTCTTCAGAAAACAGGCGCGCGAACTCCTCACCGAGCCGGTTCTGCGGACGCAGAATACCGAAGGAGGTGTAGCCCTTTTCCTCGACCGCGTAGCGGGCCAGGGCCCGGACCTGCAGCCGACTGGTCAGGGTATCGCGAAAAATGTAGTTGCCGAGTTCGGGGATACCGTCACGCTGGGAGAGGGAAATCAACGGCACCTGCTGCTGCTGGGCCTGACCGGCCGCCGTCAGGGCACGGGTTCCGGTAATCGGCCCCGCCAGGGCCATGACCCGCTCTTCGTTGGCCAGCCGGTCAACAACCAGGGCGGAATCCTCGGCACCGGCCACATCACGGTAAATAAAGCGGATGCCGCTGTCGGGATGCAGCTGCAGGGCGAGGTCCATTCCCTTGCGGATCAGTTCGCCAAAAGCGGCATAGCGACCGGAAAGGGGCAGCATGATGCCCACCGCCCGCTGCAGCCAGGGCTGACCGGTCAACCGATCGAGCAGCAGGACCGCGTCGCGCCGGTAGGCAAAGGGGGTCGGATCGGCCACCAGCTTTCGGACCAGCGGCAACGCCTGCTCGGTCTGTCCCCGGGAAACCAGGCGCTGCGCCTGCTGCAGAAGGGCATCCTGACCGATGGCGGTGCCGGCGAACATGAAAGCGGCTTCGTCGAGGTCGGCGGTATCCAGGGAGTCGAGCAACTCGTGGGCCAGTCGCAACAGGGTTGTTCGATCCGCGGCCGCTGTGCTTTCGGTTGCCAGTTGACGGTGCAGCACCAGCAGTGCCTCCAGCGTTCGCTGCTCAGCCGCCAGACCGCGGGCAAGGGCGTCCGCCCGCAGGACCTGGTCGGCGGGCAGCAGGTCGCCGGGAGACAGGGCGCTCAGGCGCTCTACGCCATGCGAGGGATCCCCTTCGGCGATGTCGAGCGCCCCCTGCAGCAGACGCCCTTCCGGAGTTTCTTCCAGTTCCGGAATACGCTCCAGGTAGAGCCTGGCGTCAGCATACTGCTGCCGCTGGTAAAAGATCCGCGTCAGGGTCAGGTAGGCCCGGGAATTGAACGAGGAATGGGGATAGCGGACGACAAAACCGCGCAGCAGGCCGAGAGCGGTGTCCAGGTCTCCCTGAAGATAGGCGGCCCGCCCGCGTTCGAAGGTCTCGCGTTCGGTCAGCGGCCGGCTCGCAAGACTGCCGGGGAGTTCGACCGCCGGCAGAACAACCGGGGCCTGGCCGATCAGGACCAGCAGCAGAATCAGCAGCAGGCGCCGCATCATGAAACCTCCTTCAGCGCAACTCGACCGTTTCAGTCGAACAGTTCCTTGACCTTGTCAAAAAATCCCTTGCCCAGCGGATTGACGTCTTCGCCCCCTTCGCGGGCAAATTCTTCCAGCAGTTCCCGTTGCCGGGAAGTCAACCTGGTCGGTGTTTCAACCCGTACCACCACCAGCTGGTCGCCGCGGCCGTAACCCTGCAGTACCGGAATACCCTTGCCGGGGAGCTTGAAAACCTTGCCCGACTGGGTCCCGGCAGGCACCTTGAGACGCATCTTGCCATCGAGGGTCGGAACTTCAAATTCACTGCCGAGGGCCGCCTGGGTGAAGGAAATCGGCAGTTCACAGATGACGTCGTTTCCTTCCCGCTGGAAGAGCGGGTGGTCCTTGACGGTAATCACCACATACAGATCGCCCGGAGGGCCGCCGCCGGTTCCCGGTTCACCTTCGCCATGCAGCTTGAGGCGATTGCCCGACTCGACCCCGGCCGGAATCTTCAGGGACAGGGCCTTTTTACCCCGGATATGACCGCTGCCGCGGCACTCGGGACAGGGATTCTCGATCACCGTCCCCTGGCCGCCACAGTCCGGGCAGGGGCGGGTGAGGGAGAAGAAGCCCTGCTGGTAGCGGACCTGCCCGGCGCCCTGGCAGGTGCCGCAGGTTCGCGGCGCGGTCCCCTTGCGGGCGCCGCTGCCGCCGCAGGCATCGCAGGGCTGATGGCGGGGAATCTGGACCTTGGTTTCCAGACCGAAAGCCGCCTCTTCAAAACTGACCGTCAGGTTGTAGCGAAGGTCATCTCCGCGGCGTCCACGACTGCCGCGGCGGGTTCCTCCGCCGCCGAAGATATCGCCGAAGATGTCACCGAAGATGTCCTCAAACGGACTACCGGAAAATCCACCGGAGGAAAACCCACCCATTCCTTCCATGCCGGCATGGCCGAACTGGTCGTAGTGAGCCCGTTTCTGAGCGTCGGACAACACCGCGTAGGCCTCGGAAAGTTCCTTGAACTTTTCCTCGGCGGCCTTATCTCCGGGATTCTTGTCGGGATGAAACTTGATCGCCAGCTTCCGGTAGGCCTTCTTGATTTCAGTTTCGCTGGCGTTCCGGTTGACCTGGAGGATATCGTAATAATCGCGCTTGGCCAAGGGTCCTCATTCTGTTCGGGGGGACAGGTTCTGACTGTTGTCAAGGCGGCACCCTGAATCAGGGAAACACCGGCAAAACAGGCGGTCGGAGCAGCCGTGCCGGCTGCTCCGACCTTCGGGAACCATTATTTCTTGCTGTCGTCGACCTCTTCAAACTCGGCATCGACAACGTTGTCATCCGGCTTGGCCTCACCCGCGGCAGCCGCTTCGCCGCCTTCGGCCTGGGCCTGCTGGTACATGATCTCGGCCAGTTTGTGCGACGCCTGGGCCAAGGCCTCGGCCTTCTGGTTGATAACCTCCGCGTCGTCCCCGTCGAGAACTCCCTTGAGCGCCTCAAGAGCGGTTTCGATCTCGGTTTTTGTTCCCGCATCGACCTTGTCGCCATGCTCGGAGAGGGCCTTCTCGGTGGTGTAGATCAGGCCGTCAGCCTGGTTGCGGGCCTCGATCAGCGCGCGCTTCTTCTTGTCTTCACTCTCGTGCGCTTCGGCTTCCTTGACCATCCGCTCGATCTCCTCCTCCGACAGCCCGGAAGATGCGGTGATGCGGATCGACTGCTCCTTGCCGGTGCCAAGGTCCTTGGCGCTGACATTGAGAATGCCGTTGGCGTCGATGTCGAAGGTGACCTCGATCTGCGGCACGCCGCGCGGCGCCGGAGGGATGTCGGTCAGTTCGAAACGGCCGATGGTCTTGTTGTCGGCCGCCATCTCCCGTTCACCCTGCAGCACGTGTACCGAAACCGCCGGCTGATTGTCGGCTGCGGTGGAAAAGACCTGGCTCTTCTTGCTCGGGATGGTGCTGTTTTTCTCGATCAGCTTGGTCATCACCCCGCCGAGGGTTTCGATGCCGAGAGAGAGCGGCGTGACATCGAGCAGCAGCACATCCTTGACTTCGCCCTTGAGGACCCCACCCTGGATGGCGGCGCCGATGGCGACCACCTCGTCCGGGTTGACCCCCTTGGACGGCGTCTTGCCGAAGATCTCCTTGACCTTCTCCTGTACCGCCGGCATGCGGGTCATGCCGCCGACCAGGATCACCTCGTCAATTTCGGAGGCGGACAGCCCGGCATCCTTGAGGGCGGTCTTGCAGGGCGCGCTCAGTTTCGCCAGCAGGTCACCGCAGACACTCTCCAGTTTAGCGCGGGAGAGCTTGATGTTGAGATGCTTCGGTCCCGACTGGTCAGCGGTAATGAACGGCAGGTTGATGTCGGTTTCCATCGAACTGGAAAGCTCGCACTTGGCTTTCTCGGCCGCTTCCTTGAGCCGCTGCAGGGCCATCTTGTCGCCACGCAGGTCGATGCCCTGGTCTTTTTTAAATTCGTCGGCGACATAATCGATGATGCGCTGGTCGAAATCCTCACCACCGAGGAAGGTGTCGCCGTTGGTCGACTTGACCTCGAACACTCCGTCGCCGAGTTCAAGAATCGAGATATCGAAAGTGCCGCCGCCGAGGTCGAAGACGGCTATCTTCTGCTCATCCTTTTTGTCGAGACCATAGGCCAGAGCGGCAGCGGTCGGCTCGTTGATGATGCGCAGCACATTGAGTCCGGCGATCTTGCCGGCATCCTTGGTCGCCTGCCGCTGAGAGTCGTTGAAATAGGCCGGCACGGTGACCACCGCGTCGGTGACCTCTTCTCCGAGGTAGTCCTCGGCGGTCTGCTTCATCTTCTGCAGCACCATGGCGGAGATTTCCGGTGGGCTGTATTTTTTGCCGCGCGCCTCGACCCAGGCATCCCCATTGTCCGCCTTGATGATTTTGAAGGGACTGATTTCGATATCCTTCTGTACCGCTGCGCCGTCGAACTTGCGGCCGATCAGACGCTTGATGGCGAACAGGGTGTTTTCCGGGTTGGTGACCGCCTGACGCTTGGCCTGCTGACCGACCAGCCGCTCGCCGTTTTCGGCGAAGGCAACCATCGACGGGGTTGTCCGGGCCCCCTCAGCATTGGCGATGACGTTCGGTTCGCCGCCTTCCATAACGGCAACGCACGAGTTGGTGGTGCCGAGATCGATTCCTATGACTTTTCCCATGGGTTTATATCCTCCTTTGAACTCTGTTGTTCTCAGTCTTCACTGGTCTGTGGTTTTTCTTCCGCTTCGGATGCGGAGGAATCACTTGTCTGCTCTGTTTCAACCTCAGGGGCCTTGGCCACCATCACCAGGGCCGGACGCAACAGGCGCTCGTTGAGCAGGTAGCCTTTCTGCAGCTGCTGGACAACGCTGTTGGGCGGAACTTCACCGGTCACCATCTGCCCCATGGCTTCATGGCAGGCGGGGTCGAAAGGCTTGCCGACCGCGTCGACCGGTTTGACACCGAACTTTTCGAGGGTGCGTGCGAACTGGTCGAGGGTCATCTCAACCCCTTCAAGCAAACCGGCGGTATCGGTATCATTCTCCCGGGCATGCTCCACCGCCCGCTCGAGATTGTCGATAACCGGCAGGATTTCACGCAGAATCCCTTCGTTGGCAAAACGCAGCGCGTCCTGCTTGTCGCGTTGCATCCGCTTACGGAAGTTTTCCATTTCGGCCTGGCTGCGCAGGTAGAGATCCCAGTTTTTACCGGCCTCTTCGCGGGCGGCGGCCAATTCTGCCGCCAGGTCTTCGGTGGCGGCCTGCGCCCCGACCTCTTCGGTTTCAGCCCCTGGCTGCAGATCCTCGGTCGATTTTTCTTCCGGTTCCTGGTTCTGCTGCTTGGTCACTTTCTTTTTAGCCACTGCGAATCAACTCCTAGTCAAGATCGCCGTCAAGCACCTGGCTCAACAGGCGGGCGGTGTAGTCAACAACGGGGATGACCGACGAATAGTTCATACGGCTCGGACCGATCACACCCAGGGCCCCGATGGTGCCGCGTTTACTGGCGTAATGGCAGGTGATCAGGCTGCAACCCTGAATACCGGTGATGCCCGGCTCACTGCCGATGAAAATCTGCACCCCGTCCGCCTGCTGACTGCGGTTGAGCAGGTCAATCAGGGTGCTTTTCTGTTCGAATGCACGGAACAGGCCTCGCATGGTTTCAACGTTGGCGAATTCCGGCTGATCAAGAATATTACTGGTCCCCTCGATAAAGACTTCGCCGCCGAGGTTCTCCTTCAGTGCTTCCCGGGAAAGCTCCAGGGTACGACTCATGAGCCGATCATAGCGAGCTTTTTCCTCCTGCATTTCAGCGAAAATCTTTTCTTTCACCTGCTGGATGGAAAGCCCCGCCAGGGTCCGGTTCAGGTAGTTGGAGATCTGTTCCAGTTCGCGGCGGGAGACCGGCACACGCGTTTCGATGATCTTGTTCTGCACCAGGCCGCTGCGGGTAACGAAGACGACCAGCACCCGACCCTCGGACAACGGTACGAATTCAATGTGCCGAAAGACCGTGGTTTCGAGCCGCGGCGCCATCACCAGGCCGGTGTAATGCGAAATCGAGGAGAGGGTTTTGCTGACATCACGCAACACTTCCTCGACCTTGCGTCCGCGCAGCTGGTAACGACTTTCCAGCTGTTTTCGTTCAGCGCTGTTGAGCTTGCGCACCTGCAGCAGCGAGTCGACGTAAAAGCGGTAGCCCTTTTCGGTCGGGACCCGTCCGGCGGACGTATGCGGCGACTGCAGAAATCCGAATTCCTCCAGGTCCGCCATGACGTTGCGGATGGTGGCCGGCGACAGGCCGAGCTTGTGCCGCTTGGCCACGGTACGCGAACCCACCGGTTCGGCGGTGGCGATATGCTCTTCAATAATCGCCTCAAGAATACTGCGATTACGTTCGCCAAGTTCGGTTGACATGATGACACCCGAGAAAAAAATGGAGCCGGACAAACCGGCCCTTCTTCCTTTTCCAGCAACGCTACTGCCACCGGTCTCCTGTTAGCACTCTCAGGCTTCGAGTGCCAGCGGCGTACAAAATAACAACGCCCCTGACCTTTGTCAAGCCGCCCGGAATGGAAAAAATATCTGATTAAGTTAAAGAAATTCGCGGATCAACCGATCGTAGATCAGCCATTGCCACCAGCCGAAACGCCAGCAGCCATCACGCACCGCGAGCTGCCCGGCCAGGCGCTTCAGGGGGGCGCTGAAAACATTATCGAAAGAGCATCCGAAACGCTCCCGAAATGCGGTCGCATCCACTCCGGCGGCGGTTCGAAGACCGAGATAAGCGGTTTCCGCCATCGCCCCCCGGCGGTCAAAGTTCTCCAGCGACTGCATCGGATCGATCCCAGTTTTCAGCATGGACCGGTAACCGTCCAGGTCCGGAGGGATTGCCAGCCGCCGCCCCCAGCCCCGGGAACAGAAGCTGTGCGCCCCCGCCCCCAGTCCGAGGCAGGCGGTCCGCCGCCAGTAGCCGAGATTGTGGCGGCACTCCGCGCCCGGTCGGGCAAAATTGGAAATCTCGTAATGCCCGTAACCGGCGGTCGTCAGGCGATGATGAATCAGTTCGTACATCTCCGCATAGGTTTCCTGCTCCGGTAGCGCCGGTCGTGGATCACGGCCCCAGGGGGTACCCTCTTCGAGACTGAGGCCATAGATGGAGACATGCTCTGTCCGCAGCTCCAACAGCCGTTCGAGGTCGGTTGCCAGTTCCGCGGGGGTCTGTCCCGGCAGGGCGAACATCAGGTCGCAGGAGATCTGTTCGAAGCCGGCCACCCGGGCCCGGGCAACGACCTCTCTGACCACGGCGGCATCGTGCAGTCTCCGCAGCTGCCGCAGGCGGGCGTCATCCATGCTCTGCACGCCGATCGACAGGCGGTTGACGCCGCAGGCCCTGAGCTCCCCGAGGTAGCCCGCCGTGAGGGTCGCCGGATTGATCTCGACGCTGATTTCCGCATCGGCGGCGAGACCGGGTCCGGCGACAACAGCCGCCAGGATCGCGTCGAGCTGGGCCGGGGTCAGCAGAGAAGGGGTGCCGCCGCCGAAAAAAACGGTGGCAAAGGGGCCCTGCCAGCCGGCGGCCGTCGCCATCTGCAGCTGGCGAATCAGCAACAGGTGATAATCGGCCAGCTGATCGAGACAATCATCCCGGGAATAAAAGTCGCAGTAGGGGCACTTGCGACGGCAGAAGGGGATGTGCAGATAGAGGCCGGACATGGGCACAATCTAGCCCCATTTGCCTCGGAAGCCAAGGGGGAGGCTGGAGACGGGAAAATTGGGCCACAAGAAACGGGCAGGAAAGTGGCATCGGGTAGGAGGCGGGGTTGCCCCCGCCGTCCTCCCACACCACCGTGCGTACGG
>NZ_PPFX01000053.1 GCF_002898515.1 Geothermobacter hydrogeniphilus | reverse complement strand
CGGACTGCTCGATTTTGAACCGCGGAAACGTCACGAAAAAATCTCCTTGGGTGAATTTCGAAGCGGCTCTATTGTAGCATAAAAACACGTGTAAAATCAGCCAATTGTCAAAGATCAAAGGATAGAGGTACTATTGTTAACTCACTGATTCAGGTTTCAGACTCCGTGGGGTTGGAAGGACCCGCGAAATACCTTTACTCTGCCATTTTGGCAACGGGTTTTTCCCCAGTTGAAAATTGTCTGTATTGAGCGACATGGGGTTGATGTGGCGCAAAGTTTGCGTGTCAGGGGGATGGACAGTTTGTCCGAATTTGTCCGCTGGGCGGAACGGGCCGGGAAATACCGGTCTTTCCGGAGGAAGATGGGGGCTTTGGTCGATTCTCCCCGGTGTCTTGACCTTGGTGGAGGATTTGCGCTGTGGCAGGAATATATGTCTCAGGCGGACAATCTTATGTCCGGGGTTCCCGGTTCCCGGCGGTTGAAATTACGTTATGAGAAACTTCTGGAAAATCCTGTAGAAACTTTGGAGTCGGTTGCTGTCTTTTGTGGTCTTGATGGGGCTCGTGACAAAATAGAACCTCTTGTTGAGAATATTGATTTCAGTAGGGCTTATGTTTATCGGAATAGTGTTGAGTTAGTCGAGTTTGCCAAAGAAAACAGAAGAGTTCTTGAAGAATATGGTTATGCATGAAGTGGTTTCCGGGTTGTTTCGGTGTGCCTTTTCAGGATCGTCTTAAATGATGATATCCGTCGCTCTTTGTACATACAACGGACAACAGTTCCTGCCGGATCAGTTGCGCAGTCTGGCTTCTCAGTCCCGGTTGCCTGATGAACTGGTTGTCTGCGATGACCGGTCGACGGATGGTACCTGGGACCTTCTTGCTGAGTTCAGCCGTCAGGCCTCGTTTCCGGTCAGAGTTGAGCGTAACCAGGAACAACTCGGACCGGCGGAAAATTTTGCCCGATGCCTGGCTCGGGCAAGAGGGCGCTGGGTTGTCCTCTGTGATCAGGACGATGTCTGGTTGCCAGAAAAAATCTCAGTTCTTGCCGAAAAAATGACGGTTCTGGAGGTCTCCTGTGGTCCTGAATTCCCCCTGCTCATCCATTCCGATGCCAAAGTTGTCGATGTCGAACTGAATACAATTGCCGATTCACTGTGGGCCTATCAAGGGTCCCGGCCTGCTTCGGGGCATGTCCTGAACCGGCTTTTGCTGCAGAACTGTGTGACCGGGTGTACGGCTATGGTAAATCGGGCGCTACTCGAGAAAGCGTTGCCAATACCGGGTCAGGCATTGATGCATGACTGGTGGTTGGCTCTGGTGGCGGCTGTTTTCGGACAAATTGACTGGCATCCTGAACCGCTGGTCTTGTATCGGCAGCATGGTGGCAATGATACCGGGGCCAAAGGATGGGGAATTTGGGTGGCGATCAGGTCGTTGTTGGACTTTTACGGCAGGGCTGAAGCGCGTCAGGTCAATGCACAGGTTGTTCAGAAAACGGTTTCCCAGGCCAAAGCCTTTGTAGAACGGTTTCACGCTCAGCTGTCGCCGCAGCAACTGGAGGCCATCAGGGCGTTTGCATCCTTGTCGACAGAGCCCTACTGGAAGAAGAGGTACCTGATACTGAAACACGGGCTTTATTATCATGGACTGTTGCGAAACGCCGGCCATCTGTTGTTGAAATAATGACCATGATCTCCGTCTGCCTCGCCTCCCATAACGGCGAAAAATATATCCGCCGCCAGCTCGAAAGCATTCTTGCGCAACTGGTGCCGACCGACGAGGTTGTTGTTTCGGATGATTCATCCACGGATGCCACGCTGCGAATCGTTCAGTCTCTGGAGGACCCCCGCATCCGGCTGTTTCCGGGCAATACCTTCTTCAGCCCGGTCTACAATTTTGAACATGCCCTGAAGCAGGCGCGAGGAGATGTCATCATCCTCGCCGACCAGGACGATGTCTGGCTGGAGAACCGGGTTGCTCTGGTTCGGGAGAAGTTTCGGGATCCGCCGCATGCCCGTTACCTGCTGGTGACCGACGGGGCAGTGGTTGACGAACGGGAGCAGATTCTGCATGAATCGATCTTCCGGCTGATCGGGGCCGGTCCCGGTTTCTGGAAAAACCTCTGGAACAACCGCTACATGGGTTGCTGTATGGCGTTTTCCCGTGAATTGCTGGAGGTCGCGCTGCCCTTTCCCCGGCACCTGCCGATGCACGATATGTGGCTGGGACAGTTGTGCGAACGGATCGGGGTGACCGAGTTTGTTCCGGTTAGAACTCTGCTTTACCGGAAACATGCGGACAGCCAAACTGAATTTCAGATCCGTTGGCAGCCTTGGCTGCAGATTCGGCGTCGCTGGATTTTGGCGACGAACCTGATGAAAAGAAGTCGGACAGTTCTTGTGCGGGAAGAATGCAAGTTAAAACGGTGAAGATTTCCATTGTCATGCCCTGTTATCAGCAGGCCATGTTTCTCGAAGAGGCCGTACGCTCGGTTCTTGAACAGCAGGGGGCTGAGGCAGAGTTGCTGGTTATGGATCCCGGATCGACGGATGGCTCGCGTGAATTGTTGCAGGAATTGCAACTGACCTACGGTGAAAGGCTGGTACTGCATTTCGAAGCAGACCAAGGTCAGTCCGATGCAGTCAACCGGGGAATTGCCAGGGCAAAGGGACCGGTGCTGGGGTGGCTTAATTCGGATGACCGGTTGCGTCCCGGAGCCTTGGCGCAAATCGGCCGCCTGCTTGACAGGGCAGAACCGGCTTGGTTGTACGGGCGGGCGGGGATGATTGACGCTCGGGGACAGGCGATTTCGAGTGTGATTGTCCATTACAAGAATTGGCGGGGGCGCAGATTTTCGCGGTTGAAACTTCTGACCGAGAATTTTATCCCGCAAATGGCTGTATTCTGGAACCGCCCTTTATGGGACTTGGCGGGAGGGGTGGCCAGGGATCTGCATCTGGACATGGATTATGACCTGTGGTTGAGGTTCGCGAATATCGTATCCCCTGTTGTGTTGTCTGACTTTTTGGCGGATTTCAGGGTTCATGGTGAGGCCAAGGGGAGTCGGAACACGGAGGACCAGCTGGATGCCGCCTGGCACACGGCCCGGCGCCATGCTCAGGGGCTTGGCTGGCAAGGACAATTCATGCTGTTTCTCCACCGAGTGCTGAGCTGGAGGACGCGGCAGGTTTACCGGTTTATCAAACCGTAACATGGTGAGCAGCGTAATTTCAGAGAGGAATGATTTGTCACTTCTTATCTTGATACCCGCCTTCAACGAGGCCGGCAACCTGCTCGGGGTGATCGGGCGGATCCGGGAGGTTGTCCCCGGGGCCGACCTGCTGGTGGTCGATGACGGCTCAACGGACGCGACCGCGCGGGTCGCCCGGCAGGCCGGGACCCGGGTGGTGTCCCATCCCTTCAACATGGGCTACGGGGTGGCGATCCAGACCGGTTACAAGTACGCCCTGCGACAGGGCTACGACTGCCTGGTGCAGATCGACGGGGACGGGCAGCACGAGCCGGAATCGATCCTCGACCTGCTGGCGCCGCTGCAGGCCGGAGAAGCCGATTTCGTACTCGGTTCCCGTTTTCATGATCGCGCCAGCTACCGCCCGCCGCTGGCCCGCCGGGTCGGCATGGCCTTTTTCCGTTTTCTGGTCAGGCGGATCGTCGGTCAACCGATCGTCGACTGTACTTCCGGCTTCCAGGCCTTCAACCGGGAGGTGATCCGCTTTCTTTCCTCCGACCTGTTCCCGGTCGACTACCCGGACGCCGATGTGCTGATCACCCTGCACCGGGCCGGGTTCCGGATCCGCGAGGTGGCGGCTCGGATGTACGCCAACCGCGAAGGCCGGTCGATGCACAGCGGCCTGAAGCCGTTGTATTATGTTTTTAAGATGTTGCTGTCAATTGTGGTGGTTATGCTGCGCAGCAGAAAACTCTATCGGGGAGGCCGCTGACGATGCCCTTGAGTCAGAAACTGTTCGCCCTTGCGGTCAGCCTGCTGGTCTTTCTGTTTACTGTCGACCTGGTACGTAAGCGCCGGCTGCGTGAGGAGTATTCGGTCCTCTGGCTGTTGACCAGCCTGGGCATGTTCGTGCTGGTACTCAAGTACGAATGGCTGGTGGAGCTGACCCATCTAATCGGTGCGGTGTTGCCCACCACCACATTGTTCCTCGGTTCGCTGGTCTTTCTGGTGCTGTTGGCGGTACAGTTTTCCATCAAACTTTCCGGTCTGGCTGACCAGGTAAAGAACCTGGCCCAGGAGAATGCCCTGCTGCGGGCGGAACTGGAGGCTTCTCGCGGAACCGGTGGGAGAACTGAAGATGCAGTCCCTTTAACGTCGCGGGGTCAGGGCCGCTCGAAATAACGGTATCCCGCCTCCAGTTCCGGATGGTTGTTCCTTCCCCGCGTAAAGGCCTGTTTTGCCAGGCGGGTTTCTCCCAACATGGTGTAGCAGATCCCTTTGCTGAACTCGTAGTGGTCTTGTTCGGTCCCGGTCTTCCGGATTGTTTCGAGGCGCCTCAATAGATAACGCCATGCGGCTTGAGGCGGGAGTCGTGGCAGGCTGGGGGCGGGCCGGGTGAAGACCAGGGCGTCATCTGCTGAAACCAGTTGCCAGTTCGGATCGTATATCAACCTTGGAATGATCGGGTAAATTCTGCCGCTGTTGAAATAGGTCCCCTGCAGCAACAGGGTGTTGAACCCCTCGTTTTTCAGAAGATAGGTGGCTTGGCGTCCTTCGATCAATTGGTCATGAACACGCATCTTGTAAGGGGTGCCGAGCGTGCCGTCAAGGTAGTGTTGCGGTTGTCCGTTCCAGACCCAGCGGAGATAGCCACCGCAATCCAGATTATTGAACACCTTCGTTGGCAGGTCGTGGATCTTGACAAACCGGGCTGCTGTTTTCGGAAAGAGCATCCATCGGACACCATAGCCGATTCTCGGTTCAAGGACGGTTGTTCCTAGAATCAGGAACAGAACCGCCGACGCAAGAACAGGACCGGTGGGTGCCCACCGTCGCAACCATGTGGGGCTTCCCCCGCCGGCCGCCAATGCCAGCATGCCGAGTGTGGCAAGGGCGACATTGCGTTCAATAATCAGACCGCAGGTGAAAGCCAGACCCCATGCGATTAGACGCAGGCAGCGTTGGGGGGGGATGCTGATTGTCAGTTTGAGAGCAATGCCGGCGGTCAGTAGATACCAGAACAGCAGTCGTGGATATTCCCAGATCGGTCGCATTTCGCTTATCCCGGACAGTTGTCCAGTTGCCCCCATTTCGTCGAGAACATGCAGGGCGAAGAGCCCGCTTTTGTAGACCAGCGGGAGGGCGGCCAGCAGCGAAATGGCCATGACCAGTTTCCAGCCGCGTATTGTCAGTCGGGTTTTTAATATGTCGATATGTGGGTGCAGGAGAAACTGCAGGAACAGGAACAATGCGCCGATGGTCCAGGAGATGTGCAATACTGACCAGGTTGCGAGTAAGATCAGGCAGATGGCCAAGGGGAAAAGGGATGGTTGCCTTTTGTAGTGTCGCAGAGTCAGGCTGCACCAACTGAACATAATGTAGCCGAACAACTCAGGCCGCGGCAGATAACGGTAACGAATGGTGATAATGGCGAGCAGCAGAAACAGCAGAAAAAGAGTATTGTCACGAGTCAGGCGGCAATCGATCAGGAACGGCAGAAAAATAAGTAGGGAGCAGATTGCGGTCAACAGGGAAATGGACTGTGCGCCGAACAGCTGATAGAAGGCATAGATGAGGACTTGCGGGAGGGTGCCATAGCCCCCGGCCGGGTCGAAAAGTTCGAAGAAGTGAACTGGGGATTCGATGATTTTGGCGAGTGAAGTACGCGCCATGTCCAGATGGGTCCAGAAGTCAAAAGACTCCAGGGGAACGAGTCCCATCAGCAGGACATAACAAAGAATGATGATGAAAAGGGAAATTTTTCTACTGTTTTTTTGAGTTTCGGAAGATATGGACATGTTTGGTCCTGTTGGTTGGGATGGCTGTGCCGGTCAGGCTACCGAAGGAATCGACCGGGGTCAAGCTGTGCCATATCTCTGTTTCGCAAATGTGAAAACGGTTGCCAGAGCGGTCGCGTCCATGGTAGAAAACCCTGTTCAGGCCGGGCCTGAAGACCGCTGCATCCGATCACACCGAAAACCGCCAGGAGTTGACGGTTTTTTCTGTTTTTTGCACCTACAGCTTTCCCGAGGTTGAAAAATGGCTATCATCAAACGCGCTCTGATCAGTCTCTCCGACAAGACCGGCATCGTCGAATTCGCCACCGAGCTGGCGGGCTACGGGGTCGAAATTCTCTCTACCGGAGGCACCGCCAGGCTGCTGCGGGACTCCGGACTGACGGTCAAGGATGTGTCCGAATTCACCGGTTTCCCGGAGATGCTTGACGGCCGGGTCAAGACCCTGCACCCTAAGGTTCACGGTGGCCTGCTCGGGTTGCGCGACAATGAAGAGCATGTCGCGACCATGGCTGAGCATGGCATCGAGCCGATCGATATGGTGGTGGTCAACCTCTATCCCTTCGAGGCGACGGTTGCCAACCCCGACTGCTCCCTGGAGGATGCCATCGAGAACATCGATATCGGCGGACCGACCATGCTGCGCAGCGCGGCCAAGAATAATCGTTCGGTGACGGTGGTGGTCGACCCGGGCGATTACCCGAAAGTGCTGGCCGAGATGAAGGCGTCGGGCGGCGCGGTTTCCCCGGCAACCAACTTCGGTCTCGCGGTCAAGGTCTACCAGCACACCGCCGCCTACGACGGCGCGATTTCCAACTGGCTCGGGTGTCGGTTGGATGAACAACCTGCCGAATTTCCGCCGGCTCTGAGCCTGCAGTTTCACAAGGCCCAGGAGATGCGTTACGGTGAAAATCCCCACCAGAACGCGGCTTTCTACGTCGAAAAGAATGTCACCGAAGCCTCGATCAGCACCGCCCGCCAGCTGCAGGGCAAGGCGCTGTCCTACAACAATATCGGCGATACCGATGCCGCCCTCGAATGCGTCAAACAGTTCAACGAAGCACCCGCCTGTGTCATCGTCAAACACGCCAATCCCTGTGGGGTGGCCGTCGGCGAGACCCTGCTCGATGCCTACCGGCGCGCCTTCTCGACCGATCCGGAATCGGCCTTCGGCGGTATCATCGCCTTCAACCGGGAACTTGATGGTGAGACCGCGGCGGCAATCTGCGAGAAACAGTTTGTCGAGGTGATCATCGCCCCGAAGGTGAGTGCCGCGGCAGTGGCGGCTGTCGCCGCCAAGAAGAACGTGCGTCTGCTCGAATGCGGCCAGTGGCCGGAACAGCCGGCAGCGCGGTTCGATTTCAAACGGGTCAACGGTGGACTGCTGGTCCAGGAACTTGACCTGGCCCTGACCGGTGAGCTGCAGGTGGTAACCCGCCGTCAGCCGACCGAGGAAGAGATGCGGAACCTGCTCTTCACCTGGAAGGTCGCCAAGTTCGTCAAGAGCAACGCCATCGTCTATGGTAAGGACGGCATGACCATCGGTGTCGGCGCCGGGCAGATGAGCCGGGTCAACTCGGCCCGCATCGCCGCCATCAAGGCCGAACATGCCGGGCTCGATGTCAAGGGTGCCGCCATGGCCTCCGACGCCTTCTTCCCCTTCCGTGACGGCATCGACAATGCGGCGGATGTCGGTATCAGCGCCGTGATCCAGCCGGGCGGTTCGATTCGCGATGAAGAGGTGATCGCCGCCGCAGATGAGCACGGTATGGCGATGGTTTTTACGAAAATGAGGCATTTCAGGCATTAGAATCAACTTCGGCTAAGGGCAAAAGGCTAAGGGGGTAAAAGGTTTTTCCTTTGGCCCTTGGCCTTTGGCCTTTGGCCGCTTTTCAGGAGTTTTGTTATGAAAGTTCTCGTTGTTGGCGGCGGTGGCCGCGAACACGCGCTCTGCTGGAAAATAGCCCAGTCGCCGCTGGTTGATACCCTCTACTGCGCGCCGGGAAACCCCGGTATCGCCGAACTCGCCGAGTGCGTTCATATTGCCGCCGACGAGATCGACGCGCTGCTTGATTTCGCCCGTGCCGAGAGCATCGACCTGACCGTGGTCGGACCGGAGGTGCCGTTGACCATGGGGATTGTCGACCGTTTCCAGGAGGCCGGTCTGGAGATCTTCGGCCCCAGTCGGGCGGCCGCCCGGATCGAGGGAAGCAAGGGGTTTTCCAAGGATCTGATGGCGCGCCACAATATTCCGACCGCCGCTTACCGTAGCTTCAGCGATCACGCCGCCGCGGTGGCCTATATCAGGGAACAGGGCGCGCCGATTGTGGTTAAGGCCGATGGTCTGGCTGCCGGCAAGGGGGTGATCGTGGCGATGGACGAAGCGACCGCCATTGCCGCTGTCGATGACATCATGCTGGGGCAGGTCTTCGGCAGTGCCGGGGCGAGCGTGGTGATCGAGGAGTTCATGGACGGCGAGGAGGCCTCCTTCTTTGCCTTCACCGACGGCAAAAATATTTTGCCGCTGGCCTCCTCCCAGGATCACAAACGGGTCTTCGATAACGATGAGGGGCTCAATACCGGCGGCATGGGAGCCTATTCGCCGGCACCGGTGGTGACCGACGAACTGTATGACGAGATTGTCGAGACCATCGTCAAACCGACCGTTGCCGGCATGGCCGCCGACGGGCACCCTTATGCCGGGATTCTCTATGTCGGGTTGATGATCAAGGACGGCAGACCGCGGGTGGTCGAATTCAACGCCCGTTTCGGTGATCCCGAGGCGCAGCCGCTGCTGGTGCGGATGAAGGAGGACGTGGTGCCGATTCTGCAGGCCTGCGCGCGCGGGGAGTTGACGCAGACCTCTCTTGAGTGGCATGACAAGGCCGCGGTTTGCGTGGTGATGGCGTCCGGCGGTTACCCGGGCAGCTTCACCAGGGGGCACGAAATCAAGGGGCTGGAAGAGGCCGCGCAGATCGACGATCTGGTTGTCTTTCATGCCGGTACCAGGCTGGTGGATGGTAAGGTTGTCAACAATGGTGGTCGGGTTCTCGGGGTGACCGGGCTCGGCAGTGATGTGGCGACAGCAATCCGCAAGGCCTACCGGGGGGTGGAGACAATTTCCTGGCAGGATGTTCATTATCGCAAAGACATCGGGGCGAAGGCTGTTAGGCGCTGAAGGGCGGCTAAAGGCTAAAGGCTAAAGGCTAAAGGCCAGGAGTAAGCCCCTTCGCCCTTGGCCGATTTTGTTCTTACCCCTGCGCCGATTCTGTTTTTAAGGAGTTTCATATGAGCGACAAGCCGTTGGTCGGAATCCTGATGGGGAGCGACAGCGACTACGAGATCATGGCCGAAGCGGCCCGGGCGCTGCGTGAGTTCGGCGTTCCGTTTGAGGTCACAGTGACCAGCGCCCATCGTACCCCGGAACGGACATCGGACTATGTGCGGCAGGCGCCCGGGCGGGGGCTCAAGGTGCTGATCGCCGGCGCCGGTGCCGCGGCTCACCTGGCCGGGGTGGTGGCTGCTGAAACCACTCTGCCGGTGATCGCCGTGCCGATTGATGCGACCGCCCTGAACGGACTCGACGCTCTGCTGGCGATGGTGCAGATGCCGGCTGGGATTCCGGTGGCGACCATGGCGATCGGCAAGGCCGGAGCCCGCAACGCCGGAATTTTTGCCGCCCAGATTCTTGCCGTTGCCGACCCGTTGCTGCGGGACAAGTTGACTGACCAGAGACAATCGATGGCGGCGGGGGTAGTCGCCAAGGCCGAGAAATTGCAAGAGCGACTGCGCAAGGATGGATTTTGATTCCGGTCTGTTCTTTGATTGACCGGCCTGCACTGTGCTGATGGATCCGATGGAGGGGAGGCTCTGAATCAGTGAGTTCATTGCCGGCGAACAGCACAAGCCATTGCCCCGTCTGTACTTTCCAAAAATCACCGGCGAGCCCGATGGGTGCGCCTCAGATTTTTGAAAATCACATTCAGGTCAGGCGCTTGTACTTTTCATCCGGCATGACCCCAATGATTCAGGGAGAAGCTTGACAGACTGAAAACGGTTCGATTAATGTTGATGAGATTGGTTAGATTTAGTCCCCCAGTCTCTCGAAGGCTGTCGGATGCCAGCGGGTCGGTGTTATCGCCGGCTCGTCAATTTTGACCAGCCTCCTCGCCACGCCGACCTATCAGGAGACGACGCTTGAACGCCAAAAAAAGTTCGTTTTTCGACCACGTCTGGGACTTTTTCTGTTCCCTGAAACTTGCCATCAGTACCCTTATCCTGCTGGCTCTCACCTCCATTATCGGGACCGTGATCCAGCAGAACGCGAATCCCCAGGATTATGTCAGGGAGTACGGCGAGACCGCCTACCGGATTTTCTCCGCTCTCAATTTTCTCGACATGTACCACTCCTGGTGGTTCCTGACCCTGCTGACTCTTTTCGCCGTCAACCTGATCTGCTGTTCGATCAAGCGTCTGCCGCGGATTCTGAAACTGGTCAACCAGCCGAACCTTGACCCCGATGAACGGTTTTACAAGACCATGGCCAATGGAGGAGAACTGACCGTCGGCCTGGCTCCGGAGAAGGTCCGTGATCGTCTGGCGGAATTTCTGGGTCGGAAGTTTGCACGGCCGCGGGTTGCCGAAGGGGAGGGGATAATCCAGCTTTTCGCCCAGAAAATGCCCTGGGCGCGGTTCAGTGTCTACGTCACCCACCTGTCGATCCTGGTGATCTTCCTCGGCGCTATCCTGGGCACTGTCTGGGGTTACAAGGCCTATGTCAATATCCCCGAGGGAAGCAGTACCGACAAGGTCTGGCCGCGCGGCAGCGATACACCGATCGATCTGGGTTTCGAGGTGCGCTGTGATCGTTTCGAGGTGCAGTTCTATCCCGGCGGCATGCGGCCCAAGGAGTTTGTCAGCGACCTGGTGGTTCTGGAGAATGGCAGAGAGGTGGAGAAGAAGACCATCGAGGTCAATAACCCGCTGACCTATAAAGGGATTACTTTCTACCAGTCAAGTTACGGACCGATGGGTGATCCGCAGTTTCACTTCAAGGTACGTGAACGGGCCACCGGCAAGACGGTGACCGTTGTCGCCCACAAGGGCCAACCGGTCAGGTTGCCGGGCGGACAGGCGTTTCGGGTGGCTGATTTCACCGAGCATTTTCAGACCTTCGGCTCGGCCGCCCGCATCGAGATGCTGCCCGACCTGGCTGGCAAGAACCCGGCAGGAAGGAGCAGGAAATCGTTTGTTGTACTGCAGAAGTTCCCGGAATTCGACGCCCAGCGCGGCGGTGAATATATCTTCAGCCTGCTCGACTACAAACAGCGCTACTATACCGGTCTGCAGGTCGCCAAAGACCCCGGTGTCTGGGTCGTCTGGCTGGGCTGCTTCTTTCTTGTCGCCGGTACTTTTTCGGCATTTTTCCTTTCTCACCGCCGTCTCTGGGTGACCGTTCGTGCGGAAGGCGGCAAGACCCATGTGCGCTACGGCGCCAATGCGCACCGTAATCAGGCGGCTTTCGCCATCTGGTTTGAAGATTTTGCCAGGGACTTCGAGGAGTCGCTGAAAAAATAGGTTGTCTGAACCACGCTGTTGCCAGAACTTTTAGGAGGCACACACATCATGTCCAGCGTCAATTTGTTCAATTTCACCACTATTGCTTATTTCTCCGCCATGATCCTTTTTGTCGGCTACCTGGTGACCCGCAAGGAGGGCGTTTCCCTGGTTGCCAACATCGCGACCTGGATCGGTTTCGTGTTGCATACCGGCGCCATCGGCCTGCGCTGGTACGAGTCCTACCAGATGCTCGGTGCCGACGGCAGGGCCCCGCTTTCGAATTTGTACGAATCGGTGGTCTTTTTCGCCTGGACCATCGTCCTGATCTACATCCTTCTCGATCTGAAATACAAGCAGCGCGCGGTCGGAGCCTTTGTCGTGCCTTTCGCTTTTCTCGGCATGACCTGGGCCCAGCTCAATCTCAATGACGCCATCGATCCCCTGGTCCCGGCGCTGCAGAGCAACTGGCTGACCTATCATGTCATCACCTGTTTCCTCGGTTATGCATGCTTCGCTGTCGCCTGCGGGGTGTCGATCATGTATCTGATCAAGTCGGGCAAGGAGCAGAACAATGCTGAATCGACCCCGGCCGGCGGGGTGATGTCGCTTTTCCCCAGTATCAGAGTGCTGGATGATATCAACTACAAGGCGATCATGATCGGTTTTCCGCTGCTCTCCCTCGGCATCATCACCGGCGCCGCCTGGGCCAACTACGCCTGGGGCACCTACTGGAGCTGGGATCCGAAGGAGACCTGGAGCCTGATCGTCTGGTTCGTCTATGCCGCCTTCCTGCACGCCCGTTTCACCCGCGGCTGGGTCGGCAGAAAGGCCGCCTGGCTGTCGGTGTTCGGTTTTGCCGCGACCATCTTCTGCTACCTGGGGGTGAACCTGGTTCTTTCCGGTCTTCATTCCTATGGCGGCGGTTGATGACCCTCTCCTGACAGGGAGCTGAAAAAGTCAAGTCCCCCAGGTTGAGCAAAAATGTCCAGATGCAAGGCGTCCGCACACCCGCGGAATAAGGCGCAGCGGAAGGTACGTCGTTGACGCGGGGGAAGGACAACGCGGCAGATGGGCTTTTTTGTTCAACCTGCTGATATGACCGGCCGTGGTGTGAAGATTGCATCTTGTATGGGGGCGGTTCCCGTTTGCAGCTCGAGTGAACTGCACGGGAGCCGCCTTTTGCTTTTAACCTGAATCAGTGAGTTTCTGTCGGATGGAGAGTGTAAGTGCTTGGCCTGAATGGGATTTCCGAAAATTTGAAGCGCACCCATAGAGTTCGCTGGTGATTTTTGGAAAGATCAGGCAGGTCAATGACTTGCGCTATCCGCCGGCAAGGGACTCACTGGTTCAGGTTTAATCCCTGCCGAACGATCCCGGATGGGGTTCGGAAAGGGTTGGTCTGTGCCGTCTTTTGGCCGGATCGATGACTGTGTATTGACAGGAGGATTCTGCAATGGAGCGGCTGTTGAAATACCTTTTGATGGTTTTGGCGGCATTTTTCCTTTTCCAGGGCAGTGCCTGGGCCGGTGGTTGCGTGACGTCCGCCTGTCACGCCATCATGGGGAAGGCAAAAGTGGTGCATGGGCCGGTCGCGGTGGGGGAATGTGGCCTCTGTCACGAGTCGACCGGCAGGAAGCACCCGGGGAAGAAAGGTGCCTTCAAACTGGTCCAGACCGGCAGCGATCTCTGTTATCTCTGTCACGACAGTAAAACCGAGGGGAAAAAACATATCCATCCGATTCTCGAAGAGGGTTGCACCGGTTGTCACAGCCCTCACCAGTCAGCCAATAAGTATTTCCTGCTGCAGCTCGGCAACGCGCTTTGCCTGATGTGTCATGATGACAAGGGTGGCGGAACCAATCAGCACCCGGCTGTTGAGGAAGGCTGTATCTCCTGTCACGATCCCCATGCCGGGGACGCTCCGAAAATGCTCAGTGTTGAAGGCAATGACCTTTGCCTGACCTGCCACGATGATCCGACCAGCGGCAGAAAATATGTTCATCCCGCCCTTGAGGAAGGATGTACCTCCTGCCACGATCCCCATGATGGTCCGGCGCCGAAGATGCTCCCGGCGGAAGGCAAGGATCTTTGTCTGACCTGCCATGACGATCCGACTGAGGGGATGAAATATGTTCATCCGGCCCTGGAAGATGGTTGTACCGCCTGCCATGACCCCCACGCCGGGGATGCGCCGAAGATGCTCCCGGCCTCCGGCAATGATCTCTGTCTGCAGTGCCATGATGATCCGACCGACGGGATGAAGGTGGCCCACCCGGCGGTGGAGGAGGGATGCGTCTCCTGCCATAATCCGCATGCCGGCCCGAATCCGAAGATGCTCCGTGCCGCCGGCAGCGCTCTCTGTTACCAGTGTCACGAGAGCAAGACCGACGGCAAGGCGCATGTGCATACCCCGGTGGCCGATGGGGAGTGTACCGCCTGTCACGGACCCCATGGCGGTCCGAAAGAAAAGATGTTGCCTGCGACCGGCAGCGCTCTCTGCTATCAGTGTCATGATGACAAGACCGATGGTAAATTCGTGCATCCGCCGGTTGCCGCCGGTGAATGCGAGAGCTGCCATGATGTCCATGCCGCCGACGGGGAGTATCAGACCATCGAACCGGGCAATCAGCTCTGCTTCATGTGTCATGATGACAAGGCCGAACTCGGGACCATGAAGAATGTTCATCCAGTTGTCGCCGACGGTTGCACCAACTGTCACAACCCCCACAATGGACCGCAGCCGAAAATGTTGCCGACTCGTGGAGACGCTCTCTGTGCCGGTTGTCATGATGACGTCGCCGCAACGGCAAAAAATGCTGTTTCAAAGCACCCCGCCCTTGAGGATGGCTGCACCGTCTGTCATGATGTTCATGGCACCGGGCAGCCACGCATGTTCAGCAGTCCTCCGGAGACCATGTGCTTTGACTGTCATGACGAGATGCAGGAGAAGATTGCCGGCAGTGTTTCCCAGCATCAGCCGGTGAAGAATGGCCGCTGTGTCGCCTGTCACGCGCCCCACGGGTCGCGGAATCCACCGTTGCTGAGGGCGGCCTATCCGCCGCCGGGAGATTTTTACGCACCCTACCGGCCGGGGATCTACGCGCTCTGTCTGACCTGCCATAAGCGAGGCAAGCTGGAATATCGTCGTACCTCCGAGGCGACCAACTTTCGCAACGGGGATCGAAATCTTCATTACGTGCATGTCAACAAGCGCACCAAGGGAAGGGTTTGTCGCACCTGTCACGATGTCCACGGCGCCGATCAGCCGAAGCTGATTCAGAGCAAGACCCGTGGTTTCGGCAGTTGGGATATCCCGATCAAGTTGAAGAAGACCGAGACCGGCGGCACCTGCATGGTCGGGTGCCACCAGCCGCGGGGTTATGACCGGGTGCGTCCGGTGCGCAACAAGTGAAGCGAGGGATGAAGGTGAGTTTAAGGCGGTTCTGCCATAAATACGGATGCTGGTTGTTGCTGCCGGTCCTGCTGCTGGCCGGATGTTCACCCGCCGCGGCACCTCGAAAAAGGTTTTTCTGGCCGATCGGGACGGGCCAGCCGCGCATTGAATATCTCAACTACTATCTTGGCGAACAGGACCTGAAGCGAGGGGTTGAGAATCCCTTTTCCGATGCCGTGTTCGGCAAGGAGCGCCCGGTCCCGGTTTTCCAGCAGCCCCATGCCATTGCTGTCAAGAACGGTCAGGTGCTGGTCTCGGACCTGATCGTCAAGAAGGTTATTGTCCTCGATTTTTCGCAAAAGAAAATCCGCTATCTGAAAGACGCCAAGGGGCGGGATTACCTCTTCCGGCGACCGATCGGCATCGCCGTGGCTCCCCGGGGAACGGTCCTGGTGGTAGATGCCATTGAGCATCGGGTGGATGTTTTTTCGGCCACCGATGCCTATCTCAAATCCTTCGGAAAGAATCATCTGTCACGACCCACCGGCATTGCCGTCTCTCCGGATGGTCAACAGGTCTGGGTGGTGGATACCGGCGCCCACAGGCTGGTTCATTTTGATGGCAATGGAAACTACCTGGGAGAAATGGGGGGGCGCGGAGTGGCTCCCGGGATGTTCAATTTTCCTCTGGATGCTGACTTTGATGCCGAGGGGAATCTCTACGTTCTTGACGCGATGAATGCCCGGGTGCAGGTTTTTTCCCCCCAGGGCAAATTTCTGCGCGCGTTCGGTGGTCGCGGGACCCAGCGGGGACTGTTTCGCATTCCCAAAAGCCTTGCGGTCAGTCGAACTTCGGGGTTGATTTATGTGACCGATTCGATGGCCAATGATTTTATTGTTTTTGACCTGCAGGGGAGGTTGTTGCTGACTGTCGGCGGGCATTACGCCAGCAACCTCAGCAAGGTTGTGCCCGGCGGGATGAATCTGCCCAAGGCAATCGCGGTTGACAAGCAGGATGGGATCTGGGTTGTTGACGGGCTCAATCGTATGGTGCACCGTTTCCAGTATCTTACCCCCGCCTACCTGGAAAAACATCCGATCCTGCCTGGAGAGAGGCTGGTGCCGACTGCTGTTTTCAAATCGACTCCAGCGAAGTAGGTAAGATGAAAATAAAGCGAAACTGATGGAAGGTAAATTATGAAAAAGCTGATCTGGATGTCGGTCCTGGCGGGTTCCCTGCTGGTGACGTCGCTGGCGGCGGCGGCCGGTCTTGAAATTGTCTACCCGGCTGACAAGACGGTAGTGACCAAGTCCAATTACCTGATTATCAAGGGCGGGGATAAGCCTCAGCTTGAGGCGATGGTGATCACCATCAACGGGGTGGCCAGCGATCCAATCGATATTTCAGGGGCTGATTACCGGGCCGCTTTCGGCGACCTGCTGATTCTGCAGCCGGAATTCGATGCCGGTAAAAATCAGGTCGAGGTCAAGGGTTACGTCGCCGGGAAGCAGGTGGCCAGGGCGACGGCTGTTCTTTTCTACCAGAAGGACCCCATGACAGCTGTCCCGTCCGGGTTCGTGCCGTTTCGGATGCATACCGCCGAGCGTGAAGCCAAGTGTGTCGGCTGCCATAACATGAATCCGGACAAGGTTGAGATGCAGCAGACCGACCCGGCCAAGAATCCCTGCGCCTCCTGTCACCGCCGCATGCTGAATCGCAAGTACGTTCATGGACCGGCCGGTGCCATGCAGTGCGCGGCCTGTCACAGTATGCAGCCGAAGAATGGCGTCAAGTATACGGTTTCCAGTGATGACGCGGCCCTTTGCGGTGGCTGCCACAAGCAGCAGGAGGACCGCTTTGCCAGGAACAAGAAGCTGCATGGTCCGGTTGATGCCGGCCTCTGCCTGCCCTGTCATGATCCCCATGCCAGTGACCAACCGGCGCAACTGGTCGCCAAGGTCAACGATCTCTGTCTCGGCTGCCATGAAGCGATTCGCGGCCAGGTCCACGCCGTTCAGGGGCTGACAGGCAACTCCCATCCCCTGGAGGGTCGTCCCGACCCGAGTCGGCCCGGACGGGAGCTTTCCTGCGCCGGCTGTCATGATCCCCATGGTGGAGCGGTGGAGCAGCTCTTTGTGCAACAGAAGACCAGCCGTTTCGGACTCTGCGCGGTCTGCCATCAGAAGTAGGGTGCGTCTTTTGCCAAATCGACTTTCGGTCTTATGGCAGGACGCTGTCCGGTCTTTTGGGGGACCGGTGATGTAATCTCAGGAAAAACCAAGACTTGTTGGGTTGAATTCGGGTTGGCACATGCCTTGCTATGTGTTTGTGTGTAACGATAAACCGCTCAGATGCACGCCGGCGTGGCGTCGGGATGAGCATTGAACGATGAAGGGTGGATGGTCCACTCAAAACGCAACTCCAAGGAGGTAAGGAAATGAAGAAGGTACTTGTTCTGGCCGCAGCCCTGATGCTGTTTGCCGCCCCTGCCATGGCCGTGATCAGCAATTCCGCGCACGATTTCACTCAGAGCCCTTATAATGCGGCTGAGATCTGTGTGTTTTGCCACACGCCGCATGGCGCTGCTAATGTGGCTGACGCGCCGCTGTGGAACCACCAACTTACCACGTCGACGTTTACTGTCTATAGCTCGACGACCATTGATGGTTCCGTTTCGCAGCCTTCAGGCCGTTCCATTCTGTGTCTTTCCTGTCATGACGGAAGTGTTGCTATCGACTCCTACGGCGGCGCTACCGGCACGACATTCATCAACGGTGTTGCGGACGCCCCCAATAGCCCCAAGCTCGGCACCAATCTTCAAAATGATCACCCGGTCAGCATTACCTACAGGGATGACCTCGACAGCGGCTTGCGTGCTGATGATGGCACGGGTGCTTCGGTCACCAACGGTAGCGTGACCCTGCCGTTGTACTCCAACAAGGTCGAGTGCGCTTCCTGTCACGACGTGCATAACGGCAGCGGATTCAACCCCATGCTGCGTGCCGACAACGGCGGCAGCGCCCTCTGCCTGGTCTGCCACGACAAGTAAGTTGTGATGGCTGCATTCAAGGCTCCCGGTCTCAGGGCCGGGAGCCTTTTTTGTTTCTTGACGGAAATCGTGTTAAAGTTTCCCACCTTCCGCGGGGAAGGAATTCCGGGTCAAGAGGTGAAGTCGTGTTGAAGAAATGCTGTAGCGTGTTGGTCCTGGTTCTGTTGCTTGCCGGTTGTGCCGGTTCGAAGAAGAATTTGGAGCCGATCTATTTTCCTCCTGCGCCTGATCTGCCGCGGGTCCAGTATTTGACCGGCTTTGTTTCGGAGCTCGATGTTCTGCCGGAGAGCAAACGCCGCCTCGCCCTGGCACTGGGCAATACCGCGCCGCTGACCTTCAAGAAAGCGACTGATGTCGCCTTCTACGGGCATATGCTTTATGTCATTGATTCCGGGATGCAGGCGTTGTGGCGTTTTGATCTGCAGCAACGCAAAGCCAGGGTGCTGCAGGGATTCGATATCGCCGGGGAAGAAGCGACTTTTTCCCTGCGGAAGCCGATCGGTCTGACAATCGATGAGCAGGGTCGGAAGTTTATTGCGGACAGTGGCCTGCGTACGGTCATTGTACTCGACAAGGATGAGAAATATCTTCGTTCCTATGATTTTCCGGAGGGTTTCCGTCCTGGCGGCATGGTTGCCGCCGGGGGCAACTTGTGGGTCGGCGACCTGTTCCATCGTCGGATCTATCGCCTCGACATCGCCAGTGGAGAAATTCTGCAGACGGTCGGAACAAAAGAAGGGGAGTTGTACTGGCCCTATTCGCTGGCTCTCGACAGTGCCGGTAATCTGATCGTCAGCGATATGGGGTTGTTCCGGGTGCTCAAGTTTTCTCCCCGGGGCAAGTTGCTCGGTCAGATCGGCCAGGTCGGTGACCGGCCGGGTCAGTTCACCCGCCCCAAGGGGATCGTTGTGTCCCCTGATGGTCTGCTGCATGTGGTCGACAGCGGCTTCGGCAATGTTCAGGTTTTTGATCGTAATGACCGGCTGCTGATGTTCTATCCCGGCACATCCCCCCCCGCCAGCCTTTTTCTGCCGATGGGGATTGCCGTCAGTGCTGATATCGTCGCTGATCTGCAGGAATTTATCGCCCCCGGGTTCAAGGCCAGTTACGTGGTGGCGATCGCCAACCAGTTCGGCCCGAGCCGGGTCAATCTCTATGCCTTCGGGGTGCGTGAGGGTGCCGACTATTCGAAGTATGGTCTTTCCGCAGAAAAGAAGAAGCCCCAATGATGTTCATGGTGCCATTGCATGACTGAGATTCACGTCGGGCCCGCTTTAATGCGGGCCTTTTTTTTGGGGGGGGGCGTTTGGGGTCACGCCTTTTCCCCGGTATTTCATGGCGTGAAGGCGGCGGCATGGCGATATGCCGTACTGTGCGGAAGCACAGTTTTCAATGTGTCGTTGCCTCAGCGGTATTTTAAACCGATCGCTGCATCTAACAGTCTGAAATGAATAGTGAAAAAGGTTATTGCCGAGGGGCCGCCATGAGCGTGTGCTGTTTGCGACAGCCGTGGCGGCCGGGGAACGCTTTTTGCACCAAACAGGGCAGACTTCGTCGTGGGGATTTTGTAAATTGCTTAAAATATTCTTAAAAATTTCAATCTGTTTGCTGCTGCTGTCGGCGAGTCTGCAGCCGGCTTCTGCCCTCAGTCGTCTCAACGGCAGTGTTGAGTTGGCTTATGGCGGCTACAAGGCGGATGAGGACGGGCAACAGGTTGCCGACACGTCCTATTTCGCGCAAAAGTACAGTCTGCTTTATTCCCTCGACGGTCAGATTTATGGCGGGCGGGGCGGTGGCTATAAGCTTGCTCTCGGCGCCGAGTGGATCGGTCTGGACCGGGATGATAATGGCGAAAGCGAGTCGCTGCAGGCGCCGAAAGCGCTTTTCCAGGGGGAATTTCTCTTTGCTCCCGGTGGGTTGCCGATCCGCTTCCAAGCTTATTCCCGTGATCTCAGCGAGGCCCAGTTCCTTGAAGACACGACTTTCGATTGGCAGGGGGATGTCTTTCCTTATCAGAACCGAAGTGTTCTCAACCCGCGGGTCTATGACGATATCCAGGACGGCAGTCGCATTGAGAGTGGTGCCACCCTGTTTCTCGGTATCCGCAACGGCCATTATCTCGGCAAGTATCGGGATATCCTTTCCATGTTCCCGCGACTGCTGATCGACTACCGTCAGGTGGATGTCCGGAATCTTGAGTCTCTCAATCCGCAGAAATACAGCGAACGCGACCTGGCTTTTGTCTCGCTGAACAAGAAGGACAACTGGTTTCATTATCGGCTTCACGACTACACTGATTATCTCGATCCGCAGAATGATTTCCGCGAAAAGGTCTTCATGCTCGGCACCGTTGACCACATGCTGACCCGCCAGTGGATCAATATCACCAACTGGATCAAGGTGTCCGCCGATATCAGTTACACGACCCTTGACTCCTCTGGAGCCGTCCCAAGTGAAGAACGCTACGACCTGAATCTCTTCTCCGTTGGCAGGCGCACCAACTGGGAGTTTAGCAATTTCACCACCTTTGAACGTCTGTTGCGCGCGGATCGATTGAGCCGGCAACTGGAAATTCCGATCTTTGCGTCCGGCCAATTGAATCGTAATACCGCCTGGCGTGTTCGCCTGCTAGGAGAGAAACGCGACGAATTGGATTTCGCGACCGGCGGGAATCAGATAGGGCATGTTGATTCATCCCTGGTGGACACCAAAATCGAAGGGTTCCGCAACTCCCGCTACCGGGCGGATTTCAGGTCAGAACTGGAATACAACAATGATACTTTGGCCCAAGGGGATGCCCAGCGGTTGACCTTCGACTTCTATTCGAACCAGGCCTATCGTCCCCGTTATGATCTGTTCGGATCTGTTTCCGTCGCCCGGTTCGCGGGGCGAAACAGTGTCAATACCAAAGACAGCAATTATTACGAAACAGCGTTGATCGGCAAGGTTGAGACCGATCTTACGTCGCGGATCAGGGTCGGGGGGCAGGAACAACTGGTCTGGGGGCAGGGAGATTTGGGACGCGGCTTTACCCGCTATGTGGTCCCATTGGGGGAAGTCGGCAGCTACTCCAGTTCTGGACTTCAGACCGGTATCACCTGGCGGAACACCCTGGCATTGTTTGCTGAAATGACCAGTTCCAATCGTCTGGACAATCGGATCGAGGTTATTTACGACCACCTGAAGGCCTCTTCGAGCAGTGATGACCAACTCAATATCCGGCATACACTGAACTATGACCGCCGTTCTTTCGCCCTTCGGATGGCTTCGGAGTATACGTTTAATTCCACGCCGGCGGCGGACAGCAACAGCAACCTGGTTGTTTTGGGATCCGACGTCGGTGGAGCGACGAGGACGGAGTTCAATCATCACCTTACGGCAAGCTACACCCCCAGCCGGGACTGGGAGTTGCGGGGCCGGCTGGATTACCGGTGGAGCGACATTATCAACGGGACCAATTATACTACCGTTGATGCCCGACAGTCGCTGCAGCGCAACATCTATCGGCAGACCGGCCTGATCCGTCGCATCGCCTCGATTGAGCAGGAGCTTCTTTACGAGGAGGAGACGAGTTCCCGTTACGATGTCCGTGTTACCACTCTCGGGGTGGCCGTCAACCTGTACCCGACCCGTCACCTGTATCTCGGGTCACGTGTCCGTTATCGTTATTTTCAGCAGGACGACCAGGGTGAGTACGCGGTTTACCTGATGGCGGGGCTTGATTACCAGAAATTTAAAATCAACCTCGACTATGCTTACGGGGACCGGGAGAAGAAGGATGGCGCCGTTCTTCCGGAGCGTGTTGAGCATCGTTGGCGGGTGGAAGTCAAGAAAACATTCTGATCCGTATGTGATATCATTTACAACCAGCTCCTTTCATCCTGTGGTGAAGGGGGCTTTCTTTTTTCCGGGAGAAGCTGCCGGATGGAACTGTTCCTGCCGTTCCCCCGGTAATGTGTGTATTGCTCCTGATGTTGAGTGCGCATGTCCGGCACGAGCTGGTTGGGAGGGGGAGCCAGGTATGGCGGACTGAAGGTTGATGCTTATATCGGGAGGGGATACAAGTAAAGAATCGGGCTCTTCCCCTGATCGAGTGGGTAGATTAACATTCAGCGCATGAAAGATACCGA
>NZ_PPFX01000052.1 GCF_002898515.1 Geothermobacter hydrogeniphilus | reverse complement strand
TCGAGACTGCGCCTTGATTTGATAAAAAATCCAGCGCCTCGAGACGGTGGTGAGGGTATGAGCCTGATCAGCGTAAAGAAAAACCCTCGCCCTTCATCGGTAGTGCGTGGCGCTTCTTTTGCGTCAACTTTCCCTGGTGGAAAAACTCAATGAAACTTTTCATAACCGTCCCGGGGGGACTGGAAGAACTTCTGAAGCAGGAACTGGCGGAACTCGGGGCTGAAGAAATAGCCCTGACCCAGGCCGGTATCTCCTGCCGGGCGTCCCTGGAGACAAGCTACCGGATCTGCCTCTGGTCGCGGCTGGCGACCCGTGTCCTGCTGCTGCTCGGTGAGGCAGAGGTGGACAATGAGCAGCAGCTCTACCTGGCGGCCCGGCAGCTTCCCTGGGAAGATCATGTCAGTGTCGAACAGAGCATTGCTGTCAGCTGCACGACCCGCCGCAGCCTGTTGGAGAACAGTCGCTTCGCCGCTCTGCGCCTCAAAGATGCCGTTGTCGACCGCTTTCGGGATCTGGAATCACGTCGTCCCGATGTTGACCCCGAAACGCCCGATTGTCGTTTTCATCTCTACCTGGAGAAAAACCGGGCATTTTTCTATCTCGATCTCGGCGGCGGCAGCCTGCATCGGCGTGGCTATCGCATCGCCGGAACCGAAGCACCGTTGAAGGAAAACCTGGCTGCGGCCCTGTTGCTGCGCAGCGGTTGGCCGGAGATTGCCGCGAAGGGCGGCGGGCTGGTCGATCCGATGTGCGGTTCAGGGACCTTTCTGCTGGAAGCCGCGGCCATGGCCGGCGACCTGGCGCCGCGTCTCGGTCGGGAATCTTTTGGTTTCATGCGCTGGAAGCAACATCAGGAGGAGGTCTGGCTGCGGTTGCTGCAGGAAGCGAAGCGGCGGGCCGCCGCCGGATGTCGTAAAATCCCCTTTATTACCGGATTCGATCAGGATGCCGCGGCTGTCGGACGTACCCGGCAGGCTGTCCTGCAGGCCGGTCTGGAAAATCGTATCAGGGTGAAAACCGCCGCGCTCACCGCCGCGACGGCTGAGCAACTGGACCAGGAAAAGGGATTGTGCATCATCAATCCACCCTATGGCGAACGCCTCGGCGACCACCTGGTTCTTAAACGACTCTATCGGCAAATCGGGGAGTTCTGGCAACGGCTTCCAGGCTGGCAGGCCGGGCTGCTGACCAGTGATGCCGACCTCGCCAGACAGGTCGGGTTCCGTGCCCGACGCAGCACGCGGGTGATGAACGGTCCCCTGGAATGTCGCTTTTACCAGTTTGAGCTGATTCCCGAACTCAGGGTCTCTGCCGACACCGATCCGGTCCGACAACAGGCGGTCCGGCAGGCGGAAATGTTCCGCAACCGGCTGCGTAAAAATCTCCGTCGGATCGGCAAGTGGGCACGGCGCAGCCGGGTGAGCTGCTATCGCCTCTACGATCGCGACCTCCCCGAGTTTGCCCTGGCTGTCGATCGTTACCAGGACTGGCTGCATGTCCAGGAATACCGTCCGCCGGCACGTGTCGATGGACGGCTCGCCGAAGCCCGTTTCGAAGCGGCCATTGACGTCATTCTCGACGAGCTGGATGTTCCGGCCGAAAACGTTGTCTGCAAACAGCGCCAAAGGCAGAAGGGCAGCCGGCAATATGAGCGTCGTTCAACCCGGGACGAATTTCACCAGGTTAAGGAATCCGGGCTCAGCTTCTGGGTCAATCTGCATGATTATCTCGACACCGGGCTGTTTCTCGACCAGCGCCTGACCCGCGAGAAGCTTCGCGACATGGCGGCGGGAAAACGTTTTCTCAACCTGTTCTGCTATACCGGCAGCGCCAGTGTCTATGCCGCCGCCGGCGGTGCCGAATCGACCACCAGCGTCGATCTCTCCCAGACCTATCTCGACTGGGCCGGTCGCAACCTGCGGCTGAATGGTTTTCACGGGCGCCGTCACCAGTTGCTGCGGGCGCATTGTCTCGACTGGCTGCAGCGGGAGAAATCCAGCTTCGACCTGATTTTTCTCGATCCTCCGACCTTTTCCAACTCCAAGCGGTTCAGGGGACATTTCGATATCCAGGAAGATCACCTGCAGTTGCTGAGACTGGCCATGGCGCGTTTGACGAAGGATGGCCGTCTTGTTTTTTCAACCAACCGGCGTAATTTTCAACTGGACGAGAGAGCCACGGAGCTTTGGCAGGTGGAGGACTGGACCGAGAAGACCCGAAGCGAGGACTTCAACCGCAAACCGCCAGCTCACCGCTGCTGGCTGTTGCGTCATCGGGGGTAAGGGGCAGAACTACCGGCAGACCCGGTTCCGTCCCGCTTTCTTGGCCCGATAGAGAGCCTTGTCTGCTTCCTTGATCACCATCCCCGGATCCATGGAACGCTGTCGCTGCGCGACCCCGATACTGACCGTGACCTTGAGCTGCGGATTGCGGTTACCGGCCGGTTTCGGATGCTGTGGTCGTTTTTTCGGACGCAGATAGCGCCGACGAACCGTGAATCGGGCAGCTTCGATCTCCCTGCGCAGTTCTTCCAGCCTGGGGAGGCATTCATCCAGCCCGCGCCCCGGAAAAAGAATGGCGAATTCTTCGCCGCCGTAGCGGAATGGTCGTCCCCCTCCACCCACGCCCGCGAGGCGGGCGGCAACCATGCGTAACACCTGGTCACCGACATCATGGCCATGCCGGTCGTTGAATTTTTTAAAGTGATCGATATCGAGCATCGCCACGCAATAACGGGCCCCGAGACGCTGCAGGCTTTCGTTGAGGGCACGGCGACCACGCAGGCCGGTCAATTCATCGCGAAAAGCCATCTGCAGCGACATTTCGACAATTGCCAGGGTCGGCGCCAGGCCGGCCAGCCCGAACCAGGTTGCGGCAGTCAACGGTGAAGGGTGAAACAGAGCGGGAAGGGAAAGCAGCTGCGTTGTCAGCAATCCCGTTTCCAGGGGCTCCGGGTGTCGCCAGCACCAGATGGCACTGATCAGCAAACTGCCGCCAAAAGCCAGCACAATCGGCAGTGACGGAATGAAACCGGGGTGCAACCAGGCAACGGGGTGCATGCCCGCCAGCTGGCGGGCAAAGTCTGGAAACAGCTGCTGAAACAGGGCGGCCGCCCCACCCAGCAGCATCAGCGACAGGGGTCGCGCCATGCCGGCCATGGTGAAAAAACCTTTTTCCGGCAACAGCAGAATGATCAGCAGGGACAATGGCAGCAGCGGCAGCCACAGGTTCAATGCCATTTGTTGTCCCACCCCACTGAACTGCAGGAAAATTGTTGCTGCCGTCAACAGCAGCAGGGTCCAGGCCAGTCGACTGCGATTGAAGCGCCAGGCGAGAAACAGGCCACAGACCAGAACCAGCCAGGGCAAAAAGGGCAGAAAGGGGTCGCAGAGACGACGGGCGGGCGATGAAAAAACAAGCAGCAGGCCAGAACCGAAGCTGAGCAGGGTTGGGAGCAGAAGGGAGATCATCGGAGCGGAAGGTTGCTAATTGACCGCTGTTTTATGATTCGACCCCGACGCAGCATCCTGCCGGTCCGGGTTTTCGTCCGTGGCAGTTCGCAGCCGGCAGGGCAGATCGACCTGGATGACCTGTCCCCGTTTGCGGATGAAGACCAGGTCTTCATTGACCTGGGGGTTGTAGCGATTTCCCTGGCATGACAGTTCGTAAGTTTCCTGATAGTCGAGCCCGGGAATAAAGGCCGGAATCGAATAATCGATATCATCCAGGGTGCACTTGATCTCGCCCGAAAGCGTGTCTTCGTCCGGACCGTGCCGCATGTCGCCGTCAGCATCGAAGAACGCATCGATGATCAGGATGCCTCTCTCGGTCGCGAGTTTGCGCGGTGAGCCGAAGGTCAGATCGAGCAGGCTCTCGCGCGGAGCCTGGCCCTGGTCTCCCTTGTGGACGTTGAAACGCGCATTCTCCTGGACCGACTCGGCTGCCGTGGGAAGGCAGGTCGCGGCCATCAGGCACAGGCAGAAACAGGTGCGTTTGAGAAGATTCCGCATCTTCAGGAGATCCGCTTCGACTCAGACCGCCGGGCGTTTCTGGATGTTCAGCATCGAGATCTCGAAGGTCAGTTCCTTGCCGGCCAGCGGATGGTTGGCATCAAGGGTGACGGTGCTGTCACTCAGATCATTGATGAAAAAGTGTATGACTTGTCCGTCTTCGCGGGTCACCTCCAGTTGTCCGCCGACCACAAGTTCAAGATCGTCCGGCAGCAGGGAGCGTTCCACGGTTTCAATCAGTTTTTCATGGTAGGGGCCGTAGCCGTCGTCCGGAGAGATGGTCACGGTTTTTTTCTCTCCGGTGACCATGCCTGTGACAGCCCGGTCAAATCCGGCGATAACCTCCTGCTGGCCGATGATGAATTTCAACGGTTCCTTGCCTTCGGAGCTGTCAAAGAGGGTTCCATCGGCAAGTTTGCCGATGTAGTTGACAGTTACGGTATCACCTTTTTCCGCCTTGAACATGGGAGGCCTTTCATTCTCTGAGGGGTTGTCGATTCAGGCTGAACCTAGCTTGGATGCTGCCGACTGTCAACTCCCCGGGAGCTTTGTTTTTACCTGCTCCCGGTATCCGGACTCTCATGGCTGCAGTCATGGATCGGGCCGAAGCGGGCATAGATTGAGGATGAGTTGAAAACTTGTTATGATGACAAAGGTTTCGGTGCCATCAATGGGTTTGTGAGTGTATTTATGTATAAAGATTATTTCGGGTTTCGGGAGGATCCATTTTCTATCGCGCCTGATCCCCGTTATCTGTTCATGTCCAACCAGCATCAGGAAGCCCTGGCGCATCTGCTTTTCGGGGTGCGCCGTCCAGGGGGTTTTGTCCTTCTGACCGGTGAAGTCGGGACGGGTAAAACCACTGTCTGTCGCTGCTTCCTGGAGCAGTTGCCGGAAGAGTGCCTGGTCGCCTTCATTGTCAATCCACGACAGACGGCGGTCGAGCTTTTGGCCAGCATCTGCGATGAATTCCGTATTTCCCGCCCCTCCGGCATCCTCTCGGTCAAGCCCCTGGTTGACCGCATCAACGCCTACCTGCTGCAAGCCCACGCCGAAGGGCGCAACCCGGTGGTGATCATCGACGAGGCCCAGAACCTGAAAGCCGAGGTGCTGGAGCAATTACGGCTACTGACCAACCTCGAAACCAACCGGGAAAAACTGCTGCAGATCATTCTGCTCGGACAACCGGAGCTGCGCGAGATACTGGCCGGGAAAAACTTGCGCCAGCTGTCTCAGCGAATTACCGCCCGTTATCATCTCGGTCCTCTTTTGCCCCGCGAGATTCCCGCCTACGTGCAGCACCGGCTGTCGCGGGCCGGAGTTGAACGGCCCCTGTTCAGCTCCTCGGCGTTGCGGTCTCTTTACCGGTTGACCGGCGGTATCCCGCGCCTGATCAACCTGGTCTGTGACCGCGCGCTGCTCGGGGCCTCGGTTGAAAAGCAATCGATGGTCGGTCGCCGCATTCTCAGGCAGGCCGCTTCCGAGTTGCGGGGAGAAAAGCAGGAGAGCCGCCTGCTGGTCTGGATCAACTGTCTGCTGGCCCTGGCGCTGGTCGTGGTTCTCGGATTGATCGTACACAATTTTTTCAAGGGACGACCCCTGCCGGGATTGACCTCGACAACGTCAATTCATACCGGCTGCCTGTCGCCGGCCACCATCCCGGAGGATTCTGACCGGTGGCATGAGCTGTTTCCGGTTGTCGAGGAGGTATGCTGAGTGAGCTACATTCTTGACAGCCTGAAAAAATCGGAACAGAAGCGACGGACGCAACACTCGGATATCCCGGGCCTCGGGTCCGTTGCGGACAAACAGCCCGGAAAATCCCGACCCTGGCGATTCTGGCTGCTGCTGGTTTTTTTCGGTCTGTGTCTTGCCGGCCTGACGCTCTTCCTCGTGATGCCGAAAAAGGACACCGGTGCCGATGTCGACGGATTCTCTCCGGATCATTCCCCGGCTACTCGGATCGTTCCGCAAGGCGGGTTGTCGCAGCATAGTGTCGACCCGGTTTCCCCGATCACCGAACCTGTTCTGCCGGCCACCGGGGTTACGCATCCGCAGCCAACCGACAGTGGAGAGGTTATGTCCGCTCCGGTTCCCCGACCTGCCGAGGCGGAAAAGAAACTCTACCTTTTTTCGGAATTGCCGTCCGGAATTGCCGGAAACGTCGCCGGTCTGGAGATGACCCTCCATTATTATTCGAGCCGGCCGGGACGCAGCATGATTCGGATCAACGGACGGAACCTTCACCAGGGAGAGATTCTGCAGCCGGGGGTATCGGTGTCGCAGATCATTCCTGACGGGGCGATTCTCGATCTGCACGGCTACCGGGTCTGGGTGGAGAAACCCTGACAGGCGGATGAAAAACGTCTATCTGCGGCGTTGTCCTCCCCCTCGCGTCAACCGTACCTTCCGCTACGTCCTTATTCCCCAGGGTTACGGACGCCTTGCCTCCGGGCATTTTTTTCAGCAGCCTGCGGAGTGAGGTTGAGGGCGCTGAGCAGCCAGGGCAGGGTCGGGCTTGATGCCAGGATCTGCGCCAGCGATTGAACCTTCTGCTGTTCACTGCCGTCAACCCTGGGGAGACATGCCAGTACTCCGCAGGAGGCCAGGGAAGCGAGCGCGTGAGGCGCGTTCTGTTGCGCCTGATCGGGAGTTTCGGGCATGCCGCTGAGAATGATGCCGGCTGTCGGAATCTCCATGGCGCGGGCGGCGAAGGTCGTCAGCAGGGTATGGTTGATGGTACCGAGTTCGGTGCGGGCCACCACCAGCAACGGGAAACCGAGTTGTTTCACCAGGTCGGCGACCAGCAGCCCCCCGGCCAGGGGGGCCATCAGGCCACCGGCCCCTTCAATGATTGTGAAATCACATTTTTTAGTTATAGAATCAACAGCTTCTGCTGTTTTGTTGAAGTCAATTCTACAGTTTTCCAGTTTTGCCGCCTGGTCCGGTGACAGGGGCGCGGAGAAACGGTAGGGGGAAATGAGGTCATCGGTTTCCGAACTGCCGGCGGCCCACTTCAACAGGCCGGCATCAGGGCCGAGCTCGGCGGGATTGGCGACGCCGGATTCAATCGGTTTGCAGACGCCCACGCGCAACCCCCGTTCGGCCAGGAAACGGGCCAGAACGGCCGCCACCAGGGTCTTGCCGACACCGGTATCGGTGCCGGTGATGAAAATACCCGCCCGGTTAGCAGCAGCCATCGATTTCCATCTCCCCGTCACGAAACATCTGCAGGTCAATTTCACGGTTGCGGCCGCTGGTGGTCAGGTAGTTGCCGACCATGGTGCCGCTGGCGCCGGCCATGAAAATCCAGGACTGGTACTCTCGAAGATTGGGTTCCCGACCACCGCATACACTGATGGTCCGGTCGGGCATCAGGTAGCGGAACAGGGCAATGATCCGTAGACAGTCCATCGGTGAAAGCTGGTGCTGACCGGCCAGCGGTGTTCCCTCAATCGGATTGAGGAAGTTGAGCGGGACCGAGTCGACCTCGAGTTCGCGCAAGGTGAGCCCGAGTTCAATACGCTGCGACAGCGACTCGCCCAGTCCGAAAATCCCTCCGCAACAGACTTTCATTCCGGCGGCTTTTGCCAGTCGCACGGTCTGGACGTCATCTTCATAATCATGGCTGGTGCAGATCTGCGGGAAGAAGCTGCGGGCAGTTTCGAGGTTGTGATGATAGGTGACGCAACCGGCCCCTGCCAGCATGTCCGCCGTTTCCCGGTCAAGGATCCCCAGCGACGCTGAGGGTGCGATACGGGTCTCTTCACGGATGCGCCGCAACGCGGTAAGGATCTGTTCCATCTCCCGGCCGGGAGAAATACGTGTTCCCGAGGTGACGATACCGTAGCAGTGAGATCCTTCACGCTCCGCCTGCCGTGCCCCGGCGAGGATTTCGGCGACCGATTTCAGGTCGTAGACCGGGGTGTTTGTCTGGTGGTGGGCGGACTGGGCACAGAACGCGCAGTTCTCCGGGCAGCGACCTGACTTGGCATTGATGATCGAGCAAAGTTCGGCACGATTGCCGAACTGACTTTCCCGCAACCAGTGGGCACCGGCAAAAATTGCGCTCAGTTCGGCTCCCCTGGCGGAGAGTATGCCCAGGGCCTCTTCCTCGGTCGGGCATTCTCCATCCTTGCAGCGTTCGGCCAGTTTCCACCAGTTATTGACGTCCATCCCGCTCATTTTTCTCTCCCTGTTATCTCGCATGAATGGGCTCAAAATACCCATGGACCACTCGACTGTCAACCATGGACTGCGTCGCGGTTGACAGTCGAGGCGGGAAATTACCATTTTTGTACGTATATTCTCATATCTTATTGACAGCTCGCCTCGGTAGTGTTAGAACACTATTTCATTTTCTACCCTGAAAACAGGGCATTGTCTCCGAAACAGGTTCATTTCATGGGGTTGGCTGTATGGTTAAAAAACTGATCGGAAAAAAACTCAAGGCAACACGGCTGAAGAACGATATGACCATTCAGGAGTTGGCCGAAGCCTCCCGCGTGTCGTCCAACATGATTTCCCGTATCGAGCGGGGATTAACCATCCCGTCCGTGGAAATCCTGATGAAACTGGCGGGCGCTTTCGGCATGAGTATCAACTATTTTGTCGAGGAGGCCGAACGCGGCAGCACCATCGTTCACACCCGCAAGGGGCAGGGCGAACCGATTTTCTTTTTTGAAGACAAACACCAGATAACCAGCCTGACACAGGGGCTTCGTGATCCCGGGTTCGCGGTGTTCTATGACACCCTTGAAGAGGGTTGCGACAGCGGTCAAGGTGGCATGGTTCACATGGGTGAAGAATTTGCCCTGGTGCTGCAGGGACGGATGGAGTTCTTTATCGAAGAACAACGCTACCTGCTTGAAGAGGGGGACTCGATCGTCTTCAAGGCGTCACTGCCACATCGCTGGGTTAATCTGCACACCGGCCGTACTCTGGTCATGTGGGTTGTTTCTCCCCCGCCTGATGTTACGCAGCCGTCAGCTGAAACGGTTCAAGTCTCTGCTGATTGAATAAAAGTATGTTCTAATTTCGCAGCCCGGGCTGTTTTGCCCGATCAACATGGTGGCCATGAAAATCAAAAAAATTGTCGGCAAGAAGTTGAAAGCGATCCGACTGAAGTCGGATATGACCATCCAGGAACTGGCGGAATCCTCCCGTGTATCATCCAACATGATTTCACGGATTGAGCGCGGACTGACTATTCCGTCGGTCGAAATCCTGATGAAACTGGCCAATGTTTTCGGCAAAAGCATCAACTATTTCGTCGAGGAAGTCAGCACCACTCACGAAATCGTTCATACCGCGCCCGGCGGGAGGGATACCACCGTCTATGAAGATGAACGCAACATGTTGACCGAATCATTTACCTCGGGGTTGCGTGACCCCCAGTTCATGTCCTTTCTCTGCACGATCCCCAAGGGGGGGATGAGCGGGGAAGAGAACATGTATCATCCCGGTGATGAACTGATTTACCTGCTGGACGGGCGGCTGAAAGTAACCATCGGGCGCGAGACCTATCTGCTCAAGGCCGGGGACAGCCTCTCTTTCAAGTCCCATCTGCCCCATCGTTGGGTCAATGTCGGCGAGGATGACGCGCGGGTTATCTGGACCCTCTCCCCCTTTACAACGATCTGATCACCATGGCTTTTTTTAAAAAAATCTTCAGCAAAAAAGACCCTCTCGTCGTTATTGAAAATGCCTATCGTCAGCAGGCATGGGCCGTTGTGGTCAGCTCTGCCGCCGAGCTGAGTCCTGAAACACTGGACCGGAATCCAACCGTCAGTGCCATGGTGGACGAGGCGAGAAAAAACCTTGCCGAGATGAATCTGGAGGAAGCGGCGGCCCGCTTTGCCCAGGGAGATATCCAGGCCGGGCGCGAGCACCTCGATCTGGCGCGTCAGTATGGCGCCGGGGGAGAAGCGGTTCAGGCCGTCTCGACGCAGAACCTGGACGAGTCAGCGGATATGGAATCTTCATCCGCGACGGCCCCGGCGCATGCCACTTGTACCGATTGCGCTGACGAACCGACGGTCCTCGAACAGGCACAGCAGACCGATGACTGGGATCTGCTGCTCGCCGGACTTCCTGAAGACCAGGCCGCCGCCTACCGGGCAAAATCCGACGTTTTCCGGCAGGCTCTGCAGGCCGCCTATGCCGGTCAGGACGAAGAGGCCTGTGTCCTCTTTGCTGACCTGCCAGCTGAGGAAAGAGATGCCTCTGTCTGTTACGAACAGGGGGTCGCCCTGGCACGTCTCGGTCACTTTGACGAGGCCCTCACCTTGTTGTACGAGGTGTTGGACGAAATGCCGGATCATCGCCTGGCCCTGGATGCGCTGATGGACATTCATCTGGCCGGCCATCCGGTGGACGGACTCGACGAGCGATTGGCCGGCATTCCGGAATCGGACCGAAATGCCGGTTTTATAGCGGCCTGCCGCGCCCGCCTGGCCTGGAAGGAGGGACGTGGTCCTGAAGTCGTGGAGTGTGGGGAAAAGGCTCTGGCTGCCGGGGAGGGGAGTCCTGATATCGTGGAAATGCTGGCCTTTATCTACGAGCAGCAACATCAGTATGACCGTGCTGAACAAACGCTCGGACTGCTCTCTTCCGCGGGTTGCGGCGGCGGGGTGCATTCACTTCTGGCAGAGTTCTGGTTGCGCCGCGGAACACATCTTGACCAGGCCCTTGAATCCTTCAAGTCCTCCGCCCGGCGGGAACCGGACAATCCCCGCTGGGTGCTGCGGATAGGCCAGGTCTATCTGGCGAGGGGATGGCGAAAAGACGGTATCAAACTTCTCAATCAACTTGCCACTGCCGAAGGCTTGTCGGAAGAATTGCGCGAGGAGATCCACCGCAGCCTTGAAAAGACTTGACCCCATTTTGTAAAAAAGCCAATTCCTTTGGTTGACACTTCTCCTTATGCCTGTATATTTTACATTAATTTCAGGCTGGTAGCTCCATTTCTGGACGGCCGATGAACACGATCAATGTTCCCGTGACCAGACCCGAGGAGGTAAAATGAACAAGTCCGAATTGGTAGAGTCACTCGCTGAATCGAAAGATTTGACATACAAGAAATCTGAAGAGATCGTTAATCTCATCTTTGACTCGATGGCCAAAACGCTGGTGGATGGCGGTCGAATTGAAATTCGCGGGTTCGGCAGTTTTGTCGTTAAGGATTACAAGGCGTACACCGGACGTAATCCCAAGACAGGTGAAATCATCAAGGTCAAACCCAAGCGTCTTCCTTTTTTCAAGGTCGGCAAGGAACTGCGGGAAAGAGTGAACACACCTGACTGATCGCGACATCTCAAATTACAGGCTAAGTCTTTTCACCGAAAGGCCGGGGTTTTATCCCCGGTCTTTTTTATTGTCCGGGCGGCTCAGTCCGCTCTTTTTCCAGGTCCTTCTATCTCCATTTGTGAAAAAAGGGGCGCCGATACTGAAAGTTAGGGGGTCTGCGGGGTGAAAAGAGCATGCGGTGATGCGGTGAATCGTCAAGCCCTTGATCTCCGACTCGTTTGGCACAACTCTTGATTACATGTGTTTATGGTCGTCGTGTGTCTTCCTGCCGTCAGTGTTGAGCCGTTGGGACGTTCCGCCGGTCGAGATGGCTGGTCGTATTGATTTCAAGCTATTGAAATGTTATTAATCTGCCGATCTGTCTTAGGTAGGATTGAGCTGGAAGGGATGTTATGAAGAAGGTTTTGTCAGCCATTTTCAGCAGTGTTTTTTTGCTGCTGATCTCAGCGCAGATTTCCGTGGCGGTACCCACCCAGTATGGTGACACAGGCCTTTTGTCGCAACCGACAGCCGAAACACTGAATGCCGGGAATATCTGTCTCGGCGTCTGGAACAACTACTCCTCGGGTAAAACCGAAGATGCGGACATCATGCCGGTCAGTATCACCCTCGGACTCGGTTCCTTTCTTGAAATGTACGGGACTTACCCGAATCTTCTTTTCAACAACGATGAAACCGTCAGCGGCAGGGGGACCGCCAACCTTGGTGCCAAGATCAGGTTTCTGGGCAAACGTTCCTCCCGTTTCAAAATGGCGCTCGAAGGCGAAGGACGGCGGAGCATTTCTGATGACCCCAATTTTGACGGTCTGACCGATTACGCGACCCGGGTGATTGCCAGTCTCAAGCTCGACCGGGTCGGGTTCCATGCCAATGGCGGTTATATCTTTACGGATGACCCGGCCAATGTCACCTACGACAACCAGACAACCGCTGGGGCCGGCATTGAATTCTATCCCGTCGGTCGATTGCGCATGATCGCGGAAGGGGAGTGGCGTTCCAATAAAATTTCCGGACGGGATGACTATGCTGAAGTTTCCGTTGGATTCCAGTATTTTATCTCGCCACATTTCACCCTCAATCTCGGCGCTTCAGTCGGCCTGACCGACGAAACTCCCGACTGGCGGCTGCTCGCCGGTTTTTCCGGTTGCCAGGGGATAGGAACCTATCAGCGCCCCATTCCCAAGCTGGTTGAACCGGCCCTGCCGGAAGAGAAGGAACCGGAAAAACCGAAAAAAGTTGTTAAGATAAAAACTCTTACCCCCCTGGTTCCGGTTTCCGCGCCGGTTGTCAAACCCCTGGCCGTCACCCCGGTCAGCAAGCTTGAAGTTCCCGTCCCGCCGAAAAAAGAGGTGGTGGTTCTGGAGCCTTCCGAGCAACTGGTCATTCCCGATACCGAGGAACTGCAGGCTCTCAATGTCTCTCCCGTAGCGGGAGCGGCTCCTCCCATCCCGAGCAAGCCGATCATTAACAAACCCGTGAAAACACTGGTTTACCGCAAGTTCCAGATGGACGAGTTCACCTTTGACTTTGACCAGTTTTCGCTGACCGAATCCGGTCGCAAGGCGCTGGCGGTCATCGCGGACGAATTGCGGCAAGATGACAAGTGGTTCGTGATTCGCTTCGATGGCCATACAGACAGCATCGGGTCGGAACGCTACAATGAAAAACTCTCCCTCAAACGGGCGATTTCGACGGCCACCGGGATGGTTGTCAATAACGGTTTTGATCCCTCCCGTATTTTTGTCAAGGGTTTTGGCGAGAGCGAACCGATTGCCGGCAATGACACTCCGGAAGGGCGGGGCAAAAATCGGCGGGTTGAGATTCTTGTTCTGGTCAAGAAGGCGGAATAGACATGAATGCGAAACTGCGTCTGGTATTTTTGGGAGTGCTTGCTGCCTGTCTGCTTTGTGCCTCCTTGTCTGCGGCAGCCCAACCCAGCGTAGAAGACTTTCTTGGCACGCGTAAAGTTGTTGCCGTTATCCCCTTCAGCCTGGGGAGTGCTGAACTCGGAGTATCCGCGCGGCATATCATTGACCAGCTTGTCGAGCGTTTGAAACACGTCAATCCCAAACGGAAGGTCGTCCGGCTTGAGGGTTTCTCCAGCCCCGAAGGCTCGGAAGTGACCAACATCAACCTTTCCATGAAACGGGCAATGGCTGTTGAAAACTACCTCCGAACCGTCCGCCATCTTCCCCCCACTCGATATCTTATCGGTCTCGGGGTGGCCGGGGGAACAACTCTTGATGTTGTTGCGCAACGACGGGTGGAGGTTGTTTTTTATGATAACCTCCTAAATATGGAAGATGCCGAGGTCGATAAGGTGATTATCGACGACAGCAAGGACTAGGGCGATCATGGTCGATCTGAATGCACTGAAAGAAAGTTCTCTCTTCAAAGGAATGACCGATGCCGAGATGGCGGCCCTGGCGACGGTCTTTCATGAAAAAGCCATGACCGAAGGGGCAACCATATTCGTTGAACAGATGCCAGGAGAGATGCTTTACCTGATTCAGTCCGGTACGGTGAAAATCTCCAAGATGCTGGCTGAAGGGGAAGAGAAAACCCTTGTCCTGCTGGGTCCCGAGGACGTTTTTGGCGAAATGGCCATTCTGGACGGCTCTCCCCGTTCGGCGACGGCCAGGGTTGCCGAAAACGCCCGCCTGCTCTGTATTAAAAAGACGGATTTCGAGGTTCTCTGTGATGAACAGCCCCGCCTGGGGATGAAATTGATGCGGAATATTATCCGCGTGTTCAGTCAGCGCATCCGCGACAACAATGATGAATTTCGCGACATGCTGCTCTGGTCGCTGGGAAAAAAGAAATCCTGAACTGGAGACTGACCATGAGACTTTTGCTGCCTGTTCTGCTGCTTGTTTTGCTGCCCCTTTTCGGATGCAGCGTGTCAATTGTCCCCCAGGCCGGTCGCGGTTACCAGCTCAACAAGGACAACAGTCTTACGGCAGAGAAGAATAACCTCAAGGTCACGGTCGGAATCCAGGAGCTTGAAGTTGCCCCGTACCGCATGGTCGACAATATCACGTCATTCAAGGTTACTCTCGATAATGGCGGCGACCAGGAACTGCTGATTCCGCTTGAATCCTTTGTTCTGGTGGATGGGGAAGGGCAACAGTACCGCCCCATCGCACCGGCGCAGATTCAGCAGATCGTTAAAAAAGATTCCAACTACCTGATTCCCTATCCCTATGTCGGCTACTATTACCTGGAGGACAAAGAGACGTCTTCCCGCAATCAGACCTTTGAATCGGCACGTCCCTTCTACGCGGAGAACTATCCCCAGGACATCTTTACCCAGGCCCTGCCGGTTGATGCCATCCTGCCGGGGGCCAAGATTTCGGGCCTGTTGTATTTTGTCGTTGAATTGACCAACAAGAAATCCTTTGAGCTTCGCCTTTACATGCCTGGGACTCCCTCCTCCGGACCTCCCGATTTCAGTTTTCCTTTCAGCGTTGAAAAAAACTGATCCTTTCGTTATAGTCACCCCGATTTTTATCGCGTATTCTTCCGGCTTTTATGCGCAGGCACCGGTGTCATAGGCGGTCCGGTTTAAACCTGCACAGAGGTCGCGAAGTCCGCTTGTTGTTTGTCCGACTGCATGGTCCCGCTACTTTTTTATTGCATCACGGCTGTTTTCATGCACCCGTTGCGTAAAAAGCCATGCTCCCTTTGGAGCGGGGAGGCTCTTGTCCGATGTTTGAACTGCTGTTGAACCGAGATCTTATATTCGGACTCATGGGAGGACTGGGGCTCTTCCTGTTCGGCATGAAGACCATGTCCGAAGGGCTGCAGAAAATCGCCGGCAACAGGATGCGAAAAATTCTGTCGGCGCTGACAAACAACCGTATTGTCGGCACCCTGGTCGGCCTGGCGGTGACTGCCATTATTCAGTCCTCCAGCGCGACAACAGTTATGGTTGTCGGTTTTGTCAATGCCGGACTGATGTCCCTGGTGCAGTCGATCGGGGTTGTCCTCGGGGCCAATATCGGCACCACGATCACCGCCCAGATCATTGCTTTCAAGGTTTCCTACCTGGCGCTGCCGGCGATCGGTGTCGGGGCCGGCATGCGGTTGTTTTCACGTCATAGAAAATGGTCCTATCTGGGTGAAATCATCCTCGGCTTCGGGCTGCTTTTTTTCGGCATGGAGACCATGAAGCATGCCTTTGACCCGATAAAAACCAGCCGGGAATTTCACCAGTTTTTCACTCTGGTGGGGAACAACCATCTGCTTGGCGTCCTGATCGGTGCGGTAATGACCGTTGTTGTTCAGAGCAGTTCGGCAACAATCGGCGTCACCCTCGCTCTTGCATCCTCCGGTCTGCTCAGTTTCGAAGCCAGTATGGCGCTTATTCTCGGCGAGAATATCGGCACCACGATTACCGCCAACCTGGCCGCCATAGGAACCAACCTGGCGGCCCGGCGCACCGCCTTCGCTCACTTTCTCTTCAACCTGATCGGTGTCGCCTACATGCTGGTGCTGTTCCCGGTCTTCATGCATCTGGTTGATAAAATCACGCCCGGTGATGCCGACTTTGTCATCCGGACTCAGCAACAGGCCATCGACTTTGGCGTCGCCATCGGCGACAAGCCTTTTATCAGCCGTCACATAGCCAACACCCACACCCTGTTCAATATCGTCAACACCCTTGTTTTTCTTCCGCTGATCGGCCTGCTGGCCAAACTCAGCACTCTCTGTATCCGTGGTCGGGAGGAGGAGTTTGAATTCCACCTCAAATTTATTGACTGCAGGGTTCTCAATACGCCGCCGATTGCTCTCGGCCAGGCCAGATCCGAAACCCGGCGTATGGCCCACGTCGCCATGGAAATGGTTGATGAAACCCTTGAATTTCTCCGAGACCATGATCTGAAAAGGGTGCCGCAACTGGAAAAACGCGAAGAACTGGTCGATCTGCTGCAGCGGGAAATAACAGATTTTCTTGTCGCTTTGTCGCAAAAGTCGATTTCCCAGGAGACCTCACGCCAGCTCGCATCCCTGATGCAGATGGTCAGTGATCTTGAACGAATCGGCGACCACTGTGAGAACCTCTGGCGCTTGGGACAGAAAAAGATCGAGCAGAAAGTCGTCTTTTCGGAAACCGCCATCGGCGACATTGACAATATCGGCAACCGGTGTCGAGAGTTCCTGCAGTTCGTGGTGTCGGCGCTGGAGCGGGAAGACGGCAGCGTGCTGGAAAAAGCTCTCTACCTGGAGGATCGAATCGACAGCCTGGAGAATCAGCTGCGGCTGGGACATATCTCCCGCCTCAATACCGGTGAATGCGCGGTGCCCCAGGGTCTGATCTTTATTGACATGCTGCACAATTTTGAAAAGATCGGTGATCATACCTTTAATGTCGCTCAGGCTGTAGCCGGCAAGAAATAATGCCGCAGAATGTGATATCCATCGGGCTGAAGCGGAGATAAGGCGTCTTGTCCGCGTCAGCCGGTTTTGAAAGTTTCAAAAGCCGTGGCTGATTTATTGATCGGGAGGATTGGATGATTTGGAATGATGATTTTGAAACTCTGCCCCGCGAGGCGATTGAAGCCCTGCAGCTGAAACGCCTGCAACAAACGGTGGCGAGAGTTCAGGCGACCGTGCCTTTTTATCGCCAGCATTTTGCCCGCGCCGGAGTCTCCGCCGACCAGATCCGGTCGCTGAAAGATCTGCAGCGACTGCCTTTTACTCTCAAGCAGGATCTGCGGAATAACTATCCCTACGGTCTGTTTGCTGTACCCCTGGAGCAGATTGTCCGCATCCACGCCTCATCCGGAACCACCGGCAAACCGACCGTGGTCGGTTACACCCGGCGCGATATCGAAACCTGGTCTGAACTGATGGCGCGTTCTTTTGCCGCCGCCGGAGCCGACAAGGGTGATGTCATTCATAACGCCTACGGGTACGGGCTTTTCACCGGCGGTCTGGGAGCCCATTACGGGGCCGAACGGATCGGGGCTTCGGTCATCCCCATGTCCGGCGGCAACACCAAAAAACAGATCATGATTATGCAGGATTTCGGTTCAACGGTTCTGACCTGTACCCCGTCCTACTGTCTTTTTCTCGCCGAAGCGGCAGCGGAAGAGGGGCTCGATATCCGCAATTTCAAGCTGCGGGTCGGTATCCACGGGGCTGAACCCTGGAGTGAAAAGATGCGCGAGGAGATTGAGCAGAAACTCGGCATCAAGGCCATCGATATCTACGGGTTGTCCGAGATCCTCGGCCCCGGCGTCGGTATCGAGTGCATCGAGGCCCAGGATGGTCTGCATATCTGGGAAGATCATTTCATTCCGGAAATCATCAACCCGGAGTCCGGCGAGGTGCTGCCGCATGGCGAACACGGTGAGCTGGTGATCACCACCATCACCAAAGAGGGGATTCCACTGATTCGTTACCGGACCCGGGATATTACGAGACTGCTGCCGGAACCCTGCGTCTGTGGCCGGACTCACATGCGCCTGGAGCGGATGAGCGGACGCAGCGACGACATGCTGATCATCCGCGGGGTGAACGTGTTCCCATCGCAGATCGAATCGGTGCTGTTCAATATCGAGGGCATCAACCCGCATTACCAGCTGGTGGTCGATCGCGAAGGGAATCTCGATACCCTGGAAGTGCAGGTCGAAGTCAACGAAAAGACCTTCTCTGATGAAATCAAGGAGATGCAAAACCTTTCCCGGCGAATCCGGAAGGATATCAAGGATCTGCTCGGTGTCACCTGCAGCGTCCGCCTGGTTGAGCCGAAGACACTTGCCCGCAGCGAAGGGAAGGCGGTGCGGGTCATTGACAAACGAAAATCCCTGGACTCCTGAGATCCAGCCCTGAAGCGAGGAGCATAGGATGAAAGTTCAACAGATCTCAGTCTTTATCGAAAACAAGACCGGGCGACTGGCCGAAGTGACCCGAGTGCTCGGTGGTGCCGACATCAGTATTCGCGCCCTGTCGCTGGCTGACACCTCCGACTTCGGCATTCTGCGATTGATTGTTGATCAGACCGACAAGGCGCAGGCGATTCTCAGGCAGGACGGGTTCACGGTCAGCAAGACCGAAGTTGTGGCGATTGAAGTTCCCGACCGTCCCAAAGGCTTAAACGAGATTCTCGAAATCCTCGACCGGGCCGACATCAATGTTGAATACATGTACGCTTTTGTCGACCGCAGGGGAGGGCGTGCCATTATCATTTTTCGTTTTGACGATATTGAGAAAGCCCTGGCCACCCTGCCGAAATCCGGCGTTCAGCTGATTAAAAGTGAAATTTTCCAAAACACCTGATGTTTGTTTTGAACCTTTGCAGGTCAGGAACACGACTCCTGAACACTCGTCTTGTGGCATCTGCAACTAGTGAAAGTCATGGAGCTTTTCCCTTGACAGCCGGGTTGTCCCGAGACGTTTTTTTGGCTTGACATTCGGGGGCCGATACATGATAATCCGCCGAGTTGGTTGACGGGGCGTAGCGCAGCCTGGTAGCGCACCTGCATGGGGTGCAGGGGGTCGGAGGTTCAAATCCTCTCGCCCCGACCATTGACCACACAGGGAAAGCCTTTTACAAGGTTTTCCCTTTTTTTATTTTTCAATACGGTTCTATCTTGCGCATCAGTTGAAATCTAACAAAAAAATAACTGTTTAAGCAATGGCCATTTATGACCAACTCGGTTAGCATGTAGAAGAATGATAAACGTTTTTCTGATGCTGGGTTGGCAATCATGGTTGCAAACAACCTGTATTTTCGAATTTACAGCAGATTCGGCAAGAGTTCAGCTCTTGTTGGCGGATTGCTGTTACTCGGATTCCAGGCCTTTGCACTGACCGGACGAAGTCCGCCTCCCATAGAAGAAGAGTTTACGACCGTCCAGTATTTTGAACGCGGCACCAGATATTACAACAATGGGCAGTTCGACCTGGCGCTGGATAATTTTTCACTGGCGGCTATGGCCGGTAACAGCGAGGCGGCGATTCAGGCAGGTCTTATGTATGATTTTGGGCGTGGTGTGCCGCGCAGTTTCGATGCGGCGGGACGATGGTACAGTCACGCTGCGGAAATGGGATCGGAAGAAGGCCTCTACATGCTCGGCCACATGGAAGAGTACGGCGAAGGGCGCCCGAAAAATTTTGCCAAGGCTTATCGCTGGTATGCTGAAGCCGCAGCCCTCGGGCAGCCCAATGCCCAGTACGCTCTCGGAGAATTCTACCTGAAGGGCAAATTCGTTCACGCCAGTCAATCCAATGCAGAGTACTGGCTTTCCCTTGCCGCCAAACAATGCCATCAGTCCGCTACCGACATGCTATTCAAGATACGACCCGTCAGGGCACATACTCTGAAGAAGGGTTGCTGAACTCAGCGGACATTCTTCCCTGATTTCACCGCTTTCACGACTTACGTCGCATAATGATCATTATGTAAACTTTGGTTTTGCCTGATGATGCACCGGAAGATTTCATTTGGAAGGCCCTGCCCCCGTCAATGATTATGGCAGTGTGTAGGGGCGTCGCTTGCTGCGCCCTTTCTCCCACAACCATAATCCGGGCGCGGCAAGCAGCGCCCCTACACGTGATCCTGGGGATCATTCGATCTCTGCGGGCCGATCTTCCCCCAGGTCTTCGGCAATCAACCGAAACTGCTCCAGCGCCGCCTCCAGGTCCTGGACAATCTCGGCCGCAATCACCCCGGGCTCCGGCAGGTTGTCGGAATCCTCCAGTGAGTCATCCTTGAGCCAGAAGATGTCGAGGCTGGCCTTGTCGCGGACGATCAACTCTTCGTAGTCGTAACAGCGCCAGCGGCCGTCCGGATTTTCTTCGTACCAGGTCGGCTGGCGGGTCCCGGCAGAGTAAAGCTCGACGAATTCGTCGAGGTCGCTGCGCTTAAGCGGGCTGGTCTTGAGGGTGAAGTGTTTGTTGGTGCGCAGGTCGTAGATCCAGAGTTTCCTGGTCCAGGGAGTTTCAGAGGCCGGTTTGCGATCGAAGAACAGCACGTTCGCCTTGACACCCTGGGCGTAGAACAGGCCGGTCGGCAGGCGCAGCAGGGTGTGGACGTTGCACTCGTGCAGTAACTTGCGGCGGATGGTTTCCCCTGCCCCGCCTTCGAAGAGAACGTTGTCCGGCACCACCACTGCGGCGCGACCATGCTGCCTGAGCAGGGTCTTGACGTGCTGGATGAAGTTGAGCTGCTTGTTCGAGGTGGTGGCCCAGAAGTCGTCACGCTCAACCGTTTCCTTCTCCTTGGCGACCTTGCCGTCCTCGGCGACGATGGTAGTGCTGCTCTTCTTGCCGAAGGGGGGATTGGTGAGGATGATATCGAAGCGATCCCCCGGATCGGCGGCCAGCGAGTCGGCGACCACCAGCGGCAGGTTGCTGTCCGGTCCTGCCTGCCCTTCGGGCGCAGACGTGCCGCCGATACCGTGCAGCATCAGGTTCATGGCGCACAGCCGCGCGGTCGACTGGACCAGTTCCCAGCCCTTGAAGGTGCACTCCTTGAGCTTTTTTCGCTCGTCCTTGGTCATGTGCGGGAAGTTGTCAACCATGCTGTCATGCGCTGCCAGCAGAAACCCGCCGGTGCCGCAGGCCGGATCGCAGATGGTTTCGCCCGGTTTCGGCGCGATGCAGTCGACAATCGCCTGAATCAGTGGACGTGGGGTGAAATACTGCCCGGCACCGCTCTTGGTGTCCTGGGCGTTCTTCTCCAGCAGCCCCTCGTAGGCATCGCCCTTGACGTCGGCACTCATCACCGACCAGTTTTCCCGGTCGATCAGATCGACGATCAGGCGGCGCAGCTTGGCCGGGTCCTGGAACTTGTTCTGCGACTTGTTGAAGATCAGCCCGAGCAGGCCCTTTTCGTTACCAAGGGCTTCCAAGGTGTGGCGGTAGTGGTCGAACAGCTCGTCGCCGTCCTTCTTGACCAGCGTCGGCCAGGCGTAATCAGCCGGGACATTGCTCTTTTGGTTGTACGGCGGCCGGGTGCGCTCGTCGGCCATCTTGAGGAAGAGCAGATAGGTGAGCTGCTCGACGTAGTCGCCGTAACTCATGCCGTCGTCGCGCAGGACGTTGCAGAAATTCCAGAGTTTGGATACGATTGCTGCCGGGGTCATTGACAATCCTTATATTGTTGTTTTTTCAGTTCTTTTTATCGCAATATTCGGTATAATTTCAGCATGAAAAAGACACTTCTGGAAACCAACTCCTACCTGAAAAATCCGGCCCAGCGCAAGCGCCTGTTGCAGCGTTCCCTGCGTTCGTCTTTTGCCCTTGAAGGGATCGTTGTCAGGGATGATGAAGCTTCCGTTGTCAGGGAAGAGTCGCCTGATTTTATCCTGAACCAGTGAGTTCCTTGTCGGCGCCACCCGATACATTCCCCAATTACCTTCTGTAGGGGCAATTCATGAATTGCCCCTACGTTACCCCCCCCTATTTCCCGGGACTCGCCACGAAAATCTCGCCCAGCCAGAATTTGTGGAGCCAGAGGATATCCTGCGTGGTGAACCGGTGATCGCTGTCAAAGCGGGCAATGGCCTCTTCCATCAGCAGCTCAAATTGCACCTCTTCGACACGTTCCAGATCTTCCCTGTTCCTGATCCCTGGCAGGTTTTTCAGCACTGTGCCGTTGGAGCCAGGTTCGTACTGGTCTTCGGGGTAGTGTGTTGTGTCGTAGCGGTCTGCTGGGGTCATGGTTTCCGTTGTTTCAAACGATAATGAGATTATCTTGCGCCCTTGGATGCCACCATTTAACGAGTTTGAATTGGTTTCGTTTACTGGTCAGTAATGAGCAATCCTCACTTCAGATTTAAGTTTGCAACCTTGCGCGCCTGACCCCGTTAGCCCCAACCTTGCATGCCTGACTCCATTCTCCACATGTCTGACCCCGTTACACGCTTTCGAGTTTCTTTAATATCTGATTGTAATAACTTTCCCTCCCGAGGGTGTCATCAAAATCCCTTAGGACAACACCATACGCTTTCAAAAATCTAAGTTTTGTTTTGTCATCCTTTTCTCGGCTACGGGGATAATAGTAATATATTTTATTTCTGCGTGACAATTTGTGACCATTCAAGACCCTTGCCCGGTAAGTCAGCAACCACCACAAGTGGATTTCCACAAAGTCCAATCCAAGGCCGAGGATATGGATGTCATGGCTAAAAAATAGATCGATCCAACTGGTTATTGAATAATCCCCTCTCTTTAGCCTTTTGATTAAAGCCTCTAACTTGATAGATTTGTAGTTATCTTTGGTGCCAGAAACCATATAGTTTCGCATATTCTGAAGATAACCAGAATATTGTTCATACCCAAGCGCAATTGATTGTGGGTGATTTGCGTCACCATGGATATGCCAAAAACGTTTTCCAGAAATTTCAAATTGGCGAAATAGACTATACTTTTGCTCGGAAACGGCACCAGAATTTTTAAGATTAACGGATTTATTTAAGGCAGGTTTTTCCAATGTAAATTCATAATTTGTTGTTAGAATCTCTTTAATCGGTAAAGTGGCTAAGCTTTCGTGAATGAAATTTGGCCTTAAATTCTGTACTTTTTCAGAACTAAACCACTATGCACTGAAAGTGCATAGGTTTCTCGGGGACTGAAAGTCCCCT
>NZ_PPFX01000051.1 GCF_002898515.1 Geothermobacter hydrogeniphilus | reverse complement strand
TTTGGAAATCTCATTCAGACCAAGCACTTGCACTCTCCATCCAACAGGAACTCACGGATTCAGGGTTGAGTGAATCACGTCATTGTCGGCAAAGCATAATGAATTTGCTTTCACTTGGCAATCACGGAAAAGGCGACAGAGTCTTGCCTGCCGGATACAGATCGGTTACCATGACCATCCTTGAGACTTTCGCAAGAAAGCCTCAAGGGGCTGGCTAAGCAAAAAGCGTCAGCAGCAAGGCGCGCGATTGTCGAGCAATGAGACGTACTGACGTACGTCGAAGCCGCGAGAGCAAGCGCGGCAACGCAGCTGCTGATGAGTTTTTGCGACGCCACCATCCTTGCAGGCCAGTAGCACAATTGGCTAGTGCACCGGTCTCCAAAACCGGGGGTTGCGGGTTCGAGTCCCTCCTGGCCTGCCAATTATAAACCTGGATCAGTGAGTTCAGGATAAAGAAGGGGAGCGGTCTACCCGCTCCTCTTTTCATTGGAGAAACACGAATGTTTGACCGCATCATCATTCATTACAGCGAAATCGGTATCAAGGGCAAAAACCGCTCCTTCTTCGAGAACCAGCTGGTCAGACGGATCAAGCAGGCCCTCGGTGAACAGGCGCGGGTGCACAAGCGTTACGGCCGCATCGTCTGCGTTCCGGAACCGGATGCTGATGCCGCGCGGATCTCCGATGCCCTGCGCCGGGTTCCCGGCATCGCTCATTTTTCCATGGGCTGCGCCGCCGAAAAGGATCTCGAAGCGATCCGGGAGAAAGCGGTCGGGATGCTCTCGGAGATGGACTTCACCAGTTTCGGCGTCAAGAGCCGCCGCTCGGACAAGAGCTTCCCGGTCAACTCCAACGAAATCAACCGCCAGGTCGGCAGCAGCATCGTTCTCGGTCTCGACAAGAAGGTCAACCTGACCGACCCCGATCTCTGGCTCCATATCGAACTGACCCACGACGAGGCGCTGCTCTACAGCACTAAAATCTCCGGCCCCGGCGGGCTGCCGGTGGGCACCAGCGGCAAGGCGGTGGTCTCTCTCTCCGGCGGCATCGACAGTCCGGTGGCCGCCTGGATGATGATGAAACGCGGTTGCGAACTGGTCTTCGGCCACATCCGCAATGAAACCCAGTTCGCCGGCGGAGCGGTCGGCAAGATCGAAAACCTGGTCGCCACCTTAAGCCGCAGCCAGCGGCGCTCGAAACTCTACATCTTCCCCTTCGGCGACATCCAGCGCCACATCATCGCCTTCGTCCCGGCCAAGGAGCGGATGATCATCTACCGCCGCTGCATGATGCGCCTGCTCAACATGCTGGCGGAGAAGGAAAAGGCCGGCGCCATCGTCACCGGCGACTCCCTCGGCCAGGTCGCCTCGCAGACCATGGACAACATGCTCTGCATCCAGGCGGCGTCCCGGCGGCCGGTGCTGGCCCCCCTGGTCGGCCTCAACAAGGAGGAGATCATCGCCATCGCCGAACGGGTCGGCACCTTCGAGGACTCGATCCAGCCCTACCCCGACTGCTGCTCCTTCATGATCGCGCCGCACCCCGACACCCGCGCCAGACTGCCCGACATCGAGCGTTTCGAAGCCGCCATGCCGCAACTCGACGAGCTGCTGCAGGCCTGCCTCGACGAGGCCGAACTGCGGATTATTGATACTGAGAAACCGGGCGAGGCGAAGTCCGGAACGAAGACCTGAGGCCGCTTGCCACCAAACACGACCTTGCCGCACCGGTTACGGGGTGCTAAATTTGTCGGATCGCCCCCCCCCCGCGGGGCAAACAAACTTCTGGATCAGGAAGGAATACAACCATGAGTGAAAAGACCGTCGTCAAACCCTCCTGTTCATCCTGCAGCGGCGTATTCCAGAAACAGGGAGCGACCAACTGCTGGAGCGAACCGGGCCAGGGACCGGCCAAACCGGGCTACTGCCCTTCGGACCCTCATGCCGAGATCATCAGTGAAGCGTTCGAGAGCTACCGGGGGGACGACTTCGACGCCCGCCTGGCCCGCATGGCAGCCAAGGTGGAAGGACTCTGCTACCAGCCGGTGCCCGGCTCCGACGCGGTCAACGCCCGCTGGACGCGGGTCGAGGACACCATCGCCCTGTGCAAACTGATGGGCTTCAAAAAGATCGGCATCGCCACCTGCATCGGTCTGCTCGACGAAACCCGGCGCCTCTCCGAGATCCTCGCCGCCCAGGGGCTGGAGCCCTTCTCCGCCTGCTGCAAGGCCGGCAGCATCGACAAACTTGACCTGAACCTGAAAGAGGAAAACAAGGTCCGTCCCAACACCTTCGAACCGGCCTGCAACCCCATCGCCCAGGCACGGATCTGCAATGCCGAACAGACCGACATGAACATCATCATGGGGCTCTGCGTCGGCCACGACATGCTGTTCAGCAAATACGCCGATGCACCCGTCACCACCCTGGTTGCCAAGGACCGGGTCACCGGCCACAACCCGGTCAGCGTCCTCTACGGCCAGAATTTCTACTACAAGCGGCTGCAGAAACAACCGGTGCTGACGGACAAAGAGCTGGAAGAAATCTGACATCGCTTGCGTTCCTCCTTTTTCCTGAAACAATGAAGATGCTTTCAGGAAAAAGGAGGAACACACCATGCTCATCACCACCACTCCCCAGATTGAAGGTCGGCAGATCAACGACTACCTCGGCGTCATCACCGGCGAAGCGGTCCTCGGCGCCAATATTTTCAAGGACATGTTCGCCAATATCCGTGACATCGTCGGCGGCCGTTCCGGATCGTACGAAAAGGAACTGCGCAAAGCCCGGGACTACGCCTTCGAAACCCTGCGCGAAGAAGCCGCCGGCCTCGGCGCCGATGCCGTGGTCGGAGTCGACATCGACTACGAGGTTCTCGGCGAAAAAAATGGCATGCTGATGGTTTCGGTCAGCGGAACAGCTGTCAAGCTGGCCTGAAAAAACACCTCGAAACCAGCGGAATCCGTCGGTTTTTCCTCTTCTATCATTGCAACCTCAAAACAGAGCGTTACAGTTATCTCTACCGGCGGGCGCCTTCCCGGCGCCCCTCCTTGAACCTGATTCAGGTTGAACCCCTAACCAGGCGGCTGAGGTTGCGATGACTGGCAAGGAACTTCTCTTACGGGCCCTGGCAGACCGGGGCGTGCAGACCATTTTCGGCTACACCGGCGGCGCCATCATGCCGGTGTTCGACCAGATGGACAAACTCGGGCACTTCAGATTCATCATGTCGCGGCATGAACAGGGTGCGGCCTTCATGGCCCAGGGCCTGTCCCGCGCTTCCCTGTCAACCGCCAACCCGCAGGTCGGTGTCTGCATGGCGACCTCGGGTCCGGGAGCAATGAACCTGGTCACCGGCATCGCCGATGCCTACATGGACTCGGTTCCCATGGTCGCCATTACCGGCCAGGTCGCCACCGGCGTCATCGCCACCGACGCCTTCCAGGAGAGCGACGTGGTCGGGGTCATGATGCCGATCAGCAAACAGACCTACATGCCCCTCTTCGTCGACGAGATCGAACAGACCGTGCACGAGGCCTTCTACGTCGCCACCACCGGACGCGGCGGACCGGTGGTGCTGGATATTCCCAAGGATGTCCAGAATGTCCAGGTCGACAAGGATTACCACTTCGACACCGCAGCCTTCCGACCGGCCCTGCCCGGTTTCTACTACCATCCGACACCGGCCCGTGAACCGCTGCAGAAAGCGGTCGAACTGATCAACCGCAGCGAACGACCGGTAATCTTCTGCGGCCACGGGGTGATCAACAGCAACGCCGGCCAGCTGCTGCAGCAGTTCGCCGAAAAGGTCAACATCCCGGTCGCCTTCACCCTGCACGGGCTCTCCGCCCTGCCCCTCGACCATCCCTTAAGTCTCGGCATGATGGGGATGCACGGCACCGTCGAGGCCAACCGGGCGATCATGGAGGCGGACCTGCTGATCTCCTTCGGCATGCGTTTCGACGACCGCGTCACCGGCAAGCTCAGTGAATACGCCCAAAATGCCGACGTCATCCACGTCGAAATCGACCCTTCCGAGATCGGCAAGAACGTCCAGCCGACCGTCGCCATCAACGCCGATGTCTACCGCACCCTACATGTCCTGGTCAGCGACCCGATGCTGGCCGGCAAGCCGCGCCGCCGCTGGCGCCAACGCATCGCCGAGGCGCGCGAGGTGATGGCGGCGGACCTGCGCCGGGAAATCGATAAAGGCGTCGGTGATGACGGCGCGCTGCTGATGAAAACCATCATCGACCGGCTCTCGAAACTGACCGGCGGCCGGGATCTGATCGTCTCCGATGTCGGCCAGCACCAGATGATGGCGGCCCGCTTCTACAACTACCAGACCCCCAACAGCTGGTTCGCCTCCGGCGGCGCCGGCACCATGGGCTGCTCGCTGCCGATGGCGATCGGCGTCAAGCTGGCGCGACCCGATGAACGGGTCTGGTCGATCAACGGCGACGGCGGTTTCCAGATGAACATGCAGGAACTCGGCACCATCATGGAACAGGGAACCGACCTCAAGATCATGATTCTCAACAACGGCTATCTCGGCATGGTGCGCCAGTGGCAAACCCTGTTCTTCGACGGCCGCTATGCCGGAACCCCGATGCAGAGCCCCGATTTCGGCCAGGTGGCTTCCGCCTACAGCATCCCCTACCGCAAGGTGACCGAACTCGCCGAGGTCGAACCGGCGATCCAGGAGGCGATCGACCACCAGGGAGCGATCATGCTCGAATTCGTCTGCGATCCGAGCGAGGTGATCCTGCCGATGATCCCCGCCGGCGGCGGCTTCAACGATATGATCATCAAACGGCCGAAGGCGAAGAAGGAAAAGAGCTGAGGACAAAACCGGAATCAAAGTCTTTAACGCAGAGGCGGAGAGAAAACCCGGTTTCAGGGGGACCTCAATCCAAATAAGATTTTGGTTTTCTCTGCGCCCTCTGCCACTCTGCGACTCTGCGTTGAAAAGATTTTCCTGGTGCCCTGGTGGCCAATGATATTGTTTTCCAGATGATGAACGGAGAATACACCCATGAAACGACGCGCTATCCTCGCCTTCATGCTCGACCGCCCCGGCGTGCTGCAGAAAGTCTCGATGCTGATTCGCAAGAAGATGTATAACGTCGACACCCTGACGGTCTGCAACTCCCGCAAGGAAGGCATCAGCCGCATGACCATCACCCTGCGGGAAGATGACGAAGAGAAGGTGCAGCAGATCCTTTCCCAGCTGGAAAAATTCACCGAGGTGGTGTCGGTCAAGGAGCTCGATACCGACCACAGCTATTGGCGGGAAGCGGCGATCATCAAGGTCGAAGCTGATGACGAACATCTTGAATCCTTCCGCAAGGACTACACCTTCGAGATCCTCGACCACAAGAGCGACGAAATCCACATCATCCAGATCGCCGGCTCGACCCGCCGTATCGACGCTTTCGTCAAGGCCCTGGGCGAGGAACACATCATCGAAATCGCCCGCACCGGGGTGACGGCACTGGAGAAATAAAAAACCTGGGGGCCGCCAAGACACCAAGAAAACCTTGTTTAACGGAGAGTCGCTGAGAGGGAGAGGGCGCGGAGAAAAGCATAAGATCTTTTTTGGGGTTTTAAAATCCCAAGATTTTCTCTCCACCTCTGCTCCTCTCCGTCTCTGCGTTAAATTTGCCTGTGAACTTCCTGGCGCTCTTGGCGGCCTCAACGAATTAAAGGGCCAGCATGAAGAAACGCAGCAGCGAGATCACCGGCACCCCCGGCGGGGCCGACTGGGCGGAGCGGACCGCGGCGCGCAGCATGCTGCGGGCGGTGCGTTTTTCCGACGAGGACTTCGAGAAACCGATTATTGCCTTGGCCGTCCCCCATACCAACGGCACCCCCTGCAACGATCATCTCCGCGACCTCGGCGACATTCTGCAGCGTGAAATCGAAGCGGCCGGCGGCAAGGCGATCGTCTTCGGCACCCCGGTGATCTCCGACGGCATCTCCATGGGCAGCGAGGCGATGAAATATTCGCTGGTCAGCCGCGAGGTGATCGCCGACGCCATCGAACTGATGACTGAAGGCTACCGGGTCGACGGCGTGCTGACCCTCTCCGGCTGCGACAAGACCATTCCGGCCGCGCTGATGCCGATCGCCCGCAACGACCTGATCGGCCTGACCCTCTACGGCGGCAGCATCCTCCCCGGCCTGTATGATGGCGAGGAACTCAACATTGTCAGCAGCTTCGAGGCAATCGGCGCCCACGCAGCGGGAAAAATCGACGCCTGCCGGCTGAAGGAAATCGAATGCCACGCCTGCCCCGGCGCCGGCTCCTGCGGCGGCATGTACACCGCCAACACCATGGCGTCAGCCATCGAAGCGCTGGGAATGAGCATCCCCGGCGCCGCCTCCAACCTCGCCGTCGAACGCGACAACCGCATCAGCGCCGACAAGCGTCTCGATGCCGCCCGCAGCGCGCGGATACTGATGAGCCTGCTGCAGAAGGGGATCAGCGCCCGCCGCATCATGACCCGCGCCGCCTTCGAAAACGCCCTCACCGTCGCCTGGGCGCTGGGCGGCTCGACCAACGCCGTTCTCCACCTGCTGGCCCTGGCGCGCGAGGCCGACGTTGATCTCGATCTCGACGCTATCGCCCGCGTCACCGAGAAAGTACCGCTGCTCGGCAACTTCAAACCCTTCGGCCGCTACCTGATGAACGACCTGCATCGCATCGGTGGAATACCGATGGTGATGAAGACCCTGCTCGACGCCGGCTTCCTGCACGGCGACTGCCTGACTGTCACCGGTCTCAGCATCGCCGACAATCTCGCCGACGCGCCCACCTGCCCCGAGGGACAGGACATCCTCTATCCGCCAGAGGCCCCCTACGCTCCGCCGGAACAACACATCCGTATCCTGCGCGGCAACCTCGCCCCGAAAGGCTGCGTACTCAAATTGAGCGGCAAGAAGCCGGGCAGCTTCAGCGGCCCGGCGCGGGTCTTTGAACGGGAGGAGGAGGCACTGCAGGCGATCCTGAAAGGAGAGATCAACCGCGGGGACGTGATGGTGATCCGCTACGAGGGGCCGAAGGGCGGTCCCGGCATGCGCGAGATGCTTTCCCCCTCGGCGGCACTGATGGGCGCGGGCCTGGGCGCCGATGTCGCCCTGGTCACCGACGGCCGCTTCTCCGGCGGCACCCACGGCATCATGATCGGCCACGTCGCTCCCGAGGCGCAGGTCGGCGGCGCCATCGCCCTGGTCAAGGAGAGAGACCCGATCGAAATCAACCTCGGCACGAACGAGTTAAACCTGCTGGTTGATGGCCGTGAGCTGGAAAAACGGCGAGAGGCCTGGCAGCCCCCCGGATTCCGCTACCCGCGCGGGGTGCTGGCCAAGTACGCCGGCCTGGTCTCCTCAGCCTCGGAAGGAGCGGTGACCAGCTGAACAGGGACCACAAGCGAAGAGGGCATCGACCTGTCGGTCGATGCCCTCTTCGCTTGTGGTCGGAAAATTTCGGATCAGCTTTCAACTCCGAGGCCGTTTTCAAGCTTGAAACTGGCCAGCATTTCCTGCAGCTGTGCCGCCTGACCCGACAATTCCTCGGCGGCGGCGGCCGAACTTTCGGCGCTGTTGGTATTCTTCTGCGTCACCTGGTCGATCTGGTTCAGCCCGGAGGTGATCTGGCTGATCCCCTGGGCCTGCTCACTGCTCGCCTGGGCGATTTCGGCCACCAGGTCCGAGGCCTTGCTGATGCCGCTGACAATCTCCTCCAGCGAAGCCGAAGTCCGGTCGGCGATTTCGGTCCCCCGTTCGGTCTTGGCCACTGTGGACTCGATCATTTCGGCCGTCTCGCGAGCAGCCCTGGCGCTCCGCCCGGCCAGGTTGCGAACTTCCTCCGCGACGACCGCGAAGCCCTTGCCGGCGGTTCCGGCCCGCGCCGCTTCGACGGCAGCGTTGAGAGCCAGCAGGTTGGTCTGGAAAGCAATTTCGTCAATCACCTTGATGATATTGGAGATACTGCGCCCCGATTCGTTGATTTCGTCCATCGCCGCGACCATCTCCGTCATCTGTTCGGCGCCGCTCTCCGCCGCCTTCCGCGCCCGGCTGGAAAGATCGTTGGCGGCATTGGCATTTTCGGCATTCTGCTTGGTCTGGTTGGCGAGTTCCTGCATCGAGGCGTTGATTTTCTCCAGCGACGCGGCCGATTCGGTCGCGCCGTCCGAGAGCGCCTGGCTGGACCTTGAGACATCATTGGAGGCCGTGGCAATTTCCCGACCGGCGGTCTGCACCTGGCCCAGCAGCAGGTTCAGGCTGCGGTTGGCCTTCTCCAGCGGTTCCCGGATCAACCCCCTGGCCTTGAAGGTAAAATCGCCACTGGCCAGGCGGTCAAACGCGGTCAGAATCTCATCCTGCAGACTGGCGGCGAAGGTATCCAGGGCCTTGCCGAGACGCCCGATTTCATCGTTGCGCTTCAGGTTCAAACGCCGATCGAGCTGGCCTGTCTGCATCCCTTCGAGCATCGCCACCACTGAACGGAGCGGATTGATCACCGCCCGCGATGAGAACAAACCGATCAGAACCGCGAAGGCCACCAGGGCGGCGAACATGATGCCGCCCCCCATGAGCAGAATCCCCGCCAGCTGAGCATCGGCAGCGTCCAGGGAATGAATGATTTCAAAGGCGCCGTGAATCTCACCGACCTTCCAGTTTTCCATCTTGCTGCCGGTCGGATCGAGACCATCCTTGTTGCCCCAGAGGGTTTCTGCCGTGGCCGGATCGCCATGGCATTTCAGGCAGACCTCTGTCAGAACAACGGGCCGGAAATAGTGAACCGCGTTGTTCTGCGGATCGATTTCAACATATTCCTTCTGCCCCTGTTTGAGGGCTTTCAGAGCCCTGGCCTCCAGCTCATCCGGCTGGTTTTTCGGGTTCCGCGGCTGAAACTTGGGAACCTTGAAAGTATAGCCGCCCTCCCGGGCCTTGCGCATGGCCGAATTCCAGGCCGAGACAACCGGCACCGCGGCAAGCACTTTGTCCCGCTCTCCCGCTTCGGCATAATGCTTCACCATCCCGGCATTGAAGAGCCCGAGAGCCCATTTATCCTCCATTTCCTGACGGGCGGACTCCACGGTGCGCGCCAGCACACGCGACTGATCGATATACGCGTTCAGCACCCGGTCCTTTTCAGTCCGGTAGAACACGACGAACAGTCCGCCGAGAATCACCGCCGGGATCAGAACCCCGCCGGCGATCAGCTTGAATCGCAGGGACACGGATTTCATCGTCAACCTCCAGATCGGGAAGGAACTATCCACCTTTCGGCCCATGGACTCGCTTGCTTTAGCAAAAAACAATGAAACAGGAGGTTATTACCGGGACCAAACCTTTACGCGCGCTGATTCAGGTTATAATTTCTCCAACCACCGCACCTACGGAGTCAAGAATGCCGCACCCCCTCCTCAAACAGCCGATCCTGATCATCGAGGATGATCCCAACACCGCGGCACTGGTTGAAACCTACCTGCGGCGCGAAGGATTCGCGACCCTCACCGCCAGCGGAGGGATCCGGGCACTGGAGTTGGCCCGCACGTGCAAACCGGGCTTTGTCATCCTCGACATCATGCTGCCGGAAGTGGACGGCTGGGAGATCTGCCGCCGGCTGCGCCGGGAATCAGAGGTTCCCATCCTGATCCTGACGGCCCGCGAAGAGGAGATCGACCGGGTTCTCGGCCTCTCTCTCGGGGCCGACGACTACGTGGTCAAACCCTTCAGCCCAAGGGAGCTGGTCGAACGGGTCCGGGCGATCCTGCGCCGAACTCAGGCCGGAAGGACGGAACAAAAGTCGGAACTCTGCCAGGGAAGGCTCTGTCTCGATCCGGAACAGCACCGGGTCACCCTTGCGGGGAAAACTATTGATCTGACCGGCGCCGAATTTCGCCTGCTGCAGATTCTGCTCGGAACACCGGGCAGGGTTTTCTCGCGCGGGGAACTACTGGAGAGGCTCTATGACAACGGGGAGACGGTGGTCGAAAAGGTGGTCGATGTCCACATCGGCAAACTTCGCCAGAAGCTCGGCGACCACGCCGCCGAGCCGGAGATCATCGAAACGGTGCGCGGCTTCGGCTATCGGCTGAAATCCTGAATCGGAGGGTCCCTTGTCGGCGGATAATACAAGTCATTGCCCTGTTTGCACTTGCCAAAAATCACCAGCGAACCTATGGGTGCGCTTCAGATTTTTGGCAACCCCATCCAAGGCAAGCACTTGCACTCTCCATCCAACAGGGACCCACCGATCCAGGAGAGCGGAGACCCCATGAAACAGCGCCTGGTGTGGAAACTGCTGCTGATCAATCTGCCGGTGATCGGCGTGATCATGCTGGTTGTCTGGCTGGCCATCGACCAGCTGGCGGCCAACTACTTCATGGTGCTGATGGACAAGTACATGGTGGCGCCGACCGAAACCCACCGGGCCTTCCTGGACGCCATTCATCACTACCTGATCTGGGCCGGCCTCGCCGGTCTGGCCCTGGCCCTGCTGCTCAGTTACCTGTTGACCCGCCGGGTGCTGCGGCCATTGGGACAGATGACCAGGATCAGCGGCGAAGTCGCCGCCGGCAACTTCGATGGACGGGTCGCGGTCACCTCTGCCGACGAAATCGGGCAGCTCGGCAGTTCCTTCAACCGCATGGCCGACAACCTGCAGCAACTCGAACAGCTGCGCCGCAACATGGTCAGCGACATCGCCCACGAACTGCGCACCCCACTGACCAATCTGCGCGGCTACCTCGAAGCCCTCAGCGACGAGGTGGTGCCGCCGTCGAAGAAAACCTTTGCCATGCTGCAGCAGGAGATCCTGCGCCTGGTCCACCTGGTCGAGGACCTGCAGCAGCTCTCCCGCGCCGACGCCGCCCGTGCCTACCTGAATCGCCAGCCACTCTCCCTGCCGGAGGAAATTGGCCGCATGCTCGCTCTTTACCGGCCCCATTTCGAAACCCGCGACCAGCGGGTGGAAACCGATTTCGCGGCAGATACTGTAACCGTCCATGCCGACCGCGACAAACTGCTGCAGGCGATCCGCAACCTGGTCGACAACGCCTGCAAGTATGCTCCCGACAGCAGCACCATCCGTATCAGCGGTGTGCGGCAAGCCGACGGCATCCGGGTGACCTTCACCAACAGCGGTCCGCCGATCCCGGCCGAATCCCTGCCGCTGCTGTTCCAGCGTTTCTACCGTGCCGATCCTTCCCGCTCCCGCGAGGCCGGCGGCGCCGGCATCGGCCTCGCCATCGTCAAGGAACTGGTCGAAGCCCACGGCGGCCGGGTCGGCGCCGAGAGTTCCGAGGGTGAAAACCGCATCTGGTTTGAACTGCCGGGCTGACCATGGTCGAGATCCATTTCCGGAAACCCGCAAAAAATAGTTGACATCACTAGTCATCAATGAATAAAATTCTCCCATCATGGACACTATCAGAACGATCGACGAAATCGATCACAAAATACTGAATATTCTTCAGGAAAAAGCCAGAATCCCCAATGCCGAGGTTGCCCGGCAGGTCGGCATGGCGCCGTCGGCGGTACTGGAACGCATTCGCAAGCTGGAGGAGCGGGGGATTATCGAGGGTTACGAAGTGCGCCTCAATCCGCTTCCCTTCAAACAGGGGCTGGCGGCCTTCGTCCTGGTCGAAATCGACCGCAGCCGCGGCAACGGCAACCTGGAGCAGCGTCTGGCCGAAGTGTCGGGGGTGCAGGAGGTTCACCAGATCGCCGGCGAGGACGGCTACCTGCTGAAAGTCCGCGCCGCCGACCCGAAAGCGCTCGGCCAGTTACTGCGTGACCAGCTGCTGACCATCCCCGGCGTCAAAGGAAGCCGTACCCAGGTGGTGCTGAATACGATCAAGGAGACGCGGCAGATCGATCTATAACAACGACAGAGGGGCCGCCACGCCAAGAGTACCAAGAAAATCTTTTCAACGGAGAGGCGCTGAGAAAGAGAGAACGCAGAGGAAAAAATCTCAAGGTTTTGATTATAAAACCAATAAATTCTGATTTTCTCTACAGCTCTGCCCCTCTCCGACTCTGCGTTAAATCGGCTTTGAATTTCTTGGCGTCCTTGGCGCCTTGGCGGCCCAAATTCTCGGAGAAAAAGACTCAATAAATCTGGAGGAGATATTCACCCATGCCCATGTCAGACGCATTCAAAGAGCGGCTCTTTCCCGACCTGGAACGGATCGCCGACCACTTCGGCACCCCGTTCCATATCTACGATGAGACCGGCATCCTGGAGACCGGCCACCGGCTCAAGGAAGCCTTCGCCGGCATCGACGGCTTCCAGGAATATTACGCGGTCAAGGCGCTGCCGAACCTGAAAATTCTTGAATTGATGAAACAACTCGGCTTCGGCTTCGACTGCAGCTCGATTGCCGAACTGATCATGGCCCGCCAGGTCGGCGCCGAGCCGATGGAGATCATGTTCACCTCCAACAATACCGATCGGGAAGAATTCGACGCGGCGCTGAAGGATGGCGGCTGTATCCTCAACCTGGACGATATCTCGCTGATCGACAAGGTCCCGAATCCCTTCCCGGAACTGATCTGCTTCCGCTACAATCCGGGTCCGCGCCGTACCGGCAACATCATCATCGGCAACCCGGTCGAGGCCAAGTACGGCGTCACCCACGAGCAGGTGATCGAGGCCTACCGGCGCGCGCGGCAGCGGGGCGCGAAACGCTTCGGACTGCACACCATGGTCGCCTCCAACGAACGCGACTACAGCTACATGGTCGAAACCGCCCGCATGCTGCTTCAGATCGCCGCCCTGGTCGAATCAGAACTCGACATCCGCTTCGAATTCCTCAATATCGGCGGCGGCTTCGGCATCCCCTACCGGCCCGAGGACAAGGAACTCGATATCTGCAGCATGAGCCGGGAGATCACCGAGCTGTTCAAAACTTTCAAACGGGAGCATGGCTACGCGCCGCGCATGGTGATGGAGTCGGGTCGCTGGATGACCGGCCCGCACGGCGTACTGGTGACCCGCGCCATCAATCACAAGGATACCTACCGCAAATACGTCGGCGTTGATGCCTGCATGTCCAGCCTGATGCGCCCGGCACTTTACGAGGCCTACCACCATATCGACGTACTCAACGGCGCGGGACGGCCGCGCGAGGTCGTCGACGTGGTCGGTTCGCTGTGCGAAAACAACGACAAGTTCGCCGTTCAGCGGGAACTGCCGCGGGTCGAGGACGGGGATCTGCTGGTCATCCATGACACCGGCGCCCACGGCCACGCCATGGGTTTCCAGTACAACGGTCGGCTGCGGCCGCAGGAACTGCTGCTGCGCGACGACGGTCGGGTGGAACGGATCCGCCGGGCGGAAACCCTGGAAGACTACTTCGCCACCCAGAACTTTGAGGCCGACAGTTTCATCTCCGCCCAATAAGCCCTTTTCACGGCGTCTGAACATCCTAAAAAGGCCGGTTCTAAGCATCGAACCGGCCTTTTTTGCGTCTCCGGATTGAATCAGGCAGGATGCGCCGATGGCAGAAAAAGCTGCTTCCAGCCACCCACCTGGCAGAGCCGGTTCAAGCCTCGTCCCGCCAGGCGACACCCGCCTCCGTCGGCCTCCGTCAGCTGCGCCTTCAGCAGCAGGTTTCCATGCCAGTCACGAACCTCAACAAGTCGCCCCTGGAAGGAAACTTCCGTGACCTTTCGGCCGGCAACCTCCAGCGGTATCGTCAGCACCAACGGTTGCCCCACCCGCAAGTCACTCCGCGACAGGCCCGCCTCGGTCAGGGCCAGGGTGATCATCGGCGTTCCGCCGCACACAAGACCGAACCAACCGACCCGCAATGAACGCGTCTCATCGGCAAGAACGACCTGCAATCGGGCCAGGGGCCGCTGTGGATCAAAGGGATTGCGACTTCCGATCGGGATCATGGAAACAACCTTTCCTGTACTGATTTCAGTTAACCAGACAGCGCTGAAATCGCAAGCGGGAAAAGTTTCTTGACAATGTTCATGGGTTTTATGAAAATTAAATTACCAGAATTTAGAGGAGATTCCAGATGAAACTTTCGACCAAAAGCCGCTATGGATTACGCGCCCTTTTCGACATGGCCTATCACGGCGGCAACATGCCCTGTCAGATCAAGGACATATCGCGGCGGCAGAAAATCTCGCCGCGCTACCTGGAACAAATCTTTCAGGAGCTGAAAAAAGGCGGACTGCTCAACAGTCGCAGGGGACCGCAGGGGGGATACACCCTGGCCAAAGCCCCTGACAGGATGACCGTCAAGGACATTATCGAAGCCGCCGAGGGTGAAGTTTTTCTGGTCGCCTGCACCGCCCGTGATAAAGCCTGCCGGAAAAACTGTGAATTTGACAACCAGTGTGTTACCCAGAAAATCTGGCAGGAAGCCAACAACCGGCTCAACGATTACTTCAGTTCCCTGAGCCTGCAGGATCTCTGCGAGATGGCCCGGGACATGGGACTGGAAAAAGAACTTGATCACCGTTTCATGTATTTTATCTGATGAAATCCCCAAACGGTCCCGCCCAAACCCCTTCTTCCCGCAAACCGGAGGCTGACCATGCCTGTCGCCGTCAGTGAAAATCCCCTCGTCCAGATCGGCAACACCCCGCTGATACGCATCAGCTCTTCCTCTGAAAAAAACGGGGCCACGATCTGGGGCAAGCTTGAGGCCGCCAATCCGGGCGGCAGCGTCAAGGACCGCATCGCCCTGGCGATGATTGAAAAGGCGGAAGCAGACGGTTGCCTCCAACCGGGCGCGACCATTGTCGAACCGACCAGCGGCAACACCGGCATCGGTCTTTCCCTGGTGGCGGCGGTCAAGGGCTACCGCCTGATCCTGACCATGCCCGACAGCATGAGCATCGAACGGCGGCGCCTGCTCGGGGCCTATGGCGCGGAACTGGTCCTGACCCCCGGCTCCAAGGGGATGCGGGGCGCGATTGACAAGGCCGAGGAGATCGCCCGGCAGAAAAAGTGCTTCATGCCCCAGCAGTTCAACAATCCCGCCAACCCGCTCGTCCACCGGCAGACCACCGGCCCGGAAATCATCCGCGCCTTAGATGGCCGAATCGATGCCTTCGTCGCCGGTGTCGGCACCGGCGGCACCATTACCGGGGTTGGACATGCCCTGCGGGACCACGGGCTCAATTCACTGATCGTGGCGGTCGAACCGGCCGACTCGCCGGTCCTCTCCGGCGGGGCCCCGGGACCACACAAGATCCAGGGAATCGGCGCCGGTTTCATTCCCGAGATCCTCGACCAGCAGATTTACAGTGAAGTCATCCCGGTCAGCAATGAAGATGCCATTGCCACGGCCAGAAAGATGGCGCGTGAAACGGGGCTGTTCACTGGTATTTCCAGCGGCGCCAATGTCTTTGCCGCCGCGCAGATCGCCCGTCGTCTCGGTCCCGGAAAGACTGTCGTGACAGTCCTCTGCGACACCGGGGAACGCTATCTCTCGACCGGGATTTTTGACTGAACCCGGCCCTCACCCATCCCGATTCCGGCCATTGATGCCGCACGGAAAGAATATGATTGAACAGAAATACCGGCAACTGCAGCAGATCCTGCGCGACCTCGGTTCGGTGGTCGTCGCCTTCTCCGGCGGCGTCGACTCGACCCTGTTGCTCAAGGTGGCCGTCGACACCCTCGGTGCCGACAAGGTGCTGGCCCTGACCGCGACCTCGCCGACCTATCCGCAGTTCGAATTTGAACAGGCCTGCCGCCTGGCCGCAGAGTTCGGCGCCCGGCAGGTGGTCATCGAAAGCAATGAACTGGAAATCCCCGGGTTCGCCAAAAACGACCGTCGACGCTGTTACCACTGCAAGCACGAACTTTTCTCCCTGTGCCGGACCAAGGCCCGTGAACTTGGCTTCCGGGCGATTCTCGACGGCTCCAATTGCGACGATCTGCAGGATCACCGTCCGGGACGCGAGGCCGCCGCCGAGCTTGAGGTCCGTTCCCCGCTGCTCGAAGCCGGCTTCGGCAAGGACGATATCCGCCGACTGAGCCGCCGACTGGACCTTGAAACCGCCGACAAACAGGCCTTCGCCTGTCTTTCATCGCGTTTTCCCTACGGCACTGAAATTACGTCCGAACGCCTGCGGCAGATCGACTCCTGCGAAACCTTCCTGCGCGAACAGGGCATCCGCAACTACCGGGTCCGCTACCACGACAGCGTCGCCCGGATCGAGGTCGCGCCACTGGAGATCGCCCGTTTTCTCGATGAGGATTTTCGCAGCCGGGTCGTCGACGCTTTCAAGAAAGCGGGCTTCACCTACGTGGCCCTCGACCTGCAGGGTTACCGGACCGGCAGCATGAACGAAGTCTGAGGTCGACAAGCGGGTGCCGGTTATGTATCTTGAATTGCTGCGAATCGACGCACTGTGATCGGAAGCCGACCCGCGGGGGGGGCAACAGGTTGCTTCCGCCTGAATGAAGCCTGAAGTCGCGACCTGATCGCCACTTCAGAACAGGAGGCGTTATGAACCGGGGTTCCGCTCTACTGGCAACAGCCTTTGCCGCCGGCCTGCTCGGCGGACTCTGCAACAGCCTGGCCCTCTGGCTGGCGGGGGACTGGGGCCTGACCGCCCTGCTCGGCGTCAAGATTGCTCCCCACCTGACACCCGCCTGGCTCTATCCCCGGCTGGTCTGGGGCGGCATCTGGGGCCTGGTTTTCTATTTCACCATCGCCCGTCCCCGCACCCGCAGACACTGGGTGCGCAAGGGACTCTGGATCAGCCTGCTTCCCAGCGCCGTACAGCTCTTCATCATCTTTCCCAACACCACGCATTACGGCATGCTCGGCTTCGGCCTCGGCCAGCTCACTCCGCTGGTGGTGCTGCTCGCCAACGCCGTCTGGGGCCTGTTCACCGGAGTTTTCACCCGCGCCCTCTGGGGACGTGGATGAGATTGTTCCTCTGCCTCTGCCTGCTGCTTCTGACTCTCCAGCCGGCCACAGCGGAAAACCTTCGCGGCAAAGTGACCTGGATCTACGACGGCGACACCCTCAAGGTCGCCGGGGTCGGCAAGGTCCGCCTGATCGGCATCGACGCTCCGGAGCACGCGGATTCGGACCGCGACCGCTTCTACCGCCGCTGGAACATCCCCCCCGCGCGGCTCCGGAAAATCGCCGCCGCAGGCAAGCGTTTCCAGATCAGGACCGTTAAAGGGAAGGTCGTCAGACTTCAATTTGACCGGGAACGGAAAGACAAGTACGGCCGCACCCTTGCCTACGTTATCCTCCCCGACGGCCGGATGCTCAACCGGCTGCTGCTCAAAAAGGGCTACGCGACCGTCTTTCGTCGTTATGATTTCAAGTTCAAGGACGACTTTCTGAAGATAGAGAAAAAAGCCCGGAAACAACAGGTCGGGCTCTGGAAGCGACCTCAATCCGGATAGAGCCCGCAGCCGGGATAACTGAAGGAAAATCCGTACCAGCGACAGAAGATCTGCAGCGGCCGGCCGCCATCCCGCCATTCGGCATAGGGAACCTGATCCAGCTCACCGACAGCAAGCCGCAGGCTGCGACCGTCCCAATCCTCCACCAGCTCCTCCCGCAGGCTCCGGGCCGGGTAGAAACGGGCCCGCGACCCTCCCACCACCACCTCTCAAGGCGCCTCCCGTCTGAAGGAGTGAGGCGTAGCGGAGCTACGTCGCAGCGACTGAAGGCGGGAGCAACGAAGTAGATGGGTGCTTTTCAGCCGCCCTGCCACCTCCGTTGAAGGCGGCTCAAATGTCGTTAGATGCAAGGCGTCTCGGGGCTCGAAGAGCGAGGTGTAGCCGGGGGCTACTCCGCAGCGATGAGAGGCACGAGCAACGCAGCAGATGACGGCATTTCAGCCGCCCTCACGATAAACCATGGTGGCTCCCCACGCCTGCTCCGTCGGCATCACCTCCAGCTGGTTGATGTTGACGTGCTCCGGCAGGCCGGCACACCAGAAGACGCACTCGGCGATATCCTCGGCGGTCAACGCCCGGGTGCCCTTGTAAACCCCGGCCGCTTTTTCATCATCCCCCTTGAACCTGACCTGCGAGAACTCGGTTTCGGCCATCCCCGGCTCGACACAGGTGGCGCGTACCCCGGTACCGTGCAGGTCGGTGCGCAGGTTGCGGGTAAACTGCTGCACGAAAGCCTTGGTGGCGCCGTAGACGTTGCCGCCGGCATAGGGCCAGGAACCGGCGATCGAGCCGATGTTGATGACATGCCCGCGGCGGCGCTCGACCATGCCGCCGAGCAGGGCCCGGGTGCAGTAGGCCAGACCCTTGATATTGGTATCGATCATCCGCTCCCAGTCGTCCAGGTCGACCTCCCAGGCCGGTTCCAGGCCGACCGCCAATCCGGCGTTGTTGACCAGCACATCGACCGCGGCGAATTCGGTCGGCAGCGCCGCGACCACTGCCCTGACCGCCTCACTGTCGCGCACGTCGAGTTCGGCCAGGTACACCGGGGCATCGCCCAGCTCGCTCTTGAGCGCCTGCAGCTTGTCCAGCCGCCGCGCGGCAAGCACCAGCCGATCCCCCGCCGCGGCAAAGCGCCGCGCGCAGGCGGCCCCGAATCCGGCCGAGGCGCCGGTGATGAAAACAGTTCGCATATTGATTCCTCCTTGATTGTCAGTTCAAGACTAAAATCCCGAGACGCCAAGAAAACCTTGTTTAACGGAGAGACGCGGAGAGGGAGAGGGCGCGGAGAAAAGCATAAGATCTTTTTGAGGGCTTTAAAATCCCAAGATTTTCTCTCCATCTCTGCGTTAAATATAGATTTTGACCTCCTTGGCGTTCTTGGCGTCTTGGCGGCAAATAAATCCGCGTCTCCGTGGTAACAATTCAGTTTTTCACGATCCGCTGCAGGACGTAATTCAGAATCCCACCATTGCTGTAATAGCGGATTTCGTTTTGCGTATCAAGCCGGCAGAGAACCGGCACGTCCTCGCTGCGGCCATCGGCGCGGTGGATAACGATGATCAGCTCCTGGCCGGGCTCAAGAGGTGCGGTCTGGTCTGGCAGATCAAAGCTTTCGCTGCCGTCCAGCCCCAGGGTCTCGCGGTTGACACCATCCTTGAACTGCAGCGGCAGAATCCCCATACCGATCAGGTTGGAACGGTGGATACGCTCGTAGCTCTCGGCGATCACCGCCTTCACCCCGAGCAGCAGAGTTCCCTTGGCCGCCCAGTCCCGGCTGGAGCCGGTACCGTATTCCCTGCCGGCGACGATCAGCAGCGGCGTGCCCGCCTGCTGATAAGCCATGGCGGCCTCGAAGAGGGTCGTCACCTCGCCGTCGGGGCCGATGGAAAAGCCTCCCTCGGTCCCGGGCGCCAGTTCATTGCGCAACCGGAGGTTGGCAAAGGTGCCGCGCACCATCACCTCGTGGTTGCCGCGCCGCGAACCGTAGGAGTTAAACTCGACCGGCTCGACGCCATGCTCGCGCAGGTAGATGCCGGCCGGGGTCGAGGCGAGAATCGCCCCCGCCGGCGAAATATGGTCGGTGGTAATCGAATCGCCCAGTTTTGCCAGCAGGCGCGCCCCGGAAAAGCCCTTCAGGCCGGGCGGCGCCGTTTCGCGCAACTCAAAGAAGGAGGGTTCGCGGACGTAGGTCGACTGCGGATCCCAAGCGTAGGTCTCCCCTTCCGGAACCGGCAGCTCGCGCCAGCTCGCTTCGCCGCTGAAGACATCGGCGTACTTCTCGCGGAACATCCCGGCCGAAACCATCTTCACCAGTTCGGCGACCTCGGCGTCACTCGGCCAGATATCCTTAAGATAAACCGGGTTGCCGTCCCTGTCCTCGCCGAGCGGTTCACGGTCGAGATCGATACGGGTGGTGCCGGCGAGGGCGAAGGCGACCACCAGCGGCGGCGAGGCGAGCCAGTTGGCGCGGGTCTGGGAGTGAATCCGGCCCTCGAAGTTGCGGTTGCCGGAGAGCACCGAGCAGACCGTCAGGTCACCGGCCTCGATCGCCTCGGCAATCGGCCCGGCCAGCGGTCCGGAGTTGCCGATGCAGGTGGTGCAGCCGTAGCCGACGACGTTGAAACCGAGCTGGTCGAGAAAGGTCTGCAGTCCGGCCTTCTCCAGGTAGTCGGTGACCACCTTGGAGCCGGGCGCCAGCGAGGTCTTGACCCAGGGCTTCTGCTGCAATCCCTTTTCAACCGCCTTTTTCGCCACCAGCCCGGCGCCCATCATCACCGCCGGGTTGGAAGTGTTGGTGCAGGAGGTGATGGCGGCGATCACCACGTCTCCCTGCTTGAGCCGGTACTCGGCGTTGGTGGCCGGGGCCTGTTTGTCTTCCTCTCCGGCCGGAATCGCCTGCTCAGTCGCCTTTCTCAGATCCACCAGGTTGACCCGGTCCTGGGGCCGCTTCGGTCCGGCCAGGCTCGGCTGAACCGTCGCCAGGTCGAGCTCCAGCACATCGCTGTAGAGCGGGTCGGGGCCGTCGTCCGAACGCCACATGCCCTGCTGTTTGGCATAGGCTTCGACCAGGGCAAGGGTCTCGTCAGGACGACCGGTCAACCGCAGGTAGTCGAGAGTCACCTGGTCGACGGGGAAGAAACCGCAGGTGGCACCGTATTCGGGCGACATGTTGCCGATGGTGGCCCGATCGGCGAGCGAGAGTCGCGACAGCCCCTCGCCGAAAAACTCGACGAACTTGCCGACCACGCCGAATTCGCGCAACTGCTCGGTGACCGTCAGCACCAGATCGGTGGCGGTCACCCCCTCGCGCAGGGCGCCGGTAAAGCGGAAGCCGACCACCGCCGGGATCAGCATCGAAATCGGCTGGCCGAGCATCGCCGCTTCGGCTTCGATGCCGCCGACCCCCCAACCGAGGACCGCCAGCCCGTTGATCATGGTGGTGTGCGAATCGGTGCCGACCAGGGTATCGGGATAGGCGAATCTCACGCCATCCCGCTCCTCGCTCCAGACCGTGCGGCCGAGGTATTCGAGATTGACCTGGTGGCAGATGCCGGTGCCGGGCGGCACCACCCGAAAGTTGTCGAAGGCCATCTGACCCCAGCGCAGAAACATGTAGCGTTCACGGTTGCGTTCCATCTCCCGCTTGACGTTGTAGGCGAAGGCCTCCGGCATGGCGTACTTGTCGACCATGACCGAATGATCGATGATCAGGTCAACGGGAATCCGCGGGTTGATCCGCTGCGGATCGCCGCCAGCCCGCCTGACCGCGTCGCGCATCGCCGCCAGGTCGACCACCGCCGGCACGCCGGTAAAATCCTGCATCAGCACCCGCGCCGGGCGGAAAGCGATCTCGTGATCGCTGCGCTGTTCCTTGAGCCAACCGACCAGGGCGGCGACATCTGCACGGGTCACCGTTTCGCCATCCTCGAAGCGCAACAAGTTCTCCAGCAGCACCTTGAGGGTGAAGGGCAATCGGTCGATCGTCCCGAAACCGGCCTCGGCGACCGCTTCGAGGGCGTAATATTGATAATCGTTGCCGCCGACTGAAAGGCTACGGCGGGCGTTGAAGGTCTGTTCGCTCATGGATTGTCTCCCGGGCTGGATTTGACTTCACCCCCATTCTAGCAGATTCGACAGGGGCTACAGTGCTCTGACACTTGTATTTCCGGGTATAATCCGGCAAGCTTGCTGTCTGTAAATCAATATGCTGCCAAGATGCCAAGGGCGCCAAGAAAACCTTTTTTAACGGAGAGTCGCAGAGAGGGAGAGTCGCAGAGAGGGAGAGGACGCAGAGAAAACCAAAAGCAGTTTTTGGTTTTAAACCCAAAAGATTTTCTCTCCGTCTCTGCTCCTCTCCGCCTCTCCGTTAAATGAGTTTTTGACCTTCCTGATTCCCCTGGCGTCTTGGCGGCCCAAGGTTTTCCTGGAGACAACACAGATGTTCGAAACCATTCGCCAGATCTTCACCGAAACCTTTCTCGGCATCCCCTTGAGCCGCTTTGCCGCCGCCCTCGGGGTGCTGATCCTCGCCCTGCTGGTGAAAAAGCTGATCGGCCAGTTCTTTCTCCGCATCCTCTTCCCGCTGGCCGGACGCACCCGGGGAGAATACGATGACCGGGCGCTGCAGGCACTGCGCAAGCCGGCTGAATTCCTGGCGGTGATCGGCGGACTTTTCATCAGCCTGCAACTGCTGCAGCTGCCGGTCAAGCCGGTCAACCTGCGCCTGTTCGGCAGCGCCCTCATCAAAGTGCTGGTGACCTTCAACATCGCCTGGGTGCTGTTCAATCTGGTCGACGTCCTCGACCTGCTGCTGGGCCGCTGGGCGGGCAGAACCGAAACCGATCTCGACGACCACCTGGCGCCCTTCATCCGCAAGTCGCTGCGGGTTTTCATCGTCGCCATGGCGATCCTGATGGTGGTGCAGAACCTCGGCTACTCGATCTCCGGGCTGCTCGCCTCACTCGGCATCGGCGGCCTGGCGGTGGCGCTGGCCGCCAAGGATACCCTGGCCAATATCTTCGGTTCGATCATGATCCTGCTCGACCGACCCTTCGGCCTCGGCGACTGGATCAAAACCGGGGACCTGGAAGGGACCGTTGAAGAGGTCGGCTTCCGCTCGACCCGCATCCGCACCTTTGCCAAGACCCTGATCACCGTCCCCAACTCGGTGATCGCCAACCAGTCGATCAACAATTTCAGCCGGATGCCGAAACGGCGCATCAAGCTGACCGTCGGAGTGACCTACGCCACAACCCCGCAGCAGATGCGGGACGCGGTGGCGGCGATCCGCGACATGCTGCGCCGCCACCCGGCCATCAACCAGGACTTCTGGCTGGTCAACTTCACCGACTTCGCCCCTTCCTCCCTCGACATCATGGTCTACTGCTTCACCACGACCACCAACTGGGGCGAGTACCTCGACGCCCGCCAGGACGTCTGCCTGAAAATCATGGATATTCTGGAAGGAATGGGACTGCAGATCGCCTTCCCAAGCCGGACGATCTACCTGGAGCAGAAAGTGGGGGACATGGAGACGACGGACGCGGAAACCAGGGAGTGAGACAAGCCGCCCGGATTCGTGGGATTCCCATTCATCCAACGGAAAACAACCACCAAACCTTGTTTCGCCAAAACCATGCAAAATGTCGGGTTGCTGTCACTGAGGATGTTGCCGAAGCTGTCGTAGGCGATCTGCTTGACCATATTACCAGCAGCATCGACGACCGCACGGAGTGAACCGATCTGGTCATAGCCGAGGTAGTAGGTGATATTGCCTTTCGTCATCGCCACCGGCATCCGCCCGTCGGCATACTGGAAGCGCATGACCAGATTGTCCGCGCCGTCATAGACGGCCAGCAGGCGGGTCAGGCCCTGCCAGAGGTACTTTTCGACGATCACGCCGTTGACCTTCTTGGCAATCCTTCGCCCTTGCGGGTCGTGGAGGTATTCGATGGTGGTTGCATTCGCCAGGGTGACGCTCAACAGCTCTCCACGGGAGGAATAGTCAGCAGATTCTCTCGAGCCATCCCCCGAACGGATGATGGTAGACACACCTCCGCTAGGGCCGGTAATAACCGATGTGGTGCAAACTGAAACCTCACTGATTCAGCTGCTTGGCAACAACAAAGAAAAAGATATTGCCTCGTCCGCAGAATCTGTGGGTAGGCCGATATAAAAATTAGAGCATTGCCCTT
>NZ_PPFX01000050.1:13833-24605 GCF_002898515.1 Geothermobacter hydrogeniphilus | reverse complement strand
GAAAAGCCTACGGGTTTCGAACCCTCAAATGCCTGCAAATCGCCCTATATCACGAGCTTGGCAAGTTGCCGGAACCTGATTATCTCCACAGATTCTGCTGACGAGCCATATTTAAATTCCTTTTGCAAAAACAAAACAGGCCGCTATTTAATGCCCATTTCTTTCCTCGGCCGACCTCTCTTCCTCAACGTCGACTCCAACCCATATCTTCTGCAGACATCCATCTGCCAATCCTTCTTTCCAAACGGCGCCTGTCGGTCAACGCAGCGTTGAAAATGTTCCCGCTCCCGATCTGTCAACGGCCGGTCAACAAATCGGGGCCAGTTTTCGGGCAGATCCACGGGGGGCGGAGCAACCAGGCCCTTCTGGCCATTCAACCTTTCCCGACATGAACTCCAGCGCCATTGCGTACAGGAATCAACCAGCCCGGCACGAACTGGGTTGCCTTCGATATAACGCAGCAGGGTGAGCAGATAGTCACCCTCCTGAACCAGAAAGCTCTTGTAGCGTCCCTGCCAGACGTGGCCGCTGGTGCCATAGGTACGATGGTGTCGACGTACATGGCTGGTCATCAGCCACTGCATCCAGCGGCTGAGATCTTCACCGTTGATAGGTTTCACCAGCAGGTGAAAGTGATTTGGCAGCAGACAGTAGGAGTAAACCTGGATGGGGTAACGGGCTTTGGCGTCGTGAAGCAGATCAAGGAAATTGTGATAATCCTCATCGTCTTGAAAAACTTGCTGCCGGCCATTGCCGCGGTTGAGCAGATGATAATAATGGTTGTCGGCAAGACCGCGATTCAATCGGGGCATCCGCCTCCCCCCCCCATTTATAAAACCAGTTCAGGCGAACCGAAGTTCTCCATGGATTGCTTAACGCTAGGTATCAAACTGCCAAAATAGAACAACGGTTGTCAAATACTATAAAAGGGGACAGGCTGACTTACGGACCTGTTCCACCGAACGTACATAAAATACAGACGAAATCTCAAAAAAATCTCAAAATTCTCTTCAGATTTGGACTTTTTTGACGAGAAAACGCAAAAAGCGACCCCGAAACTCTGTCGGGGCCGCTTTTTGAACGGGAAGAAGTTTGATCTGTTACTACGGCAGAATGGTGAACACCGCGTCCGAGAAGTCGTTGCCGATAAAACTGCCGGCAGCGTTTTTGGCGTTGATCCTCATCAGGACCTGGGTGCTCGGATCATTCGGTACCGTCCAGTTGAAGCTGGTGCCGGTGACATTGTTCTTCAGCCACGTCCAGGTTGCGCCACCATCCACCGAGTAACGTAACAGGTAAGTGGCGGCGTCGGGATGCGGGTTCCAGCTGATGGTGGTCTGGCTGCCGATGGTCAGGGTCTCTCCACCGTTGGGGCTGATGATCCGCAGCGGCGGTTCGAGGATGGTGAAGACCGCGTCGGAGAAGTCGTTGGCGATGAAGTTGCCGGCGGCGTCTTTGGCATTGACGCGCATCAGTACCTGGGTGCTCGGTGTGTTCGGCACCGTCCAGCTATAGCTGCCGCCGGTGGCATTGTTGCGGATCCACTTCCAGGTGCTGCCGTTATCGGTCGAGTAGCGCACCAGGTAGCTTGCGGCCCCGGTTTTCTCCTGCCAGGTGATGTTGACCGTGCTGCCGACGGCCAGGGTCTCGCCGCCGTTGGGGCTGAGAACCTTGAGGGGCACGACGATGCTGGAAACCGCGTCGGAGAAGTCGTTGGCGATGTAGTTGCCGGCGGCATCCTTGGCGTTGATGCGGAACAGCACCTGGTTGCCTGGACTGACCGGTACCGTCCAGTTGAAGCTGGACCCGGTGGCGCCGTTGCGAATCCATTTCCAGGTTGACCCGTTGTCCACGGAATAGCGCAGCAGGTAGCTGGCGGCAGCGGGGTGCGGCTGCCAGGTGATGTTGAGGGTGTCACCGGCGTTCAGCACTTCCCCGCCGTTGGGGCTGGTGAGCCGGAACTGGACAATGCTGAAGGTGCTGTCGGAGAAATCGTTGCCGATAAAGCTGCCGGCGGCGTTCTTGGCATTGATCCGGATCATGACCTGGCTGTTGGAGATATCCGGCAGTTTCCAGTTGAAACTGGTGCCGGTGACATTGTTGCGTAGCCACTTCCAGCTTGCTCCGGCGTCGGTCGAATAGCGCAGCAGGTAATTCACCGCGTTGGGATGGGGATACCAGCTGATGGTGATGGTGCTGCCGGCAGCGAAAGCTTCTCCGCCGTTGGGACTGATGATCTGCGGCGGGTTGATGATGCTGAAGACCGTGTCGGAGAAGTCGTTGGCAATGAAGTTTCCGGCGGCGTTCTTGGCGTTGACCCGGATCAGGCACTGGTCGCTCAGGGAGTTCGGCACCGTCCAGTTGAAGCTGGTTCCGGTGACGTTGTTGCGCAGCCACTTCCAGGTGGTGCCGTTGTCGGTGGAGTAGCGGAGCAGGTAGTTGGCGGCACCGGTCTGCTCTCTCCAGGTGATGGTGGTGGTGCTGCCGACCTGGAGGGTTTCACCGCCGTTGGGGCTGAGCACCTTGAGGGGGATCGGGCCCAGCGGATCCACCGCCGCATCGGTGTCATCCGGGTCGATGTTACTCGCCCAGCCGTCGTTGTCCTGGTCCTGCAAAGTGCTGTAGTCGAAGCCGGGGGCTTCGAGGCCGACGTAGATGCTGTGGGTGCGGTTGTTCCAGGCCGTTCCGGTCGGGTTCTCGCGTGCCCGGATACGCAGTACCAGCGGTTCGGCCGGCAGGGTGGTCGGGTCGTAGACCCAGGAGGTGGCCGGGTTGTAGCCGGAGTTCATGGCCTCATCGACGAAGCCGTCGCCGTTGTGATCGGCGAGGGTGAAGATGTCGGCGCGGTAGTAGAGCGGCACGTTGGCGTCAACCGGCGCCCAGGAGAGTCGCATTCTGCCGTCGGCGAGGGTGTCGAGGTGGAAGGCCTTGAAGTCGATCAGCGCGTAGGCCACCGGGGTGCTCTGGTAGTCGTAGCGCACCATGGTTTTCGCCGTGGCGTCGGTGGCGGTGAAGGTGTAGAGGCCGACGGTAGGCAGGCCGGGATCGGCCTTGAGGTAGCCCTGGTAGCCGTTGCCCTGGTAGAAGGTTCCCTGCTGCAGCAGATCAAAGCTGATGCTGCTGCCTGCCGGGCCGTCAACCTGCAGGGAGACCAGGTCGTCTTCCAGGTCGGAGGTGGTGGCCCAGGTGTAGGCCTGGTCAACCCCGGCGCCGGTGACGCGGTGGCTGATGAAGGGCGTGATCACCGGCCGGCTCGGGTCGGCGGCGATGGCGTTGAAGGCGATCGCCGGGCCGACCACCCGGTTGCGGATGGTGGACCAGTCGTCGCTGTCGTCAACCTGCACCAGCCAGCTCCAGCTGCCGCTGCCGATGGCGGCGGTGATGTCGGCCTGGGCGATATTGAGCCGGGTTTTGTCAACCCGCGGCGAGGTGTAGGTCGCGCCGCTGGCGGTGTTGGTGATTTTTACCCGGTACCAGAGCGGCACCGGGTGGGCGATCGGTGCCCAGCTGAAGCGATAGCTGCCGCTGCCGAGGTCTTCGACCTGATAGGTGGCTGAATCGGGGATCTGGTAGTCAACTACGTTGGCCAGGGATGCGGACTGGTAGTAATCGACGCCGCCGGTAAAAATATGGAAGGTGTAGATCTGCCCGCTGGTCACGGTGGCGGGAGCGAGTTCCTTGACCAGCTTCTCACCATCGAAATCAGCGACCAGGTCGAAACCGTAGAGGGTATCGACAGCGGCCGAGGTCAGGGCCGCCTCATCCTGCACGTCGAGGACCAGTTTGACCACGCGAGTGCCGTCAGATTTTTTGACATTGAGGATCTGTGTCTTGATGAACGGCGAAGCTGCATCGCTGACCTGCGGTGTAAAGCTGTAGGCAATGGAGGTGGCGCGGTTTTTCAGCAGATCCCAGTTGCCGGCCTGGTGGGTTTCAACCCGGGCGTAATAGGTCTGGCCGTCGGTCAACACGCCGGCCGGAACAACTTCATAGGTATCCGGATCGCGATGGCCGGAATAGACCGGCACCTCGGCGGTCGGGGAATCGTAGATGCGGAAACGGTAGAAAAAGGTCTGGTCGACATTGTGGATCGGGGCCCAGTTGAAAAGGTAGCTGCCGTCTGCGAGGCGGTAGTTGTGGATGGTCCCGGTGCCAACCACGGGGACGGCCTGCGGGCCGATATGCAGGTCGGCCTGGCTGACGCTGTGGCCGAGGCTGTCGCTGACGGTGAAGGTATAGGTGCCGGTCGTCAGCGGGCTGGTGCTGTCGTAGTGTTTCCAGAGGGCGATCTGGCCCGGCGCCCAGCTGCGCAGATCGGCATTGGAGAAGGTGTAGCTGAAACCGTTCGGACCGGAGACCGTCGCCGTCAGGCCGCCGAGGCTGGTGTTGTCTGCTTTCTGGATGCCGAGGTCGAGGGAGTCGACCTGGATGCCGTTGGCGTCGGTCATGTGCTGCACCCCGGCCCAATAGATGTTGGCATTGACGGTGAGGGGATTGGCATCGGCCAGGTCGTTGCTGCCGTCGCCGTCGGTATCGGGATTGGCCGGGTCGGTGCCCATGGCGAATTCCTGGGCATCGGTCAGGCCGTCACCGTCGGTGTCGGAGATGTCGCAGGCGTCACCCACCCCGTTGAGATTGGCGTCGGCTTGCCCCGGGTTGTAGGTCTGGGAGCAGTTATCAAAGACGACAATGATGCCGTCGAGGTCGGCATCGAGCAGCCCCGGCTCGCTGAGCAGGTAGCCGGCGACGTGGCCGTAGCCGGTGCTGGTCGAAACCACCCCGGCACCCGGTTCGCCGATGATGCCGCGATTGCTGTAACCGGCCGAACTTGAGGTGCCGCCGCCGGCGGCGATCACCGAGGACGGGATGGCGTAGTTGGCGCTGCTCATCGCCGCAGAGGCGGTGCCGGACCACAGCAGGCAGATTGTCGTCAGCACTGTCACAACCAGACTTCTGAATTGATCCCTTTTCATACTGCCCCCTTCTTCGCGACTTGTCGGCCGCATGCTTGCAAAGCTTCCCTTATATCCTGAATCACTAGTTGATTTATTTTGTGCTTGCCACATTGATCGGCCCTCCCGATACCAGCTGCGCCAATTGCCTGGTGGTCTCTTCGAGCCGAGTCAGCCGCGCCAGGGTCTCCTGTTTTTCCTGCTCCATCTGAGCTATTCGGGCAGCTTGTTCGGCAACCTTCGCGCTCAGTTGCTGCTGCTGTTGTTTCAGTACGGCAATCCGGGCATCCTTTTCCGCCCGCAGCGTGCTGATATCCTCATCTTTCTGCTGCTTCAGTTGCTTGATGGCATTGAGCATCGCCCACAGCACCGGATCCTTGCTCACCTTCAGGTAGCCGTCCTGCAGTTCCGAAACCGCCTCCGGGATCACTTTCTGCAGAGCCTGGGCGCTGAACCCGTAGAGGGTTTCGGTCGAGGTGAGATGCAGCGGGTTGTCCCGCTTGTAGCTGTAGACGATCGGCTGCAGCTTGAGGATATCCTCCAGCCCGCGCTCGAAGTTGCCGTGGACATCCTTGAGGCGGATGTCGGAAGGATTGCTGAAGGTGCCGTTGACGGTCAGGTCACCGGTAAAGGTGGCGTTGCCGGAGGGACCGTCGAGGTCGAGGATCGCAGCGCCGCCGGCGCCGAGGAACAATTTGGGATTGGTCCCCTCGGCATAGATGCGGGCCTGGCCGGCTCCGCCGCCACCGGTTGCGACCCCGATCTTGAGTCGATTGCTGGTATCGCCGATCTTGAAATCGCCTTCGGTCGAACTGAGGTCCCAATTGCCGCCGGCGACATGCAGGGTAGCTTCAGGACCGAGAGTGCCGATCCCGGTATTTCCATTTTTGAGGACCACCAAGGCATCAGAGGGGGTTGTAGCGCTGCTGCCATTGCCGATAACGAACAAGCGGTCGTCGGCGTTCCAGGTGTCAGTGCCGCCTGTAGGGGAATAGGCGGTATTGAACCTGCCGACAGCGATTTCACCTAATGAAAAAGCTGATGCATGTGACCCGAGAGCGACAGAACCATCGCCGGCAGCGTAACTTCCGACGCCAAGAGCCACAGCTCCCTGGCCGCCAGCTGAAGTCGTGTCACCAAGGGCAACAGCCTTGGTTCCGGTAGCTATTGAACCTTCACTGAGGAAGCTGAAAGCCTTAAGGTTGCCGGTGACCGTCGCGTCTCCAGCGATCGAGGCATTCATTTTTATGCTGGCGTTGCCGTTGATGGTGGTGTCGTCGTTGATGGTGGCAGTACCACTGATCGAGGTGTTGCCGTTGAAAGTTGTATTGCCGTTGATGGTGGTGTCACCATTTTTCAACACCACCAGGGCATCAGAACGATTGCTCGGGTTGATTCCGTTGCCGATAACAAACAGGCGATCGGCGTAGTGCCAGGCATACGTATTACCGAGGGGCAGGTAATCGGTGTTCCCCAGACCGATGGCAACTTCACCCAGAGAGCGGGCAATCGTGTCTCTTCCCAGTGCAGTCGAATCCACACCGGCGGCCAGGGTGTTGTTACCGAATGCAGTCGAAGATCTTTCGCGGGCAGTGGTCCCATAACCCATGGCGGTGGCATACTGGCCGGAAGCCTCGGTACCGTTTCCCAGTGCCGTGGCGACAGAGCCGCTGGCAGTAACGGAGAGTCCCATGGCGGTCGCATAGGGGCCGCTGGCGGTAGTGTTGAAGCCGGTAGCAACCGACCAGGGGCCGATGCTGGCCTCGTTCCATTGGGACCCCGAGACCTCCCCGGCCCGGAAGGCGGCCATCTCCGGGTACCACATCATCCGCACTCCGGCACCGGTTGCCGGAATGGCGCCGACAGCGCCGGGATCATAGCCGGTGCCGTTGAAACTCGGACCGCTGCCGCTGATGGTGAGGCCGCCACCGCTGCCGGTCAGCACCGGCCCGGGAGTGGTGTCAGTGATCGACATGGCGCTGTTGATGCTGGTCGGCAGGTTGGTCAGCGCCGAGCCGTCACCGACGAAGGCCGTGGCAGAGAGGGTGCCGTTGAGGGTGGTGTCGCCATTTTTCAGCATCACCAGGGCGTCGGAGCGATTCTGTTCACTGGTGCCGTTGCCGATAACGAACAGCCGGTCGCTGGTGATCCATCCCCCCGGCCCGGACGGCGTATAAGAGGTATTGTAGGCGCCCAGGGCTGTTTCGGCGTAAGAAGGGGCGATCGTCAGGTATCCCATGGCTGTCGATGTCTCCCCGGAGGCCTTGCTGCCGGCTCCCATGGCCGTGGCATCCTGGCCGCTGGCTTCGGTGTAGTTGCCCATGGCCGTGGCGTATGTCCCGCTGGCAACAGTCTGAAAACCTGTTGCCAGAGTCGCCCACCCGATTGATTGGGTCTCTTGTCCCAGCGCTGTTGACCTGAGACCGGTCGCCTTGGCTTTATACCCCGCGGCAAAGGCCGATTTTCCGCTGGCTTCGGAAAGCATCCCCAACGCGGTGGCATAGGAGCCGTCAGCCTTGTTGTCCAGGCCGGCGGAGAATGAGTAGGCGCCGATATTGGCATCATCCCACTGGCTGCCGGAGACCTGGCCGGCGCGGAAGGCGGCCATCTCCGGGTACCACATCATCCGGGTGCCGGTTCCTGTTGCCGGTATGGCGCCGGAAACGCCGGGCGTGTATCCGGCCTGGTCGGTTCCCGCCGGGCCGGTTCCACTGACCACCAGGCCGCCGCCACTACCGGCCAGCACCGACCCCGGAGTCGTATCATTGATGGTCAGTCGGCCGGTCATGGTGTCGCCGCTCTTGGCCACCGCCCCGGTCTGGGCCGCAGTCACCCCGTGCGGGTTGCCGGTATCACCGGTGTGAGCGCTGAGCGTCGCGGCATCGGCGGCGCCAATCTGGGCGGCGGTAACGTTGTGCGGGTTGCCGGTGTCGGTGAGGTGCGCCGACTGGTCGAGCGAGGCCGCGTCATAGCCGCCGACGGTGTCGGCATCCCCCGCTACCAGCGCGTAGGGGACGCTGTTGAGTCGCTGCCGGCCGGCCAGCACTTCCCCGCCGACCGACACTTCGAGCCAGAGGTTGCCGCTGCTGAACAGGGAACCTGAAAGCGGACTGACCGCTCCGAGCTGCACGGCATAGGTGCCACCCTGGACGTTGACCGTCTGCGTCTCCGACCAGACCGGACTGCCGCCGGTCGCGCTGCCGTAGAGGGAGAAAACCATGCTCTGGGACGGGTTGGTGATTGCCGTCCCGGTTCCGTCGGTCAAAACGCCCTGATAGCTGATGGTGACGGGCACCGCCGCGAAGGCTGTTCCCGCCAGCAACACAAGTACGGCACACCAGACTGCCAAACTCCTGCCGTTGATCAACTCCATTTGTACCCTCCGTCACTGAATATGTTCATTTTTCCTCTACGGGTGGACCATAGCCACGGTGGCCGGCTCCGCGGATACCAGCTGCGCCAGCTGCCGGGTGGTCTCTTCGAGCCGGGTCAGGCGCGCCAGGGTCTCCTGTTTTTCCTGTTCGAGTTCGGCGATCTTTGCCGCCTGCTCCTTGATTCTGCGGTTCAATCGACTGATGTAAATATGGGCTTTTTCCAGCTCTTCGACCATCCCCCGGCGATGGGCACCCGCTTCGATGATCTCCCGGCCCTGTTCGTCCTTGCGGGCCTTGGGAATCGCCTTCAAGTGCTTGTTCTGCCACATGAATTGTTCATGGTTCTCGATCGATTCGAGCTGGTAGTCGGATTCGAACACATAGTCGGCGTGCAGGCTGCCGCCACGCTGGTAGATGGCGCCGTTGACGTCGAGCTTGCCGGCCGGGCTGTTGGTGCCGATGCCGACATTGCCGTCGGGGCGGATCACCATAGCGATGACGTCCGGGTCCTCGGCGCTGGAGACGGCATTTTCGGTTTTGAACACCAATCCGCCGCGATAGCCCTGGACCCCGTAGGCATAGATGCCGGCGATATTTTTGATATTGCTCAGGTTGCTCCCGTTCCAGGCGCGCCGGAAACCGATGCCGTAGTAGGGCATGGCGGGATCAAGGCCGGCGGTGCTTGATTCGGCATTGTTGTTCTCTGTCAGGTAGAGGGTGTGTTTCCCCGGGGTGTTGTCGAGGGTGGTGTTGGCAACATGCAGCAGGGCGGACGGAGCAATTGTCGCGCCGCCGGCCGATCCCCCCTGAACAAGGACATTGTCGTTAAAAAAACCGGCCGCCTGATGCGCGGTGCTGCCGAGTTCCGCGACCCCGACCCCGGCAGTTTCCGCCCGGACGGCGGTGCCGCCGCTGCTCAGGGCGGCAACGCTGACGCTGTCCGCGACATAACTGTTGGCCTGCAGGGTCCAGCCGGAGGTGCTCTCTGCGTAAATGGCGACATCATTGCCGCCATGAACAGAGAGTTTCTGTCCGGTGACGACACTTGTACCCACTCCCACCTGTCCATTCACTACCAGGTTGCCGCTTACGGTGTCGCCGGCAGTCTTGACATAGGCAGTGTCAAGTTTGGCTGCGGTCACCGAGGCATCAGCGATGGCCCCGCCGGGCAGGTTGGTCAGGCCGGAACCGTCGCCGGTAAAGGAGGTGGCGGTGAGGTTGCCGTTGAGGGTGGTGTCGCCGTTTTTCAGCATGACGAGGGCATTGGAACGATTGGTGTCTGAAGTGCCGTTGCCGATGACGAACAGGGGGTCCGTGCCAAGCCAGCTGACTATGTTGGATATCGGAGTTGCCGTATAGGCATTGTAATGACCAAGAGCAGTCACACCATAAATCGTTGTCGCTAAATGGCGGCCTATGGTAATTGACCCTGCACCACCGACCTTGTTGTCACTTCCAATGGCAATAGTACCGTCAGACAAGGGTTCATTGCGTGACCCGAGAGCCGTGGAATAGGTTGCCGCGGAATCTTGTATTAAATTGTCATTTCCAATGACGTAAGACCCCCTAGTTGACACAAGGTTATTGCCACCGACTGCCATCGAATTATTTCCCGTTACCGTGTTGTAGACCCCCATTGAAAGAGAGAAGTCTCCACTTGCCTCAACATCTCTCCCCGTGGCAAAGGAATAGCTACCGATTTTAGCGTCGTCCCAAGAGGTTGATGTTGCCTCTCCGCTCCTGAAAGCTGCCTTTTCCGGGTACCACATCATGCGGGTTCCGGCCCCGCTGGCCGGAATCGCACTGGGAACCCCCGGCTCGTACTGGTTTGTTACGGAATTCCAGACCGGTCCGGTTCCCGTCACCAGCAGCCCACCACCGCTGCCGCTCAATACCGGACCCGCGGTCGCAGCATTGATGGTCAGCCTGCCGGTCATGGTGTCGCCGCTCTTGGCCACCGCCCCGGTCTGGGCGGCGGTCACTCCGTGCGGGTTGCCGGTGTCAGAGGTGTGGCTGGAAAAAGCCGCGGCATCGGCGGCGCCGACCTGAGCGGCGGTGACGTTGTGCGGGTTGCCGGTGTCGGTGAGGTGCGCCGACTGGTCGAGCTGTGCGGCGGAGTACCCTTGGACCATGTCGGCCGTATAGGCCACCAGGGAATAAGGGACACTGGTGAGATGCTGTCTCCCGGCCAGGACTTCTCCGCCGACAGAGATTTCAAGCCAGAGGGGTTCATACACAATATAGGAGATCGGCAATGGGTTAACAGCACCCAGTTGTACGGCATAGGATCCATTCTGAACACTGACCGTCTGGGTTTCTGTCCACGCCATAAGCCCGCCGGTCTCGGCATCGTAAATGGAAAAAGACATGCTCAGCGCCGGGTCGGTCACCGGCGCGCCGGCTCCGTCGGTCAAAACCCCCTGGTAGCTGATGGTCAATGGCACCG
>NZ_PPFX01000050.1:0-13740 GCF_002898515.1 Geothermobacter hydrogeniphilus | reverse complement strand
GGTCACCGGCGCGCCGGCTCCGTCGGTCAAAACCCCCTGGTAGCTGATGGTCAATGGCACCGCCGCGAAGGCACTGGTTCCCAGCAAAGTGATCATCAACAGAAAACCCAACGTCATCTGGTTCTGCTTTTTCATCATGTCCCCCTTCTGCGGAATGCCTGCTATTTTGTTAATAAACTCCATAGCTGAACTGCAGTGTATAGCTGTCAGCCGATGCCTGGCCGTCCGGACGGAAGACCCTGATGATATAGGTTTTCCCCAGGGTGCTACGCTGCAGGCTCGTTACCCCGGCGGCAATTTGGGTCGCGCAGTCGGTGCTATAGACATCGATCTGGTAACCGGTGAGGGGATTGGACAAAAAGCGGATATCAAAGACCCGCTGCGTGGTGCTGGTCCCTTCGGAAACCGTGTACCAGTCGCTCTCCCCTGCCGGCAGCATGTTGCCCTGCACCTGAAGACTGCTGCCGATCTGCAACAGGCCGAGCCCGATGCGGTCACTGCAGGAATCGCCCCGTCCCGACAGGTCCCCGGAGTCTTCCTGGACTTCACAACCGTCACTGTAGACACCGTTCAGGTCGTACCAGCCGGAATCGCAGGACACAATCTGACACCCGGAAAGACCGGCGCACTGGCTGGCAGCGTTGGCGACCGCCGGGCAGAGGGTGGAGAGGGGAACCTCATTGGTGTCAGTCGAGCCATTGCAGTTATCATCAAAGCCGTTGCAGATCTCCTTGGCCCCCGGGTAGATGAAGTCTCGACTGTCGTCACAATCACCGGAGGCTGGCGCGCTGTAGGGAGCCGACGGCAGGCACTTGCATTTCCAGTTGTTGCTGTCACCAAACCCATCCCCGTCAGCGTCATAAAAATATTTGACACAATCCGCAGCGCCATCTTCGTTCACAAACGCGTTGCAGTTATCGTCGAAGGCGGTAGCGCAGACCTCCACGGCGCCGGGGTTGACGGCGGCGTTGGCGTCATCGCAGTCCCCCCCTGGGTCGCGGTATACTGATCAGCGATCGCCCCCTGGTGGGCAATCCCCGGGGCGCAATAGCATTTTTGCTGCCAAGAACCATAGCCGTCGCCGTCGGCGTCGAGATAGTAGTTGATACAGTTCAGGGCATCCTGTTCGTCGACCAGGCCGTCGCAGTCCTCATCTCCGCCGCCACAGATTTCCGTGGTTGGCGTCACTTCACCGATGCAGCCGTTGAAACTCCCCCCGGAACAGGCCTGGGTGCCATCGGTACAGTCCCCGACATTTCGGGTCGCCGCCGGACCGGTGTAGCAGGCCTCGGTATAGCCCGGATTGTCGGCATGCTCACAAAGACCGGTGGCGGGATTACAGCTGTCGGTCGTACAGGCGTTGGCATCATCGCATGATTTCAGCTGACTGACACAGACACCGGAAGAGACGATACCGTCGATGGTGCAAGGGTCACCATCATCGCAGAAAGTCCCGTCAGGCACCGGAGTATGACTGCATTGTCCGTCGACAGGATTGCAGCTGTCATCGGTCAGAGGGTTGCCGTCATCGCAGGCCGGCAGATGGGAACAGCCACCCCCGGAACAGCTGTCGGTCGTACAAGGATCGCCATCGTCGCACTGTTGACCGGCCGCGCCATCATCGACAAGACCGTTGCAGTCGTTGTCCAGTCCGTCACAGACCTCGATATCCGGCAGCACCATGCCCTCGCAGAGGGAGTCAAAACCATTGCCGGCGGGATTGCATTGACGCAACCCGGGCTTGCAAGGCCCGACGTTGAGGGTTGCCGGATCACCTTCGTAACAGGTGACGTAGTCACCACTGACGCAGACTCCCGCGGCGCGCAGGGCGAAGGGAGTGCCACTCAACGGCTGACGCGGAAGCAGGACTTCCCCGTTGACGCTGATCTGCAGCCAGCGTTCAGACTGGGCAAACAGGTTCGTGTCCAGAGGCGGCGATCCCGACAGCGGAACTCCGCTGCCAAGCTGGATGTGATAGCTGCCGTTGGTTACGGTAACCGCAGTGTGGGTCTCCCCCCAGAGTCTGTTGCCGCCGCTGGCGGCATCGAAAATGGCGGCTTCCAGGGTCACGACCCCGTTGACGGATGCTCCACCGCTGTCGGTCAGCACCCCCTGGTAGCTGATCATGTTGGATGCGGCGAAGGCCGTCCCGCAAACCGGCAACAGGCAGGCCAGCAGCAGTACGATAACAAAACCTCGACACATGGTGATTTCCTCCGGCAGACACAATGTGCCCCATCATGTCATTGTCCTGAATCAGTAGGCCCCAAGACCAGGCACTTGCATCCTCGATCCAACAGGAACTCAGATTCAGGGTTAAACCTGGCAAAGCCAAGGCGGGTTCAATCATCAGGCGGGAAGCGAGGATTGATTGAGATTCAGCTCTCAGCGTCATAAGTGGTTGAGGCGTTTTGCGGGGCCTCAACTTGTGGCAGTTGTCCATGGAGAATCTCCCGACCGGAAAGCCTTCCCCGCTTTCCGGATTCTGTTGTTTTCCCAGCGTCGTTACCGGGAGACGCTATTCCACGGTTGTTAAATGTAAATAATAGCTCATAAACATCTGTAAAACAATATTTTATCTTTTCAGCAGCAGGCTTTTTGCGGGCTGATTCAGGCCCGAAGTCCTGTTCGGCCTCCTTGGCGATGCCACCAATCTGTGCCGCGTTCTGGGAACTCGCCACTGCGCCAGTCGAAATGCAACGATGAGGCGTTGTCCAGTACGTGCTGTAGCGGTCGGATATTTTTCTCGAAGCGCCATAGAATTACGGTGTGCAACTCCCTGTATACGCAACAGCGACACATGCTGCGGCCGCCAAGCACGAATTGTTATAAGTCCTGCCATCGACCCCGCAAACCGGGGCCAGGGTGCCGGGACATGATGTCGGACCGTTGCACACCGGGTCACAGGCGTCACCGATACCGTCATTGTCGCTATCCGCCTGATCCGGGTTGGGCGTGTCCGGACAATTGTCCGTAGCGTCCGGAACCCCATCCCCATCACTGTCAGCGGGCACGCAGTTATTGTCGACAGCACCATCACAGTCGTTGTCCAAGCCGTCGCAGACCTCCATGTCCGGAAGAATTTCATTTATACAGGCCGCCAGCAGTTCAGCACTACTCGCGGAGTAGTAACGTTGTCCGCTTCGACATGTTCCGATGCCGAGGGTATTCGGCGGTCCCGTGTAACAGTTAATGAAATCACCGTCCCTGAATAATGGCTTGCAGACCCAACCACCGGCAGTTTTGATCAGCATCTCGTTCGGATTGCAAAGCGCGGAGTCCAGTATTGATGCCGAACCGGCACTGATAGCAAACGGCGCACTTGCCAGCCGCTGGCGCGGTCCCAGGACCTCGCCAGCGACGACGATCTCCAGCCACAGGCCGTCGTTCTGGAACAGCCCCGCCGGGAACGGCGTTATCGAACCAAGCAGCAGGCTGTAGGTACCGTTCTGAACATTGACCGTGCGCGCCTCCTCCCACAGCTTGATGCCGGCGGTGGCGGCGTCATACAGCCGGAAGGTCATCGACTGGCCGGCGTTGGTCACTGGCGCGCCGGCTCCGTCGGTCAAAACCCCCTGGTAGCTGATGGTCAATGGCACCGCTGCTGAGGCACTGGTTCCGAGAAGAGAGACACCCAATAGAAAGATCAGTGTCATCCGGACCGGCTTTATCATTGTTTCCCCCTTCCTCTCCCATTTTGGAAAACACCAAGAAACGTCCTCTTTATTGACAAATCCGTGCTGTCGGGTGGTCCTGGCAGACCAGTAACCGCAACGCTTCGTTTTCGGCCTTCAGGTCCTTGACCGCTTCAATCAGCAGCGCGGACATCTTGTCGTAAGCGACCGACTTGTACCCTTGGGCGTCGGTATGGACCAGTTCGGGGACAATCGGCTCCACCTCCTGGGCAATGACTCCGATCTGCGGTTCGTCGATGAAGCCGCGCTCGGGAAATTCATCGATCCGCCAATCGTAGCTGACGCCGCGCAGTTGCGAGACTTTCTTCAGCGCATTCTGCAGTGGTCGGATGTTGGTCTTAAAGCGCCGGTCAGAGGCCTGGGTCCAGCCGTTGACGCTGACGCCGGAGGTGACAAATATGTCGCCGTTGACGAAAAGTTTGTAAGTCGCATCCGCGATACTGCCGATGCCGACATTGCCGCCGCCATTGGCGATATCGACATCCTGGGTGCTGGTATAGTTGAGGTGCAGGGCAACGTTCGAGTCGATTTCGTTGCCGTCTATCAGCATGTTCTGCCCGGAACTGACAATTTTCACCGCTGCGATTGAGATGCCGTCGCTCTCATCGCCATTAAAAAAACCGGCATAATTGGCGACCCCCCCATGGGCCCAACCATAAACGGCGTAGTTATTCTGAGTTCCACTGGCGACTCCCTGGACCCCATAGTTTATGAATGCACCTGATGACTCAGTGTAGGTGCCCCAATGATAATTGGTCCCGATGGGGGTGCCATTAACCAATGAGTAGACGCCGTAGGCCTTGTTTGGAGAGTTGCTGGTTCTGCTGTTTGAAAAATAACCGGCAAACTCTTTGGTTGTTTGAACATGGAGCTGCGAATTGGCATCTTTTACCCCGGAGCCGACGGTCAGGCCGCCGACCACCGAGGCATCGCCGTCCAGGTAACCGGCGAAGTCGTTGCTGCCGGTTCCAATGGTGGTCGCATAGAGGCCATAGTTGCCGTTGGCGCCGGACTTGGCATCGCCATAGAGCCCATAGTTGGTTCCGCTGGTGCCATTGGACAGGCCCCTGACACCGCTGTTTTTTCCCGAGCCCTGGTAGGCATAGCCGAAAACTCCGTTGCTCTGGATGGTTCCGCCACCGCCAGATCCGTAGACGCCGTAGCTGCTTTTGCCCCAATATCCGTAGCCGAAAACCCCCGTATGCTCAGAATCGGTGCTGTTGTTTTCGGAGGCCTTGCCTTCGATGCCGCGCGCCTGGTTGGCGCCCGAGGTTGTGAAAGAACCGGCAGGGGATACACCCGTTGCGGTGACCGTCGTCTGGCCGGTAATCAGTCCCCCGGTCATGCCGTTCACCGAGGTCGCTATATTGTCGGTATTGTCGGCAAAACCGGCCGGGACGTTTGCCAGGTTCGCCCAGTCGAGATTGGTCAGGCCGGAACCGTCGCCGCTGGCGGTGCCGGTGACGGTGGTCGCCGTGTCAGCTCGCAGCGCGTAGGGCACGCTGGCGAGTCGTTGCCGTCCACCCAGAACTTCACCGGCAACCCCAATCTCCAGCCAGAGATTGTCGTTCTGGAACAGGTTGGTCGTGAAGGGTGTCACCGAGCCGAGCAACAGGTTGTAGCTGCCGTTCTGCACGTCAACCGTACGCACCTCTTCCCACAGTTGAGTACCGCCGGTGGCGGCATCGAAAAGCCGAAAGGTCATCGCCTGGCCGCTGTTGGTGATCGGTGCGCCGGAACTGTCGGTCAATACTCCCTGGTAGTTGATCAGGTTGGGCGCGGCGAAGGCGCTGGTTCCCAGCAGAGTGATTACCAACAGAAAACTCAACGTTATCCGGACCGGCTTTTTCATCATTTTTCCCTTCCATTGCCTACGTTTGGCAAATCGTCCCCTGCTCTGTTTATTGACAAATCCGTGCTGTCGGGTGGTCCCGGCAGACCAGTAACCGCAACGCTTCGTTTCCGGCCTTCAGGTCCTTGACCGCAAGGCCTGAGCCTGAATTGCAAAGCTACGTGTCGCAACTTGCCGCCGGTGGCGGTTTCGACGAGCCCGAAGGTTATCGCCTGTGTTGGATTGGTGCCCAGCGTACTGGTTCTGTCTCTCACGGTTCCCATCATTGCCGACACCGCTGCCGGCAAGTCATTCAGAAGCATCGCCCCTAAAACAAACCCAGATTGGTTATGTTTGCTTCCTTTGCCGTACGGCCCACTCTTATTCCTGAATCAGTGAGCGCCTTGTCGGCGGACAGCACAAGTCATTGACCTGCCTGAGTTTCCCAAAAATCACCAGCGAACCTGTGGGTGCGCTTCAGATTTTTGGAAATCTCATTCAGGCCAAGTACTTGCACTCTCCATCCAACAGGAACTCACTGATTCAGGTTATTGGCACGGGCCCAACCGTTTACCTTTCATTTTCATCTTCATCGTGTGACCATCGGCGATCATCTCCACGTCGCTGGTCATGCTGTCTCCCTGGTAGGTCGACACCCCTTTCATGCTGGAGGCGCCGTCTTCCCCCTTACAACGGATCTCCCAGCTGACTTTGTTGCCCGAGCGTTGCTGGTGGACGATCTTGCAGTCCTGTCCGGGCTCCTCCTGGTAGGGGACCCCCGAATCATCGAAACAATGATCAAACTTCCCGCCCGGCATCGGCGCCATCCCCGGCACCATGATGGTGGTTTCAATCGACCACCGGCTGCCGGCCAGGTTGGGGTCGGCGGCTGAAGCTGTTGTTGCCAACAAGAAGAGTGCTGCGAAAATTAAAGTTCGTTTCATTTCATACCCCTCCTTTTGAGTCTGAATCCAGCCTTCCGCTGGGGGTTATAAACACCCATTCACAGCCCCCGGGCTGGCTGCCGAGAGGAGAAAGTCGACGGAGTTGTCATCGGTATCCATACCATCCGGACAGCGGCTCAGGGATTCGCTGGCTGCCACACCATCATCACCCATGACGGGTGGTGCGCCTTCTCCGTAACCGGCAATAATGCCGCCATAGACCAGCGAATCCTTGCCGGCGAGGGTATTGCCGGGAGTCGAAAGATGGATGCCGTCCGGACCGCCGTTTTGGATGAAGTTGTCGGGAACGGTGATTGAAACGACCCCGGGCGGCAGGGCGGCGACAACACTGGCGGACCCGATAACCAGGTAGGAAGAGGCTGGAAGGGTCGCCGCCGCATCGGTCAGCGTGAAACTGGCGTAGGTTGAACCGTCCAGGCCATTGATCAGGTCCACGACATAGCCGGTCAGATCGATGGGCGAGATCCCGGTATTGAGGATCTCAATAAACTCCGCGGTATCGGGGGCTCCCGGCTGGTCGTAATCAACTTCGTTGATGACCAGGCCGAAGTGGCAATCCTGGCCGCAGGTTGCCCAGGTCTCCCCATTTTGGCAGACGCCATTGCCGCAGACCTCGCAGGTGGGATCACTGGCACAGCTGCTGTCGGCACAGTCGGTCAGGGTGTTGCAATTATTGTCGATGCCGTCCGTGCAGAGTTCGGTGGCGTTCGGATTGATGGCCGGTGCCGCGTCATTGCAGTCTCCCGGGAAACTGGCGTAGCCGGGAATGGGGGAACAACTGCTCTGGGTGACGGCGGTGACCCCGTAAGAATCATTGTCATTGTCCAGATAGTAGGTTGTGGCATCGATGGCGCTTTCGTCAACCACGCCGTTGCAGTCGTTGTCGAGGCCGTCACAGATTTCAACTGAACTCTGGTCATTGCTGCCGCCCGGACCGGTTGAGCAGACCAGGGCTGAGACACCACATTCCATAACTCCCCCGCTGCAGACGCCGACGCCGCAAATCGTGCCGATCCCGCTGACGTTGTCAATGAGACCGTCGCAATCGTCATCGCGTCCGTTGCAGGTTTCAGTTGCTGGGGAACCGGCGACCGCATTGCATTCCGTACCGCTGCCGTCAGGGATACAAACCATGCTGCCTCCTGCCGAGCAACTGCCGACTCCAGAGGTGCAGGATGTGCCGAGTTCGGGGAAATCTTCATCGATCTGCCCGTCACAGTTGTTATCCTGCCCGTCACATAGCTCGACGGCGCCGGGAAAAGTATCCGGATTGGCATCATCGCAGTCGCCTGGTACCGACACATAGCCGGCCGGTGGTTGGCACACGGCAAGGTTGACGCTGTCGTTTCCGAACCCGTCGCCGTCACTGTCCGCGTACCAGGTCTGGGCATCATCGACGACGCCGTTGCAGTCGTTATCAATAGCGTCGCCGCAGATTTCCGTCGTCGGGGCGACAGAGCCTTCACAGATTCCACTCCACAGACCGTCGACGCAGGATTCCAGTCCTGCCTGACAGGCGCCTACGTCAGAACCGCAGGCCCTGGTGTCACCGAAAGCGCATTCGGGGGTGCTGCCGGTAAAGACCTCATCGTATTCAATCTGGCAATTGGTCTGGATACATGTACTGGTTACGCCGGTCGAGCAGTTGGTCTGTTCACAGGACAGCAGGAGCGTGTAGGCATTGAGGCAGGAGGGGGAAAGAGTGCTCTGCAGACAGTTAATATCGCCGCAGACACCGGAATTGATACTGGTCTGTTCACTTGCGGTGCAGGCTGGCGGCACCAGGCAACCGACATCAATACTTCCGTCGCAGTTATTGTCTTTGCCGTCGCAGAGCTCAAAAGCACCGGGATAGCTGGTTGCCTCGGCATCGTCGCAGTCGCCGTTGTCGGCAACGAACCCGGCCGGCTGGCTGCAGCCCAGGCGGTCGGCGCCGGGGTCGCCGAAACCGTCGCCGTCGCTGTCGGCATACCAGGTCGGCGAGCCGGGGGCGTCGTCGACCAGCCCGTTGCAGTCGTCGTCCTGGCCGTCACAGGTCTCCGTGACCGGCAGCACCGCTCCCTGGCAGGCGGCGAAAAGCCCGTCCGAACCACATCTGCGGACCCCGGGCCTGCACAGCCCGACTCCTTGTGTTCCGTCCGGACCGGAGTAACAGTTGACGAACACATCCGGCAGGCAGGGCATGGTGCCGGGGGACAAGGTCTGCGCCTGCAGCGCGTAGGGGACACTTGTCAATTGCTGACGGGCTCCGAGCACCTCGCCGCCAACCACGATCTCCAACCACAGGTTGTCGTTCTGGAACAGCCCCGCCGGAAACGGCGTCACCGAGCCGAGCAGCAGGCTGTAGCTGCCGTTCTGCACGGCAACCGTGCGCGCCTCCTCCCACAGCTTGGTGCCGCCGGTGGCGGCGTCATACAGCCGGAAGGTCATCGCCTGGCCGGCGTTGGTAATGGGCGCGCCGGTGCTGTCGGTCAGTACGCCCTGGTAGTTGATCAGGTTGGGGGCGGCCTGAACCGGCCCTGAAATGAGTAACCAACTGACCAGCAACAACCCTGCAACGACACCCCCCCGCATAACAGATTCCTTCCTCGAGAGCAAATGCCCATCCGGCCCATCTGCTGATGGCCGATAAGGACCGACACGAAACGATATGTGCGTTTCTAATACTATGTAGACTGCGCGGACACCGGGTCCGGTCTTCTCTTCAAAGGGGGGGGGCGCTGCTGAAAGTTGGGGAGGCAATCTCTCTGGCAGGAAAGGAGGAAGGATTGATGCCCTTGCGCTCAACAACGTGGACAGCTCAAGAGAAAAAGGGCAAACCTTATGTTTTCATGAGCTGTAAGCTCAAGAATACATGCTGATCACGGCTTTGTAAAATGCTATTATAAAATATCCGAGCAGGAGGGTTCTCTCCATTTCACCTGAAACGAACAGCACACCCGATCGCAATTAACCGGGTGTGCCGACGGTCAGTTACTTCAATTCGAGTAGACGTAGCGGAAATTCCGATGTCCCGATCCACGGTCAAGGGAGAAGGTGCTTGAGGAGATCGGAGCCCAGCTGCCAGCACCGACTCCCGACCAGCGGACGAGGGCATTTCCAAATCCACCATTGTACCAGTACTTGCCATCGGAGCCCCAAAGCCAGGCGTTGCTCGGGTTCTCCAGCCCAGCCTGAATCAATTCCTGCCAATCCCGGGTGGTCGGGATAGACGCATCATAGAAGCGGCCTTCGTTGGCGGCTGCGGCATAACTTGCCGCGGGCCGATCATACTGATCCACATTCCAGAAGAGATCCTTGGCATGGCACTCGTTGCCGGCGGGACCGTAACAGGCATCGCCGGAAAAGCCGCCATTGTTCACATCCGGTCAGATACAGCGATATGCTGTTGCGGCCGTCTCGGCAGCCGCACTCATTGTGCCGTCCGAGAGTCTGCCGATCATACGTGATCCGGCGGTATCGTTCGCGACCAGAGTCCAGAGGTAGCTGGTGTCGAGAATCCCCGTCACATCTCCGCTGCCGCTTGCACCGTTGTTGCGATAGATTTCTGTCATGGTCGGAAGCCGCCCGCCGAGCGCCTGGCAGGAGGCGTCGGCGTCTGTCCAGTTCGCAGCCTGGCGCGGGATCCCGTCCCAGGTCTCTCCCCAACTGTCGGTCAGTTCAAACCCGTGGGCCTGCCCTCCGCTGGGGGTCAATTGCTTCAGGTTGACGCAGACCCACTGGGCCCCATCCCCCTGCAGCACCTGGCCCTGCCCAGTACAGGCGGCGCCGGGGATCATGTTGGCGGTGGTCGCCGCGGCGACCGCTTCGGTATCAGTATAGCGGGAGTGATGGGCCGAGGGGTTACCGATGTGAGTAGTAAAGTCAGCCAGGGTGGCGGCATTGTCCGCACTGTCGGCACTGTCGGCACTGTCGGCACTGTCGGCCCGCTTGGACTGAAAGGCATAGGGGACACTGTCGAGGTGCTGGCGCGGAGCCAGCGATTATCGGCATTGAACAGCGAGGGGGCGAGCGGCGTCACCGAGTCGAGCAGCACGCTGTAGGTGCCGTTCTGCACCTGAACCGGCTGGGTCTCTTCCCACAGCTTGGTGCCGGCAGTTTCGGCGTCATACAAGCGGAAGACAAGCGATACCGACCCGCTCACCGGCGCCCCGCCGCTGTTGGTCAGCACGCCCTGGTAGTTGATCAGGTTGGGGGCGGCGAAGGACGTCCCGGCCGGCAGGATGGCCAGGCAACAGGTCAGCAGAATTGTGCGCAGTATCGTTTTCATCTCCCTCGTGCCCTCTCTTGTTCCGGTTAATGGCAGGCCTGGGTCTGAACCACGAGGCTCGTATCACAGCTCTGCGTGCCGCTGTTGGGCGTGGCACTGTCGATGTAATTCCCCGACATCCCGCAGGCGGGGATGGTTTGATCCCACCCGGGCGTCAGGAAGCAGTCGGGGTAAGGCATCACTGTTGACGTGTCCGGAAATTGCATCTCCTCGGCCCCGTTGCAGTCATAGTCAAAACTGCCGCCGAGGTTGACCGTGGTGAACCATCCGGGCTGCCCCGGGAAGGTGTTGGGGTCGGTATCGTCACAGTCACCGGCGCAGAGCGAGACCCCATCACCATCGGCATCCGGATCATCATCGGCCGGCCCGTTGCAGTTCTGGTCGATACCGTCACAGGTCACCTCTGTGGCTCCCGGATAAACAGTGGGGTCGCCGTCATTGCAATCGCCGGCGCAGAGCGAGACCCCATCGCCATCGGCATCCGGATCATCATCGGCCAGCCCGTTGCAGTTCTGGTCGATACCGTCGCAGGGCTGCTCAATGGCGCCGGGATAAATAGTCGCGTCAATATCGTTACAGTCGAGATCGGCGGGAAATCCATCGCTATCCATATCGGGATAATCGAAACCGTCGCAGTTGCTGTCGATGCCATCGCCGCCGATTTCCATGGCGCCCGGGTGAATACCATGGTTGGCATCGTTGCAGTCCCGCCAGACGTTGTATCCATCCGAATCCGCATCAAAGCCGTATTCCGCCTTGTAGATAGCTTTAGCCTCCCAAGAGATGATGGTGTTGCCGCTGAAGTCCATCGCTACCTGAGGGTCTTGGGCATCGACCCCGTCCAGACTGAGGTTGTCGGTCATCCCCCCCGGCACCAACCAGCGACCAATGCCATATTCCGCCTTGAAAACCTGGGTAACGGACCCGTCCGATTGACTCCAGACAATAATGGCGTTGCCTTTGTTGTCCATCGCCACTTGGGGATAGAATGCATGGGCCGCCCCGTCCGGGCTCAGATTGTCATCTGGGCCAGATGGCAGGCTCCAGCTGCCACCTCTGTATTCCGCCTTGTAGATCTGGTAAATACCTCCCGCATCAGCTTGCCTCCAGGTGATGATGGCGTTGCCGTTGTCGTCCATCGCCACCTGAGGGGCATCGGCCTCAGTCCCGTCTGGACTGAGGTTGTCGGCCAGGCTTGACGGCAGGCTCCAGCTACCATTGCGGTATTCCGCCTTGTAAACCTGCCTATGGGAGCCATCCGATTGTACCCAGGTAACGATGGCGTTGCCGCTGTCGTCCATCGCCACCTGAGGGGCATTGGCCTCAGTCCCGTCTGGACTGAGGTTGTCGGCCAGGCTTGACGGCAGACTCCAGGCGCCATTGCGGTATTCCGCCTTGAAAATCTGATAATTTGTTCCGTCGGATTGAAGCCAGACAATGATCGCGTTGCCGCTGTTATCCATCGCCACCTGGGGGGTCACCGCATTTTGCCCATCGGGGCTGATGTTGTCGGTCAGGGCGGATGGCAGGCTCCAGCTGCCACCTCTGTATTCCGCCTTGTAGATCTGGTAACTACCTCCCGCATCAGCTTGCCACCAGGTGATGATCGCGTTGCCGCTGTTATCCATCGCCAGCTGGGGAAATTGGGCGTCGGTCCCACCCGGACTGAGGTTGTCGGCCAGACTTGACGGCAGGCTCCAGCTGCCACCTCTGTATTCCGCCTTGTAGATCCGGGTGACTCCGCCAGTGGCAGCATCAGCTTGCTGCCAGGTGACGATGGCGTTGCCGTTGTTGTCCATCGCCAGCTGGGGGTATTTGGCGTCGGTCCCATCCGGACTGAGGTTGTCGAGCTGGCCAGATGGCAGGCTCCAGGCGCCACCTCTGTATTCCGCCTTAAAAACCTGATAACTCCCCCACGGAGGATTAGTCACGCTCCATCCAAGCCAGATGATGATGGCATTGCCGTTGTCGTCCATCGCCACCTGAGGATGGCCACTACCCAGCCCACCGACTGTCCCAGCCGGACTGATACTGTCGGTCGGCAGAACAGGGAGGCTCCAGGTACAATCCGTGGCGCCATTGCAGTCATTGTCCAGGCCATTGCAGCCAGGAGCCGTTGGCAATATCTCTCCTGCGCAGTTGCCCAGCGCGGCTCCCGTCCACTCACGCCGGCCCGGTTTGCAGATCCCAACACCCGCCGTACCGGAAGGGCCGGTGTAGCAGGGCAACAGGAAGGCCTCCCCCGGCAAAGGCGTAATCGCCGGCTTGCACTCCCAACCGGTGGCAGTGCGGAACAGTCCCTGTCCTTCCGGACAACTGGGCGCAATCTGGTCGAGGGTGACGACCGAGGGGTCGAGCTGCGCCGAGGTGATGGCACCGGCGGCGACCGACTGCGCCTGCAGCGCGAAAGGCGCGCTCGCCAGGCGCTGGCGGGGCGAGAGGGGCTCGCCGGCCACCACGACTTCGAGCCAGCGATTATCGGCATTGAACAGCGACGGGGCGAGCGGCGTCACCGAGCCGAGCAGCACGCTGTAGGTGCCGTTTTGCACCTGAACCGACTGGGTCTCCTCCCACAGCTTGCTGCCGGCGGTTTCGGCGTCATACAAGCGGAAGACGAGCGACACCGACCCGCTCACCGGCGCGCCGCTGCTGTCGGTCAGTACGCCCTGGTAGTTGACCAGGTTGGGCGCGGCGAAGACGGTATCAATAAGGAACAAGCAACTGACGAACAACAACCCGACAACGACAAACCCTCGCATGGCAGAATCCTTCCCCTAGCAGCCGGTCGGACTTTCCATAAACCGACTGCAAATTCGTCTGTTTGGCCCATATTTCAGCTCCTTTTCGACCAATAGCTACGGCTATTACTCTCAAATGAGCTAAAATCTGACCTCAAACAGCCAAATTTTCGCTTCGGCCCAGCAAGTCCGTATATGGTCTCCCCCCTTTTTGCAAGGGCTTTGTGTCGTTAATGACAGG
>NZ_PPFX01000004.1:51484-147582 GCF_002898515.1 Geothermobacter hydrogeniphilus | reverse complement strand
AAGCCAAAGGACTCTGACCCCGTCCAGAGGACGGGGGTTTCTACTTCACACTAAAAGCTCCGATATACAAAAACGCCGCCGCCGATATCCGGGCTGCCATTGCTCAAACCGGCCAGCAGGTGGCCGCCGAATCCGAAACCCTCGCCATCCCAGCCGCAACGACCGACCACTTCCAGGGCATTATCGCCACCGTCATAGGGAGCGGTCGCGCCTTCCAGCCCACCCGAAAACCAGAGATGTTCGCCCTGGTAACGACCGACGGACGCCGTCCAGTCCCAGTACTGATCGGGCTGGAAATCACCATTTTCTCCAGGGAAGATGGCGCGCAACGAACCATCCAGGAACCAGTCGCTAAGATCCTGCCGGGCGGACAGGCCGCCGCCGAAATCCCAGGCACCGGTTCCCAGACCCTTGTCATCATCCCCGGTCGGCGCCTTGAGATAACCCAGCAGGCGGATCTCCGGACCGGAGGCGGGTCGCCAGAGAACCAGGTCGGCATCCAGCGAGGCATCTCCGAGACCTGAATTCGACTCGGTGGTATCGATCCGGCGGCTGCCCATTCCACCTCCTCCGATGATCGTCCCCCCTGGCACGCCGTTGTCAAAACGACGCCCGCCCATGAAGACGGTGGTCCCCTTCGACTGGCTGACCCAGGGCAGGGTGACAGCAAGGCTGTAACGCTCGGCGCTGTAACTGACCGTCAACGGAATCGTCACCCCGGTCACCGTCTCATCCGTCCCATAATCGCCGCTGGTGACATCCAGGCCGACCTCCAGACTCAAGCCCCGGGCCGATACCGGAAGCGCGGTCAACAGGACGGCTAAAATCGACAGATAAATTCTGATCATCGTCTGCTCCTTGAAAAGTGTTTTGTTCAGCTGAATCACTCCTCCCTTAGACGACCTTCCCCGGAAAAGGTTTACCGGGTCCTGCCGCGCTGCCGCGATCCTGAACGCAAGGATGAATCAACGGAACTCACTGCGCCTCAATCCGGCAGGAGGCCAGCAGCTTCTCAACCACGGCCACGTCATCGGCACCATTTCCGGGACCGGTGTAATAGATGAAAAACCAGTGCCTGGCGGCGAAACCGATGACACCGATAAAGCGGACCGGCTTCCCGTGAAGCTTGTATTCAGCATCCAACCGGTAGCTGATGTCCGCTCCGGCGATCGGAAAACGTCTGACCTCGGTTTGGGCGCCGGTGATCCCGTCCTCGCTGGAGAGCCCCTCGCCGGCGTAGGAGGCGGAAGTCTTGACAACCTTTTCCGTCGGTGGATCTTCGCCGTCCTTCAAGGCGCTGAAATCAATCTCGATGTGTGAACCGGTCTCCGCGTTGAAAGCAAACAGTTCGTTGATACTCAACAGTTTGCGCGCCACATCCTCAGGGTCATTGATGCCGGCCTTGCGCGCCGCTTCGAGCTGCGGCGGATGCAGGTGCTCGGCCCGTTCCCTGACCAGGAACGCGGGGGGACGGGGAGACACTTTCCAGGGAGATGACGGTTCTTCCAGAAACAGTTTGACGCCATCTCCAACCGGATAGGAAGCCGCCAGAGAAGTCAGGGGAGCTACCGCCAGAATCGCCCACATCAGTCCGAAGAACAACAGTTTTTTCATCATTTCGTCCCTTCTCCTTTGTCCGGGGAAAGCCCTTCCCCGGTTGCCTCTTTCGGGCAACAGTTACCGAACAGGCGCGGGGTTGCCGTCAGAGCATCACCAGGACCATCATCAGGGCCATACCGCCGCCGGCCAGCCAGGCCCAGGTGGAAGATTGTCCCTCCGGGAAAAGGCTGTGACGCTCACCGCTTGCTGCCTTCGCCTGATTGTCGATCGCCTGGTGATCCAATCCGCCGCAATTCATGCCCGACATCGGGGCGCCGGCCGCGGATGATCCCGCCGAACCGGCATGGCCGGAATGCGGAAGGTGCATGCAGCCGCCGCAAAGCAGCAACAGGCCCAGCAGGAGAACCGCGCCGAGAAGTTTTTTCACCGACAGTGTACCCGACATCGCTAGTCACCCGACACAGAAGGATTATCCGGGGCGCTTGCGAGAATAACCTTTCCTGCCCCGGCGGCTCCCTCGGAGGTCACCACCTCGACCTTGCCGGCAACCGGCACCGGCCGCTGCAGGGTATCCATGACCGGGCAATGACGCTCAACCATCTCGGCAAGGTGACGGAGCTTCTCTTCCGGTTCGTCCGACACGATCCGGGTCGTGAATGAAATCTGTGAAAACCCGGCGGGGACCTCGGCCAGGTTGAGCAATCCGCGCAGGTCCAGGTATCCCTTGGCGTGGACTTCAATGCGCTCGATCCGCAGCCCCATGACCGAGGCATAGGCCCGGTAGACGATTTCCTGGCATCCCCCCAGGGCGGCAAGGAGCATTTCCACCGGATTCGGACCGCTGTCGGTGCCGCCGAGTTCCAGGGGTTCATCGATGGCCGTCGTAAAGCCCCGCATCCGTGACTCCACCGCGAGACTGTCCTGCTCCGAGTAGGAGGAGGCCCGAAAGACCGAGGTGGCCATCTGCGGCTTGCTGGAGATCGCGGTGATCAGATTTTCAATGGACTGCTTGATCGCTTGACTCATACAACAAAATCCTTCCAATAAAGAAAAAGAGAACGTCGGCGGACCTTCTCAGCCGGTCAACCGTTTTCCCATCAGGTTTTCGCGGCGCCCCCCGCCTGACTCCAGTCATGATGAACGGCAACCGGTATGCTGAACGCGGAAACCGGCTGCGCAATTTTTTTCCGGTGATGCGGGAATGTCGTGCGTGAAAAAAACCAGCGATGAAATGCCGGGCTTTTGTTCCTGGAGACAGAATGCAGGGCTCTGACAAGAGAGATTGCGGGCAGATCGACAGGATTTTTCCGTTCTCCGAATCCTTCCGCCCGGGCTCGCACTCATCGACTCCCGATTGAGGAGAAAATCAAGGGGGAGGCGATCGCCGCCTCCCCCCGGTTTGTCAGAGCAACAGCCGGTTATTTGACCTCGATTTCAAACTTGAACTGACGTTTTTTGCCGTCGGCCAGCCGGGTGCCGACCTTGATTTCATATTCACCTTTTTCGGGCAGGCTGATGTCGCCGCCGAAACCGGTTCCCATCCCCATTTTCATCGCCATCAGCATGACGGGTTTGCTTTCTTCACCGCCCTCATGCTTCACCTTGACGGCGACCTTGCCCTCAGTGACCGGCTTGCCGGTTTTTTCATCGGTAAACATGAGCATCAGGTGATGGGTTGAATTCATCCCCATCTTGGCCAGGGCATCACGCCCCGCCTGATCATAGACCTTGGCGTGAGCCATGGCCTTGACGCCCTCGTCACTGTCATTACCGAGCATGATCATGTCACCGTCCATCTTCATGCCGTCATGGCCCATGCTCTTCATGTCACCATGGTCCATGCCTTTCATTTTGTCATGGTCCATGCCTTTCATGCTGCCGTGGTCCATGTCCATCTTCTTGCCGTGGTCGCCGTCAGCCATTGCAGCCAACGGCAGGGTCAACATAAAAACAGCGATCAATACGAGTTTTCCAGTCATCTTCATTCTTGTTCTCCTTGGTTGTGGTACGGGCTTGCGCCCGGCAAGCTGATGAGCCGAAGTCTGCATCAGTCGTGAATATCTTCCATCGCGGTCGGTTCGAACTCGTGCTTCAGTTTCAATCCCCGCCACATGAAATAGATAACCGGGAAGACCATCAGTTCCATGATCCCCGAGGTGATAACCCCGCCGACCATCGGCGCGGCAATCCGCTTCATAACGTCGGCACCGGCACCGTGACTCCACATGATCGGCACCAGACCGGCGATGATGACACAGATGGTCATGATCTTCGGCCGGATACGCTTGACCGCGCCGTGGTGGATCGCCTGGGTCAGGTCACCGAGGTTGTTCATGCGACCACTGTCTCTCCAGAGTTCGAAAGCAAGGTCGAGGTAGAGCAGCATCACCACCCCGGTTTCCGCGGAAATTCCGGCCAGGGCAATGATTCCCACCCAGACCGCCACCGACATATTGTAGTCGAGGGCGTACAGGAACCAGAAACATCCGACCAGCGACAACGGCAGGGCGAGAAAGATGATACCGGTCTTAACCAGCCCCTTGGTGTTGGTATAGATGATGACGAAGATGATCAGCAGGGTCAGCGGAATGACCACCTTCAGTTTGGCGGCCGCCGCCTGCATGTATTCATACTGTCCGCTCCAGACGATATTGTAACCGGCCGGCAGCTTGATCTTTTTCGCCAGCTCTGCCTGGGCATTGGCGACATAGGTGCCGACGTCAATATCTTTCAGGTCGACGTAAATCCAGGCGGTACGCCGGGCATTTTCACTCTTGATGCTGGGCGGTCCTTTTCTGATGTGGATCTTGGCCACCTGCGAAATCGGAATATGCTTGCCGTCGGGAAGCGGAATCAGCACCCGTTCAAGTGACTGCAGGTCATTACGGTAATCACGGGCATAACGCACATTCACCGGGTAACGTTCCAGGCCTTCGACCGTCTGGGTGACATTCATGCCGCCAACCGCCGACTGGATGACATCCTGCACATCGCCGACGGTCAGGCCGTAGCGGGCGGCGGCAAGGCGGTCGATGTCATAATCGAGATAGTTGCCGCCGACCACCCGCTCCGAATAGACACTCAGGGTACCGGGAATATCGCGCACGATCGCCTCGATCTCTTCCCCTATGTCGCTCAGGGTCTGAAGATCATCCCCCATGATCTTGATGCCGACCGGGGTCTTGATCCCGGTCGAGAGCATGTCGATACGGGTTTTGATCGGCATGGTCCAGGCGTTGGTCAGGCCGGGAAACTTGATGGCGTTGTTCATCTCCGTCTTCAGTTCATCAACGGTGATCGTCCCCATCTCGGGAAAAATCCAGCGCAGCGGCTTTTTCAGTATTTCCAGATAATCCGGCCAGTTGGTATAGAAGCGATCATGATGGACCTTGCGCCATTCATCCTCCGGTTTGAGCATGATGGTCGTCTCCATCATCGACAGGGGAGCCGGGTCAGTGGCGGTTTCGGCCCGCCCGACCTTGCCGAAGACATGGTGAACCTCGGGAAACTGGCGAATGATCCGGTCGGTCTGCTGCAGCAGTTCCTTGGCCTTGGTGATCGAAATTCCCGGCAGGGTGGTCGGCATGTAGAGCAGATCGCCCTCGTAGAGAGGCGGCATGAACTCCGAACCCATTTTTTTCAGCGGATAGATGCTGGTGAAGGTCAGCAGCAGCGCGACAATCAGGACCGGCCAGCGCCACTTGAGGACGAAGTCGACCACGGGGTGATAGGCCCTGATCATGATGCGATTGATCGGGTTTTTCTCCTCATCGGGAATCTTGCCGCGGATAAACCAGCCCATCAGCACCGGAACCAGGGTTACGGAAAGCAGGGCGGCGGCGCCCATGGCATAGGTCTTGGTGTAGGCCAGCGGCTTGAACAACCGCCCCGACTGTTCCCCGAGAGTGAAAACCGGAAAGAAGGAAACGGTGATCACCAGCAGGGAGAAAAAGAGCGCCGGGCCCACCTCCTTGGCCGAATCGGCAATAATATCCCAGTGCGGCTTTTTGCCCCGATCGCGCTCCAGATGTTTATGGGCATTTTCAATCATGATAATGGCCGCGTCGATCATCGCACCGATGGCGATGGCGATACCGCCGAGACTCATGATATTGGCATTGACCCCCTGCCAGTACATGATGATAAAGGCCATCAGGATGGCGATCGGCAAGGTCACGATCGCGACCAGCGCACTGGAGAGGTGGAACAGGAACAGGGCCGTGACCACGGCCACCACGATACTCTCCTCGATCAACTTTTCTTTCAGGGTATCAACCGCCCGCTCGATCAGACCGCTGCGGTCATAGACGGACTTGATCTTGACCCCTTCCGGCAGACCGGCCTGAAGCTGCTTGAGTTTTTCCTTGACCCCTTCAATGGTTTTCAGGGCGTTGTCGCCGAACCGCATGACCACGATACCGCCGACCGCTTCACCTTCCCCGTCCAGCTCCGCCAAGCCGCGACGCAGCTCCGGTCCGAGATGTATCTTGGCCAGGTCACGCAGCAGGATCGGCGTGCCGCGCCGGTCGGTACCGACAACGACATTCTGCAGATCCTCAACCGACTTTATATAGCCGAGTCCACGAACCATGAATTCGGTTTCGGCCATCTCGACCAGCCGCCCGCCGACATCGTTGTTGGATCGCTGGATCGCCTTCTTGATCTGCGGGATGGTGATGTGGTAGGCGAGCAGCCGGTCCGGATCAACCTCAACCTGGTACTGCTTGACATAACCGCCGATGGAGGCGACCTCGGAAACCCCGGGGACACTGGTCAACTCGTAGCGCAGGAACCAGTCCTGGATCGAACGCAACTGCTGCAGATCGTGATTGTCACTCTCCAGGACGTACTCGTAAACCCAACCGACACCGGTGGCATCCGGCCCCAAAGCCGGCGTCACCCCCGGCGGCAGTCGGCCGGCGGCATAATTGAGATATTCCAGAACCCGCGATCGCGCCCAGTAGAGATCGGTTCCATCCTCGAAAATGATATAGACAAAGGAGAAGCCGAAGAACGAGTAACCGCGGACCACTTTCGCCCCCGGCACCGCCAGCATCTGCGTGGTCAGCGGATAGGTGACCTGGTCTTCAACCACCTGCGGAGCCTGGCCCGGATATTCGGTGAAGACGATAACCTGCACATCCGAGAGATCCGGGATAGCATCAATGGGCATTCTCATCATGGTGTAGGCGCCCCCGACAATAAAAAAGAGAGTCGCCAGGACAACCATGAACTTATTTTTTATGGACCATTCAATTATTTTTTCAAGCATCTCATCATTCCAGAAAGTCAGGAGTTACAAAAACTTGCCGGCACCAGGGTCTTTTCTTCAGAACAGATCCTCGGCGTTCCCTTGCTTGCCCTGTTTGGACCCGGCGGGGGTACTCCCGGCCGGCTTGTCCTCTCCGGACATGTCGTCGGCAGACATCGACGCGTCTTTCCCGCCGGCCGTCTTTTTGGACTGCACTTCGAGCATCTTGGCGATGGCTTCCCGCAACTGGCTTTCCGAGTCAAGCAGGAACTGGGCGCTGGTGACAACCCGGTCCCCGGGCAGAACCCCCTGCTTGATTTCGATCATTCCATTGTCATCCTGGATACCGACTTTTACCGGACGAGGCTCAAACTTGCCCCCGTCAAGGGCGATGAAGACGGTCTGTTTTTCCCCTGAATAGAGAACCGCTTCGGCCGGAATCGCCAGCGCGTCCTTGACAGTTTCCGATTTCAGGCGGACATTGACATACATGTCCGGCTTCAGCTGAAAACCCGGGTTGTCCAGAATCAGCCGTGCCTTGACCGTCCGGGTTTTCGGTTCCACGTACGGGTAGATGTAAACCACCTTGGCCGTCAGGCTCTTCTCTCCGACAAAGGGCAGGATGACTTCAGCCCGCTGGCCGACCCGAACCCACGGCAGTTCGTATTCATAGATGTCGGCATAAATCCAGACCTTGGAAATATCGGAGATCTGAAACAGCTCCCGGCCCGCCTTGACATACATCCCCTCGTTAACCATTTTCATGTTGACGATGCCGTCATAGGGTGCCCGCAGAACCAGGGTTTTTTCGACCTTGCGGGTCTTTTCCAGACGCCGGATCTGATCCTGAGAAATATCCCAGAGCTGCAGCCGCCGGCGGGACGACTCAAGCAGGCGGTTGGCGCCTTCGGCAATCTCCGGGAAGGAACTGCTGGCCAGGGCGCTCCGATTATTCAGCGCCAGAAGAAACTCTTCCTGGGCCGAAACCAGCTCCGGACTGTAGATTTCCAGGAGCTTCTGCCCCTTCTTGACAAACTGTCCGGTTTCATTGACATACAGCTTTTCAACCCAGCCGGCGATCTTGCTGTTGATGGAAAACTGTTTCGGTTCATCATAGGCAATCAGGCCGACGGTGCGGATGGTCCGGCTCATATCCCGCTTCGCGGCAACAGCCGTCCGCACCCCCATGTTCTGCGCGGTCACGGGATCAATGGAAATCTGCGATCCGCCCGGAGCTTCATCCTCGTAAACCGGGATCAGATCCATCCCCATCGGTGACTTGCCCGGCTCGTTGCGGATGTAGGTCGGATCCATCGGTGCCTGCCAGTACTTGATCTTCCGTTCCCCGGCAGGTTTATCGGAGGCACTCCCGCCGCCGGTTCCGGCCTTGAGCGGCACCAGCTCCATGCCGCAGATCGGACAGGTGCCCGGTTCGTCGACAATCACCATCGGATGCATGCCGCAGGTATATTTCTCTCCGGCAGCCTGGGCTTCACCGATATGCCATTTGTCCGGACAATCGAAAATACGATCACATATCTGGTTGAAAAGAGCCTCTCCGGCAAAAACCGTCGAAAAAAGAAGAAAGAGTGAAAGGCTGATTTTTTCTGCTCGGGTCATGATCTGTTCCTTTGCATCGTCAGTTCTGGTGGACGCTGACTTCCATTAGGGCTGGGGTTTGGTATCCATCTTTTCGACGGCCCTGAACCTGAGGCCGGATTCCGCTTCCAGGCGGGCCACATCGCGTTCGTGGTCGGCCAGGACCCGGTAATAATCCATTTCATAGCTGTAGAGCTTGAGCAGGGCATCCAGCAGACTGAGAAATTCGACATCGCCGACCTGGTAGGCGGCCAGGCTGGCCTTGAACGTCTGATCAGCCTGCGGCACGATGCCGGTCTTGTACAACAGCACCAGGTCATGATCCTTCTCCATCTGCACGAAGGCATCGTGGATATTGAAACTGACCCGGTTGCGGAACTCATGGTACTGCTGCAGCGCCATGCGGATACCGGAATCGGCTTCGGCAACAGCCTCATCCCGCTTGTCAAGATAGATCGGCAGGTTGATGCTGATACCGATACTGGCGAAATCCTGACCGTCGACCGGGTCGTTGCCGGCCTCCTCGCGGAAACGATAACCGCCCCAGAGATTGAAATCCGGCTTGTATTCAAGTTTGGCCAGCTTGCGCTTGGCTTTATAGCGATCGACAATGGACTGGAACGCGGCAAAAAGCGGTCGCTTTTGCTCCGATATCGACTGCAGCTCCGGCAATGGTTGCTCGACCTTGGTCACGGGAACAATCTCCGGAGTCTCAATCGGGGTTTCGGTGGGACGATTCAGCAGGCTGTCCAGGTCGGCCTGCACGGTCTTGCGCTGCTGCTGCAGGGTGAACAACTGGTCCATCAGTTTCGAGCGTTCGACCTGGGCCTTGAGTACATCCTGCTGAATACCGGTGCCAACCTGGTAGCGGGTTTCCGTCAGACGGATGAAATCATCGAGAATGCTGATGTTCTTGTTGGTGATGGCAACGGCGCGATCAAGATAGAAAAGCCGATACCAGGCATCCTTGACCTTGCGGGTCAACTGCAGCTTCAGATCATCATAAGCTCCCTTGTACCAGAGGGCCTTCTGCTCGGCGATCTCCCCCTTGGTTCCCAATTTCCCCGGGAAGGGAAACTTCTGCGACAATTTGAAATCCTTGCCGGTCATCGGGGTGTCGCCCGCCGCAAACGAATCCGTCGGATAGTTAACAAAGGCAAACGAGAGCATCGGGTCATCCAGGGAACTCGCCGGAATGATTTTGCGCTCGAACATGTGCCAGCGGGACTCCGCCGCCTTCAGGTCGGGATTGTTCTGCAGGGCCTCTTTCACCAGCCCGTCGAGGGAATCGGCAGCCGACACCGACATGGGCAGCAGCAAAACAAGAAGCAGGATGCTGAGAAAATATTTCATGGTTCTTTAACCTCCTTGGACTCCGCCAGCAAGGCGCGGATCTGTGTTTCAATTTCGTCAGCCCCGGTCAACCCGGCGTCAAACCTGACCCTGCCCTGGCCGTCGATAATCAGCACGCGCGGAATCAGATAGACGTTGTAGCCCTTCTGCACACTGCCGTCATCAAGCAGGGCGTTGCCCTCGGGGAGATCGAGACCCTTGAGAAAACCACGCACCGTTTCGACCGTCTCCCGCATGAAAATCTCAAGAATCCGGACCTGGCTGTCGTCGAACATGCTATCGATCTTGGCCAGTTCCCGGTTCTGGTAGCGACACCCGGGGCACCAGGTGGTGCCGAGATCGAGAACCACCAGCTGTCCGCGGAGATCGGCCAGGGAAACATCGCGCCCGGCAAGATCCTTGAGGGTGAAATTCGGGGCCGCCTCGCCGGGCTGAAAAGCCGCGGCCGAAACCGCCGGAACCAGCAACAACAGCGTGAGCAGGAACGTCTTCCATCGTGACCCGGAAGAACTTGGGGGGAAAAGTTGCGTTCCCCAGGCTGAGCAAAAATGTCCAGGTGCAAGGCGTCCGTACCCCCGCGGAATAAGGCGTACCGGAAGGTACGTCGTTGACGCGGGGGAAGGACAACGCCGCAGATGGGCGTTTTTCATCAGCCTAGTTGAAGAGCTCATTCATGCCCTTCTGCGGCAGAGACAGAACATGATTGACCAGATCCCAGCGCTGTTGCGGGGTAAGCTGCGCCCCGAAGGCCGGCATGCCGCTGCTCTTCAGGCCGTTGCTGATAATCCAGTACTTCTCCCCCGGACCGTAGAAGCCGCTGTGATGAGCATCGTGAAAATTGGCCGGTCGGGTCTGCATCGACGCCGCCGCGGGACCGTCGCCGCGTCCTTCCGGACCGTGGCAGACGCTGCAGTTCCGCGCGAACAGCCGGGCGCCGCGGGCCAGGGAATCCGCCGTCGGGGTGACCGGCGAACGATCCATCACCCGGTACTCGGCGGGAACCTTGTCCTTGATCGCCTGCATACCCGCCATGTGGTCACCGCCGGGATGATCTTCATGACCGAAAGCCGGGACGGCGATCAACAGCAACAGGGAGAGCCAGAGGAATTTCATTTTCGATCCTTTCCACAACGCGGGCAATACCGCCAGCCAGACTGAAATTGACAACCACAAAAACACGTATCGACCTGCGATTTCATGAAGTTAAGCTTTCTCACGATAGCATAGATCAAGATCGCCGCAAGATTGGCGACCAACAATATCCAGCCCGGCCAGCCGAGAGTCAGCAGGTTGTCGACCGAGCAGACACCGCAGCAGAGCGACCAGGTATTGTAGGCCACCACCGCCACTCCTCCGGCAACCAGCCAGAAACCGAGCCAGAGGGTATCGCGCCCGAACAGCCGCCGCGAATTCATGCCGCCTTCTCCCGCACAGCATCCCCGCACCAGGGACAGTAGGTGTCGCTGCAGGCATGGGCCTCGCCGCAGGCCGGACAATGCTGCTGCACCAGGTTGCGACAACGCGGACAGATCAGCCAGTCGGGCTGAATCTCGCCGCCGCAGTCACTGCAACGACCGCCCGGCAGGGACGGCTGAATGGTTCGCCGTTCAAGCTCCCGGCAGATCAACCAGGTCAGAAAAGCCAGGCTGATGAAAAAGAAGAGGATCATGCGCACTCCCGCGCCGGTGTTTCCGGCCGCTGGTTGATTTCCTCGACGATCTGTCCATCGCGCAGAAAGATGGTGCGGTCGAACCAGTCCAGGTTGTCCCGGTTGTGGGTGACCATGACAATGGTCTGTCCCTCGCGATGCAGTTCGCTGAACAGTTCCATCACCTGCCGGCTGGTGGTCGTGTCCAGGCTGCCGGTGGGCTCATCGGCCAGGATCAGCGGCGGCTTGTTGACCAGCGCCCGGGCGATGGCGACCCGTTCCTGTTCACCGCCGGAGAGCTGTTGCGGCAGGTGCAGCAGCCGGTCCTTGAGGCCGACCCGCTCCAGGACTTCAGCCGCAAAGCGCTTCTTCTCGACATCCTTCATCCGACCGACCGCCAGCGGCAGCATGACGTTTTCCAGGGCGGTCAGGTAGGGAACCAGGTTGTGACTCTGGAAAACGAAGCCGAGGTATTCACGGCGGAAATCAGCGCGTTTCTCATTCGACAGGCGATATAGATCGATGCCGTCGATCTCCACCTTGCCGGCACTCGGCCGGGTGAGGCCGCCGAGCAGTCCGAGCAGCGTACTCTTGCCCGAACCGGAGGGCCCCATCACACCAAGGAAGGTTCCTTCCTCGATCGCCAGGTCGAGTCCATGCAGGGCGGAGACGCAATCGGCGCCATTGACAAAATGTTTGGTCAGTTCACTGATCCGGATGAGAGCCATATCGGTTCCTTTCGGGTTGGTCAGAGTGCCCGCAGCGCGTCGCTCGGTTCCAGGCGGCTGGCGCGCAGCGCCGGCTGCAGGGCGGCCAGCAGCCCGACGACCACGGCCGCGATCAACGCCGACGCGGCAAGCAGCGGATCGAAATGCCAGACCGCCTTGCCGTCGCCGAGCAGCGGCAGAGCGCCGACAGCCACGCCGACCCCGGCCAGGTAGCCGAACAGACCGGCAAAAGCACTGACCAGGCCGGCCTCGACCAGCACCAGCCTCAGTACGTGGCTGCGCCGGTAGCCGATGGCACGGAAAATACCGATTTCACGCGTCCGTTCGCTGACCGACCCCATCATGGTGACAAACACCAGCAGGGCGCCGACCAGGATCACCACCCCGGCAACCCCCCAGGCGAAAATACGAAACTGAGAGATGGCGTGCATCCGGGTCTTGACCACCTGCTGTACCGCCTGCACTTCAACATCCGGCAGGGCCCGGCTGATCTGGTTGACCATGTCGCTGATCGGACAGTTGGCGCAGAGGGCGGCAACCTCGACCAACGAAACCTGTCCCGGCTTGCCGAGCAGCCGCTGGGCAACCGGCAACCTGGCGATCAGCAACTGATCATCCTGACTGCCGGTCTGCTGCAGCACGCCGCTGATCCGAAACCGCTTCCCCGAAACATCCAGGGTGTCACCGATGGCCAGTCCGAGCCGGGCCGCCGCGGCGCTGCCGAGGACCAGCTGGTCATCTGCCTCGGGACGGCTGCCCATCAACTGCCACCATTTTTTCAGCCCGAACTCGACCTCGGGGTCAACCCCCATCAGCAGGGCCCGCCCTCCGGCGACCTCGACCGCACCAAGGACCTTGGGCGCAACCGCCGCCACGTTGCGGTTATTGGGGATGGTACCGATCGCGGCCAGGGAATCCTCGGCGATCTCATGGGCGGTCAGAGAAACACCGCCGAGGGTGATGCCGCCGTAGCTGAGCGCCAGCTGATCGCTGCGCGGCGTGATCAGAATATTGGCGCCGAAGCTCTCCAGTTCATTCCGGGCCCGCTCGGCCAGGGCATTGGTCAGCGACAACAGCGCGACCACCGTCGCCACCCCGATCAGCAGACCGGTCAGCAGAAAGATCGCCCGCCCTTTACGGCGTTTCAGGTTATTGAAGGTGATGGTTTCAAGACGCATAATTCAAGCCTTTAGATCTGGACACTGACGTCCTGTCATCAGGGCGCCCGCTCTTCTTGGCGCCATATTGATGTCTCATGCCGTTAAAAATACCTGGCTCCCTGCTCCAGGGCGGCAACCTGGATCAGGACCTGCCCCCCGGCCAGCTGCCGCGACAGGGGGGACGGATTGCACCCCCCCTTGACGATATTGACCATGTTGGAGGGGAACGACTGACCGCAGTTGTTGCAGATCATCGCGTCCCCTTCCTGCCGATAACCTTTTTTCTCCTTGTAGCAGACATCGCAGGCATCAAAAGCGGCACGAATAACACCATCCTGGCTCCTGACCACGAAAAAAGTGATCGGGCCGCGCCGGCTTTCGTAACGGAAGAACTGCGCCCGGCCGCCATCGAAATCACTCGCCGCAAGGCGGATGACACCATCGTCGGCAGCGGTTACGGTGCGCGTCCCGGCAGTCCCGCCGGAACCGAGCAGCAGCCAGGCGGCACCGGTGACAATCGCCAGCAGGGCCAGAATCCCCGGCAACAGCAACTTTCCGGTCGACTTCTTTTCTTCGTTCTTGAACTGGTCACGTTTGGTTTGACGATCGGACATCTCTACAAACTCCTTGTCTTTGGTTCAGGTCTGAATCGGGTGTCAGCCGCAGCAGCCACCACTGCCACTGCCGCAGTCACCGCCGCCGGCGGTGACACGCTTGAGCTGGGGATCGAAAATGACCACCTCGGTCCGCTGCACCAGGTCGCCGTACCATTGCTGCAGTCGTTGCTGCCGTTGCGCCGGATCGGTGATGTCAGTCGGGACTTTCGCCGCCATCAGTTTTTCAATCGTCATGTCGTTGCGCAGCTGGCGACGGAATGCTTCCATGCTGCCGAAACGTCTGGTCACCAACTGGTCCAGATCGTCGTGTCCCTGGCGCAGTTTTTCGAGGCGCACATCGACCTCACCCGGCTGCACCACGACTCCACTACTCTCGGCGGCGGCCAGCAGAATTTCACGCTGCTGCAGTTCTTCCCAGAGCTGCCGACGCAGCTGCTCAAGCAACGCGGGGGACGCCTCGCGATCTCCAAGCCGGAGCTTCAACGCCTGCTCGAAGTCATCACGCGCCACCAGCCGCGAACCGACCCTGGCAACGTACTTGGCCCCCAGGCGGGTCTGCTCCTGGCGCAGACCGGCATATTCCGCCGGGCTCAGTTCGGTCCTCAATCGGGCCGGGTATCCGGCCTCGGTTATCAACCGGCCGATTTCGGCACTGCTGGTTCGGGAGGGATCAAACTCCACCCGGCTGCGGCCGCTGGTCACGCTGACCTCAACCGTACCGATCCCGGCGACCGGCTGGAGGGCCTCGTTGATTTTCTGCACGCAGGAACCACAGGAAAGCTTGTCCACGCTGTATTCGGCCAGTGCCGCTTCGGCCCGATTGAAACCGGCCGGTTTCAGCCACCAGCCGGCGGCAACGGCCAACAGCACCAGCGGCAGGACAAGGAAGATCAGGTAACGTCGTTTCATGCTCATGGACCACCCCTTCGCAAGAATTCGTTCAACAAAACTCAGGGGGAGCCATATCACATCCCGTGCCAACCCCCTCCAGCAGAAACAACCTGCTGTTTTTACGAGCTTCAGATCAACTTCGGGACACCCGGCGAGAACTCCCGGCAGTGGATTTGCCGAATATTCAACAGCAATGTGAAGAATACTCTACACGGCTCGTTGCGCGAATTTGGAATACGAGGGTGAAACAAACCTCGACCATCACACAATTCATTGTAATCACAGGAAATTCTTGTATGTTTTGTAAACATTGATGCTTTAGCAAGAAAGCAAAATGGTGTTGGCCAAGCAAAAAACGCCGGCAGCAAGGCGCGCGTTTGTCGAGCAATGAGGCGTACTTACGTACGTCGAAGCAGCGAGACAAACGCTGCAACGCAGCTGCCGGTGAGTTTTTGCGACGCCATCCATTGATGCTGGCATAAAAGCTGAATCTTCTTGGCGATCATGAATCAACTGTCTCCTCCACGCTGGGTCACCCCACTCTACATCGCGGCGCTGGCCGCGGCCCTCGCTGTGCTGGGAACCATCCTGTTCATGGGGATCAGCCGCAACCCCTGGCCGCTCGACGGCGACATTGCCGATGTCACAATCAATCTCGGCGGCACCCCGGTACGTGAACACTGCACCTCCTGCCACCCGGAAGGGAGCACCGCAACCGGCAGCCCGCATCCCGACATCGCGCCGCATGAAACTGCGGAACTGGGCTGTACCGGCTGCCATCTCGGCGAGGGGATGGCGCTTGACCTGGTTGTTTCCCACGGACTGCCGGGCAATGGCGCCCGCGCCATTCTGAAAAAAAAGGATATTCAGGCAAGCTGCTACCGCTGCCACCCCCTGCAACCCCTGGCCGGCGCTGAAAAAGCCTGGAACGGCTATCGTCTGTACCTGCAGAAAGGATGCGACAGCTGTCATCCGCTCGCGGGGCTGCAACAAAGCGGCCGTTACGCCCCCGACCTGACGGCCGTCGGCGACCACCTGGGAATCGATCAACTGGTGACCGCCATTCGCGAACCGGGACGGGAGCCGGTCAACTCGACCATGCCGCGCTATCCGTTATCGAAACGTCAGGCCCGCAATATCGCCCTGTTCCTGAAAAGCCGCACCGCCCGTCCGCTGTTCCAGACGCCCCTGGCTCAACTGCAGAAAAAGAGCCTGCTTCAACCGGACGATCTGTTCCCCGGCAGTGAACAACTTTCTCCGGGGCAGGCTCTCCTGCAGCGCAAACGCTGCATCGCCTGCCATCGTTACAACCGGGACGACGGACGTATCGGACCTGACCTGAGCTACAGCGGACTGCTGCGGACCGGCACCTACCTGGCCGACTTCCCCGGCGATCCGACAGCCCTGATCGGGGGCGCGCGCATGCCGGCGATCCGCCTGACAGCCGCGGAACAACGCCTGCTGGTAACGGAACTGCGCCAGAACGCCGATCGACTTCAGCAGACCCGCCTGACCAAAGCCGTCGAGGGCCGCGATCTGTACATGCTGCTCTGCCAGCGATGTCACGCCGCCGACGGCAACGGCCTGGGGCCGATCGCCGCCAACCTGGCCCAGATGCCGCGGGCCTTTGCGAACAACCGCAACTTTTTCGCCGGCAAATCCGACAAGGAACTGCAACAGAGTCTGGCACAGGGGATACCCGGAACCTCGATGCCCGGCTTTGCCCGGCTGCTGTCCCCCGAACGACGGGAAATGCTGCTTGACCTCCTGTTCAAAGCCTTTATCGGCGGGGGTCGCTACGCCAAGCGGAGGCTGCCGGAACTGCCGCCGAAACCGGAATTCGCGCTTCCCGCGGCGGCCGGGCAACAATTGTTCCAACAGTACTGCATCCGCTGTCACGGACGCAGCGGAACCGGCCGCGGTCCGGACGCCGCGCGGTTGCGGCTGCAACCGTCGCCACGCAACCTGACCAACACCGGCTACATCGTATCGCGCAGTGACAACCAGCTGTTGAGAGCCATCACCTACGGTGTACCGGGCACCGCCATGCCGCCCTGGCTCGGCGAACTCGATGAACAGCAGATCTGGGCCTTGCTTCGCGAAGTCCGCAGACTGTCCGTGGGAGAACAACCATGAGTGATCTGATCAGACGCAGGCTGTTGAAAGGTCTGCTGGCGCTTCTCGGCCTGTTCGGCGGCGCCATCCTGCTCGATATCTGGTCCGGGGCCAGGCGCTTCTCCGAAGCCCGCTGGCAGCGTCTGCTGCCGCTCGACCAGCTGCCTCCCGACGGGGTGGTGCCTCTGCCGCAGATGAAGGTCGCCCTGCTGGTTTCACCAAAAAAAATCGCCGCCATCAGCCTCGAATGCACCCACCTCGGCTGCCTGGTCACCGTCAACGAGCGAGGGTTTTACTGCCCCTGCCATGGATCGGAATTCGGACCCCGCGGCCAGGTCTACAACGGCCCGGCCACGCGTGATCTGCCGTGGCACAGGCTGCGCCTGCATCACGGCGCAATCTGGGTCCTCAGCGGCCGCAAGCAGACCAGGCCATTCTGGCACCCGCGCGAGGAGAGCCCGGCATGAACGGCCCGCAACGCAACTTTCTCGACCACCTGCATCCCGCCCGGGTTCGGTTGCGCAGCCTGCACCCGAAAACGACCCTGGGCCTGGGTATCGCCGCCATGACCTGCCTGGGCATCCTGCTGATCACCGGGCTGACCCTGCTGCTCTACTACCTGCCGGACCAGCAACGGGCCTATGAACGCATCCTGCATCTGACCACGACCTTGCGTTTCGGCACCCTGCTGCGCAACCTGCACTACCTGGCCGGCAACGCCCTGTTGATCCTCGCGGTCCTGCACCTGGCACGCGTGGCCCTGACCGCCGGCTACCGGGGCCGGCGATTGAACTGGTGCTACGGCCTGCTGATGCTGTTCCTGATCTTCGCCGGCGCCTTCACCGGATACCTTCTGCCATGGGATCAACTTGCCTACTGGGCGCTGAAGGTCGGTTCCAGCCTCGCCGATTACCTGCCGCTGCTCGGCCATCCCCTCAAGGTCTTCCTGCTCGGTGGAGAAGAGATCGGCGCGGAAACCCTGTTGCGCGCGTTCGCCATTCATGCCGCGGTGGTCCCCTGCGGGCTGGTCGGCCTGGCGGGGCTGCACCTGTGGCGCGTCCGCAGGGACGGCGGACTGGCCACCCCCTGTGAAACCCCCGCCGAACTCCCCGCCCGCCCCTGGCTCTACCGGGCGGAAGGAAGCGTTGCCCTGATCACCCTGACGGTCCTGCTGCTGCTCGCGCTGTGGCTCAATGCTCCCCTTGGTGAAAGGGCCGATCCGGGACATCCGCCCAACCCGGCCAAGGCCCCCTGGTACTTCGTCGGATTCCAGGAGATGGTCAGCTATTCAGCCACCTGGGGAGGCGTGATTGTCCCGAGCCTGATGATCCTGTTCCTGGCCCTGCTGCCCTGGCTTGACCGGAGAGAACGGGGGGGCGGACGCTGGCTGGCACCCGGTGCCCGTCCCTGGCAGCTGCTGCTGATGTTGATGCTCTGTTCCCAGCTGGTCTTCATCGCCATCGGGCTCTGGTGCCGGGGTCCGAACTGGAGCTGGATCTGGCCGCCGGGCGGCGGTTGAGGCTCACGGGATGAGCTGAAAAACCACCCCTGCCCGCCGGGCAGGGTCAACTGAAACCTGGAGACGCTATCGCAATGGAGAAAACCATGAAACATTTCATCGTCCTGTTGACAACGCTGGGGCTGCTGTTGCCGGCAAGCCCGCTGCTGGCCATGAATGCCGCGCAAAAGAAGGAATTCGAACGCATCTACACGATGTCGCTGGAGGATCTGGCGGATCGGGTCGAAGCCCGGTTGGAACAGAAATACCCGGACGAAGACTGGGACAAATACCGGTTCCCAAGCTTCGTCTACACCGACGATCCGATTGAAATCAGCTACAAGGTCGCGGTCAAGAACCCGGACCTGCTCGGCGCAGCCAACGTCAAGGACAAAGGGCGAATCATCCCCTGTTATTGCTTCTGCAACCGCATGGGGCATGACAACCTGCTCTACTGCTACTGGCAGAAAGGTCAGGTCGGCGGGGATTTCGACTCCCACGCCAGTGAATGCAACATCTGCGTCAGGCAGGCGCTACTGGCATTCCTGTGGGATGACCTGGGAGCAGGCCACGCGGAGATCATCAGCGGCATGGAACGCAAATTCGAGCGCCTGATCGAAATGCACGAACGGGGGGAAATCTGAAGCGATCGGGTGTCTCTGTCCGACTTCGGCCGTAGGGAGGCCGGGGAGAAACACGTGGCCGCGCGGCCCTCCCTGTAACGGGGAGGGCCTCCTTAAGCCTCTGCCGACACCGCGGCGATATTGGTTCCCCGACTGCGGTTGCGGATCTTGATCACCTCATCGACATCGGAGACAAAAATCAGGCCATCCCCCGATGTTCCGGTATGCGCAGCTTCGACGATGGCATCGACGTAGCCATCCAACTCCTCGGTGTCACAGACCAGTTCAAGCTTGGTGATGTCGTAAAACTTCTCTGTGACCTCAGCTTTTCTCAGCTTCAGCGAATACCGCTGGTCAAAACCGTAGCCGACCGGATGGACATTGATGGCGGTAACGCCTGGCGCACCGCATTTCTGCAGGTTTTCGATGACCGCCTCAAGGGCGCTCGTCCGGATGTAAGCCTTGATTTCTTTCATGGCGCACCTCCCCAGAGTTTGACGTCCCCCCCCAACGACCCCTCGGTTACAAGTTTAATCCCCGAAGGGCCGTTGGCAAGCAGCCGGCACCTGCCCGACCAGGACCCGGTTGCCTTGCAAGGCTGACCGGATCTGATAGATTTTGATCCAGGGGGGCGCGTCGACAGTCCTTTTGGCCATGAGCTTCGGGCAGGCCGTTTTCATCACCTTCCCATTCATATCACCGGAGCAGCCCCCGGAGAGCTGACCATGTCGGCGAAATAAAATCTCCAGGAAAGAGGCCCTGTCCATGAATCGCACGAACCGGAAGCGTACCTGGATCACCTGGACTATCCTCACCCTGGCCGCAGTCATTCTCGCTGTCGGCGGAACGGCCTTCTACTTTCTGAATCTCACACAACCATCGTCCGAACCTTCAGCCTCCCGGCAGGGACAAAAGGTTCTCTACTGGCGCTCGCCCATGAACCCGACCGAAACCTACCCCGCCCCGGGCAAGGACCGCATGGGTATGGACCTGGTTCCGGTCTATGAAGGAGCGAAGGCATCCGGACCGCCGGGGACGATCACCATCGACCCGGCAACAAGGCAGAACATTGGCGTCAAGACGGTCACCCTGGTCCGCAAACGCCTCAATAAAAACATCCGCACCATCGGCCGGGTTGCCTATGACGAAACCAGGGTCCGCAGGATTACTCCCAAAATCGGCGGCTGGGTCGAGCGCCAGGAGGTCAACTTCACCGGCCAGGTGGTCGAAAAGGGCCAACAGCTGCTGACCATCTACAGCCCTGACCTGGTCTCCAGCCAGGAGGAATACCTGGTCGCCCTTCAGTACCAGCGCCGACTGCAGCAGAGTCCGGTCTCAGGCATCTCCGCGGGAGCCGACAGCCTGCTGCGGGCCACCGAAGCGCGACTGCGCTACTGGGATATCAGCGAAGCCCAGATCAGGACTCTGCGCGAGCGTGGTGAAATCACTCGCACCATGGCGCTGCACGCGCCGTTCAAAGGCATCATCGTGCGCAAAAACGTACCGGAAGGAGGCTATGTCAAGCCCGGCCAGAACCTGTACGAAATTGCCGACATTTCCTCCATCTGGGTCTACGCCGACATCTACGAATACGAAACCCCCTGGCTGAAACTGGGCCAGGAGGCGGAAATCACCCTCGCCTACCAACCGGGAAAAACCTATCGCGGGAAAATCATCTATATCTATCCCTACCTGAAAAACATGACCCGCACCCTGCAGGTACGCATCTCCTTCCCCAACAGCGACGACTTCGACCTGAAACCTGACATGTGGGCCAATGTATCGATAAAAGTTGACATCAACCGGCAGGGGCTCGCCGTCCCGGTTCAGGCCGTTATCCGCACCGGTGTACGGGACATCGCGCTGGTGGCCCTCGACGGCGATCGTTTCGCCCCGCGCGAGATTAAACTGGGAGCCCAGGTCGGTGACGAATTCGAAGTTCTCAAAGGACTTCAGGAAGGGGATCGGGTGGTGACCTCGGCCCAGTTCCTGATCAACTCCGAAAGCAGCCTGCAGGCCGCCATCGACAAGATGCGCCAGACTTCGCCAGCGGTGGCGCCGACCACCGGTGAGCAGCAGCAAACCATGCCCGGCATGAAAATGCCCGCAATGAAAAAAAACGGCGGGGGCATGTCGAAGAAGATGAACAACCCTGACGCCATGACCATGCCCGCCCCCCATCCCAAGGAGTGACGCGTGCTGCGTAAACTGATCGAAGCGTCGGTTCGCAACCAGTTCCTGGTGGCCCTCGCGGTGGTCGCCGCCATCGGCGCAGGAATCTTCGCTTTCAAACGCATCCCGCTGGACGCCCTACCGGATGTCAGCGATGTCCAGGTCATCATCTTCACCGAGTGGCCGGGACAGCCGCCGCAGATCATCGAGGACCAGGTCACCTACCCCATCACCACCACGATGCTGGCGGTTGCCAACGCCAAGGTTGTTCGCGGCTACTCCTTTTTTGGTCTTTCCTTCGTCTACGTGATCTTCGAAGACGGCACCGACATCTACTGGGCACGCAGCCGGGTACTCGAATACCTCAGCTTCGTACAAAATCAGTTGCCGCCAGGCATAACGCCGGTCCTCGGTCCCGACGCCACCCCGGTCGGCTGGGTCTTTGAATACGCCCTGGTCGATCACAGCGGCCAACACGACCTCGCCGAACTGCGCAGTCTGCAGGACTGGTACGTGCGCTATCAGCTGCAGACCGTACCGGGGGTCGCCAACGTCGCCTCGGTGGGTGGATTCGTCAAACAGTACCAGGTGAATATCGACCCCAACAAGCTACTGGCCTACAACCAGCCGCTCAGCAAGGTGATCCGCGCGGTCAGGCGCAGCAACAACGACGTTGGCGGCCGGGTGGTGGAGTACGCCGAGACCGAATACATGGTGGAGGGAATCGGCTACATCGGGAGCGTCAAGGATATCGAACAGATTCCGGTCGGTGTCGACATGAACGGCACGCCGATCCTGATCCGGGATGTCGCGAACGTGAGTCTCGGACCCGAAATCAGACGCGGCGCGATTGACCTGGACGGACTCGGAGAAACCGCCGTCGGCATTGTCGAAATGCGCTACTGGAACAATGCCCTCGATGTCATCAACCGGGTCAAGCAGAAGATCGAGGAATTGAAACCCGGCCTTCCGGAAGGGGTTGAAATCGTCCCCATCTATGACCGTTCGGCCCTCATTCACCGGGCCCAGAACACCCTGCGCGGCAAACTGATCGAGGAAAGCATTATTGTCGCCCTGGTCTGCGTGATCTTCCTGCTGCACCTGCGTTCGGCGTTTGTCGCCATCTTCACCCTGCCGGTCGGCATCCTGATCGCCATGACGGTCATGTATTTCCAGGGGCTGGGTGCCAACATCATGTCCCTCGGCGGCATTGCCATCGCCATCGGCGCCATGGTGGACGGCGCAATCGTCATGATCGAGAACGCCCACAAGCATCTCGAACGGGACCGGGGCAGGAAACCTCACTGGGACATCATCGTCGACTCCACCAAGGAGGTGGGCCCGGCGCTCTTCTACTCCCTGATGATCATCGCGGTCTCCTTCCTGCCGGTCTTCGCCCTCACCGGCCAGTCAGGCCGCATGTTCACTCCCCTGGCTTTCACCAAGACCTATTCGATGGCGGCGGCAGCCATCCTGTCGATCACCATCGTACCCATCCTGATGGGCTACCTGATCCGCGGGCGGATTCTTCCCGAACACAAGAACCCGGTCAATCGCATTCTCTCCAAGCTCTATCGACCGGTCCTGAAAGCCGCGCTGAAACTGCGCTGGGTGGTGCTGGCCGCAGCCCTTGCGTTCCTGGTATTGACCATCATCCCCTATCGGCAGCTCGGTTCCGAATTCATCCCGCCCCTCAACGAGGGGGACCTGCTCTACATGCCCTCCATGCTTCCCGGGGTCTCGATCACTGAAGCGACGGCGGTCGCACAGCAGACCAACCAGTTGATCATGACCCTGCCGGAGGTCAAACACTCGCTGGCCAAGGTCGGCCGGGCCCGCTCTCCGCTGGACCCGGCACCCCTTTCAATGCTCGAAACCACCATCATTCTGAAACCGGAGGAGGAGTGGCGCCCGGGCATGACCATTGAAAAGCTGTCCGACGAACTCGATCGACTGGTTCGCCTGCCCGGGGTCACCAACGCCTGGGTCATGCCGATCAAGACCCGCATCGACATGCTCTCCACCGGCATCAAGACCCCGGTCGGCATCAAGCTGACCGGTCCCGACCTGAAGGTCCTGCAGAAACTCGGCGAAGAGATCGAACCGGTGGTGCGCGGGCTGCCCGGAACCCGCAGCGTCTTCGCCGAACGCGTTGCCGGCGGTTATTATCTCGATTTCGTCATCAAGCGCGACCAGGCCGCGCGTTACGGCCTGACCGTCGATGACATCAACGACGTCATCCAGTCGGCCATCGGCGGCAAGAATGTCACCAGGACCGTCGAAGGACTCGAACGCTATCCGGTCAACGTCCGCTACGCGAGAGATCTGCGCCACAACCCGGAAGAACTGCGTCGCGTGCTGATCGCCACCCCGACCGGCGCCCAGATCCCCATTGAGCAGGTAGCCGATATCTTCCCCCGCATGGGTCCGCCCTCGATCAAGACCGAGGGGGCCAGACCCCAGGCCTGGATCTATGTCGACATCAACGCCGACCAGGATGTCGGAAGTTACGTGGAAAAGGCCAAGGCCCTGATCGAGGAGAAAATCACCATCCCGCCGGGATACAGCATCCAGTGGAGCGGCCAGTACGAGTACATTCAGGAGGCGCGGGCACGACTCAAGGTGGTGGTTCCGGTGACCCTGCTGATTGTCTTCCTGCTGCTTTTCCTCAACTTCCGCAACCTGACCGAGGTCCTGATCGTCATGCTGACAGTACCGTTCTCGGTACTGGGCGGTATCTGGTTCATGTACCTGCTGGGCTACAATATCAGTGTCGCCGTCATGGTCGGCTTCATCGCCCTGGTCGGTGTCGCCGTCGAGATCGGCGTCGTGATGATCATCTACCTCGACCAGGCTTTCGAGAAAAAGCGCGCTGAAAAGGGGCCTCTTGACAGGGAGGGACTCTATGATGCAGTTATGGAAGGGGCCGCGGAACGTGTTCGTCCGATCACCATGACCGCCTGCGCCATCATCGGCGGCCTGCTGCCCATCATGTGGAGTCAGGAAACCGGCGCCAGGGTGATGAAGAGGATCGCCGCGCCGATGGTCGGCGGGATGGTTTCAGCAACCCTGTTGACCCTCATCCTGGTTCCGGTCGTCTACCTGATCTGGCGCTCCTGGCAGTTGCGCGGGGCAAAACAACCGGAGGAAACCGACAGCGAAGGATAATCACGCGGATCAACCGCTTTTCCTGCAACTGCAGCCGGCCCTCAAGATCCGGCTGAAGGAGAAAAAGATGGGATACACATTCAACAAAATCGTTCCCGGCACCATCGCGGAAGCTGAAGAAAAGGTTCGGAAGCAACTGGCCGAAGAGGGTTTCGGAGTCCTGACGGAAATCGATGTGCAGGCTACGATCAGGAAGAAACTGGGAGAGGAGATGCCGGCCTACAAGATTCTCGGCGCCTGCAATCCTCATTTTGCCTACCGCGCTCTGCAGGCCGAACCCCTCATCGGCACCATGCTGCCCTGCAATGTCATTATCCGAACCACCGACAAGGGCGAAACCGAAATCGCGGCCGTGGACCCCATGGCCTCGATGCAGGCGGTGGAAAACCCGGACCTGGCGGATATTGCCGGACAGGTGCGGGATAAACTGCAGCAGGTGATCGAACGCGTCTGATCCCGATCCGGCTATCAGTTGACCATGGACCCGGTTGCTGAAGAACTTTCGGCTGATGACTTCTGGCCGTCCGCGACGCGGCCGAGCAGGCAGCGCACCAGCTCCCTGGTGGTCTGATCGTCGTCGACAGCCAGAACCTGCAGCACCGGCCCCGGATAGCTCCAGCCTCCCTGCAGATCCTTCTCAAGCCCCCGCACCAGACCATACGCCAAGCTGTGCGGGACAAGCTGTTCCAGGGCTTCGAGAGCGTTGGCGCGGTGCCGCGAGTCTCCCCCCTCCAGGGCCTCCCGCGCGGTTCTCAGGCGTCCCGAAGAATCCCAGTTTTCCAACTCACAGAGAACCTCAAAGGCAAGCCGGGCCGCCGTGTCGCGCAGGTGTTCCACCAGCCTGTCAGCATGAACACCGTCGTTCTGCTGTCCCACGGCGACCGCCTGGGCCAGGCGCCGCCTGGCCAGAAACAGTTTCTTACGGGCGGCGCGCACAACCTCGGGCGCGAAGTTGATCCTGCCGCGCTCCGGTCCGTACCAACCGAGGGTCTCCAGCACCAGTTCGGGATAGTGCTTTTTCATCCGCAGGGCAACCATCAACCAGAGCAGGGCGAAACCGAAACCAAAAGGGGCCAGATTCTGCGGGTGCAGGGGGAACCGGCAAACCACGAAATATCCCGACTGGCAGATCAGCACAAAAATTGCGCCGATCAGAATGCCGACACGCACGACGACACCGCGCAAAAAGGGCATCAGCGCCACCCGCTGTGCATCAGAAAACAGGCCATTCAGGGCCGCCCGGGCCGGAGTCTGGATCGCCCGGCGGATAACTCCGGAACTGATTCCGGCGTAAACCGCGGTAAAAATATCGAACTGCAGCATGAATCCGACGAAGATCAGCAGGTAGTTGAAGGGATGGACCAGCAACCCCCCGGACAAACCGAAGCGCGCATAAATCCGCCCGGCAAACAGACTCACCAGCAACGCGAGAACAAACTGGGCGCCGCGATAGAAACTGTAAAACCCGAGCATGGTGGATTCGTTGGCATAGGTCATATCGACGGCAAAACTGACCTGGTAGTTAAGCAGCGGAATCAGGATGTTCGGAATCAGTGCCAGCAGCACCAACCATCGCGCCAGCTGGGAACGGCGCATCACCGGAAGCGCCTGGCGCATGCCGGCAAACAGTGATGACCTGCCGTGCTCCTTCCCGGAGACCTTCTCGGCAACTGCTGCCTCCCGCACCGTCCGGGTCATCAGCCGAATCAGCAACGTCGCGCTCAGAACACCCCCCAGGTAAATCCAGAGGATATTGTCCACGGAACCGAGACGTGCCACCAGGGGAGTGGCGATACTGCCGCCAATCCCGCCGACAAGTCCGCCGGAAACCATCAGCGGAAACATCCTTTTCGATTGCCTGGTGGAAAAAACCTGGTTGGCCAGGTTCCAGAAAAGAAAAACCAGCAGCAGTTCATACTGGCTTTTCATGACATAAACAAGAGGATAAAGCAGGGACCATCCCAGGGGGACCATCAGCCTGACCAGGGCCGCGCTCAGGGCGCAAAAAACCAGGGTCCGGCTCAGCAGTGTCTGGCCGGACATCCGCGTCAGCCAGCGACCGACCCGGCTCATCACGAAGAAGGTCACAACGGCATTGATCAGGATCATGGTCGGCAGAAAATGCACGCCGAAACGCTTCAGAAAAGTCGTCTCGGCGTAATTGCCGAACAGAACATTGGAGGCGGTGATGCAGAGCAGGGCCAGGGTCGCCAGAACGAAAACTTGCAGCTCGTCCCGTCGCAACCCGAGCCAGTCGATCAGAATCGAGGATTTATGCTGAAAATTGTCATTCGTCATACAGAGCAGGTCCCATGTGAAGGTGGCATCAACTGGGCACAGGGTACTGCCGGGATGAAAATTGGCCGCTCCGCATCCAGCACGGTTGCACGTATGCCGACGGGCTCGGAGCGCGAAACAGAGTCAACAGCGGAACCCAAAGGTCCGGCCGACTCCTATGAAGATTCCAGAGAAATTCCTGCGGCCTCCCGCTGTTCGGGAACCAGGTCGTATTTTTCAATCCGGGACGTCAGCAGGGGGCTTGAGATCCGCAAAAATTCCGCGGCCCTGGTACGGTTCCAGGAACAGAGCGCCAGGGCCTGAAGAATCGCCTGTTTTTCGATCTCTTCCAGTGAATATCCTTCGGGGGGCAGGTGGACCACCCGACGGGTTCCCGACATGCCGCAGGTCAGTATTTTCAAGGGGAGTTCATCCCGCTCAACCAGGTCGGCCCTGGCCAGAATCGCCAACCGCTCCATCAGGTTTTCCAATTCACGCACGTTGCCGGGCCAGGGATAGCACTGCAGGGCGTTCAGGGCCTCCCGACTCAGGGAGAGATTGCGGTCGCCACTGTAACGATCGAGAAAATGCTGGGCCAGCAGAGGAATATCCTCTTCCCGGTCACGCAACGGCGGCAAAGACAACGGCAGAACGGCCAACCGGGAGTACAGGTTCCTGCAGAAGCGCCCACAGCTGATTTCTGTTTCAAGGTTGCGGTTGGTCGCGGAAATGACGCGGACATTGATCCGATGCGCCTTGCCGCCAATCGGCGTAATTTCATTTTCCCGCAAGGCGTGCAGCAGTTTGGACTGCAGTTCGGCCGGCAGTTCACCGACCTCGTCAAGAAACAGGGTTCCACCATCGGCCTGGTCGAACTTTCCCCGATGGTTGCGCGCGGCACCGGGAAAAGCCCCGCGCAGATGCCCGAAGAGTTCACTTTCCAGGAGTTTTTCCGGGATGGCGGCACAATTGACAGCAACAAATGGCCCTTGGCGCCGCGCCCCCTGCCGGTGCAGCTGCAGGGCCACCAACTCCTTGCCGGTGCCGCCTTCCCCCAGGATCAACACCGGGGCCTCGGCGGTCGCCATCCTGCGGATCAGATTGTGAACCGCCTGCATCTGCGGGGAATCCCCCAGCAGCACCCGATGTTTCCGGGAGGAGAGCGCGGCTTTCAGTTTACGGTTTTCCCGGGTCAGTCCCTGAAAGGCAAGCGCCTTGGAAACCGCGAGGACGAGTTGCTCGCGACTGAAGGGCTTGCCCAGATAATCATAGGCACCGAGACGAATCGCCTTGACGGCTTCTTCCAGGGAACCGAAGGCGGTGACCACAACGACCAGCGCGTCCGGACTGTAGGCCTTGATACGGGTCAACAGCTCCAGGCCGCCCAGTCCGCCCATACGGACATCGGTCAGCACCAGCCGGGGATGGGTCTGCTGGAAAAGCCGGAATCCTGTTTCCCCATCTTCCGCCAGCATGACATTGTAGCCCGCCTCCTCCAGGTTGTGCTGAATAACCCTCCGCAGACCGGTATCATCATCGACGACCAGGATGGTCCCACCACGTTCCGGCATATGTCGCCTCCTTTGCTTCCGTTGCCACAGCTGGACATTCAAACTGCGTGCCGAAGACAACACCGTTTAAATTCAGCCTGTTACAAGATCAGACAAAGGCGAGATGAAGAATATTCAACATCCGGTGGAGAATTTTCTCAAAACTCTGAACCGGCAACCGTTTTCTGCTTGCCGCAGCCGTATCCATGCAGGGCACGGGAATCTCTTCGCAACGATCGTCACTTCCCTCTGGCGGCGCTCCGGTTGAGGGTATCGAGCAGGCTCTTGGCCGGAATCGGCAGACGGCCGTAGCCGAGCTTCAGGATCTCGTCGGGACGAATTCCCTCGCGACCGTAGAAAGCACCGTCGGCGTCGTCATCCACCGCCAGCGAGGCTCCTTCGAGAGAGACCCCGGCAAACAGGCCGCGGCTGCGCGAATAGGAAAGGATCTCCGACTTTAAAGTGATATCGGTCGAACCCTCGACCCGGCGGCCGACCGGACCGGCGGCAATCGCGGCATCGACGCCGAGGGTTATTTTCCCCTCAAAGACATCGTTGATGCTCTTTTCGGTCATGAAGACCAGGATCACGTCGGTCGACTGGGCACCGATCTGCCAACCGAAACTGCCGCCGATCAGGGAGACGAAGACCGGGTTATGCCAACGGCCCGATGTCCCACGGGTAAGCAGGACTCCGTTGCCGAACTTGCCGCCGACGATGAATCCGGCCTTGAGCATCCCGGGAATGATCGCCAGGCCGTAGGCATCGTTCAGCAGTGCCGGCGGGATCCCCTGTTCGGGAATCTTGTTGATCTCATGAACAACCTCGATGGCGTCAAGAACCGTTTGCGATTGTTTCTTGGCTGCCTGAACAGGCGGAACGAACAGCAGCAACAGCAGGGGGATCAGTAAGAAACGCATGAACAGACTCCTTTTGGTTACCTGGATCAGGACCTTCACCCAGAACGGGAAACGTGTCAAGACCGATAATTCATTCTAACTGCAAATCCCCCGCAAACGATAACCGAAAGATGACAGAGAGGAAAAATCCGTTACAATTTATGAAAATACCTGCTCTATCATATCCCTGTTCTCGAGGAGGACTTCATGAACGAAGAAGCCGTCACCCTTGATCCGACCGGCCGCGCCCGAAAAATGGCAACCATTATCTATGCCCTGCAGGCAACGTCCTTCATCTTCGGCCTGACCGCCATTATCGGCATCATTCTCAATTATCTCAAGGCCGATCTGGTGAAGGGCACTTTTGTTGAATCCCACTTCCGCTGGCAACGCCGGACCTTCTGGTTCGGGTTGTTCTGGAGTCTCCTCGGCTGCATCACCTTCGCCTTTGTCATCGGTTACTTCATTCTCATCCTCTCCGGCATCTGGCTCATCTACCGGATCGTCAACGGCTGGCTGAAACTGTCGGAAAACCGGCCGATGTACCTGCGATGAAGGCGTGGTCACGACTCACTGAAGATGGGTAAAAGTTCTGTAAAACTCCTTGTCATGGGCTCGCCGTCCCCCGAATAGCGTGCTAACGTTTGCATAACCCTGCGCGATCCTGCAGGTCTGTCCACACCCTTGCCAAGGAGGTTTTACCCATGGCAGCCCCCCACGATACCTGTTCCGAATACAGCCCCGGCGAAGAGATCGCCAACAGTATCACCCACGGTATCGGCACGCTGCTCGCCATCGGCGGGCTCGGCGTCCTGTCCGCCTATGCCGGCACCCACGGCAACGCCTGGCACATTGTTACCTGCAGCGTCTTCGGCGCCACCCTGATCTTCTCCTATCTGACCTCAACCCTCTACCACAGCATCCAGCATGTCTCGGCCAAAAATATCCTCCGCACCCTCGACCACGCCGCCATCTTCCTGCTGATTGCCGGCACCTATACTCCGATCACCCTGATCTCGCTGCACGGCCCCTGGGGCTGGTCCATCTTCGGCGTGGTCTGGGGACTCGCCCTGGTCGGCATCATCTGCGAAATCACCTTTGCCAAAAATATGGGTGTACTGCGGGTCGCCACCTACATCGCCATGGGCTGGGTGGTGGTCATCGCCGCCCGGCCGCTGATGGCCGGGCTCGCCCCCGGCGGGCTGCTGCTGCTGGTCCTCGGCGGTCTCGCCTACACCGGGGGAGTGGTCTTCTACGCGTGGGACCGGCTGCCCTACAACCACGCCATCTGGCACATGTTCGTCCTGGTCGGCAGCACGATGCACTTTTTCGCCATTCTCTGGTATGTCATCCCGGACAAGGTCCTGACCTGACCCGGATCCCGCCAGCCTGTCCTGCCTGAACGTATCGGCCGGGTTACGAACCGATTCAGGAGAGAGTCCTGCTTGCCAATCCCGTTAAAACCGGCTAGAAATAAAAATCTTCAATGCCTGAATCAATGTGTTCCTTTTGGATGGAGAGTGCAAGTGCTTGGTCTAAATGAGGTTTCCAAAAATCTGAAGCGCACCCACAGGTTCGCTGGTGATTTTTGGGAAGCTCAGGCAGATCAATGACTTGTGCTATCCGCCGACAAGGGGCTCACCGATTCAGGCAATGGATAAACCAAGCGATTTGACATGGCTGGGAGAAAACCGGGAACTCGGCCCGCCTGCCGGATCCGATCAAAACAGGAGGTCACTCATGCGCGCAGTCCTGGTCAACAGTTTCGGCGAACCGGAAACCATGCGGATCGGCGAGGTTGAGACGCGACAACCTCAGGCCGGTGAGATCCTGGTGAAAATAGCCGCTGCCGGAGTCAACCCGGTCGACACCTACATCCGCGCCGGGGGCTATCCGGTGCTGCCGCAGCCCCCCTACGTCCCCGGCTTCGATGCCGCCGGCATCATCGAGTCGGTCGGTGATGACGTCAAGGGATGGGAACCCGGCAGCCGGGTCTGGCTGTCGGGTTCGCTGACCGGCACCTACGCCGAGTTCACCCTCTGCCGTCCCGACCAGCTCCACCCGCTACCCGATGCGGTCAGCTTCGCCCAGGGGGCGGCGGTCGCCATCCCCGCCGGGGCCGCCTGGCGCGCCCTCTTTATCCGCGGCGGCGCCAGACCGGCCGAGAAGGTCCTGATTCACGGCGCCAGCGGCGCTGCCGGCCTGGCCGCGGTCCAGCTGGCCAAAGCCGCCGGGCTGCGGGTCTACGGCACCGCCGGCAGTCCCGAAGGAGAGGATCTGGTCCGCCAGGCAGGCGCCGCGGCGGTTTTCAACCACCATGCGGAAGGCTACGCCGATCGACTGGCCGAAACGACCGGCGGGGTCGATTTGATCATCGAAATGCTGGCCAACGTCAACCTGGAGCGGGATCTGCTGCTGCTCGCCCCGCGCGGCCGGGTGGTGATCGTCGGCAGCCGCGGCCACATCGAGATCGATCCGCGGCTGACCATGGGCAAGGAAACCGAGATCCGCGGCATGTCGCTGTTCGCCGCCAGTGAAGAAGAACATCACCGTACCCACGCCGCCCTCGACGCGGCCCTGGAGAGCGGGGTGCTGATGCCGCGCGTCAGCCGCGAACTGCCGCTTGACCAGGCCGCCCGCGCCCATCACGAGGTCCTGGAGACCCATACCTTGGGAAAAATCGTGCTGATTCCCTGAGTGCCGTCGACGATGCTGATCACACTGGAAGAGATTCGCCTGGTTCTCGCCGACCACGAACCGCAACTGGCCGCCGCCGGCAGCAAACAGCGGGCGGCGGTCGCGCTGCTGCTGCACCAGTGCCGGGACGGCCTGCAGATCTTCTTCATCGAACGGGCCAGCCATCCGCGGGACCCCTGGTCGGGCAACCTCGCCTTCCCCGGCGGCCGGGTCGACCCGGAAGATGCCGATGAACAGGCCGCCGCCGAACGAGAAACCCGGGAGGAGGTCGGCCTGCAACTGAAGCGGGACTGGTGCCTTGGACGACTCGACGACATCCACGGCGCCTACCTGCCGATTCAGGTCGCCTGTTTCGTCTACCGGATACCGGAGTTGCCGGAACTTTCCCCCAACGAAGAAGTCACGGACTGTTTCTGGTTCCCCTGCGACGACCTGCTTGATCCCTCCCGCCACGGTGAAATCAGTCTCCACTGGCAGGGCCGGATGCGTACCGCGCGGGCCATAGACCTGCTCGGTCCCGGCCGGCCGGTACTGTGGGGCATTACCTATCGGCTGGTGACCCAGTTGCTGGTGCTGCTCGGCTGCTGGGACCGGGAGCGGCTGCAGATCATGGATGACTGATGTGAGATGTGAGATGTGAGATGTGAGGGCAGGATGAAAACTTTCTGCCCAAAAACGACCGAAAAATCCGCTGGGAACGCGATACGTCATACTCGCAGGCGCTCCCCCACCCCATCCCTTAAGGTTTTAGCGTCACAAACGGCGCTCCACAACCAGGAGAGAGGGCGCCTGGCAGCGATTGTGAACCTGCAGTCTGATGACGTCAAATTCGGCGGTCGGAAGCCCGGCGCATTCCCGCTCGACCGCGACGCACTCTTCATCCCCGCCCGGATGACCGGGATAGAGGACCAGTGCCAACCGCCCACCTGCTTCCAGGCGGGGCCAGAGGGCGCGCAGGGCTGCCAGGGTGGTCTCAGCGCGGGTGATCAGCCGTTTGTCTCCGCCCGGCAGGTAGCCGAGATTGCCGATGGCGGCGGCAACCGGCCCGGAGAGATAGGCGTCGAGAAACTGGTGACCGTCATGGATCAGCTGACAGCCCGGTTCGTGGAGCAGCACCCGGGTGGACACCCGCCGGGGGAGAAAACCGGCGGCGGCCAGACGGGCGGCGGTGGCCTCGATTGCCGGCAGCTGAATATCGAAACTGAGCAACTGGCCGTCCGGCCCCAGGTGACGAGCCAGAAAGAGACTGTCGCAACCGTTGCCGGCGGTCAGGTCAAGCAGCCGGGCATCAGGCCGAACCACTTCGGCCAGCAGACGCTGCGCAAGAACGACGACCCGGCCGAGAGAAGCACGGGGAACAAGGGACTCAGGAGGAGTGGCGGTCCGGGGCGATCTCATCGAGGACCTTGATCTTCAGGTCGATGGCCTGGCGGGGAGAGAGCCGCAGCAGCCCGGTCAGCTGTCTCGCCAGGGCATCCTCGTACTTGTCCAGCTCGCCGTCGGCATAGACCAGGCGCCAGAGGCCCTCCATCACCTTGAGCTTTTCCTCGATGCTGAAATGCCGATTGATCAGACTGGTGAACTGCTGCAGATCGAAACTTTCAGCACGCACCTCTTCAGCCGCGGCGATCAGTTCATCGGCGGCTTCGACGGAGAGACCGAATCTGTCCCGCAGCAATTGTTCGACCAGGTGGACTTCAAGGGGCTGAAAATTTCGATCGGCGTGAGTCATCTCCAGCAACAGCACCGCCACCGCGACCTGGATACGATCATGATGCTCGGCGGCCGCGGTTCCCGCCCCGGCGGAAAGAAGACTGAGGAGTTTGTGAAACATGAGTTTCCCCGGTTCAGGTCAGAAGTAACGGATCACCCGGGCTTTTTCCAGGGTGATCATGCCGCCGGTGATCATGCGGTCGAGTTCCGGCAGCAGCTGATCAATTTTTTCCTGCTTGTCGACCACTTCAACGATCACCGGCAGGTCGGATGAAAAACGCAGCAGCTTGTCCGTGTGCAACACGCTGCCGCCGCCGTAACCGGCGGCGCACTTGATGACCGTCGCCCCCGCGAGGCCCCGTTCCCGAAACAGGGCCAGCAGGGCATCGTACAACGGCTTTTTTTCCCAGCGATCCGATTCGCCAATAAAAATCCGCATCAGGGTCAGTTCACCATCGAGTCGCGTCATGAGTCCTCCCCAAAATTGACTGGCAGGGTGTTGAAAAAGCCGTCCCCCCAGGCTGAGCAAAAATGTTCAGATGCAAGGCGTCCGAGACCCTGCGGCATAAGGCGTACCGGAAGGTACGTCGTTGACGCGGGGTGAGGGCAACGCCGCAGATGGACGTTTTTCATCAGCTAGAGTTGGCGGGCGAGATAGATGCCGAGAGCGGCAAAGACCACGCAGACCGTCATATTGAGAACAACATTGGCCCCGGCCTGCAGGGTGCTTCCTTCCTCCATCAATCGCACCGTTTCATAGGAAAAGGTCGAAAAGGTGGTGAAGCCGCCCATGAAACCGGTGGTGATGCCCATCCGCACCTGCGCCGGCAGCAGGGTGCTGCGCAGGCCGGACTCCATCAGGAAACCGAGCAGCAGCGAACCGACAACATTGACCGCCAGGGTTCCCCAGGGCAGAGAACGACCCGCCAGGGCATAGACCCAGCCGGACACCAGGTAACGGGAGACGCAGCCGAAAGCGCCGAACAAACCGATATAGAGGATTTGCATGACTCGGTAGCTCCTGAGGGTTTGCAACATTATCGGAAGGCAAACCGGGACTGTCAACCTCCGATCTTGCCCGGACCTCTTGCCAGCGGCGGAAGAGTTTGCTATAAAGATTTGGCACTCTCCAACCGAGAGTGCCAATGGCCTGATCTTACAAAAGAAAACATCCTGGAGGTGACGACATGAGCGACCTCGCGTTAGCTGTTGTCAGCGACAATTTCGAACACTACATGGCCCAGGTGAATCGTTTCGAACTGCTGACTCCAGAACAGGAAATCGATCTCGCCCGCCGCTACCGCGACCAGGGCGACCTGACCGCCGCCGAGCGCCTGGTCACCGGCAACCTGCGCTTCGTGGTCAAGATCGCCTACGAATACCGCAACTACGGCTGCAAACTGCTCGACCTGGTCCAGGAAGGAAACATCGGCCTGATGCTGGCGGTCAAGAAATTCGATCCGGATCGCGGCATCCGCCTGATCTCCTACGCGGTCTGGTGGATCCGGGCCTATATTCAGAACTTCATCATCAAAAGCTGGTCGCTGGTCAAAATCGGCACCACCCAGGCACAGAAGAAGCTTTTCTTCAAACTCAACCAGACGCGCGAGGCCCTGAAACGCCTTACCGGCGGCGGAAACAGTGAAGAGATTGCCGCTGAACTCGATGTCCGCACCACCGAAGTCGAGGAAATGGAACAGCGGATGCACGCCCGGGACGCCTCCCTGGACCTGAAACTGGTCGACGGGGATGACTACAGCCTGATGGATTCGCTGGCGGATGAACGCGCCAACCAGGAAGAACTGCTGGCGGAGCGACAGGAAGACGAGCAGCGTCGCAAACAGGTCGGCGAGGCATTGTCTCGCCTGAAGCCCCGGGAACGTGATATTGTTGCGGCACGCCTGCTCGACGATCCGCCCCTGACCCTGCAGGAGCTGGCCGACCGCTACGGCATCAGCCGCGAGCGTGTCCGTCAGATCGAGCAGAATGCCCTGAAAAAAATGAAGGAGGCGCTTCAGTGCCTGAGTCCGCCCACAGCCGCCTGATCCGGGATGATGTCCGAGTCCGGGAAACCGGCGCCTTCATCCCGGAACTGCTGGCCGCCGCCGAAGAGGTCGTCCACGGCCAGCAGTCTCTGATCGAAGGCATGCTGGTCGGCCTGCTGTGCGGTGGCCACGTGCTCATCGAGGGCGTGCCGGGCCTGGCCAAAACCCTGGCCGCCAAGACCCTGGCCAGGCTGCTCGACCTCGATTTCCAGCGTATCCAGTTCACGCCCGACCTGCTGCCGGCAGATCTGACCGGCACCCCCATCTATCATCCTCCGAGCGGAGAGTTCCGCACCCGCAAAGGGCCGGTCTTCACCCAGGTGCTGCTGGCGGATGAAATCAACCGCGCCCCGGCCAAGGTGCAGTCGGCCCTGCTCGAAGCCATGGAGGAGGGCCAGGTAACCCTCGGCGAGACCAGCTACCGGCTGCCCGACCCCTTTTTCGTCCTGGCCACCCAGAATCCGCTGGAGCAGGAGGGAACCTACCCCCTGCCGGAAGCCCAGCTCGACCGTTTTTTCCTCAAACTGCATGTTGACTATCCGTCCCGCGAGGCGGAACAGCGGATGGTGATCGCCCACAGCTCCGGCAGCGCCCCGACCCCGCGGTTGCGTATCGGCAGGAAGCAACTGGCCGCGGCCCGCAGGCAGCTGCAGGAGATCTACCTGGCGCCGGAGCTGCTTGACCATCTGCTCGACCTGACCGCCGCGAGCCGCGAGCCGCAACGCTTCGGCGCCGACCGGCTCACCCCCCTGATCGCCCACGGCATCTCCCCGCGCGGCAGCATCGCCCTGGCACGGGCCGCCAAGGCGCTGGCCTTCATCCGCGGCCGCAGCTACGTGGTCCCCGACGACCTGTACAGCATCGCTCACCCGGTGCTGCGCCACCGGCTGCTGCTCAGCTACGAGGCGGAAGCGGACGGGCACACCCCCGATCAGATTATCGACCAGTTGCTGAAAACTCTCCCGACACCCTGACACGTCACCCGCCGGCGGCCGCCATGACCCTTTCGCGAAGCAGACAGATCCGGCAGCTGGAGTTGACCTCCCGACGGCAGCTGGCCGGATTGCTGGGCGGTGGAGAACGCTCCCGCTTTCGCGGCCAGGGACTCGAATTCGCCGAGTTGCGCCCCTACCAGCCGGGAGACGACCCCCGCCTGATCGACTGGAACCACACCGCCCGCCAGGGGCAGACGCACATCCGCTGCTACCAGGAGGAACGCAGTCGCCAGGTACTGCTGCTTACCGACCTGTCGCGCTCGATCACCCCGGTCAAGTTCGCGCTGCTGCAGGAGGCCGTCGCGCTGCTCGCCTTTGCCGCCGTTGCCCAGCGTGACCGGGTCGGCCTGATCGGATTCGCCAAAGAAACCGAACTGGTGCTGCCGCCGGGCAACAGCACGACCCAGGTTCACCGTCTGCTGGGACAACTGGACGATCATCCGCGAACCGCAACCGGCACCCGTCTGGCGCCCCCCCTCGACAAGGCGTTGCGCCTGCTGCGCCGACCGGGACTGATCCTGCTGCTGTCCGATTTTCACGCCTCGCTGCCGACAGCTCTGCTGCAGCGCGTCGCCTCCCGCCATGACCTGATCGCGGTGCTGCTGCGCGACCCGGAAGAGGCCCGACTGCCGGCAGCGCCGCTGCTGCTGCATGATGCCGAAACCGGTGCCGCAACCCTTTGCGACGGCAGCACCAGCCACCTGCTCTGGCAGCGGGAGGATCAACAGCTGTCCGCCACCCTGCGCGGTTGTGGCATCGAGCTGCTGAAACTGGCAGGCGGGCACCCCGTTCTGCCATCGCTGCGGCGTTTCTTCCTGCGGCGCCGGAGACGGTCATGAAGCGCCGGCTCTGCGGCCTGCTGCTGGCAGGGCTGCTGCCGCTTCTGCTGGGCGCCGCGGTGAACCCGCTGCGGATCGAACCCGATCCGCCCCGACTGGGGACACCTCTGCAGATCACCGTTCAACTCCCCGGGACCGACTGGCAGCTGAGCGACTATCCCGATCTGCGTCCCTTCCGCCTGCTCGGCCAACCGGTCATCGAAGAGGACCGGCTGCGCCTCACCCTGCTGCCGATGCGTCCCGGTCCGGCACGACTCCCCGAATTCCCGCTGTACAAAGGAAGTCGCAGCTGGAATTCTCCCACCCGAACGATCGACATCGAAGACCCCTATCGTGACATCCGGCAACCGAGCGCCCTTCATCCCCTGCTCACAGGTGAAAGGCTGTCCGGCGCATGGTGGTGGGGCCTGCTGCCGGCCACGGCGGCGGCCGGGCTGCTGCTGATGCGCAAGCATCGGGCCGGGCCGACGGATGCCGGGGGCAGCCGTTTCGCGGACATGGCCGTTCAGCTTGAGACGCTGCCCCCCGGCGAAGGCAAAACACAGCTTCAGGAGTTGCTGACAGCGTGGCGTTTCGGCCCTTATCCACCGACCGGGGAGGAGCTGAACGCCTGGCGGGAACGCCTGGCGGATCTGGAGACCGAGGAATGAACCTGCTCTGGTCCAACCCGTTATGGCTGCTGTTGCTGCCGCTGGCGCTGCTGCCCTTCCGGACCGGTCGGCGGGCACTGACCGTCTCCAGCCTGCGGGTCTTCCAGTCGCGCCGGCCCAGCTGGAAACTGCGCCTCGCCCGGATGCAGCCGTACCTGTCCGCGCTGCTGCTTGCCCTGCTGCTGATTCTGCTGGCCGGACCGGTGCTGCGCCGAACGACCACCAGCATCAACCGTGAAGGGATCGAGCTGATGCTGGTGCTCGACATTTCGGCCAGCATGACGGCCGCCGACATTCCCCCCGACCGGATGACGGTCGCCCGTGAGGCGGCCGCCGATTTCGTTGTCGGACGTCGCAACGACCGGGTCGGCGTCATCCTCTTCGCCGGCACCCCGTTCCTCCTCTCCCCGGCCACCGGCAACCGGCAGCAGGTCGCGCAACGGTTGCGGGCGGTCCAGGCCGAGCAACGGGGCACCGGAACCGCGATCGGCGACGCACTGGCGGCGGCCGCCGATCGGCTCAAGGATTCCCGCGCCCGCAGCCGCGCCATCATCCTGCTCACCGACGGCCGGTCGAACCGGGGCCGCCTCGCACCGACAACAGCCAGTCGGGCGGCGGCCGCGCTCGGCATCCGTATCTACACCATCGGTTTTGGGACCGAACAGGGAGCGCCGCTGCATTTCGCCGCGCGCGGCCCGCTGCCGCCGGGACACCCCGGCCGGACCCGGCTGGCCACCCTCGACGAACCCCTGCTGCAGGCGATCGCTCAACAGACCGGCGGTCAATTCTTCCGGGCGACCGACGCCGATACCCTGAAACAGGTCTACCACCAGATCGACAAACTGGAAAAAAGTCCCCTGAAGGAACAGAAGATCAACCACGACCGTTCCCTCGCTCCGCTGATCCGCCCCTGGCTGGCGGCACTGCTGTTGCTGGAGCTGCTGCTGTTCCGCGGCTGGCTGCGGAGGCTGCCATGACCTGGATGCTGTTGCTGGTCTCCCTGGCGCTGCTGCTCGGCTGGCGCGAATGGACCTTCTGCCGCGGCCGGCAAGCGGCCTTCATCCGCCGCACAAGCTGGTCACGACTGTGTTACGACCTTCTCAGCCTGGCCGCCCTCGGACTGCTGATGCAGCCACTACCGAATGAAGGACGCGCCGCACCCCGCACACAGCCGGCGGTGGCGGTGGCGGTGGCGATCGATATTTCTCCCAGCATGGGGCTGCGCAATAAAGGGCTGAGCCGCCTTGACCTGGCGCGCCAGGAAGTCAACGCCCTGCTGGACGGCCTGCCCGGGGCGCAGATGGCTCTCATCCCCTTCGCCGGCGAAGCTGTCACCCAGGTCCCCCTGACCGACGATCACCAGGCCCTGCGCTTTTTCCTCCGTGCCCTGCAGCCGGGCCAGGTCGCCGCTCCCGGGTCGGCACCGGAGGAAGCCCTGGAACTCGCCCATCGCCAGCTGGAAGGAGTCAGGGGCGAAAAGGCAATCCTGCTCTTCAGCGATGGCGAGCGAACCGTGGACACCCCCGCCCCGCGACTCGCGCACGATATACCCGTCTACGCGATCCTTCCCGGTAATCGTCAACCGCGCCCGGTCCCCGGGCGGACCCTGGCGGGGCAACCGGCTGTCTCGACCCCCGATCCGGCCAGGTTGAGACGTCTGGCGGAACAAACCGGCGGTCGGCTGCTGCCCGACGAGGGCACGACACCGGCGATCTCCAGCCTGCTCAAGCGCTGGCGTCCGCCGGCGTCGCCGCATCCTCTCGACAACGTCTCATTGCTGTTGCCGGCACTGTTGCTGTTGTTCCTGCGACAGATCGACCTGCCCCGCAAAACCCGCGGGGCGCTGGTCCTGGCCGTCCTGATGGTCCTCGGCGGATGCGACCGGGATGCCGGCAGTGACGCAGGGCGGACGCTGTTCGAGCAGGGGCTGAAGCAGTCGGACCGGGCCACGGCAGCGCGGCTCTTCGACCGCTCGGCGGCACTGCTCTCCGGCGGGGAACGAGCCGCAGCACTGCACAACGCCTGCAGCAGTCTGGTTGCCGCCCACCGCTATCGGGACGCACTCAGCCGATGTGAAACAGCCCTGCTTGCCGATCCCGGAGCGGACGACAGTGCCGCTGACCTCTCTCTCGCCATCCGGCAGCTGGCCCAGCAACCGGCAGGTGATGGGAATGACGGACGACAAACGCGCCCGGAACCACCGGGGGACAACCGGGAATTGTCGGCCGCAGAAGCCCGGGAGATGATCAGGGGTACCGTCATCAAACCCTTCACCGAGACCGATCCGGCGCCGGAAGCGGTCACCATCCATGACAGCATCCTGGAGAAGAACTGGTGAAGAAAAAGCTCCCCGTCATCATCACGGCCCTGCTGCTGATCGCAACCGGAATCCGGGCCGAGCCCGGCGCGAGGCTGCTGGTCTCGAATCCCGAGCCCTACCTCGGGGAAGCGTTCGTCCTGAGCGTGGCAGTCCACCGCGACCGGCTCAGCGGCGTGGTCAATGTCAGCTGGCCGGCAGTGGCAAGCATGGCTGTTGAAGCGCAGCTCCCGGGGACGGTACACCGCCGGGCCGGGCCCCGATCGGACGAGGTCGTCGAAAACCTGCGACGGCTGGTCAGGCCCCTGCGTTCCGGACCATTGCTGCTGACGGCGACAACAGCCGGGAACACATCCCCTCGCATGCAGCCCGCCCCCCTGCAGATCCATGTCCGCCCCTTGCCGCAGCAGGGAAAACCGGCCCGTTTCAGCGGCATGGTCGGCCAACTGGCATACCGGCTGGTGGACGAGGTCGGCCGGGGACGACGGCAGGTGGTACTGGAATTAAGCGGCGACGCCGACCTCACCCGGGCGCAATCACCGCTGTCGACCCGCACAGGAGACGTCCTGACGCTGCTCGACGAACAGCTGCAACGCCGGGGGAACATCTTCATCCGCCGACTGCGCTACCTGTACTCTCCGGCCGACGACGGCCGGGGGGAACTGCGGGTCAGGCTGAACTGGTTCGACCCGCGAACCGGCCGCTATCACCAGACCGGCGCCGGCGGTCCGCAACCGTCCCGGCGGCTGCTGCCCGCGACAATCGCGCTGCTGCTTCTCGCCGCCGCCGCGACCTTCCTCTATCGTCGAACCCGGCGGAACAGACATCTGCGTGCCTGGCTCGACGAGGAACATCCCGACGCCCCCCGCAGCCGACGGCTTGCGCGACTTGCCGCCGCTGGCGGTTCCGAGGAACTGCTGACTCAGCTGGAGAGATACTGGCAACAGCGTGACCGGCGTTTTGCCGCCGACGGGCAGGCGGGTAAGGCTTCATTGCCGCCCGCCGCCCGCCGCGCCCTGCTCAGGATGATTGACAAACATGGCTCTTTTCGGCGATGATTCCGCGTTGTTCACTTTCACCTGAATCGGCGAGTTCCTGTTGGATGGAGAGTGCAAGTGCTTGGCCTGAATGAGATTTTCAAAAATCTGAAGCGCACCCACAGGTTCGCTGGTGATTTTTGGGAAGCTCGGGCAGATCAATGACTTGTGCTGTCCGCCGACAAGGGACTCACTGATTCAGGTTTCATCGAGCGGTTGACAATCGCCGAACACCCGGATCAAACAGAGGTCAATTTTCATGAAATTCCTGTTCAGCCTGTGTGCCCTGCTGGTTCTTTCGGCCTGTGCCTCCACGATTGTCCCGCCGCCCCGCAACGCCGAATACTACCTGAAACAGGGCGAAAGGATGTTTGACCGGGAGCTTTACGAAGAGGCCATCGCCAACTGGGAAAAGGTTCGTGACAGCTATTATTCACCCGAGTTGAACATCATCGCCGAAATGAAAATAGCCGAAGCCTATTTTCTTTCGCGGAAATACCCGGAAGCGGCCGCGGCCTACGAAGATTTCATCAAGCAGCATCCCAACAGTGATCGACTGGCCGAGGCCATGTACTACCTGGGACTCTCCTACTACCGGCAGATCCTTGCCGCCGACCGCGACCAGACCGCGACCAGCAACGCCCTGGTCACCTTTGAAAGCATGCTGAAACGATTCCCCCAGGATCCCAGGGCCGAGGAGGTCAAGGTCTACATCGGCCGCTGCCGGGACCGGCTTGCCTCGCACGAGGTCTATGTCGGCCGATTCTATCTGAAATACGGCAAACCCTTCGCTGCCATCAGACGGCTGGAAAAGGTTTTCAAAACCTACCCCAACTACTACTACCGTGACGAGGCCTGGTACTACCTCGGCAAGGCCTACCTGATAACCGGGCAGAAAGAAAAGGCTGTCCAGGCCTTCAACACCCTGTTCAAGGATTTCCCCGCCAGCCAGTACATCCTTCAGGCCCAGAAAAGTCTGGAAAAATATTACTGACAACAGACCGTTTTTTTACTCACAGTAAATTTTCGCTGACAATCCGACAACCAGCCGCCTCCACACAGCCGGTTTCCGCAGGCCTGCAACCGCGGGGATTGGCGCCTGTTATATTCATAGTTATTTTGCGCACATATCGCAATTAAGACCCCTTTCTGAGCTGTCCGAAGAGGGTTTCACACTCCCGTAAAAACCTGCAACCTGCCTTTATTCCGAGTTTTTTTTCAATTCCCCCGGCCGCTAATTTTGCTTGACTTGGCGTCTACGGCATATTATAAAAGTTGCGCCTGTATAATGGGTTTTTAAAATGGTCGTCCAGACCTCATCAACACGACTCGCATCTCGACCACATTTGTTTATAAAATCAGACAGTTTGACCTGCCTTAATGCCGGTTGATGCTGCTCCGGGAGGGAGCCGGTCCGAAGGCAGGTCAGTTTTAGCCTGACCACAGATTTTAGCCCGCCCGGAAACGGTCTTCTGCAAAGCACGTTTCCGGGCAAATTGACGAGGAGGAGAGAGAATGTCTTACGGTACACTGGAAGATCGCGTTCGTCGCAAATCACTTCTGAGCAAGGTCATGACCGCTCAGGACTGCATCCCGTTCTTCAAGAACGGCATGAACATTGGCTGGTCCGGGTTCACTCCGGCCGGCTACCCCAAAGAGGTGCCCATCGCCCTGGCCGATCATGTCGAAAAGAACGGCCTGCAGGGAACCACCAAGTACAATCTCTTTGTCGGCGCGTCCGCCGGTGCCGAGACTGAGGACCGCTGGGCCTCCCTCGACATGATGGACCGCCGCTGGCCCTACCAGACCGGCAAGAATATCGCCAAAGGGATCAACACCGGCAAGATCCGCATGGGCGACAAGCACCTCGGCCACTTCGCCCAGGATGTCGGCTATGGTTTCTACACCGAAAACGGCCGCATGGATATCGCCATCATCGAAGTTTCGGCGGTCACCGAAGAGGGCGGGCTGGTTCCGACCTCCTCCTGCGGCATCGTCCCCGAGCTGGTCAGGGTGGCCGACAAGATTATTCTTGAGGTCAACACCGGACAGCCTTCCTTCGAAGGCATGCATGACATCATCATGCAGGAGAAGCCGCCGCGGAGGCAGCCGATCCTGATCACCAGCGCCACCCACCGCGTCGGCACCACCTACGTCCCCTGCGATCCTGAGAAAATTGTCGCCGTGGTCGAATCCAAACGCCGTGACAAGGGCCGCGCCTTTGCCGACATGGACGCCACCTCGGAAGCGATTGCTGACCACATCATGGACTTCCTCGGCAACGAAGTGAAGAAGGGTCGCCTGCCCGAGAACCTGCTGCCGCTGCAGTCAGGGGTCGGCTCCATCGCCAACGCGGTCGTCGGCGGCCTGGCCAAGGGTCCGTTCAAGAATCTCACCGTCTACACCGAGGTTCTGCAGGACACCATGCTCGACCTGTTCGACTCCGGCAAGCTGGACGGCGCTTCGGCCTGTTCGCTGTCCCTCTCCGAAGATCCGGGCTTCCCGCGTTTCTTCGACAACTGGGACAAGTACGCCGACAAGATCGTGCTGCGCCCGCTGTCGATTTCCAACGCCCCCGAGCCGATCCGTCGTCTCGGCTGCATCGCCATGAACACCCCGGTCGAGTTCGACATCTACGCCCACGCCAACTCCACCCTGGTCGGCGGCACCCGGATGATCAACGGCCTCGGCGGTTCCGGCGACTATCTGCGCAACGGCTACCTGAAGATCATGCACAGCCCGTCGGTGCGCCCGACCAAGACCGATCCGACCGGCATCACCTGCGTGGTCCCCAAGGCACCGCATATCGACCACACCGAGCATGACCTTGACGTGCTGGTCACCGAACAGGGTCTTGCTGACCTGCGCGGCCTGGCGCCGAAGGATCGCGCCCAGGAGATCATCAACAAGTGCGTCCATCCCGACTACAAGGACATGATCCAGGAGTACTTCGACATGGCCTGCAGAATCACCCTTGAAAAAGGGATCGGGCATGAGCCGCAGCTGTTCGACCGCTGCTTCAAGATGCAGCTCAACCTGGCCGAAAACGGCACCATGAAGATTGACAACTGGGACGTGTGATCCCGGTTTGACAATTGTTGAAATGAAAAGCCCCTCCCGGAAAATCGGGAGGGGCTTTTCATTTTGTGGCAGGTGACAAGGTTGGAAATTCTTCCACCGGAGACGGGGCCATCACCCTCGCGGCTGAAGACGCGGTGTCGAAAAACTTTACACGTTTTTCCCCTTACGCCGCAACAGGGCAAGTCCCGCCAAACCGCTGCCGAGAAGAAGCATCAGTGACGGCTCGGGAACAGGGGCGACATCAGCCACGCCGACGGTGATGCCATGCCAGTACTCATCAGGCGCCGAAGTCCAGCTGATCGAACTCAACGGGCCCTCGAATTGAATCGCGGCATGCAGCTCATACCCGGTCAGAACATTGCTTCCTCCCAGGGTGTAGCTGCCGTTTCCCCAATACCCGCTCCCCTTGCTCAACAGGGTGAACGGGGTATCGAAGACATAGGAAACGGGCAGATTCGTTCGCCCCAGACTGACAATGGCCATGACCGGATCAAGCACGGGCCTGGAAAAGGTCAGGGAATAGGAACTTCTCATGTTGAGGGCAAGCATTTCACCGGCAGGCGGGGCATTGTCGATGACCGGGCTGCCGGTATAGGGTGCCGGGGAACCCTCGGACCAGTAATTGGTGCCGCCGCTGGTCTGGGCGAAACTGAGAATCCCGGTAAAGTCGACATCGATACTTGACCCGCCGACCGACATGACACCTTGCGCCGACCCGGAAACACCGGTTGTCGCCGATGTCCAGTCTGTCCAGCTGATCATTGAAGCACCCGCCGTAGAAAACATCCCCGCAGTCATCAACACAACAAGCACCAAAAATCTCAACATCGCAGCCTCCTCCTCTGTTCCTGATGGCCAGCATCACTATTTATTCGTTATCCAAGGAGACTGCAAACAGCATTCCCATTTATAACATGCTGTTTTTATATGCTTTTTTTTCGCGATCTAAAAACGAACAACGAACTGTAAAAAAATCCGACAGGAAAAAAAAGGGGGGGGGAGGGGGCTTTCCGGGACTCAAACAGATTCAACTCCGACCGGCAGCCGAACAAAGAAGGTACTCCCGCAGTCGTCCCGACTCTCCACCTCGATGATGCCGTCATGAGCCTGCACGATTCCGTAGGAGACCGACAGCCCGAGACCGGTCCCTTCGGCCTTGGTGGTGAAAAAGGGATTGAAAATCTGGCCGCGGATCTCCTCCGGAATGCCGGGACCTGAATCGGCGATCACCACCAGGAGGGAATCCCCGTCAAGCAGCGTCGCAACCCGCAGCACCCCGCTGCCGGCCATCGCCTGCAGGGCATTGACAATCAGGTTGATAAACACCTGCCGCAGACGTTCGGCATCCCCGCGACAGGGGGGCAGACCCGCAGCCGGTTCGAAACGGATATCGACCCCGTCCACGGGCACATGGTGACCGATCTGATCGAGAATTTCGGTCAGCAGCAGGTTGGGGGAGAACTCGGCATACCGCAGGTTCTGCTTGCGGGCAAACGCGAGCAGGTTGCCGGTAATCAATGAAATGCGCTCCACCTGGCGGAGAATTTCCCCGGTTTCTTCCCGCGCCTCGCTGCCGGCCGGCAAGGTTGTTTCCAGGATTTCGACATTGCCGCGAATAATCGCCGCCGGATTGTTGATTTCGTGAGCGACCCCGGCGGCCAGTGAGCCGATGGCGGCCAGTTTTTCCGCGTGCGCCAGTTCTTCCTGGGCGGCCATCAGCTCACGGCTCTTCTCTTCGAGCAGTTGGGTCCGTTCGGCGACCTTCTGTTCCAGATCCTTGTTCAGTTCCGCCAGGGCGTGTTCCTGCTCCGCCAGCCGGTCGTAGTAACGGCGCAGGGTTTTCTCGGCCGCCTTGCGGTCACTGATGTCCATGAAGGTCACCACCGCCCCCTCGATCTGCCGGGACTCATCTTGCAGCGGCGTCACCGCGCAGGCCACCGGGATCAAACTGCCGTCCCGGCGTCGAAACTGCTCTTCGTCACTGCGATGGCAGAGCCCCTGCTTCAGGGTTCCGGAAACCGGATCTGCGGACGCGTCGAACCCATCCCCGTCACGCAGTATCTGCCGGTAATCCAGACCGACCAGGTCCTCCTGCTCCCAGCCGAGCTGACGGGCACCGGCCGGATTGATAAATATGGCTTTCCCCCGACGATCAAGCCCGAGAACGCCTTCCCCGGCAGAGGTCAGAATCAGTTCATTTTGTCGCCGCAGGCGGGCCATGGCCGCCAGTTGGTGCCGGGTCATGCGAATAATCAGGAAACCGAGGCCGAGGAATCCGGCCAGGGTCAGCAGGCTCAGCATGAAAAGATCGAGAGCACCGTTGGTGAGACTGCGGTCGGCCTGCCGCGCCAGCTCCCGGTTACGCTGCTGGGTAAGACCGGCAAGGGGTGGATAAAGCGCCTCCAGCCGCTGCAGCTCAAGCTGGGCTTCGGCCTGCAGCCGCTCACGCTGTCGCAGCAACTGGAGCCGGCTCTGAACCAGCAGATAAAGCCCCCCCTTCCCCGGGCGGATGGTCTGGTATTGTTCATAAACGGTGAACCCGCGGCCGAACAGGGCTTCGTTGAGAGCCGCCACCACCTTCGACGGCAATTCGTCCGGACCGAGCTGACCGGCGGCACGCAAACGCCCGATCTCGTGCTTCAGGCGCTCCAGGCTCGGTTTGAGTTGATTATCCTTCAGATCGGCAAGCTGATCGAGACGATCTTCCCCGGCCAGGATCTCGACCATCCGCGATAAATCCACCAGTTCGGTATTGATCCCGTCAAGACTGCGGCGCCAGGACTGGTTACGGTAACCGAGCAACGCGGCGGCCAGTTTTTCCGCCTCACTCCGGTCGGCCCGGCGCCAACGACGCATGGTGATCGCCTCCTGCAACCGCTTGCGGCCCTCGAAAATTTCCAGATCGGCACGCAACCGCTGCAGCTGTCGCCGAACCAGCGCCAGGGTTTGCCGATCACGGCTGTCGAGATAGACCGGTCGATACCCGGCTCGCCAGGCGACCGCCCGCCGCCAGATGCGTCGCAGCTTGTAACTGCGCTGTTCCAGAGCGCTGCTGACCTGCTTCAGATCGGCAATCCCATGGGTATTCCGCAGCTCCGCCTGTAACTGGATCAGATCGTTTTCAGGGAATGGCTCCCGCACCGTACCGAGATCGAGCTGCAGCAGTTCATTAAGAGCTGTCTGCGCCTGACGGCTGAGGCGACGAAGCTGTTCGGCGCCCCGGTTGAGGCGGGCCTCCTGCTCGGCGAGTTTTTCCCGCTCCCGGTTCAAACCGTGCAGCGTCCAGCCCACCAGTCCGTTGGTCAACACCCCGGCGAGCAAGCCGATCATCACCAGCACCCAGACCAGGAGAATGATTTTACTGCCCGGCTTGAGCGGTTTCATGGCCTGCTCCGGCCGGGAAGCCCGGCAACAACCTGGTCCCAACTGACCGGTACGACAGTGCCTTTTTCCAGCCGGGTCGGCCACACCCGATGGCCGGCCTGGTGATTGCGGGCGTCGATCTTCAACGGCATGCCGATGCCGAGATCGAATGTTCCCAACTGTTCGAGGCCGTCAATCAGTGTCTCGCGCGTCAAGGGACCTGAAACCTTCTCCATGCCGGCCAGCAGCGTTCGCAGCGCGGCATACCCCTCGAGGCTGACGAAGCTGAACGGGAGGTCATCGATCCGCCGCAGGTCAGTTCGGTAAGCCTTCACCAGCGGCAGGCTGCTTTCCGTCGGGTGCGGAACCACCTGGGTCACCACCACCCCGTCACCGTCGGCGCCGAGCTCGCGCGCCAGTGCCGCGCTGCCGACGAAGGAAACATTGAGAAACAGAACATCCAGCCCCGACCGGCGGGCCAGACGGATGAATTTGGCGCAGGGAGCATAGGCCCCGACCATGATCACCGCGGACGGTGGATGCTCCGCCAGCAACAGGTCGGCGAGGGCGTTTTCGACCGCCAGGGTATTGCGTCGATAGCGGACATGCAGCACCTGCTGTTCACTGCGCAACCCATGACGCTTCAGCGCCGCGAAGCCGCCGACATAACCGGCGTCGCCATAACCGTCCCGCTGGGTGAAAAAGGCGAGCTGCTCCGGCCGCAGACCACCCCGGTCAACCAGCGCGTCGACCATGGCGGAGATTTCTTCAGCATAACTGGCCCGCAGGTTGATCACGTAACGCTCCGGCGGATCGCGCCGCAGCACCCCGGCCCCGGAAAAGGGGGCAAAAAAGAGTGTCTGCTGCTCGCGAATCAGCGGCAACGAGGCGATGGCGGTCGGTGTCCCGACATTGCCGATCACCGCCAGCACCCGGTCCTTCTCCAGCAACTGGTGCATGTTCGGTGCGGTGCGCGCCGGTTCATAGCCGTCATCGAGAGCGATCAGCCGCAAGCGCCGACCATTGATGCCACCGGCGCGGTTGACACGGGCTATTCCGGCAAGAACACCGCGCCGCATCTCGCGGCCGAGTTCTCCGGCCGGGCCGCTCAGGGCGGTCGACATGCCGAGCAGCAGCTCCCCGGCTTTCTCCGCGGCATCGGCACCCGGCAGCGACGCCATGATCAGCAGCCAGAGCAGCAACAACACCCCTCCCCCGCGACGGCGACTCATGACGAAGGCTCCGGGGAGAGTTCAAAATCACGGATTTTCTTGTCCAGGGTTTTACGCGTCACCCCGAGCAGCTGCGCGGCGCGACTCTTGTTCCAGCCGGTCTCCTCCAGGGCTCTTCTGACCTGCAGCCTTTCGGCATCCCGCAGACTGAAGGACGGCAGGACGGCGGCGAAGGAAATCGATTCCGGACATCGCAGCTTGCCCGGCAGCAGCTCGGGGGTCAGGACCGGATCGCGCGTCAGCACCACGCAGCGTTCAATGACATTTTCCAGCTCCCGCACGTTGCCCGGCCAACTGTAGCCTTGAAGGACGGTCAGCAGTTCGGCTCCAACCTGTCTGGGGGGTTGCCCCATCCGGCGCGCCATCTTGATCAGGAAGTGCTCTACCAGGGGTTTGATGTCCTCCGGACGCTGCCGCAACGGCGGCAGCTCAAGAGTGATCACATTGAGACGATAGTAAAGGTCCTCGCGGAACCTCCCGGCCGCGACTTCCTGCTCCAGGTTCTTGTTGGTGGCGGCGATAAAACGCACATCGGCCTTCAGCGGGCTGGTCGAGCCGACCGGCAGGTATTCTCCGGCCTGCAGTACCCGCAGCAGCTTGGCCTGCAGCGCCGGGCTCAACTCCCCGACTTCATCGAGAAACAGGGTGCCGCCCTCGGCCGCGGCCAACAGTCCCGGCTGATTCTGCAGCGCTCCGGTGAATGCCCCTTTTCGGTGGCCGAAGAGCTGGCTCTCAAGCAGGGTTTCCGTCAGGGTCGCGCAGTTGATGGCGAGAAAGGGAGCCCCGCTGCGCGGGCTGTGCTGATGAACGGCACGGGCGATCATCTCCTTGCCGCTGCCGCTTTCTCCCAGCACCAGCAGCGGCGAATCAACCCCGGTGACCCGCATCGCCAGGTCGTAAACTTCGGCGAACGCGGCACTTTTAAAAATAACCTGCTCATCCCGGTGCTGCCGCAGCTTCTGCTTCAGACTGCGATTTTCCGCCAGCAGCCTGCCGCGCTGCAGACACTGCCCGACCACCGCCCGCAACTGTTCCTGTGGAAAAGGCTTGGTCAGGTAGTTCTGAGCTCCCATCCGCATCGCCTCGACCGCGGACTCGATGCTGCCGTGACCGGTCATCATCACCACCGGCAGGTCGGGATGACGGCCGCGGACCCGACGCAGGGTCTCCAGACCATCGAGTTCAGCCATCTTGATATCGAGCAGCAGCAGATCGACACCCGGCCGGTTCGTCTGCAACCCTTCCAGCAGCGCCAGGGGGCGGTCAAAGGTCACCGCCTCGACACCCCAGGCGCCCAGCATCTTTTTCAGATAACGCAGCATTCCGGCTTCGTCATCGCAGATATAAACCCGTCCATTCATGAATAATTCCCGTTTTAAAAACAATGGATACCAAATGCCGCATGGATAGATTCTACCCACAAAAGATACGTTCATGGAAAAATATATACAATCAAAATCATCTTCATTTCACTTAATTTTGCTGAATAAATACGCAAACAGCTGTTTTCAATAGCAATTATGACAATTTCAAAACACTGGTATGCAACTTGCGAATCCATGAGCTTATTTCATGCCGCTGCCTGGCGGCACATGGGTCGTTCATCTACCTCCCGCGCGAGCGGGCAGGCGATCTTTTTTTCTCAGCATAAAGGAGGTACGAAATGCAACTGAACAGACGTGGCTTTCTCAAGTTTTCAGGCGGGGCGGTGGCCGGATCGGTCCTCGGCATCGGCCTGAAGGCGGCCGAAGCCGAAGCCCAGCCCCTGGCAATCCAGTACGCCCGGGAGACCACCACCATCTGCCCCTACTGCGCGGTCGGCTGCGGCCTGATCGTCCACAGCCGGGGCGGCGAGGTGATCAACACCGAGGGCGACCCGGATCATCCGATCAATCGCGGCACCCTCTGCAGCAAAGGCGCCTCGATCTACCAACTGCGGCACAATGACAAGCGCGTCACCGAACCTATGTACCGCGCCAAGGGATCTAACCAGTGGCAGAAGGTTTCCTGGGACTGGGCCCTTGAACAGATCGCCGAGCGCATCAAGACAACCCGTGACGCCACCTTCATGGAGAAAAACTCCAAGGGACAGGTGGTCAACCGTACCGACGCCATCGCCTCGGTCGGCAGCGCCGCCCTCGACAACGAGGAGTGTTACCTGCTGCAGAAACTGCTGCGCAGCTGGGGCCTGGTGTACATCGAACACCAGGCGCGAATATGACACTCCGCCACGGTTGCCAGTCTGGCGACCTCGTTCGGCCGCGGCGCGATGACCAATCACTGGATCGACATCCGCAACTCGGATGTGGTGCTGGTGATGGGCTCGAATGCCGCTGAGAACCACCCGATTTCCTTCCATTACGTCCTCGAAGCGAAGGAACACGGCGCCAAGATCCTCAGCGTCGATCCGCGCTTCACCCGCACCAGCGCCAGGGCGGATATCTACGCCCCGCTGCGCAGCGGCACCGACATCGCTTTTTTGGGCGGGATGATCAACTACATCCTCAACAACGACCTGTATCACAAGGAGTACCTGCAGCTGCACACCAACGCCACCTTCCTGGTCGACCCCCGTTTCAGGATGCCGGGCGACCTGGACGGGCTCTTCTCCGGCTACAACACCGCCAAACGCAGCTACGACAAATCGACCTGGGACTTCCAGCGCGATGCCGACGGCGTACCGAAGAGCGACCCGAGCCTGCAGGATCCGAATTGCGTCTTCCAACTGCTGAAGAAGCACTTCTCCCGCTACACCCCCGAAGTGGTCTCCGGCATCACCGGCACCCCGGTGAAAAAGCTCGAGGAGATCTACCGGACCTACGGCGCCTCCGGCAAGCCGGGCAAGGCGGCGACCATCATGTACGCCATGGGCTGGACCCAGCACACCGTCGGCACCCAGAACATCCGCACCATGGCCATCATCCAGCTGCTGCTCGGCAACATCGGCGTCGCCGGCGGCGGGGTCAACGCCCTGCGCGGCGAATCGAACGTCCAGGGCTCGACCGACCACTGCCTGCTGTTCCACATCCTGCCCGGCTACCTGCCGACCCCGAAAGCGAGTCTGAAAGACCTGACCACCTACATCAAGAAGACCACGCCGACCACCAACGACCCGCAAAGCGCCAACTGGTGGGGCAACCGCGGCAAGTACATCACCTCGCTGCTGCGGGCGCACTTCGACACCGGCCTGGGTGCCGCGGATGAGTTCGGCTACCAGTTGCTGCCGAAGCTGGACGACGGCCAGAACGCCTCCTGGCTGATGCTGTTCGACAAGATGATCCGCGATCAGGTCAAGGGCTTTTTCGCCTGGGGCCAGAACCCGGCCTGCAGCGGCAGCAATGCCAACAAGGTGCGTGAAGCCCTTTCCAGGCTCGACTGGATGGTGGCGGTCAACCTGTTCGACAACGAAACCGCGTCCTTCTGGAAGGGCCCGGGCATGGATCCGGCCAAGATCGACACCGAGGTTTTCTTCCTGCCGGTGGCCGCCTCCTTCGAAAAGGAAGGAAGCATCACCAACTCGGGCCGCTGGGCCCAGTGGCGTTACCGGGCGGTCAAGCCCCTCGGCGACAGCCGCCCCGACTCGGAGATCATGACCGAGCTGCAGTACCGGGTGGCCAAACGCTATCGGGACGAGGGCGGCGCCTTCCCCGATCCGATTCTGAAACTTTCGTGGAATTACGGCTTCAGGATGCCCGACGGGCGGCTGCAGGAACTCGACATCCATGCCGTGGCCAAGGAGATCAACGGCTACTTCCTCACGGACAAGGTGGTCAAGGGCAAGGCTTTCAGGAAGGGCGACCTGGTCCCCTCCTTCGCCTACCTGCAGGATGACGGTTCGACCTCGTCCGGCAACTGGCTCTACTGCCAGAGCTACAACGGCCACGGCAACAACATGGCCCGCCGCAGCCACAAGGATCCGAGCGGCATCGGCCTCTATCCCGAGTGGGCCTGGTGCTGGCCGGTCAATCGCCGCATCCTCTACAACCGCGCCTCGGTCAACGCCGACGGCGTGCCCTGGAACAGTCAGCGGCCGGTCATCTGGTGGACCGGCAGCGGGTGGAAGGGCGATGTGCCCGACGGCGGCTGGAAGCCGCTTTCGCAACCGGGGACCAGGAAATCCTTCATCATGCTCCCCGACGGCGTCGCCTCGATCTTCGGCGCCAAGATGAAGGAGGGCCCCTTCCCCGAACATTACGAACCGCTGGAAAGCCCGATCAAGAACAATCCGCTCTCGGGAACCAGGACCAATCCGGCCATGAAACTATTCTACGAAGGCGCGGAAAAGCTGCCGGAGGATGTCTACTACAGCAACGACAAGCGCTATCCGTTCGTCGCCACCACCTACCGGGTGACCGAACACTGGCAGACCGGGGTTATGTCCCGCAACACCCCCTGGCTGCTGGAAATGCAGCCGCAACTTTTCGTCGAAATGAGTCCGGAACTGGCGGCTGACCGCGCTATCGGCCATGGTGACATGGTCAAGGTCAGTTCGGGTCGCGGCAGTGTCGAGGCGGTGGCGATCGTCACCAGGCGCTTCCGTCCCTTCAAGATCGAGGGCGCGACCATTCACCAGGTCGGCCTGCCCTGGTGCTTCGGCTGGGAAACCAAAAATGCCGGGGACAGCGCCAACCTGCTGACCCCGACCGCCGGCGACGCCAATACCATGATCCCGGAAACCAAGGCGTTCATGGTCAACGTCGAAAAGCTGAGCTAGGGGGAGGAGACTATGAAACGGAAAGCATTCCTGATCGATACCACCCGCTGCACCGCCTGCCGCAGCTGCCAGGTCGCCTGCAAGCAGTGGAATAAACTCGACGCCGAAGCGACGGTCAACAGGGGCAGCTACGAGAATCCGCCGGACCTGACGCCGCTACTCTACAACCAGATCCACTTCATCGAACAGGAGCAGGGGGACGACCTGCGCTGGCTGTTCATCAACCGGCGCTGCATGCACTGCGCCGATGCCGGCTGCGTCAAGGTCTGCCCTTCGGCCGGCGCCCTCTACCACACCAAAGAGGGACTGGTTGCCTACAACCGGGAGAAGTGCATCGAATGCCATTACTGCGTCAGCGGCTGTCCCTTCGACGTGCCGCGTTACGACGCGAAACAAAAGGTCACCAAGTGCCATGCCTGCAGCGACCGGGTGCAGAACGGACTGCTGCCCGCCTGCGCCAAGGCCTGTCCAACCCAGGCCCTCAGTTTCGGCGACCGGGACCAGTTGATCGCGGAAGCGAAAGCGGCCGGCAAAAAGCTCTACGGCGAGAACGATCTCGGCGGGCTCGGAGTCCTCTATGTCCTTGATGATGAACCCGGCACCTACCGGCTGCCGAAAAATCCGGCCATTCCGGCCTCGATCTTCTTCTGGAAGGATGTCGTCAAACCGCTCGGCATTCTCGGCTTCTGGGGCGCCGTCGGCGTCGCGGCCCTGCATTATGTCACCATCGGGCCGAAGAAACTGGATGACGCAGATGATCAACCGCGCAAGGGAGGTGAATGACCATGACCAACACGATTGACCGCTTCGGCACCGCCAGCCGCGTTCTGCACTGGCTGGTTGCCATCTCCTTCCTGTTGCTGGTGCTGTCCGGCCTGGGTCTTTACGCCCACACCTTCTTCGGCTATTTCGACCTGTTCGGCGGACCGCAACAGGGAATCGTGGTCCACAAGTGGGCCGGAATCGTTTTTCTGATCGGTTCGGTGCTGCTGTTCCTCAGCCACGCCGGGGAGGTCTGCCGCTTTGATGCCGATGACCGCAGATGGATCGCCCGGCTGGGCGGCTACCTGTCCCGCAACGCGGAAGAGATCCCCCAGGGGAAATTCAACGCCGGCCAGAAACTGTTCGGGATCTTCGCCGTCATTGCCGCCCTGGTGATGGGCGCGACAGGACTGGTCATCTGGGACCCGACTGCCTACAGCCGGGAACTGACCCAGGCGTCCTTCCTGCTGCACAGCATCTTCTTCAACCTGTTCATGGTCGGCATGATCGTCCATGTCTACCTGGCCACCATCGGCAATCCGGGCACCCTGGAGGGGATGCTCTACGGCCAGGTCCGCAGAAGCTGGGCGAAAAAACATGCCGGCAAATGGTTCGAGAAGGTCGCCAAGAACTGAACGAACCGCCAACCTCCATGACTGCTGGCCGGAAACTCTCTCCCCGGCCCGCAGCTTCGGCGGGGTGGGCACTGCCCGCCGCTTGCCCGTTGCAACATGCGAGCGGTGTCCACCCCGCGGTCTTTTCCGACAGGAGCTATTCCATGCTGCAGAAACGCCTGCAACGACTTGAAGAACTGGCCGCCGCGAAACCGGCGCTGGCCGAGATCTGCCGTTTTTACGCCCGACTCTACAAGCTGTTCGCCACCGCCGAAAACTTTTTGCGGGTCGACATCGACCACGAGACTGCAACCCTCAGGCAGCAACAGGGTTTCCCGCTGCTCAGCGGCGAAACATTGAACATCGACGAGAACCGGGCGCGGGCCTTCTTTGCCGACCTGCTGCTCATCCTGCAGCAACACGGACAGCAGGGGCAAGAGGAACTGAAGGCGCTGGAAACCACCCTGCAGAGCGACAGGCTCGATCTGACAGGGCTGTTGCGCGCCGCCCTCGACCGCGACCGGAAACCGATCACCGGCACAGCTGAAACGATCGGCATGCAGCCGGCCCTGCTCGAATACTGTCTGACCACAACCCTCGGAGCGGCCCTTGAACGCTGCCGCGCCGAGGGACTTGAGAGCCGGACGGAGAACTGGGAACACGGCTACTGTCCGCTCTGCGGCGGCTTGCCGGCAATTGCCGAACTGAGCGGTAAGGAGGGAAAGAAAAAACTCCAGTGCAGTCTCTGCGGCAGTCGTTGGTCGTTCCATCGCCTGACCTGCATTCACTGCGGCAACAGTGACCATGAGACCCTTGCCTACTTCACCGCCGAGGGCGAACCGGACTACAGGGTCGATATATGCCGCAAGTGCTGCGGCTACCTGAAAGTGGTCGACAGTCGCGAACGGGGAGAAGGACTGCCGCTCGAAGTTGAGGACGCCGCCACCCTGCATCTCGACCTGCTGGCCGCGAAAGAAGGCTTCAGCCGCGGCAGGAAAGAGACCCCCGGATGAGAGAGGAACAGCCCATGAAGAGGTTACGATCCGGTCGCCAGCATCGAGCAGACCCCCAACCGCCGGTCACCGGCACCGGAGTTATCCCGGACACCACGGGAGTGATTCTCGCCGGCGGCGAAAGCCGACGCATGGGCAGCGACAAATCGCTGCTGCCGCTGGAGGGGAAACGCTTCATTGAACGCACCTGCCAGTTGCTGACCGACCTGTTCGCGGAAGTGCTGATCGTCACCAACTCACCGGAGTTGTATCGCGACATCCCCTGCCGCAAGGCTGCCGACATCCATCGCGGCCGGGGAGCCCTGGCCGGCATTCACGCCGGACTGCACCACGCCCGCCAGCCGCAGATCTTCGTCGTCGCCTGCGACATGCCCTTTCTGCAGCCGAAGCTGATTCGGCACATCTGCCGCCGGGCCGCGCGGGCCGATGTTCTCATCCCGCGCAACCCATGCGGCCTCGAACCGCTGCACGCCCGCTATCACAAGCGCTGCCTGCCGGCAATGGAGGCGGTGCTGAGCAGCGGCGGCCGACGGATCATCGACTTCTTCCCGGCGGTACGGGTCGTCGAGCTGGCCGAAGAAAGCTGGCGACAGATCGACCCGCAGGGGCTCTCCTTCCACAACATCAACACCCCGCAGGACTACTTCGCCCTGCGCGGCGCGCAGCGGGAACTGCCGGAACTGCAACGGGAATCTATTGCCGGGGATTAAAAACCTGAGCAACCAAAGGCTTTAAAAGATCTCAACGCTGAGGCGCAGAGGGGCAGAGATGGAGAGAAAGATGAACCAGCCCTGGCTTTCAACCCCACAATCCCGACCCGGCTGTCTCTGCGGCTCTCCCTCTCAGCGCCTTTCCGTTGAAAAAGGTTTTCTTGGCGCTCTTGGCGTCTTGGCGGCATAAAGCTTTTTCATCCGCCCTACCGCAGGCATTGAAAAAGTCCCATGCACCAGAGACACGACCCGCACGGCTCGCCGTTGACGTGACAGTCCTGCTCGAAATCGTCGGTCTGGATGTAATCGCAAGGCGCCAGGGTGCAGGCAAAACAGAAGGGATAGTCGTAGCTGAGAACACTGCGACGGAAGGCGCTGAACTCAGGGCTGTTCCAGATAGCGAGCAGGCTCCGGTCACCGACCCGGCCGAAACTGCGGGCCTGAACCTGCTGTTCCCAGCCGCTGGCGTGACAACGGTAACCGTGCCAGAGGAAGTAGCAGGGATACACCCTGCCGTCCCAACTGATGAACGCGCTGCCGTCCTCGACAAATTCACAACGTCGCCGGGCTTTCGGGATCACCCCCGGCAGCCGCAGGTCGAGACCGAGTTCGGCGGCAAGTCGTTCAGCCTTCTGAAAGGTGGCGCCAACCTGATCCAGAAAAGGCCGATCAATCCCCAGCAATTTCTTCAGATCGAAGAAGATGCCCCGTTGTTCGGCCTCTCGCTTCATCCCGGCCACCAGTTCGATGAGCCGTTCCTCCTCAGGGCTGCGACCGTAGGCGAACTTGAAGGCGACCTGGAAGTAGCGGCCGATGTCGATCCCGACCTGTTCGCCCTGCTGTTTCCAACGATCGAACAGTTCGATGGCGGCCTCGGTGCAGTCGGGATAGGCCTTATGCTCCAGGCTCTCTTCGGCGTAGGGCAGCAGGTGGCTGACCAGGGCGAACTCGGCCCCTTGAGCAGCAGCCCAGCGCAGGGTGTCGCAGAGTTGGTGCAGGTTCTGTTTCATCAGCACGAATTCGACTCCGGCCTTGAGCCCCGGTCGCAGCGTCTTCGCCTCGCGCAGGGCGGCAAAAGCCCCTTCAACAGCCTGCAGTTCGCCCCCCTCGCGCAGCGCGCGAAAGGTCTCCGGCGAGTTGGCATCGACCGACAGGCAGACCCGGTCAAGCCCGGCGGCAGCCAGGGAACGCGCCCGCGCCGCATCAAGCAGCAGGCCGTTGCTCTGAAAACCGATCCAGCCGGTCTCCGGCATCGCCCGCCGCGCCCGGCCGATGAAGTCTTCGAGCCGCGGATGCAACAGCGGTTCGCCGATGCCGTTCAGCACCAGGCCCTCCAGCGCTCCCATCGCCGGCAGCAGCGCGGCAAAGGTCCGGTCGGCAAGGTCACCCTCGGCGGCTGCCGCCCCCGGCGTCTGCTTGACGCACATGGCGCAGTTGAGATTGCAGCGCGCGGTGGTCTCGACGAACAGCTTGGAGGGATGGGACAATCGTCCCGGATGAGGGATCAAGGGGTCTGTCTGGTCCGATGGGAACATTGTGATGCGACTCTTTTCTGTGGGGCGCCGCCCGGCTGAGCACCAATCAGGCGGGAGAGAATTCCAGAATCCAGTATGCCGGAGGAAAAGCAGGCGGTAAAGAGCCCCGGAAAAAATGTTTCCCCAACCTTAAAAGCCACTACCATTCGCCGCAAAAGAAGGTATTATTGAGTTTTATTGTAATCCGAAAATCACAGTGTGTCGCCGAGCCTGCCCGCCTACCGGAATGTTCCCACGGCGCCAGGCCGCCGGGTTCGGCTGGAAACGGCCGGGCCTCCCTGGGGGAAAGGGGCCCTGTGGTCAACCTCGAGCGTGGAGGAATGCAACACATGGACAAGATCGTCAGAATCGACATGGGGGCCGAAGGAGGTCCGAAGGTCAGCTTTGAGCCGGTCGGCGAGTATGCCGGGCTGGGGGGCAGAGCGGTGACCTCGCTGATCATCAGCAAGGAAGTCAATCCCCTCTGCCATCCCCTTGGCGACGAAAACAAGCTGGTCATCGCTCCCGGCATGCTCAGCGGCACCAGCGGCGCCATGAGCGGCCGACTCTCGGTCGGCTGCAAGAGCCCGCTGACCGGCACTATCAAGGAGTCGAACGCCGGCGGCCAGGCCGCCCAGGTGCTGGCGCGCATCGGCTATGCCGCCATCATCCTCGAAGGCAAGCCGAAAGGGGACGATCTCTACAAGATCATCGTCACACCGGACGATGTCAAAGTCGAAATTGACAACAGCCTCAAAATGCTGAACAACTATCCACTGATCGAAAAGCTGCGCGCCCAGTACGGCGACAAGGTCGCCTACATGTCGATCGGCTCGGCAGGTGAACGGCTGATGCTTGCCTCCTCGATCGCCTGTACTGACCCGGAACTGCGCCCCACCCGCCACTGCGGACGCGGCGGCGTCGGCGCGGTCATGGGGTCGAAACGGGTCAAGGCGATCATCCTCGACGATGCCGGCCGCAAACAACGGGCGCCGAAAAACCCGGACGCCTTCCGCGATGCCAACCGGATCTTCGTCGAGGGGCTGCGCAAGCATCCGGTCACCGGCGAGGGTCTTCCCGCCTACGGCACCAACGTGCTGACCAACGTCCTCAATGAGGCCGGCGGTTATCCGACCCGCAACTTCACCTCGGGCGTTTTCGAGGGCGGCGCCAAACTCAGCGGTGAGTCCCTGGCGGAGATGGAAACCAGACGCGGCGGCAAGGCCACCCACGGCTGCCATCGCGGCTGCGTGATCCAGTGTTCCGGCATTTTCAACGACAAGGACGGTAACTACCTCACCAAGCAGCCGGAGTATGAGACCGTCTGGGCCCATGGCGGCCACTGCGGCATCGACGACCTCGACACCGTGGCGAAACTCGACTACATGGATGACAACTTCGGCCTCGACACCATCGAAATGGGGGTCACCATCGGCATCGCCATGCAGGCCGGTCTGGCCGAATTCGGCGACAGCGAAGGAGCCATCAGGCTGCTCGAAGAGGTCGGCAAGGGGACGCCGCTGGGCCGCACTCTCGGCAGCGGCGCCGGTATCACCGGCAAGGTATTCGGCGTCGAGAAGGTGCCGGTGGTCAAGAACCAGGCGATCCCGGCCTATGACCCGCGCCCGATCCAGGGCATCGGCGTCACCTACGCCACCACCACCATGGGCGCCGACCACACCGCCGGCTACGCCATCGCCACCAATATCCTCAAGGTTGGCGGTGATGTCGATCCACTGAAAACCGAAGGGCAGATCGAACTGTCGCGCAACCTGCAGATCGCCACCGCGGCCATCGACTCGACCGGCATGTGCCTGTTCATCGCCTTCGCGATTCTCGATCAGCCGGAAACCTTCCAGGCCTACATCGACATGCTCAACGCCTTCTACGGCACCGAACTGACCGCCGACGACGTGGTCGAACTGGGCAAGAAGGTCCTGACCGCGGAACGCGACTTCAACAAACGCGCCGGTTTCACCAGCGCCGACGACCGCCTGCCGCGCTACTTCTACACCGATCCGATCGCGCCGCACAACCAGACCTTCTCGATGAGCGACGAGGAACTGGACGGAGTCTACAACTGGTAAATGAATGCCCGGAGGTGACCGCATCCGGTCGCCTCCGGGCTGCAAGCAAGGACGAAAATGCCTGACACCCCATCTCTTGAGCTACAACTCCCGAAAGATCATCTGGCAAATTTCTTCCCACTGTTTCAGGAGGGGGTCGAGGTCGAAGTCGAAGTCGGCCATACCGTCAGGCAGATGCTGATGGAACAGTTCAACATCAGCCGTGACTACCAGGCTAACCGGATTACGACGATATTTCTCAACCACAAGGCGGTCGACGATGCCGCCGCGGCGTTGATCGAAGACGGCGCCACCCTGGCTCTTTCCGGCGCCATGCCCGGCCTGGTCGGCGCCACCATGCGCAGCGGCGGGCATCTCGCGGCCATGCGCGACGGCATGACCTACCGGAATCCCGAGCAGGCGCCGGCAACCGGACGGGGACGTATCCGTCTGAAACTGTTCAACCTGCTGTTGCCGGAACTGGCGCCGCGGATTCTTCTGCACGGTATTCTGCTCGAACCGCAACGGCTCAGATCCCTTTTCGCCGAACAGCCGGAAAGCTTCCACACAGGCGGCCGGCTGCCGACTGCCGACAAACGATTGTGGGAGAATGAACACCTGGAACTCAGAGTCCTTTTCGGAGACCGGAATCCATGAAAATTACCGTCAAGCTCTTTGCCACCTTCCGCGCCGGGCGCTTCGATATCGAAACCCGCGACTACCCCACGGGGACAAAGGTCGGGCAGGTTGTCAAACAGCTCGACCTGCCGACTGAAAAACTCGGTATCCTGATGATCAACAGCCGCCACGTGGACCTGGAACGCCGCCTTGAAGACGGGGACACGCTGGCCATCTTTCCCCTGGTCGGAGGGGGTTGACCATGGACGCGTTGCGGATATTTCTCCATGAACGGGCCACGGACGGGCTGGTTTCCTGGCATGACCAGCAGCAGGCGGGTGAACGATTCAACCGGCCCGTCGCCGAAGTCGAGGAAACCATTCTTCAGGCCGGGCTGCTGCCGGCCCGCTACCAGCGCAACCAGCAGATGATTTCAACAGAGCAGCAGTTGCGGCTGTTCCGCAGCACGGTTGCCGTGATCGGCGCCGGCGGCCTTGGCGGCTACATCCTTGAACAACTGGCGCGCCTCGGCGTCGGCCGGATCATCTCCATCGATGATGACATCTTCGAGGAGAACAATCTCAACCGCCAGCTGCTCTCGTCACCGAAAAACCTCGGCCGGGTCAAGGTCGAGGTCGCGGCGGAACGCATCGGCGAAGTCAACCCGGCCGTGACCCTGACCCCGATCCGGGCGCTGCTGGGCAGGGACAACGGTGCCGAACTGCTTTCCGGTGTTGACTGCGTGATCGATGCGGTAGATAATGTTCCGGCCCGGCTGGAGTTGGAAGAGCTGTGTGAATCCCTGCAGTTGCCCCTGGTTCACGGCGCCATCGCCGGCTGGTACGGGCACGTGGCAACCATTCTTCCCGGAGAAGGCACACTGAAAAAGATTTATCGCCACTGGCAGGGCGGCAAGGGGGTCGAGGCACAACTCGGCAATCCCTCCTTCACCCCGGCGCTGGCGGCAAGTTTCCAGGTCGGTGAAGTCTGCAAGCTGCTGCTCGAACAGGGACGGCCATTGCGCAACCGACAACTCATCTTCAACCTGCTCGACATGGAGATTGACGAAATTACGTTCTGATATCAACGGATAACAATCTACTGCTCTCCGAGCCGCATCACCTACCGGGTTTGACCCCAGGGTGAACGGCCAATGGGTACGGTCGGAAACAGCCGTGCCTCCCACGCTTGGAAAGGAGAACTCAAACCGATGCAACACTCGTGGTGCATCCAACGGGGTTCCTTTCCATCGTGAAAGGGACCCCGTTTTTGTTGCCGACAAAAGGAGCCTGACCACAAACAACCATCTGAAATAAACCTGAATCAGTGGGTTTATGCCGGATGAAGAGTGCAAGTGCTTGGCCTGAATGCGATTTTCAAAAATCTGAGGCGCACCCATAGGTTCGCCGGTGATTTTTGGGAAGCGCAGGCAGATCAATGATTTGCGCTATTCGCCGGTGATAATCTCACTGATTCAGGATAAATATTCTTATTTCTCCGAGCCGTTTCACCTGGCGGATTATTCCTACGGTGCGCGGCCTATGGGTTCGGTTGGAAACGACCGGGCCTCCCACGCTTGGAAAGGAGAATCAGCCACCCTTTTCTGTTCTGGTGGTCGGATAAGCTGGACCGGCACTCTTGCCGGGCGCCGGGTTGTCTGACTGCACTTGCGCCTGAGGTGTCTGCGCTTCTTTCCCGGCAAAATCAACACCAGGAAAGGAGGTTCAGATGTTTGAGGCGAGCAGAAGCTGTCCGATCCGAGGGCATCGCTGCTCATGTCATGGACGTTGAATTGAGATTTAACAGGAAGGAATGGTTCAATGATTCGCAGTGTAATTTCGTGTGTCGCAGCAATCTTATTGATGGCCTGTCTGACTCCGGCAGCCAAGGCCCGTACCCTGGAGGACATTCTCAAAGACAAAGGCGTGATTACCGCCGAAGACTATGCCGAGGCAACCAGGAATCCCGCTCTTGCCTACTACCAGCCGGGCAAGGGGATGACGATCGAAACGGCCGACGGCAACTACAAGGCGCAGATCGGCGGCTATGCCCAGTTGATTTACCGCTATAGCGACTATGATGACTCAGCCAGAAACAACAAGAGTGACTTTGATATCCGCCGTTTCAAAATCCAGTTGAAAGGGCACCTGGTCAACAGGAAATTCGGTTACAAATTTCAGGGAGAGATGGCCGGCGGCTTCAAAACCGAAGATGCCTATCTCAATTACACATTCGGGGCTCCGCTGGTGCTGCAGGGTGGCCAGTTCAAACCCCCGCAGGCCCGTCAGGAATTGACTTCGGCTTCGCGGCAGCTTTTCCCCGACCGCTCGCTGGCCAATGACACCTTCAATTTCGGACGGGATCAGGGGATTCAGGTTGCCGGCAGCTTTAAACACGAACTGCTGCAATACCGCGTCGGGGTATTTAACGGCAATGGTCCGAACATCAGCAATCCCGACAATCACCTGATGTACAACGGACGCATCGACATCAACCCGTTTGGCTCCTTCAGGATGAATGAAGCAGGCTTTCCGCCCCAACAAGTCCTGCTGAACCTCGGCGCCTCATTTTCCTATAACACGGTCACGGGTGATGACGTCGGCAGCAATTTCGACAAAGACAACGATGTCCTCGACAAGGCGCTCAACCTCGATGCCATGACCAAGGCAGAGTTCACCACCGCCTACGGAAAGGACCTCAAGGTGCAGGTCATGACAGCCAACGTCAACTACAAATGGTCGGCCCTGACCATAGCAGGCGAATATTACGCCATGAATGCCGACCCGGAACTTGGCGAGGACTGGGATGCGGACGGCTATTACCTGCAGGCGGGCTACCAGGTTCTCCCGCAGACCCTGGAGGTCGGCGTACGTTATGCGGCCATCGACTCCGACAGCAAAACGGCAACCCGACGGGTCTCGGCAGAGTTTGACAAGTCCGAAACCCAGGTCGGCGTCAACTACTATTTCAATAAGCATCTGGCCAAGCTGCAGACCGATCTCACCTTCGTGCAGGACGATCTGCAAAACGACAGCGATGATGTGGTTTTCAGGTTACAGGCACAGTTTTACTATTAACAGCCAATCCGGGTCCGGCCCGTGCCGGATCCGGGTGATCATTAGGAGGACAGAACATGTTACGTCATTTCGTGATAACAGCCCTGCTGGTCCTGCTCGCAATGCCCGCCTTCGCCATCGAACATCTGCGCCTGGCGACCACCACCTCAACCGAAAACTCCGGGCTGCTGGCCGAACTGTTGCCCCCCTTTGAAAAAGCCAATGACTGCCATATCGACGTCATCGCCGTCGGCACCGGTAAGGCTCTGAAACTTGGAGAAACCGGCGATGTCGACGTGGTGCTGGTCCATGCCCGCAGCAAGGAGGACAAGTTCGTGGCCGCCGGCTACGGCGTCGACCGGCGGGATGTGATGTACAACGATTTCGTCATTCTCGGCCCCAAAAGCGACCCGGCCGGTATCCAGGGGCTCAAGGACGCGGTGGCGGCGATGACCAAAATCGCGCTGGCACAGGCGACCTTTGTCTCCCGCGGGGATGATTCCGGCACCAACACCCGCGAACTCCAGCTCTGGAAAGCCGCCGGCATCAAGGCGGAGGGTGACTGGTACCTTGAGGCCGGCCGCGGCATGGGCGAGGTTCTGACCATGGCCGACGAACGTCGCGGCTACACCCTGAGCGACCGCGGCACCTACCTCGCCTACCGGGATAAGATTGACCTCGGAGTCATGGTCGAAGGGGACAAAAGACTATTCAATCCCTACGGAGTCATCATGGTCAACCCGGCCCGACACCCCCATGTCAAGGTTAAGCTGGCGCGGAAATTCATGGATTTCCTCACTTCGGACACCGGCAGAAAACTGATCACCGGCTATCGCCGCGGCGGTGAACAGCTCTTTTACGTCGCTGATTGACAGGAGCCGAACTTGGGTTACCTGCTTGAATCGCTGGGCACCGCGCTCGGCATGATCATCCACCTCAACGGGGAGGTGCTGGGCGCCGTCGGAGTCTCCCTGGCCACCTCCCTGACAGCGACGGTGTTCTCAACCGTCGGGGGGGTACCGCTCGGAGCGGCGGTCGGCGTCGGCACCTTTCCCGGACGACGGATCGTCCTGACCCTGCTGAACACCCTGATGGCACTGCCGACGGTGGTCGTCGGACTGCTGCTGTTCGGGCTGTTCAGCCGTCAGGGGCCTCTGGGCGTTCTCGGGCTGCTTTTCACCCCCTGGGCGATGATCGCCGGGCAGACGGTGCTGGCGACCCCGATCATCGCCAATTACACCCTGTCGGCGGTGACCGGCGCCGACCCGCGCATCCTGCCGACCGCCCTGACCCTCGGTGCCGGCCGGCTGCGCGGCACCTGGCAGCTGCTGCGGGAAGTTCGTTTCGGCGTCATGGCGGCCATCGTCGCCGGGTTCGGCCGGGTCATCGCCGAGGTCGGGGTGGCAATGATGCTCGGCGGCAACATCCGCGGCTACACCCGCACCATGACCACCGCCATCGCCCTGGAGACCAGCAAGGGCGAATTCGCCTTCGGACTGGCCCTGGGCATGGTGCTGCTGAGCGTGGCGCTGGTCATCAACCTGTTTCTCAACCTGATGCAACAGAGGTGAACCGGATGGAGTACCTGCTGCAGTTACGCAACGTCGTTTTCCAGCGTGACAACTTCACCCTGCGGGTGGACACTCTCGACCTGCAGGCCGGCAAACGCTACCTGTTGACCGGTCCCAACGGAGCGGGCAAGAGCACTCTGCTGCAGCTGCTGGCGCAGCTGCTGGTCCCGCAACAGGGGGAACTGTGGTTTGCCGGAGAACCGGTGACCGGCCCGAGGCAGCGCCGGAAGTTGCGCCACCAGATCACGCTGGTTGAACAGAGTCCGTTTCTTTTCAACGGTACCGTCTACCAGAACCTGGCCTTCGGCCTGCGCCTGCGGGATGTCAAGGGTGACCTGCAGCGCCGCCGCATCGAACGGGCGCTGGCGGCCGTCGGCCTGGAGGATTTCGAATCCCGACACAGCGACAACCTCTCCGGCGGCGAAATCCAGCGGGTAGCCCTGGCGCGGGCGCTGGTGCTGCGTCCGCGGCTGCTGCTGCTGGACGAGGCCGGCGCCGGCCTGGACACCGAGGCACTGCCCATGTTCGAGCAACTGGTCACCGACCTCTCCGAAAAGGGTGTCACCGTGGTGCTGGCCAGCCATGATCAGCAGCAGCCGCGACGACTGAAGGCCACGATCCTGCCGCTGTGCGATGGCATACTCGCGGGTCCGCCTGGTGAGAAAGAAGATCGGGAAGACGTTCCCTTGCCGTTAAAAGCCCGGGCTTGAGGACAATCGATGTACAACGAAACCGTCAAGGACCATTTCCAGCATCCGCGCAATGCCGGTGAACTGGAGGATGCCGACGGCATCGGCGAGGTCGGGGATATCGAGTGCGGCGACATCATGCGCATCACCCTGCGGATTGAACAGGACGTTATCACCGCCATCCGCTTCAAGACCTTCGGCTGCGCGGCCGCTATCGCCACCTCGTCGATGGTGACGGAGCTGGCGAACGGCAAGACCCTGCAGCAGGCGCTGCGGATCAGCAACGCGGATGTCGCCGCCGCCCTCGGCGGTCTGCCGGAAGAGAAACTGAGCTGTTCCAACCTGGCCGCCGACGCCCTGCACGCGGCCATCCGGGACTACCGGTCGCACCGCTCAACTTGAACATTCCGGATCACGACAACTCCCCCCATGCGGCACTCCGTTCTTCTTCTGCGGCAGATAGCGCCACATATCGCCGCCATGCATTGAATCAAAGAGTTCAGTATAAGCGGCAAGGGCCTGATCCCGACTGGCGCTATCGATATGGACCGCCCTGGCGGCAAACTGGTGGCACCAGCGGCAATCTTCACAATCGACATCGCGGCAACTCTGATCCTGGAACCGCTCCAGGAACCCGTCCAGGGCACGGTTGTCGATGTAGACCGGCGGATCCCCCTCCAGCGGCCGGATCATGCCACGCAGTTCCGCCAGCCGTTTCAGAGGTATCAGCCGTAACGGATTGACCAGACCCGGACGGATCAGGAACCGCAGCATCCAGCCGAGCCCGCGACGATAATAACGGGCCCCTTCCTTGATGCCCTGAAACCCGTACGGCTGAATGAGATCGAGCAGATTGCCGTCAAAACGCCGGGCGGCATAGGCCTTGACCCGGGCCAGCAGAATCTCGGTCGGCAGGTCGCGTTCGGCAATTTTGAACAAGTCGTAGCCCAGCTGTTCATAGATGGGCAGATCATCGGGACGAATCCACTCGGAACGGATGTAATTGACCGGATTTTCCAGTTTCATCGCGGTACATTTGAGAAAGCACCAGTCGACGAAAAATCCCTTGTTCTCACTCCCGGTCTGGCCGGCATGCGCCAGGGCGTTCATGTGCATCGGCGACATGGAACACCCTGACAGGCAGTTGTTGTTGGCCATCAGTTCCAGGTCGCAACGGACCGCTTTGCGGATCTCCCGCAGGGTCTGCAGTTCGCGGTTGACCAGGATGCTGTCAAGCACGATGCAATCCGCCCCCATCTCCTCCCACATCTGGGCCTTGCGCACCCGGTCGACGCCGGCGAATACGGAGATACGGACCCGCAGCTGCGGGAACCGGGTCTTGACCAGCTGCAACATGAAGGGGGTGGCGACGGTCACCGAGGTTACGCCGATGCGACTGATCCACTCCAGCAGCCGGTTGATTTTCTTCTGCCCCTTGCGGGTGATTTCGACGTTCCCCAGGCAGGCGGCATTGAGCAGGTAGTTGAAGGCGATTCCGGCGCCCCGTGCCTGGGCGACATGCTCGGCGAGCTGCCGTCGGGAAACCTTGCCCAGCTGGTAGGGCGCCCGCCCTCCTCCGACCACGTCCTCCCGCAGCTTGCCGAACAGCTCGACAACCGGGTAATCCTTCAGGGATTCAATCAACTGCGGATCGAAATTGGTGGCGACACTCAGTCTCATCGTTCAACTCTTTTTCCCGCGGCAAAAGAACAGGGGGCCCCATCCAGGGCCCCCTTGCGTGTTGATGAAATAATCCAAAGCGGCAAACACCCCGCCGCTTCGTTCACTTTACAGCTTCTCGGCGTTGGACGCAAGGTAGGAGGCGACGCCCTCGGCGTTCGGCTTCATTCCCTCGTCTCCCTTGTTCCAGCCGGCCGGGCAGACTTCACCGTACTGCTCGGTGAACTGCAGGGCATCGATCATGCGCAGCATTTCGTCGACATTGCGTCCCAGCGGCAGATCGTTGACCACCTGGTGCCGAACGACGCCTTCCTTGTCGATCAGGAAGGAACCGCGGAAAGCGACGCCACCGGCTTCGAATTCCACGTCGTAGGCCTGGCAGATCTGGTGCTTGACGTCCGCAACCAGCGGATAGGTGACCTGGCCGATACCCCCCTCGTCGACCGGGGTGTTGCGCCAGGCGACATGGGTGAACTGCGAATCGATGGAACAGCCGATGACCTGCACGCCACGCTCTTCGAATTCCTTGATACGCTTGGAGAAGGCGATCAACTCGGTCGGACAGACGAACGTAAAGTCCAGCGGATAGAAAAACAGGACAACATATTTGCCCTTGTAATCGGCGAGCTTGAACTCGGCATTGATGCTGCCGTCGGGCATGACGGCGGCGGCGGTGAACTCGGGGGCCTGCTTTCCAACCAGTACACTCATGATATGCGTCTCCTTGTTTGTCGGTTGTTGGTGGAACCGAAATTTCCTGACAATTCTACTCAGCGACTCACGACTGTCAAGCAAAATCTGACTTAATTGGTCATTTTTAGTCGCTTGATTATCAGGCCCTTGCATGAGCATCGCTTGAGGACATTCAGGATGAAGATTTTTTACGGCTGCGGGGATGCGCCTGGTCGTAGACGCTGGCCAGGTGATCGATACTGACCCGGGTGTATTTCTGGGTAGTGGAGAGCGAAGCGTGACCGAGCAGCTCCTGAATAGCGCGCAGGTCGGCACCGGAATCTAGCAGGTGGGTGGCGAAGGAATGACGCAGGGCATGGGGGGAAGCGTCACGCAAAACGTCGCTTTGCAGCAGTCGGCGCTTGAGCTGCCGCTGGACACTGCGTGAACTCAGGCGGCCGCCCCGGCAGTTGAGAAAGAGGGGGTGATCCGGGGCACTGACGTCACGCGCATCGAGATAGGTCCGCAGGGCGGCCAGCGCCTTGGTGCCGACGGGAACGATCCGCTCCTTGCTCCCCTTGCCGAGTACCCGCACCAGGCCGGCGGCCAGGTCGAGATCTCCGACGTCGAGCCCGGTCAGCTCCCCGACCCGCAACCCGCTGCTGTAGAGCAGCTCGAACATCGCCTGGTCGCGCAGGGCGAGGAGATCCCCGCCACCGCCATGGTCGAGCAGCCCGAACACCTCGTCGACAGAGAGGGTACAGGGCAGGTACTTGTCCTGACGCGGGGTCGCGACCAGCTCGCCGGGATTGGCGTCAAGATCCCCCTCACGCACCAGGAAACGGAAAAAGGTTCTCAGGGCGGCCAACTTGCGGGCAATGGTCGACTTGCGGTTGCGGCGGTGCAGTTCGGCCAGGTGGCGCCGCAGCAGCAGGCGATCGACCCGGTCGGCCCGGAATGCCTGCCCTTCTTCCAGGCCGAGATAGCCACGTGCGCAACGGACAAATTCCTCCAGGTCACGCCGGTAGGCCTTGCGGGTATGCTCCGAGAGGTTCCGCTCGATATCGAGGTGGCGATAAAAACGCTGCAATTGCTCTTCCATCAGCAGATTGTAGCACAAGGGAAAACATATCCGGCATGTTTGACGGACGGGGAGTCCCGTGGCATAATTGGTGACCCTGCAAGGATCTCAATATGCATATATTTTTCAATATGTTAGCCATTGTTTTCGTGATCGTGGCGCTGATCACGCTGCTCTCCTACGCCATCTACTGGTACGAGTCGGCCAACCTCAGCCCGGAACTGATGGAACAACGTTTCGCGCCGCGCCGCCTGCTGCTGGCCCTGCGGCTGCTGGTCGGCGAAACGCTGCTGCTCTTCGTCAGCGTGCTGCTGCATCCGCTCGGCTGGATCTGGCCGGCGGAAAAACCGACGGTTGACAACAGCAGGCCGCCGATCATCCTGCTGCACGGGCTGTTTCACAACCGCTCCTGCTGGTGGTGGCTGAAACGGCGTCTGAAGCGGACCGGCTATCGCACCATCTACAGCCTGCGGTTGTCCGCCTGGCACGACGTCGAAATCCTCACCGAGCTGATCGCCAAGAAGGTCGACCAGCTGCGCCTGCAGGCGGGGGTCGAGCAGGTGGTGCTGATCGGTCACTCGATGGGCGGCATCCTCGCCCGCAACTATATCCAGCGCCGCGGCGGGGCCGCCCGGGTGGCGCACTGCATCCAGCTCGGGGCCCCGAACGGCGGCTCGAAACTCGCCCCCTTCGCCGTCAGTCCGCTGGCCCGCAACCTGCTGCCCGGATCAACCTTTCTGGCCGAACTCAATGCCAGCAAACTGCCGGCCGACATCCCCCTGACCTGCATCTACAGCCGCCACGACAACATCGTCATCCCGTCCTCCTCCGGCCGCCTTCCCGGCAGCCGCGAGGTCGAACTGCAGGGCATGGGCCACATGGGGCTGCTGTATCACAAAACCGCCGTCAGGGCGGTTCTGGATGCCCTCGGAGATCCCTCCGCATGACCACTTTCGAGGTCGTCAGTCGGGACCGGGTGGAGATGATTGACATCACCGCCGAGGTCAGGCAGGCCATCGCCGACAGCGGCATCCGCTCCGGCATCTGCATCCTCTTCACCCCCCACACCACCGCCGCGATCACCATCAACGAAAATGCCGACCCGGACGTGGTCCGCGACCTGGTGATGGAACTGAACAAGCTGGTTCCCTTTGAAGACAACTACCGGCACCTCGAAGGCAACAGCGCCGCGCACCTGAAAAGCAGCCTGGTCGGCGCCGGCGAAACCCTGATCATCGAGGATGGCCGGCCGCAGCTCGGCACCTGGCAGGGGATCTGGTTCTGCGAATTCGACGGTCCGCGGCGACGGCACGTCCAGCTGCAGATCCTCGACCGATGAACACCGTCAGCCTGCAGCCCCTGGCCGACTACCGGCCGGCCGCGATCGAACCCGCCCTGCAGCAGTTGCTCGCCCCCCTCGGCGGCATCGAGTCCTTTGTCCGCCCCGGACAGAAGGTGCTGCTCAAACCAAATCTGCTGGCCGGAAAATCTCCCGACAAGGCGGTGACCACCCATCCGGAAATCGTCCGCGCCGTGATCCGTCTGGCGCAGACGGCCGGCGGCATTGTCAGCGTCGGGGACTCTCCCGGTCTCGGCCGGCCCGAACAGGTGGCGCGCAAGTGCGGCATCCTGCAGGTGATCGAGGAGACCGGCGCCCGCTTCGCCCCCTTCACCGAATCGCAGCCGGTCACCGCCGACGGCGGCACCTTCCACCAGCTGGAGATCGCCCGCGACATCCTCGACGCCGATGTCATCATCAACCTGCCCAAGCTCAAGACCCACCAGATGATGGGACTGACCTGCGCGGTGAAGAACCTGTTCGGGGCAGTGGTGGGGATGCGCAAACCGCGCCTGCACCTGCAGGCCGGAGCCGACAAGGAGTTCTTCGCACTGATGCTGCTGGAACTGGCGGAACGGGTTTCCCCGGCCCTGACCATTGTCGACGCGGTGGTGGGGATGGAAGGAGAGGGTCCCGGCAGCGGCGACCCGGTGCCGATCGGCGTCCTGCTGGCGGGACGCGACCCGGTCGCCGTCGACACTGCCGCCGGTGAGCTGGTCGGCATGAGCGCGGACCAGGTCTGGACCTGGAAAGTCGCCCGCGACAGCGGACGGCGACATACCCGAATCGAAGAGCTGCAACTGGCAGGGGACGCGCTCGAGACCTTGCGCTGCCCCGCTTTCCGCCCGGCGAAAAGTACCGATGCCGGCTTCGGCCTGCCCGCCTTCCTGCGGACCCGGCTCAAACGGGCTCTCAGTGCCCGCCCCGTCATCGATGCGACCGCCTGCATCCGCTGCGGACACTGTGTCGATCACTGCCCGCCACAGGCGATGCAGCTCGACCAGCGGGTCGAGATCGACGACCGGCTCTGCATCCGCTGCTTCTGCTGCCAGGAACTCTGTCCCAAGGGGGCGATTGCCACCAAGCAGGGCTGGCTGCTGAAACTCACCGACCGTTCAAGTCACTGAATTCCGGCCGGCTCGTTCCACCACCAACCCCGCGCAGGCCGGACAACCTGGTTCTCCGGCGTTGAACTGCAGTTCGGCACGGAGATAATTGAGGGCATCCTCGAAACGTCCCAGCTCACCGCCGAACCCGGTCTGAAACCGGCGCGCGTTCTCCTCCTCGACAAAGGTCAAAATCGACGGCCGGCAGCAAGGCGCGGCGGCACTGCCGTAGAGAAAAAAGGAACGCTGCACGCTGTGCAGCTGGCCGCTCAGGTAGTCGGCGGTCAGAGCCATGATCACCTGGTCGCCGAGGCTGAGCTGGGCCGAGATGCCACAGTGGGGGCAGCAGGCGTGACGCTGGGTCCCGTCGCGCAGCGTCATGCTGTAGACCAGGTGCTGGGTGGCCGGACGGAAACAGATCATGCATTCCCGCAACCCGTGAGATCCCCCGCTGCGCTCCGGCTCGACGGGAGTTTCCGGCTTCGGCAACACCGCACCGCCATGAATCCGTCGCAGGGCGCCGCGCTTTTCCAATAAATCCAGGTCGCGGTGTATGGTCATTTTCGACACCCCGAGAACGGCGGCCAATTCGGTTATCGACAGGCTGCCATCTGCCTCCAGGTGCTCCAGCACCAGCTTGCGTCGTTCGGTTCCCCGCATACGTACCCCCTTTCGAAATCCTGAATCAGTGAGTTTCTGTTGGACGGAGAGTTCAGGGGCTCACTGATTCAGGACAATGTTTTAAACATAACATGTTTTATCACACTTCAACCTTGTACATACTGGATTTTCACCCAAGATGCCGGTAAATTTTGTTTCATGGAAAACATTTTCTGCCAAACCCAGACAGGAGGGGAAGATGCCGGCAACCCGTTTCGTTCATCGTTCCAGGAATATCGATTCGCTCACTGTCCGCGGAACACCGCCCAGCCAGCCAACCCTGCGCCAGGTCCGCGACCTGATCATCAGCCCGGTCTGGGGCTGCCTGGGCGAACAGCAGCGACACCGCTGGCTTGACCAGTTCCAGGATCTGGCACGATGAGACGCAATCTGCCGGTGGCCATGTCAGGACTGCTGCTGGCCGCGTTGTCCATGGTCCCTGTGACCGGACGGGCCGAAACCGCGCTGCTGGATGAAATCACCGTCCGCGGCCAACAGCAGTCGTCCCAACAGGAGAGTCTGACCATCCGCGAGGTGCGGGAGAGCCCGGCGCGGGACATCGGCGAGGCACTGCAGGCAGTTCCGGGCCTGAGTTCGGTACGCAAGGGGGCGATCGCCAATGACATCGTGCTGCGCGGCCTCAAGCGCGACAACATCAACGTCTTTCTCGACGGCGTCAGGCTGCACGGCGGCTGCCCCTCGCGCATGGACCCGCCCTCCTTCCACTTCGACTTCGCCGAGGTCGAATCGATCGAAATCATCAAGGGGCCCTACGATCTCAGCAACCCGGGCAGTCTCGGCGGCATGATCAACGCCGTATCAAAGGCACCGGTCAAAGGACCGGGCTTCAGCGCCAACCTCGGCTACGGCAGCGACAACTATCTCGACAGTTCCCTGGTCGGCAGCTACGGTGGAAAAACGCTGGACGGACTGCTCGGCTATGCCTACAAGACCTCCGACATCCCGGAATCGGGTGACGGCAAACGGCTGACCGAAATCTACCCGGCCACCAGCCCCAACCGCTACCGGCCCGAGGCGATCGATTCGGAGGCCTACGAGATCAACACCCTCTGGACCAAGGGGGGCTACAAGCTGGCGAAGGGACGCAGTGAAATCAGCTACGCCTACCAGGACGCCGACCACGTCCTCTATCCCTACCTGCTGATGGATGCCGACTACGACCGTACCCACCGGGTCAACTGGACCACCCGGCTGCACAACCTGTCCGAGACTCTCTCCGCCCTCTCCTTCCAGGCCTGGTTCAACACTGTCGACCACCGGATGGACGACAGCCTGCGCGAAAGCTCACGGCCGAGCATGATGGTAACCCGCCCCACCATGATGCTGACGGACGCCGAAACCATGACCGCCGGTGCCAAACTGAACGGTGATTTCCGGCTCGGCCACGGCACCCTGAGCAGCGGGGTTGACGTCTACCGCCGCAACTGGGACGCGACCAATGAATCGGCCATGTGGATGGGGTACGACCCGCAGCCGATGATTCCCGACGTCGACATCGACAATTTTGGCGCCTTCGCCGAATACAGCTGGCCGTTGACCGGGAGTCTGACCCTCAAGGGGGGTGCGCGACTGGACTACACCGAGGTCGAGGCGAAGGCGCTCTCCGCCACGCGCCTCGCCAGCCTCTATCAACCCTATTTCGGTCCCGGAATCGCCACCGATACCGACTTCACCGAACTGGGCGGCAATCTGCAACTGACCTGGCAGGCGACCGACCAGCTGGAAATCTTCACCGGGGCCGCCTCCGTGAGCCGTCCGCCCGACCAGCAGGAACTCTATATCGGCCTGCAGCGCATGGCCGGCAAGAACTGGCTCGGCAACCCTGCCCTCGATGCCAGCCGCAACAATCAACTCGATCTCGGCGCCAAGTGGTCCGGCGAGACCCTCTTTGCCAGCGCCTCGCTCTTCTACAGCCGAATCACGGACTTTATCTACATCACCGAACAACCCGATCCCGATGGTGCCGGTCCGCTGATCCAGGCCCGCACCTACCGGAATGTCGACGCCAGGTTCAAAGGCGGCGAGTTGAGCGGCCAGGCATCTCTGCCCGGCAATCTCTTCCTGCAGGGCAGCCTCTCCTATGTCAGGGCGGAAAACGACGACAGCAACCGGCCGCTGGCGGAAATCCCGCCCTTAAACGGTCGTCTCGCCCTGCGTTACGACAACGGCGACTGGTTCGTCGAGGCCACCGAACGCTTCGCCGACCGCCAGAACCGGGTCGACCCGGACCTGCAGGAAGAGGAAACCGCCGGCTGGGCGGTCACTGATGTCAAGGCCGGAGCCACCTGGAACCGGTGGTCACTGGCGGGAGGGGTGAACAACATCTTCGACCGCTTCTACTTCAGCCATCTCTCCTACCAGCGCGACCCCTTCAGCAGCGGCGTCAAGGTCCCGGAGACCGGTCTCTTCGCTTACGCCACTCTGGCCTTCCACTACTGACAAGGAGAAGCTGTGGCCGGACACTGTCAGCATGCAGGGGGCCGCCCCTGGAGCGGTCCCCTGCTGATCTCACTGGGGTTGCACCTGCTTGCCTTGGCCCTGATGGGGATGATCTATGATCGCCAGGTCCGGATGCCGACCCCACCGACATCCATTAAGGTCGGGCTGATCTTCAAACCCGCCCCGAAGCCGACCGGGCCGGCGGTTCGCCCCCTGGCTCCGCCTCACCAGGCAACCCAACGGCCACAGCCCGAGAAACCACCGGCAGCCAGGCCCGATCCACGGCCGATAAAAAAAGCCGAACCGAAACCGGCACCGGTCGTAAAGACAGCCCGCCCGACACCGGCGCCGCTCGCGCCGAAACGATCGCCCCCGGCGCCGCCCCGGCGCCCACCATCCACGGCGATCACCGCCCCCGTCCCGTCACCGACAACCGTACCCACAGCGACGGTCACCACAGAAACGGCCACCGCGCCAACAAACAGCGCGCCCGCCGCCCCCCGCGCCGATCCGGCGGCAAGTCCCGTCTACCGGGCCTACCTCGGTGCCATCCGCCAGCGCATCGACCGCAGCAAACGCTATCCGCTGATGGCACGGCGCGGCGGACAGCAGGGTGTGGTGCTGATCGACTTCGAGATTAACGCGGAAGGTAAACTGTGCCGCTGCGAGGTCGAGCGCAGCAGCGGCTTCAAGCTGCTCGACCGGGCGGCCCTGAAAGCGGTGCGCGCCGCCGCCCCCTTCTCTCCCCTGCCGGATGACTTCGACCCCCGCCTGGCACTGCAGCTGCCGATCCGGTTTGAGCTGGGGCAATAAAAAAGCCCTCCGGCCTTAGCCGGGGGGCTTTTCACATCCATTCTTCACCGCACCGGACTCAGGTCTCGTAGACCAGTGTCCTGACCATGCCGATCACCGACCCGTTGTCGGTGATCGGCATATCCTGCACGGAAATCACCCGGGCGACATTCTCCACCACGAAGGCGTTCACCCTGGCATCGAGTTCTTCAAGTTCGCGCCGCGTCTTGAACGGCTGCAACGGCTCACCGAATGTTTTGACCTGGATCATCGCGACCTCCGTCGGCTCGATCCCGGGTCCGGTTCAGGCCGAACTCAGATCTGCACGACCTCTTTCACCCCCGGGATTTTCTCTTTCAGGGTTCGTTCGATGCCCATTTTCAGGGTCATGGTCGACATCGGGCAGGAACCGCAGGCCCCGGTCAGCCTGACGCTGACCACGCCGTCATCGGTCACATCAACCAGCTCGACATCACCACCATCGGCCTGCAGGGCCGGACGAACCTGATTCAATACCTCTTCAACCTGTGCTCTCATGAAGCAACCTCCAATCGTGTCTGTTTAGTATACCTCAAATCAGCAAAGCGCACTGACCTGGGACCGCACCGCCGGGCCCCGCTGGCACAAGACGGTCGTCTAAAGAATTTGACAGCGTAATTCAGGGGATCGGTATCGCGTCGATGCCTCGCTGACAGAGCAGCTCCGGACAACCGAGTCCCTTGCCCTGAACCAGCACCTTGAATGTCTCCCCCATCCCCCCTTCGGGCATGATCAGGTTTTTCAGCGTCATGCGCAATTGCTGTGCCTTGCGCGGATCACTCTCTTTCGCCTGCAGTTCCATCAACACCTCGACAAAACCGAGCCCCATCAGAAAACGATACTGTTCACCGAACCAGAGGGTCTCCAGCCCGGCCTCCGAGCCGGCTTTCTGCAGGGCGGTAAAATCGACGTGGCTGGTGATATCCTGGCAGCCGATGTGAACATAAGGATTATCGTTGCTCTGGTGCTGATGGTAGCACAGCAACGTTCCGGCACTGCGAAACGGGGCGTAAAGCTCTTCCGCCGGGTAGCCGTAGTCGATGGTCAGCACCAGCCCGCGTTCAAGCAGGCCGGCGACCTGCCGCATCCAGTCGACCGCGGCCGGATTGGCTTCAGCACGGCAGCCTTCCAGCGGGCCGCAACCGAGCCAGTCGAAGTAATCGATGACCGCCGAAGCGGGCTGACGCAGTTCTTCGGCAAATCGGTCGTCCTTTTCAACAACATAGACCTCCCGCAGCCGGTTGTCCCTTTTCTCCAGCAGGTGAACCGGGAAGGCATCGACCAGTTCATTGCTCAGAAAACAGCCCTGCATACCGCGCAGAGCTTCGAACTCGCACCAGTCGACCCTGGATGCATGGCCGGCCAGCAGCTGCTGCTGCCGCTCTCGATTCACCGGGCTGACCTCGACCAGGCGGTAGCTGAGACCGGCATAACAGTCCGGGTTCTCACGTTGCAGGGCGTCGAGAATATCCAGGGCCAGGTGCCCCTCCCCGGCCCCCTGTTCGGCCACTGTCATCGATTGTCGGCCGAGCAGTTCCCATACCTGGGAGATCTGCCGGGCAATCAGGCGACCGAAAAGATGATGCACGCTGCTCGATGTGAAGAAGTCGCCTTCCTTGCCGATGCGCCGGCGCGGCGACATGTAATAACCGTGCTCGGGATGATAGAGACACAACCGCATGTAATCGATGAACGGCAGTCCCTCCCGGCTCCGAACCTGCTCACCGATCAGCTCCCGGAGCCGACTGTTTTCCTGAAGTTCCTCGGTCATTGGTTATTTATCCCTCCGGCTTGAAGGGGCCGATTTTAGCCGAGGACGTGCTGCTTGACAAGCAAAAGGCGATGTCACCAGCAGCTGCGTTGCTACGTTTGCTCTCGCTGCTTCGACGTACCCAGTACGTCTCATTGCGCGACAATCGCACGCCTTGCTGCTGATGCTTTTTGCTTAGCCAACGACCCTTTTGCTTTTTTGCGAAAGCATCAAAGGTGACTTTTTTGCTCGGACTTTCTCATGGCAGCAGGCCCAGCAACTGGTGGATCTGCAGCAGGTCCGCGGTTTCGGAGACCAGCAGGGTCGGGATGCCGAGTTCGGCAGCCGGTTGCAGGTCGACCTGGTGACGATCGCCGATGAAAAGAAAACTCTCCGGCGGCCCGCCGATATCCTCCAGCAGGAGTTGCAGGGTCACCGGGTCAGGCTTCGGCACCCAGCGAAACTCGATGGTGTAAAGTCGATCGAACATCTCTTCGACCCCGAGCAGGGCGAGAATCTTGCGGGTCAACGGCAGATTGTTGTTGGTATAGATATAAAGTGAGCAGTAATCCCGCAACGAGTCGAGCAGAGCCTGCAGCACCGGGTCGTAGACCAGGTAGTTTTCCGGGCGGATGAAATCCTGGAACACCCGGTGCAGTTCCTGAACCGAGAGCCCCAGTTCGACACAGGTCTGGGTCAGGGTCGGCTCCCGGTCAAGACTCTCCGTCAGTCGCTCGCGGGCACCCCGCAGCAGTTCCGCTCCCCTGCGGGGACTGATGCCGCGACTGCGTGAAACCAGCTCTTCGGCCGCCGCGCCGATCTCGCGTTGCAATCCGGCATTGATGTAGAGAGTCCCGTCAAGATCGAAAACAATCGATCGAACATGCTCGGCAGAGGTCAGCAAGGGCGGCTCCGATAACAGAGGACTGGACAGGTCCGGCCCCATCCGGCCGGGTCTGACAAGACTACCAGAGATGACCCCGCAGGCAAGCGGCGAAACCGGACCCAGTGCGGCCTTAATCCTGAACCCGTGAGTTTCTGTTGGATGGAGAGTGCAAGTGCTTGGTCTGAATGAGGTTTCCAAAAATCTGAAGCGCTCCCATAGGTTCGCTGGTGATTATTGGGAAACTCGGACAGGTCAATGACTTGTGCTCTCCGCCGACAAGGGACTCGCTGATTCAGGTTAATATTACCGCAGCACCCGGCGCGCGGCGGCCGGATCGTTGCAGAACAGGCCATCGACCCCGAAGCGCCGCATCCGCCGCAGGGAACCGACGCCGTCAACCGTCCAGGGGACAACCGCCAGACCCCGCCGACGACAGGCGGCAACCAGGGCCGGCCCGACCAGGGAGACACGGGGATTCAGGCTCTCCGCCCCAAGGCGGCGGGCAGCCGCCAGCGCCGGCCGCCAGAACCGCTGGTCGATCAGCACCGCCAGCGGCAACCCGGCATCGCATTGCCGCAACTGGCGCAGCACCCGTCGATTGAAGGAGGAGAGCACGACCCCGGCCCGCGGAAAGCGGCGCACCAGGTCAAGGACCGGGCGGACGGCGGCACCATCCTTCAGTTCGAGATTCAGACGCAGTCGGCCGCCAAACAGAGACAGCACCTCCTCCAGCAACGGGACCGGTTCTCCGGCGAATCGTTTATCGAACCAGCTGCCGGCATCGAGTCGACGCAGATCGCGCAGCAGCCAGCGGTTCAGCCGACCCCGGCCGTCGGTGGTGCGATCGAGCGTCGCGTCGTGCAGCACCACCGGAACGCCATCACGGGTCAACTGGATATCCAGCTCAATACCGTCGGCGCCATCTTCCAGGGCGGCGAAAAACGCTGCCAGGGTATTCTCCGGGGCCCGTGCCGACGCGCCCCGATGCGCCCAGACAAACATGGACATTGTCCTCCCGCTGCTCAAGGCCGTCCCTTCAGCACCGGATAGCCGCGCAGTTGCCAGGCCCAGATGCCGCCGATCAGATTGTAGACATCGGGATAACCGCTTCGTGCCAGATAATCAGCAACCCGTGAACTGCGAGACCCGACCGCGCAATAGACCAGAATCGGCCGGTCCTTCGGGACTTCAGCGATCCGGGTGATCAAGTCATTGATGGGAATCAGCCGGGCACCATCCAGCCGCACCTCGGCATATTCCTGCGGGGTCCGAACATCGAGCAGAAAAAGATCGTGCATTGTCGCAATGATTTTCCGTGCCTGATCGGCACTGATATTCCGGACCTGTGCCGCGCGGACCGGGCCGGGCGGCAGCAGCAGTGAGATCGACAAAAGAATTCCGGCTATCCGCAACAGGGGCATGGTTTTCCTCCAGCATCAGGGTTCTCTTCAGTATATGCAAAAAACCATATATTGACCAGTACTGTTCCCGCCGGCATCGGCTTTCCCCACCGGACAGCAAACCCTTGTCAAGCGGGACCGCAGTTGCTAAACTTCGCGAGGCTGGAAAATCCGAATCAGCGAGTCCGTCCAGCGGACAACCGTTCCCATACCGACAAACGGAAACGGAGAAACTGACCGGGCTCATGACACAGGCACCGCGCCGTTTTCACCAAAGGACAGATCATGGCCATCATCACCATTTCACGCGAGATGGGCAGCGGCGGTATCCCGATTGCCGTTGAAGCCGCCCAGAAACTTGGTTACGCCCTGATAGACGGCGATTCGATCCGTGAAGTAGCCGGCGAGTACGGTCTGACCGAAGAGGCCATCGAGCAGGCGGATGAAAAGCCGCCGGCATTCGTCGATGCTCTCGATGACAAGCTGGCCGTCGACCTGCACCAGATCGAACTGATCATCCTCGAAAAGGCCCTGCAGGGCAACGTGATCATTTACGGTCGCGGCGGACAGGACCTGCTCAAGCAGGTCGCCAACGTCTTCCGGGTGCGAATTATCGCTCCCTTTGCAGAACGCGTCGAACGCTGGGCGGAACGTGAATGGCTCGATCCTGACTACGCCCGTATCCTGGTACGGCGCAGCGACCAGCAGCGGGCCGGGTTCATCAAATACTACTTTGACCGGGACTGGGAAGACCCGCTCGACTATGACCTGGTCATCAACACCTCCCGGCTCTCCCACGAAATGGCGGTCAAAATGATCTGTGACGGGGTCATGGACAGCAACCTGGTGGAGCGCAAGGGAGCCTCGAAGAAAATTCTCAGCGACCTGATCCTGCAGAAAAAGGCCGAAATCGCTCTCGCCGCCGACAAGGGAATCGACACTCTGCATACTGAACTTACCGCTACTGAAGGCGTTATCACCTTCAGCGGTCACATGCACAGCAAGGAAGAACGGACGAAAGCACTGCAGATTGTCGAGGCCATCGACGGAGTAACTGAAATTATCGACCAGACCAAGATCATCCAGTACCGTAATTTTCCGGACGAACACTGAGCCCCGACAATCAGCGATCCATATTGGCAAAAGCCGGCCCTCGGGCCGGCTTTTGCAGTAGTCCCGGCGGCGGCGTCTATGGTACGATTGCTCGTTTTGCGGCCGGGAAAGTCACCCCCGGCAACGCCCGATGAAACAGGATTCCGCGATGCCGCCGGTGGCAGACGACACCGGCGCCTTCGCTGCAGCACGACCAATATCAAGGCATCAAAGGAGAATACCAGGTATGGCAGGACACAGTAAATGGGCCAACATAAAGCATCGGAAAGGGGCCCAGGACGCCAAGCGCGGCAAAATCTTCACCAAGCTGATCAAGGAAATCACCGTAGCCGCAAAGATCGGCGGCGGCGACCTTGAGGCCAACGCGCGACTGCGGCTGGCGGTCGACAAGGCCAAGCAGGCGAACATGCCCAAAGACAATATTGACCGGGCCATCAAAAAAGGCACCGGCGACCTGGACGGGGTCACCTACGAGGAGGGCGTCTTCGAAGGCTACGGACCCGGCGGCGTGGCGGTGATCGTTGAATTCATGACCGACAACCGCACCCGCACCGTGGCCGATGTCCGCCACATTTTCGCCAAGCACAACGGCAATCTCGGCGTCAGTGGCTCGGTCGCCTTCATGTTTGACCGCAAGGGACTGATCACCTTCCCTGACGATGCCGATTTCGACGCCATCTTTGAAGCCGCGCTGGAAGCCGGAGCCGAGGATGTCAAACAGGACAACGGCATCGAGGTGATTACCGATCCGGCCGATTTCGAAACTGTGAAGAACGCCCTCGAAGCCGCCGGGCTGGAAATGACCACCGCTGAAATCACCATGCTGCCGCAAACCCAGACCACGGTCGAAGGGAAACACGCCGAACAGTTGATGAAACTGATCGACAAACTGGAAGACAACGATGACGTGCAGAACGTCTACGCCAACTTCGACATCTCCGACGAGGAGATGGACCGGATCATGGGATAAAGGCAGGCTTCCGGCGCTGGGCGCCAGGCGCCGGGCTCATGTCTTGAAGCCCGGCGCCTGATGCCCGGCAGCCAACGCCGCGACTTTCTATGCGCATTCTCGGCATCGACCCCGGATCACGACTGACCGGCTACGGCCTGATCGAAGGCCGGGGCAATCACCTGCGCCATGTCGACAACGGGGTCATCGCCACCAGCAGCAAGGACCCCCTGCCGCAGCGACTGAAAATTATCCATGACGGCGTGGCCGCCCTGATCGAAGAGTTCCATCCCGAAGCGATGGCGATCGAAAGTGTTTTCCTGGCCAAAAACGCCCAGTCGGCGCTGAAACTGGGACACGCCCGGGCCAGCGCCATCATCGCCGGGGTCAATGCCGGCCTGCCGGTCGCCGAATACTCCGCCCTGCAGGTCAAAAGCGCGGTGGTCGGCTACGGCAAGGCCGCCAAGTCCCAGGTTCAGCAGATGGTCAAGACCCTGCTCAACCTGCCGGAAATTTCTCAGGAGGATGCCGCCGACGCGCTGGCGGTGGCGATCTGCCACTTCCACAGTCGGCCGCTCAACAACCAGCTGGCGCGCCTGCAGGCCGCGACCGGCCGCCGCCGGGAGACCCGCCGATGATCGCTCAACTGACCGGCCAGATCGCCTACCGCTCCCTGGACCACATTATCCTCGACGTCAACGGCGTCGGCTACCGGGTGATCGTCCCCCTTTCGACCTTCTACGCTCTGCCGGACCAGGGCCAGGTCACCCTGCAGGTTCAGACCCATGTCAAGGAAGACAGCTTTCAGCTGTTCGGTTTTGCAACCTTTGACGAAAAGGAGATGTTCCGGCTGCTGATCGGCGTTTCGGGCGTCGGCCCCAAGCTGGCGGTCAACATCCTTTCCAACATCAGCACCGATGAGCTACGGACCGCCCTTGGCGAGGGGAACCTCGCCCGGCTGTCGAGCATTCCCGGAATCGGCAAAAAAACCGCCGAGCGACTGGTGGTTGACCTGCGCGAAAAGGCGCGCGCCTCCACACCGGAAGCGGCAACGGACCAGGCGGCGACAACCGCCGGCACGGGATTCAGCCTGGAAGACGCCCTGTCGGCCCTGACCAACCTCGGCTACAAGGAAAACCAGGCCCGTAAGGCCATCGAATCCATGGATATCAGCCCCGGCAGTACGGTTGAAGAGATTCTCAAGGGCGCCCTCCGGCTCCTGATCAAGTAAGATACGTTCGCTAAAACGCCGTCGGCCGAGCAAAAAGGGCCGGCAGCAAGACTGCACGATTGTCGAGCAATGAGTCGTACTTATGTACGTCGAAGCAACGATGGCAAGAACAGCAACGCAGCTGCTGATGAGTTTTTCGACGCCATCAAATAAAGGATCAGCGCATGACAGAGCGGCTCATTTCCGGACAGATTCAGGACGACGACAACAGCTTCGAGACCAGCCTGCGCCCCAGGCAGCTGAACGAATATATCGGCCAGGCCAAGGTCAAGGAGAACCTCAAGATCTTCATCGACGCCGCCCGCGGACGTCAGGAGTCGCTTGATCACGTCCTCTTCTACGGTCCGCCCGGCCTCGGCAAGACCACCCTCGCCAACATCATCGCCAACGAGATGGACGTCGGCATCAAAAGCACCTCCGGACCGGTGATCGAGAAAACCGGCGACCTGGCGGCGATCCTGACCAATCTCGAACCGGGCGATGTTCTCTTCATCGACGAGATTCATCGTCTCTCGCCGGTGGTGGAGGAGATCCTCTACCCGGCCATGGAGGACTACCAGCTCGACATCATCATCGGCCAGGGCCCGTCGGCGCGGACCATCAAACTCGACCTGCCGCGCTTCACCCTGGTCGGAGCGACCACCCGCGCCGGGTTGCTCTCATCACCATTGCGCGACCGCTTCGGAGTCATCTCGCGGCTGGAATTCTATACGGCCGAGGAGCTGGCCACCATCGTCCGGCGCAGCGCGGAACTGCTCAGTGTCCCGACCGACGCGGCGGGCGCCCTGGAAATAGCCCGTCGCAGCCGCGGCACGCCGCGTATCGCCAACCGCCTGCTGCGGCGGGTGCGCGATTTCGCCGAGGTCAAGGGAGACGGTATGGTCACCCGCGAGGTGGCCGACATGGCGCTCGGCCGACTTGAGGTCGACGCCGAAGGATTCGACCACATGGACCGCCGGCTGCTGCTCACCATTATGGATAAATTTTCCGGGGGACCGGTCGGCCTCGACACCCTGGCGGCAGCCATCGGCGAAGAAAGGGACACCATCGAGGATGTCATTGAACCCTTCCTGATCCAGGGCGGCTATCTCAACCGCACCCCGCGTGGACGGGTCGCGACTCCCCTCGCCTATCGCCATTTCGACCGCCGGACATCGACCCCGGGCGGGCTGTTCGACGCCTCATCCTGACCATTCGGGCACCGACCATGCGCCTGATCCGCCCCACCCTGACCCGCCAGATCGTCTTCGGCTACCTGATCCTGGCCCTGTTCAGCCTCTCGGCGGTGGCCTACGCCCTCAACAGCCTGCGCAACCAGGTCAACCGGGCGGACAACCTGGTCCAGGTCGACATCCGCGCCCAGAACCTGCTGCGGTCGCTGCGTTCCAGCCTGCTCGGTGAAGAACGGTTGACCCGGCAGTACCAGGTTCTCGGTCAACCGGACCTGCTGCCTCCCCTGGCATCGCGGCTGGCCGAGTTCCGCGCCCGCCGCGATGCCCTTGAGGCGCTGGAAGGCGGACAGTTCGACCTGCAACTGGCGGCGGCCGGCCGCGATTACCTGGCCGCCGGCGAAGAATTCCTTCAGGCCGGCCGCAACAGCGGACAAAAGATGACCGCGGAACTGCGCGATCGCCTGGCCGGAACTCGCCGACTGACGCTGCTGCAGCTCAACCAGAACCTCGCCGCCGGCGCCACCAGGGTCGATCAGACCCTGCAACGGCTCGGCCAGGAGAGCCGCAGTGCCTACAAGATCACCCTGGTGCTGGTCATCTGCGGGATGTTGCTGGCGACCATCGTTGCCGTCTCGCTGCGCCTGTACATCAATGCCTCGCTGCAGAAACTGGCCCGCATGATCCGCGACGTTGCCTCCGGCAGCTTCGATATCAAGGTCGATGACAAGGGGCATGACGAGTTCAGCCTGCTGGCACGGGAATTTCAATCCATGGCCACCAAGTTGAGGGAGCTGGAACAGCTGCAGCTCGACGCCAACCCCCTGACCCGCCTGCCCGGCAACCTCGCCATCGCCAGGGAAATCGAACAGCGCATCGAACGCGGCGAAACCTTTGCCCACGCCTTTGCCGATCTCGACAATTTCAAAGTTTACAACGACCGTTACGGCTACCAGCGCGGCAGCGATGTCATCAACCTGACCGGAACCATCATCCGGGACGTGGTCGAGCAGTACGGTGACCCCGGGGATACAGTCGGCCACATCGGCGGCGACGACTATATCTTCCTCACCCGACCGGAGCTTGCCGAGCAGATGGCGGCTGAGATCATCGCCCGTTTTGACCGGGTGGTGCCGGACTGTTATTCTGAAGCTGACCGGGAAGCCGGTTTTTTCTACGCTCGTGACCGTTTCGGTGAAGAACGCCGCTTCCCGCTGCTGAGCATTTCCATTGCCATCGTCTGTTCAGACAACTTCGAGCATCCGACCGCGGCCCTGATCGGCCGGGAGTGCGCGCGCATGAAAGAGCATTTGAAAAACCAGCCGGGAAGCATCTTCCTCATCGACCGCCGCCGGGGGCATTGAAACCGTGCCGCGCCTTGTCATCGGCCTGCTGTTGCTGTTGTTGCTGACCGCCGGTTGCCCGCTGCCGGCCCCGCAGCAACAGAACCGCCCATCCTCGCCGGAAAGTTCGACCACGGAGGATGCCGACGAACTCGGCCGCAGAACTTTTCGCCAGGGGCTTGAAGCCTTCAGCAACGGCAACGATAAACTTCTGCAGCGGCTGACCGACAGCGAACCGCATACGATCTGGGGCCTGACAGCCGCCAAACTGCTGCAACTCAACGCCGCAAGCCACAACCGGCAGCAACAGATTGAAACGTTGCGGCTCCAGGTCCGGCGCCTGCGAAAAAAACTCACCGCGACCGACAACAACCTGAAACGGACTCAAGAGCAGAACCGGCAGCTGCAGGGCAAGCTTGACGAGTTGACCCGGGTCCTGATTGAACTGGAGAAACAGACCCGCTGAAAATGGTGCATTTTCCTGTTGGCAAAGCACACCCCCTGTGCTAGCTTTTTGCAGGGGGAAAATAAGCAATAAAGCCCTGCTGATTGACCCCCGGGGCCGTCATGGTGACGGCCCTTTTGCTTTTCCATTCCCCCATTCTCCCGCAGATCGATGTCCAGAGAATCTCTCGACAGTTTTCTTCTTCAACTTGGCCGCTGGACCAGTCAGGTCATCGAATCCGGCCGTACTCCGTTTCGCAAAGTCGAGCTCAATCCGCCGCTGATCCATCCCCCCTGTTGCGACCTTCCCCATCTCGTTCTCTGGATCAACCGCGACAGTCACATGGCGGGCGGCCTGATCCTGCTGCCGGACGGCGATATCGACCAGGCGCTCGCCACCGGCGTCACTCTGGCCGATGCCCTGGGTTTGAAAACCTTGGCCTGCTGGGACCGCGACCGGCTCGGCATCTGGACTCTGAACAGCGGAGCCGCGGTCAAGGAGGAAACCATCTCCGCGGCGACCGTCCGCAGCGCCGGCCAGTTCCAGCGGCAACTGCAGTCCCTTCTCGAACGACTGAAAATTTTCGCCGTGGCCAACGCCCCGGACAACAAGGAACTTTCCGCTCTCTACCTGGCCAACCTGCTCCACCTGGCGCTGCTCGAAACCACCCCAGAACTCAATGAGAGCCTGCGGGTCTGCCGTTCCGAACAATCCCCGGGAGACTCCTGGCCCGGAGGACGCGACCCGGGAAGGAGCAAAGTCCTGCTCACCCTCTGTCGCCTGCTCGCCGTGGGTCATGCCGACCTGCTCCCGCCGACCGTTGTCGCCGACGGCCTGGAACGGGCACTCCGCTTCGCCTGCAACCAGTTACCCGATGAACTGGCCGGACAGCTGACGCCGACAGCCGAGGAACCAGCGCTGCCAGCCACCGCTGTCGCCCGACTGCACCATGTCTGGCGACGACTGCAACAGCTCGGCTGCCTGTCGAACCGGACACTGCTCGCTGAAGCCGTCGAATGGCTGCCGACCGGATCTGAACCGTTGCCGACAGGCCGCACCGAACCGGAGGAAACGGACACGGAGGAGACCAGGGAACTCGTCATCAATCCATCCGGAATCCCCGGAGACAGCACCCCTGCGGCGGAAATCGGCCTGCCCGCCACCCTCGGCCGGCGTACCCTTTTGCGCTGGTTGCGCCACCTGCCGCAACCACGATTACAGCTGACGGAAATCGCCGCTCTGCCAGCGGATTTCAAACCCGGCCTGGTGCGGGGAACCCTCTACCCGTCACCTCCGCCGCAACGACTGCAACGCCCACAGCTGGCCACGGCGCTGCGCATCGCCTGGCCGAGCCGGAGGTTCTCCCTGCAGGCCACCGCCCCGCGCTGGCACTACGACCTGCTGCAACTGCTGGGACGTGCCGCCCCCGGAGCCCGACTGGAAATCCGCCTGCCGGCCGATTGGGTCGACCGGCGTGACGGCCAACCGCTATGGGCGCTGATCCGCAGCGATTTTCAACTGACGGCCCTCTACCTGGAACGTCAGGAGTTTATCTGTCTGCAGATGGTCAAATCGGAGCGGAACGACATCAACTGCGTCATCACCGGGCACCGAAGCAACCGCGAGCTGCCCTGGGAGGAGCTGCGCCGGCGGCCCTTGAGCTACCTGCGGCTGCTGCTCAACTGGCCCGAGCCGCTGTTGCAGTTGGTCGACCAGGAACAGTTGCTGCTCTGCGACGAGCAGTGCTGCCCCGAAGAGCTGGCAACGGTCGAACAACTGTACTGGCAATCCTCTCATGGCCTGCGCCTCGCGGCCTGGTGCGGAATCGATTCCGGAAGCTTGAACAGGGCGGGCTACCGTGCCGAGCGAGCCGGACTGCCCTGCTACCCCCACCCCGACCGGTTGCGCAGACTGGCAAATATCGCCGCCGACATGACGCCCGGCGACAACCGTTTCGACAGCGAAGTCGCGCTCTGGATCGGATCGGAACTGGCGAACGCCAACTGGCCGGCAGCGCCTGAACGGGAAACCGGATCGTCAGCCCACGAGCGGCCGTCCTCGGCCGACCTGATCGAAGAGATTGAAGAGCGGATCCTGGTGGACGGGCTGCCGCAATTCCCCACCCACTACCTCTACGATCATTACCGACCTCAATTGACCCGCTACGAACTGCATGGCGAGTTGCATGAGTGCGGTCGTTTTTTCGGCCAGATCGCATTACGCGATCAGCACCATGAGATCCAGGTTGACTCAGACCCCCTGGCCGCCTGCCTGCTGCTAGCGTCCGCCGGTCATCGCGGCCCCCTGGAATTACCGAACGACGCCCGGGTTGCCGCCGACATCGCGCGGCGCTACCTGACCGACCTGCGGCGCCTGCGCGGTGAACTGAACCGCGAAGCCCACCGACTGCAGGAAGATCCGGCAGCCGCCAGGCGCCTGGTCAGTCGAATCTGGAAACGCTGGAAGCTTCCCGGACCTGACAACATCGAACGGGTCAAGGCTTTCCTTCCGGAGATAAACCAAGTAGAATGACACCGATCACACGGTCAGGGAGAATCCGATGAATCTGCTGCTGCATATCTGTTGCGCCAACTGCGCCATCTATCCGGTCAAAATGCTGCGCCAGCAGCACCACCACCTGACCGGCTATTTTTTCAACCACAACATCCACCCCTACCAGGAATTCAGGCGCCGACTCGACACCACCCGCGAATACGCCGAACAGGTTGACCTGCCGCTGATCGTCTGCGAAGAGTACGCTCTGGAAGAGTTCCTCTCCAATGTCGCCGCCGACCCCGCTTCACGCTGCGGCTACTGCTACCGCACGCGGATGAGCGCCACCGCCCGCCTGGCCGCCGAACAGGGCTATGACGGCTTCACCACCAGCCTGCTCTACTCCCGTTATCAACAGCATGACGCCATCCGCGACTTCGGTGAAAACCTCGCAGCCGAGTACGGCCTGGTCTTTGTTTACGAAGACTACCGTGTCGGCTGGCGGGAAGGAATCGATGTGTCGAAGACCATGGGCCTCTACCGCCAGCAGTACTGCGGCTGCATCTATTCTGAAAAAGACCGTTATTACCGACCATCGACAAACTGATCCGACCTGTAAAGCTGCCTATTCGACGGGACAGAATACCGTGCCAGGACTGCAATCAAGAAACCGGCTGGGACTTGCCCTCGGCAGCGGAGCCGCCCGAGGCCTGGCCCACATCGGCGTTATCAAGGTGCTGGAAGCCGAAGGCATCCGTCCGACCGCCGTCGCCGGCACCTCCATCGGCGCCCTGATCGGCGCTCTCTACGCCGCCGGTGTTCCCGCTGCCGACATGGAAGATGTCGCCCGCAGTATTGACTGGCGCAGCCTCGCCCGCCTGGTCGATCCGATACTGCCGACCCGCGGACTGATCGACGGCCGAAAAATCACCCGGTTTTTCTCTGAGCTGCTGCCGGTCAGGGATTTTTCCGAACTGCAGATCCCGCTGGCGATGGTCGCCACCGATGTCGAAACCGGAGAAAGCATCGTCCTGCGGCAGGGCGACCTGCTCAGTGCCCTGCGGGCGGCGATCGCCTTTCCCGGCATCTTCCCGCCGGTCTGTTTCGGTGATCGCTACCTGGTCGACGGCGGACTCTGCCACCCGGTCCCGGCCGCCATCGTCCGAGAACTCGGGGCCACCCGGGTTCTCGGCATCTGCGCCATTCCCGAGGTCGACAAGAGCAGCCATGAAGCCTTTCTGCCCGGACGATCCACAACCGACCGGAAGGTTCGCAACACCCCGTTGCTCGGCATCCTCAACGCCGAACGGGTGGAAAAACTCTGGCGCGACATTTTCGGCCGCCGCAACGTCAATCGCGGCGAAGGCAACGGCAACCGCCGGCCTCCCAATATCTTTCGTGTCTTCGCCCAAAGCGTCGCCATCATGGAAAACCAGATCAATGCCCTGCGCCTGGCACACGACGATATCGACCTGCTGCTGCGCCCGCAACTTGCGGGGATCAACCTGCTGGAATTTCATCGCGCCGAGGAGATCATCGCCGCCGGAGAAACCGCGGCCCGTCTTGAACTGACAAACATTCGAAAACTGGCGGAATAAACCGGAGCCGGTTTCTAAGGTTGCCATACCGCCCTCCTGTGGTAGGATTCAAGTGCTTGGAATAACTCATGGATCCGGAGGATAATATGCTTGAACTGATCGAAAAAACGGTTCTCACGGCGATGGGGGCGGTCTCCATGACGCAAAAAAAAGCCGAGGAGATGCTGGAAGAATTGAAACAACGCTGCAACCTCAGCGAGGAAGAGGGCAAGGACCTGCTGCAGCGACTGCAGGGGGTCGCCAGGGAGAATCAGAACAAACTCCAGGAAATGGCCCAGCAGGAAGTCCACAAAGCCTGTCAGCGTATGGGAGTCGTCACGACCGAGGAGTTTGAAAAACTGCGCAAAAAAGTGACGCAGCTGGAAAAAAAACTCCGCGCCCAGTCGCGCTGACGCCGGCCAGCCGCCAGCATGCTGCCATTTACCCGCTTCAACCGGAATATCCGGACGATCCGTCGCTACCGGACTATTCTCGGCATCCTCATCAAATACGGTTTCGGCCAGTTTGTCGAACAGCTCAACATCAACTACTACCTGGAGCTGGGCCGCAAAATCGTCACCCTCGGCACGGCGCCCAAGGGCATTGAGCGCCTGGGTCAACCGCAGCGACTGCGGCTCGCCCTTGAGGAACTCGGACCAACCTTCATCAAACTCGGCCAGCTGCTTTCAACCCGTCCCGACCTGATTCCCGGCGATTACCTCGACGAACTGAAAAAACTGCAGGACAAGGTTCCCTCAGTGCCCACCGAGCAGATTCGCATCGAAATCGAAAGCGAACTGGGCTATCCACTGGCGGAACTTTTCGCCCACTTCGACCCGGAACCGGTGGCGGCCGCCAGCGTAGCCCAGGTCCATCGCGGGCGCCTGCACAGCGGCGAAGAGGTGGTCTTCAAGATCCGCCGTCCCGGCATCGCCCAGGTCATCGAAACCGATCTCGACATCCTGATGGGGTTGGCCTACCTGGTCGAACATCATCTCCCCGGCGGTGACATCTACGACCCGGTCGGATTGGTCAAGGAATTCCGCCGCACGATTCATCGTGAACTCGACTTCACCCGCGAAGCGCGAACGATTGAACGTTTCGCAGCCAATTTCGAGGGCGACGACAGCGTTCACGTCCCGAAGGTCCATTGGGATTTCTGCGGCGAAAGAGTTCTGACCATGGAGTATATCTCCGGGATCAAGGTCAATGATCTCGAACGACTCCGGGCCGAAGACTACGATCTCAAGCTCATTGCCGATCGCGGCGCCAATTCGTTCCTGCGCCAGGTGCTTGAATTCGGCTTCTTTCACGGCGACCCCCATCCGGGAAATATCTTCATCCTGCCCGGCGACACCATCTGCATGCTCGATTACGGCATGGTCGGGCGCATCAACCAGGACCTCAAGGAACAGCTGGTCGACCTGCTGCTGGCAGTGCTGCAGCGTGATGTCGACCGGATCATCTCTCAGTTGCTCTATTCCGGAGAGTTGACCGACGAATCGAATCTCAAGGCCCTCAATCGCGACCTGGGGGAATTCATCGAGGACTATTACGAAATCCCCCTGCAGGATATCAAGGTCGGCAAGCTGCTGGCCGATTTCGTCGAGATCCTGACCCACTACCGGATCCGCTTCCCTTCCGACCTGATGCTGCTGGCCCGCGCCCTGGTCGCCATGGAGGGACTCGGCCGGCAGCTCGACCCGGATTTCAACATGATCACCCACCTGCGGCCGTTTCTCGAACGACTGGTCAAGGAACGGCTCACCCCGACCAACCTCTCCCGCGAAATGCTTCGGGTTGCCCAGGCCTACGGTTCCCTGGCCCGACACCTGCCGCGTGACATCAAGGAGTTCATCAACCGCGTCAACCGCAACAAGTTCAAAATCGATCTTGAACATCGCGGGTTGGAAAAACTGATCACCGACCTCGACAAGGCCAGCAACCGGCTCTCCTTCAGCCTGCTGATCGCCGCGCTGATCATCGGCTCCTCCCTGATCATGCAGACCGAGAAGGGACCGATGATCTTCGGCTTCCCGGCTCTCGGTTTTCTGGGCTATTCGGTCGCCGGTTTTCTCGGGCTGTGGCTGGCGATCGCCATCCTCAGGTCGGGACGTCTGTGACCTGATTGTGGACGCTGCGCCACAGGCTGTGGTTCTGTCACCACAAGTCAATCGTCCTCCCGGGCCCCCTTCACAACGCTGAACATCCTGCAAAGCCATTAAATAACAGGCGATTCGCCGACTGAAAAAAAACCTTCAAACAAGGCATGAAGTTTGCTATAAGTACACCCCCGTACGCCTGTGAAGGCGGAACTTTCGAGGAGTTACGACAGTTATCATGATTTTTCAGGCAACCATCGCTCAACCCGTCACCATGACCGGAATCGGCCTCCATTCCGGGACTCCGATCACCATGACCCTGCGTCCCGCCGATGCCGGCACCGGGATCATCTTTCACCGCAGCGATGGAGAACGGACCGTTTCGATTGAAGCGAAATCCTGCAATGTCGTTGATACCAAGCTGGCAACGGTGATCGGCAAACAGGGTCTGAGTGTTTCAACCATCGAACACCTGATGGCTGCCATTACCGCTTTCGGCATCGACAATCTGCACATCGATATCGACGGTCCGGAAGTGCCGATCATGGACGGCAGCGCCGCTCCGCTGGTGGAAATGATCGCTGCCGCGGGCATCCACAGCCTGCCCCACAGCCGCAAGTATCTGGCGATCCGCAAACCGATCACCATTGTCGACGGAGAAAAACGGGTCACGCTGATCCCCTCGCGTTTTTTCCGCATCAGTTACGATATCGCTTTTGACCACCACTGTATCGGCCAGCAGCACCGCAGCGTCAAATTCTCCCCGGAGGTTTTCCGGCGCGACATAGCACCGGCAAGGACGTTCGGCTTCCTGCACGAGGTTGAATACCTCAAGGCCAACGGTCTGGCCCGGGGCGGGTCACTTGAAAACGCCGTGGTCATCGGCGAAGACAAGATTCTCAACGAGGAAGGGCTGCGTTTCAACGACGAGTTTGTCCGCCATAAGATTCTCGACGCGGTTGGCGATTTCAGCCTGCTCGGCTACCCCCTGCTCGGCCACATCAAGGCCTTCAAGGCCGGTCACGACATCAACCACCAGGCCGTTGAAAAGGTTCTCAGTTCCGCAGAGCATTGGCAACTGGTGGAATTCAGTGAAGCCGATCTGGCCTGCGCACTGCAGAAAGCCCCCGCGACCTACCAGCGGGAACTTGCCTTCTCCAAGGCCTGACCTTCAAGACAACTTTGCAAACCGATCAGGGCAGCTGCATCAGCTGCCTTTTTTGCGTCTTCCCCTTGCCAAACCTCGACCTGTTGTCCTAAGTTTAAGAGATCTTCGCAACTACCCCGACAGGACGTTCATGAGCCGTTCCAGCGACAACATCCCCGCGGTACAGGAAACCCGCAAACGCCGCCGGGAATGGATTCTCATTCTGGTTGTCATTGTCCTGGTGGTGCTTTTCTCCCGGTTCGAAACCGAGCTTTTTCAATTCACCTCCAACATCTCCTTCTCCAACACCGTCCTGGTTCTGGCCCTGATCAACCTCAATATCCTGCTGATCATCCTTTTTCTGTTCCTGATTTTCCGCAATCTCTTCAAACTGATTGTCGAACGTCGTCGGGGTGTTCCCGGAGCCCGGCTGCGCAGCAAACTGGTGCTGGCTTTTGTTACCCTGTCGCTGGTGCCGACCATGCTGCTTTATTTCGTCTCGGCCGGCTTCATCAGCACGACCATCGAAAACTGGTTCAACACCCAGATCGAAAATTCCCTGCAGGAATCGCTTGAGGTGGCCCAGACCTACTATCGCAACTCGGCTGCCAACGCCCTCTACTATGCCGACCAGCTGGCGGCAATGATCAAGGAAAACAAACTGCTCAACCAGGGCAATCTGCCACAGCTGGAAGCCCTGATCATGCAGAAACAAAAGGAATACAACCTCGGTATCGTCGAAGTTTTTTCTGCAACCTACGAGGAACTGGTTCGGGCCACCAATCCCCACATTCCAGCGGTCGAGTTCACCAATCCAGACTCGGATTCCATCCGTGAAGCCCTGCAGGGTCAGCGCATCACCCGCATCACGCCGATCGGCAAAGCCGACCTGATTCGGGGTATCGTCCCGATCTATTCCAACTTCAATCCCGAAGATATTGTCGGCACCGTGGTCGTCAACTACTATGTCCCCTACTCCCTGGTCAGCAAAATGAAGGAGATCTCCGCCTCCTACGAGCAGTACAAGGGGACCAAGTTTCTCAAATCGCGTATCCAGAAGGGCTATATCATCGTGTTGCTGTTGATCGCCCTGGTCATCATCTTTCTCGCCACCTGGTTCGGTTTCTACCTCGCACGCGGCATCACCGGGCCCCTGCAGGAGTTGGCCGAAGCCACCGGACAGGTTGCCGCCGGCAAACTTGATGTCCACCTGGAGGCTCACAGCGACGATGAAGTCGGCGGACTGGTTCAGTCCTTCAACAAGATGACCGCCGACCTGCGCAGCCATCAGCAGGCATTGCGCAAAACCAACCGCGAACTGCGATCCTCCAACCTCAAGCTTGACCAGCGCCGCCGCTACATGGAAATCGTCCTTTCCAACGTCACCGCCGGCGTCATTTCAATCAACAAACAGGGGGCGATCACCACCATCAACAAATCGGCGACCCGGTTGCTGAAGATCGCTCCGAAACGAATCATCGGCAAAAACTTCCGTGAGGTCGTCGGCCCGACCTACCTTCCGGTCATCAAGGATTTTTTACGGGAGCTGGTCAGTTCAGGCAAGGATTCCATCCGTAAACAGATGAACATCCAGATCGGGGAACAACGGCTGACCCTGCTGGTCAACATCACAACCCTGCGCGATGAGCAGGACGAATTCATGGGAACCGTGGTCGTCTTCGACAACCTGACCCAGCTCCTCAAGGCCCAACGCATGGCCGCCTGGCGCGAAGTCGCCCGACGTATTGCCCACGAAATCAAAAACCCCCTGACCCCGGTCCAGCTTTCCGCCCAGCGTCTTCGCAGGCGCTACCTTGACCGCTTCAGCGACGATGATTCGGTCTTTGATGAATGCACCCGGATGATCATCAACCAGGTTGACGAACTGAAAAACCTGGTCAATGAATTTTCCAGTTTTGCCCGTATGCCGGCCAGCAATCCGACTCCCAATGATCTCAACAAAATCATCAGCGACACCCTCATTCTCTACCAGGAAGGACACAAGGCGATTCAATTTCAATTCCGCCAGGATCCCCGGGTGCCGACCTTCGACATGGACCGGGAACAGATCAAGCGGGTCCTGATCAACCTGCTCGACAATGCCATAGACGCCATGCACGGCAAGGGGACAATCGAAATCGAAACCCTGTTCAACCAGGGTTTGCAGATGGCAACCTTCACCGTTGCCGACAATGGAGAGGGTATCAGTGCCGAAGACAAACCCCGTCTTTTTGAACCCTATTTCTCCACTAAAAAATC
>NZ_PPFX01000004.1:0-38888 GCF_002898515.1 Geothermobacter hydrogeniphilus | reverse complement strand
CTGCTATTCAGTTTTCAAAGACCAAGCTTTTTCACCTGCCGCTCCGTTGAGCGACGAGGATTGATTCTATCGAAAGGCGCTTTGCCTGTCAATCATTTTTTGCTTTTTTCTTGAAGCCTGTTGTTGTCTACTCGCGGCCCCTGACGGGGTTCTTTTCGACAACGGGATGTGAGTTATAAGCGATCCGGAGTTCGCTGTCAACATCCTTTTTTCAAGGCCGCTCAGCAGCTGTTCGCTGCCGGGCAACGGAGCAGGAATTTACCCAAAAGCGTCTCCGCTGTCAAGCGCATTTTCGAACTTTTTTCAGAACGGAGACAAGACGTCCGATCAAGAGGGAGAAAAGGCCGCGAGCGCAATCACACCGCCTCAATAACGTAGTAGTTCTTCTTGCCCTTCTGGACCAGGAGATAGGAGCCGTTGATCAGATCGTCCCCGGTGACCAGGTAATCCTGATCGGTCAGCCGGGTCTTGTTCAGACTGAGGCCGTTTCCTTTGATCGTACGGCGCAACTCACCTTTGGACGGGAAAGCCGATGTTTCCGTGGCGAGCAGTTCTACAACCGGGATACCGGCATCGAACCTGGCGCGGTCGACCTGATAGGTCGGGACGCCTTCGAACACCGACAGGAAGATCTCCTTATCCAGCCTGGCCAGACTTTCGGTCGTGGCCTTGCCGAAGAGAATCTGGGAGGCCTCCACCGCCTTGCGGTATTCGTCTCGGCCATGGACCATGCAGGTGACTTCTTCAGCCAGCCGTTTCTGCAGCGGTCGCAAGTGGGGGGCCGCCTCCTGCTCACTGACCAGTGCCGCCACCTCATCCCTGCTTAAGAGCGTGAAGATTTTGATGTACTTCTCGGCATCGGCGTCGGAAACATTGAGCCAGAACTGGTAGAACTTGTACGGCGTGGTCAGCTTCGGGTCGAGCCAAACGTTGCCGCTTTCGGTTTTGCCGAATTTACCACCGTCCGCCTTGGTGATGAGCGGGCAGGTCAGGGCAAAGGCCTCACCGCCCTCCTTGCGGCGAATGAGCTCCGTCCCGGTGGTGATGTTCCCCCACTGGTCCGAACCGCCCATCTGCAACTTGCAGTTCTTCTCGCGGTACAGATGCAGGAAATCGGTCCCCTGAACCAGCTGATAGGTAAACTCGGTGAAGGACAACCCGGTCCCGGCTTCTTCACTGAGCCGTCGTTTGACGCTGTCCTTGGACATCATGTAGTTGACGGTAATATGCTTGCCGATGTCGCGGATAAACTCAAGGAAACTGAATTCTTTCATCCAGTCGTAGTTATTGACCAGCTCGGCGGCATTGGCGGCATCCGATTCAAAATCAAGAAACTTCGCCAACTGCTTTTTCAAACAGGCCTCGTTGTGTCGAAGGGTCTGTTCGTCGAGCAGATTGCGCTCGGCCGATTTCCCCGACGGATCACCGATCATCCCGGTCGCTCCACCGACCAGGACGATCGGCTTATGGCCGGCGATCTGGAGATGCTTGAGCATCATCACGCTGACCAGGTGGCCGATATGCAGCGAATCCGCCGTCGGGTCGATCCCGACGTAGGCCGTCGTCATTTCTTTCTGCAACTGTTCTTCCGTCCCGGGCGTGATGTCGTGGATCATGCCGCGCCAGGTCAATTCTTCGACAAAATTCATTTCCGCTACCTGCAATTGATGAGTATTGGGTCAGACCATACCTTTGGTCGTATCTGCGATCAGGCCGACACCTCAGTTGACGCGTTCCATAACCTGTTCGATCGCGACGGCCCGGCCGGTTGCCATCTCCACCCGGCAGACGACCCCGCACAACCAAGGGTCCTTCTTCGCCACGTCAAAGCGCACCGGCATCTGGGTAAGAAACTTCTCGATCACCAGTTCCTTGCGCACCCCAATGACCGAATCACGGCTCCCGGTCATGCCGGCGTCGGTCTGGTAGGCCGTCCCACCCGGCAGGATCATCGCGTCCGCCGTCGGGACATGGGTATGGGTCCCCACCACCAGAGAGACCCGGCCATCGAGATAATGCCCCATGGCGACCTTCTCGCTGGTTGCCTCGGCATGGATATCGACAAGGATCACCGGGGTTTCGCGACGCAGCTCTTCAATAGCCGCGTCGGCCGCCCGAAACGGGCAGTCGAGAGCGCTCATGAAAATCCGTCCCTCAAGATTCAAAACACCGACCTTGTATCCGGCGCTGGTCTGAAAGACCCCGGAGCCCCGCCCTGGAGCCCCGCCCGGGTAGTTGAGCGGCCTCAGCACCCGAGGAAAATCGTCGATCTGTCCGCAGATTTCCCGCTTGTCCCAGACGTGGTTGCCGGTGGTCAGGACATCGACCCCGGCATCCAGCAGTTCATTCATGGTATCGCGGGTCAGGCCGAACCCGGCAGCGGCATTCTCGCCGTTGGCCACCACCAGGTCAACCTGATGGCGGTCGATCAGGCGCGGCAGCAGACGCTGCAGGGCACGCCGGCCGGGGCGGCCGACAACATCACCGACAAAGAGCAGATTCAGCACAATTCAGCGCCCCCTAGCGGGCGTACTCGACCGCGCGGGTCTCGCGGATGACATTGACCTTGATCTGCCCGGGATAGGTCATCTCACTCTCGATCTTCTTGGCGATGTCCTTGGCCAGGATCAGCGACTGGGCATCGGAGACGTCATCACTGGAGACCATGACCCGGATTTCGCGACCGGCCTGGATGGCGTAACAACTGTTGCAGCCCGGAAAGCTGGTGCCGATGCGCTCCAGATCCTGCAGTCGCTTGACGTAGGTTTCGAGCATTTCGCGCCGCGCACCGGGACGAGCGCCGGAGAGAGCGTCGGCCGCCTGGGTGAGAATCGCCAGCACCGTTTCCGGTTTCTCGTCCTCGTGATGGGCCGCCAGGGCATGCACGATTTTCGGCGACTCACCGTACTTGCGTGCCAGATCGGCGCCGATCACCGCGTGCGAGCCCTCGATCTCGTGGTCGACCGCCTTACCGATATCGTGCAGCAGCCCGGCGCGCTTGGCCTGTTTGACATTCATTCCCAGTTCCGACGCCATGATGCCGCAGAGAAAAGCGACCTCGATCGAATGCTGCAGCACGTTCTGGCCATAGGAAGTCCGGTAACGCAGCCGGCCGAGCAACTTGACAATCTCGGGATGGATGCCGTGCACGCCGACATCGAAGGTCGCCTGCTCGCCGGCCTCGCGGATCGCCTGTTCAACCTCCTCTTCGGCCTTTTTCACCACCTCCTCGATACGCGAAGGATGGATGCGGCCATCCTGAATCAGTCTTTCGAGAGAGAGTCGCGCCACCTCCCGCCGTACCGGGTTGAAACCGGAGATGATAACCGCCTCCGGGGTGTCGTCGATGATCAGGTCAATACCGGTCGCCGCCTCGATGGCGCGGATGTTCCGTCCCTCGCGACCGATGATGCGGCCCTTCATCTCGTCGGCCGGCAACGGCACTACGCTGACCGTCTTCTCGGCGACGAAATCACCGGCGTAGCGCTGAATCGCCAGGGCGAGAATCTCCTTGGCCTTCTTGTCGGCCGACTCGCGCGCCTCGTCCTCGATCTGCTTGATGCTCTTGGCGGCATCGTGACGCGCCTCACTCTCCATCGCCCTGATCAACTGCTGCTTGGCCTCTTCCCGGCTCATACCGGAAATCTGCTCCAGCAACCGCGCCTGCTCAGCGCGTTTGCCTTCCAGTTCCTGTTCCCCCTGCTGCAGTTTCGTCTGACGCTGCTGCAGGTTCCGGTCCCGCTTCTCAAGCTCCTCCATCCGCGTTTCCAGCTGGGTGGTTTTGCGATCGAGGTTCTCCTCACGCTGCTGCAGGCGCTTTTCCTGCCCCTGGATTTCCCGGCGCAACTCCCGAAGTTCGGCTTCCCACTCGGCCTTGGCCTGCAGCACCGTATCCTTGGCCTGCAGCACCGCCTCCTTGCGAATCGCCTCGGCTTCCTTGCGGCCATCCTCGACAATCTGGGCGGCATCCCGCCGGGCCGCGGCGTGACGCGACTTCGATATCTGCTGGCGCAGCAGCATGCCGACAAAGACGCCGGCAACGAGAGCCCCGCCGCCGATCAGAAACATCATCAGTTCTATTTTCAAAACCATATCCTCCATTGCTGAATGGTTGTTGGTTATCTCGAACCCGGATCAGCAAGTCCATCAACTGTGACCCAGGCCGGGCCCCTTATCGGCGACACCCCCGCCGACCAGGGCCTGTCCCCTCCGAAAATCCCGACGATTCAAAACCGGTGCAGACCGGCATCGGTCGCCAGCAACCGCAGCTGGACGTCGTGCGGCTGAGCCGGAAGTCGGTCGACCAGCTGAAACGCGAACGCCAGGCCCGCCAGCAGCGGCCGGCAGTCTTCATCCTGCAATGCCCGGTCATAATATCCCCGGCCGTAACCGAGGCGATGTCCGCGACGGTCAAAAGCGACCCCCGGCACCACCAGCAGGTCAATGGCGGCCGGCGGCAGCCGCTCCGAACCGGACGGCTCCAGAATCCCGAACCGGCCGGGGGCCAGGGGGGCCTCCGGAGACAGCCGGACAAACTCCATCCCGGCGCCGACGACGCGCGGATAAACCGGGATGCGACCGGTCTCCGACAGCTGCTGCAGCAGCAGGGCGGTATCCACCTCACCGCGAACCGGGCTGTAGAGCCCGACAACGGTAGCCGCGGCGAATTCGGGCGTGGCCAGAAGCTGCCGCTGGGCGGCCAGGCTCAGGGCATGATGACTCTCGGGAGCCAGCATCCGACGTTGGTCCAGGCTGCGGGAACGGATGGCATCTTTAGGCATGGCAGAGATCCCCGTAACCGGTGATCTCCATGGGCAGGCAGGATGAGAATGGAACAAGGCACACCCGGCAGGCGGGCGCTTCAGTCGAACAGAACCCCGATCGGCAACCCGGACAGACAGCGGCGACATCCGAAAAAGAACGGCACCAGCCCGGAATCAAGCGTGAATGTCTGCATCATGTTGCGCAACGGGACACCTTTGAACTGATTACCTTATAAGCGGGAAAGTGCCGAGGCGGGAGAGTCACGGGCCGACCACGCATCCGGCGCTGCCGGTCACGGTCCGTCCGGCCCGTCCCGGGGCACGAACCTGTCTGATCCAATCTATCTTGAAACTCCCCATGGAGGGTACGTACATGCTCAACGGGCGTCAGCCCGGTCAATCCGTTCGATCAGGTCCTGCAGTCGGCGCCGGTCGGCTCCGCCCAACTCCGCCTGCAGCTCCAGATAGGAGCCGGCGATATTGAGCAGGGTCAGCGCGGTAATGTGCCGGGTGTCGGCGGTCGGCGCCGCCTGGGCGACAGCGGTCAACTGCTCATTGACAAAGTCGGCGACCCTGGCAATCTGCTCCGGCGGCGAATCGCTGCGCACCGTGTAGGGCTGACCGAGAATAGTGACCTGCGTGGCACGTTTCACCGCGGGCGACCTCACACCTTGTCCAGTTTGGCGACGATCCGGTCGATTTCGGCAACTGTCTGCCGTCGATCTTCGGTAAGCCGCGCATTTTCCGCGCGCAGGGCTTCGGCTTCGGACTGCAACTCGTGGTAACGTTCAAGCAACCGATCCAGCTTTTGTTCCAGAAGATCGATCAGGTCCACGCCGTCCACTCCGTTTCAGGGCGAATCGGCCGGTCCGGCCACCCGCCATTGCGAAAAGTTTAGGTAACTCCAGCAGTCAAGTCAACTACATTCATTCGAACAGGGCACGAACGAACATCTCCGGATCAAAGGGCCGCAGGTCATCGGCCCCCTCACCGATGCCGACAAAACGTACCGGCAGTCCCAGGTCATTGGCGATAGCGACGATGATCCCGCCGCGGGCGGTACCATCGAGCTTGGTCAGCACCAGACCATTCACCTCGACCGCCTCCTTGAACAGGCGGGCCTGAATCAAAGCGTTCTGCCCGGTGGTGGCATCAAGCACCAGCAATGTCTCATGCGGCGCGCCCGGAATCTCGCGTTCAAGGATCCGACGGATTTTTTTCAATTCCTCCATCAGGTTGGCCTTGGTGTGCAACCGGCCGGCGGTATCAAGCAGCAGAATGTCAGCCTTGCGTGCCACCGCGGCCCGGGCGGCATCGAAGGCCACCGCACCGGGATCGGCTCCCTCGGCATGGCGGATGACATCCACACCGGCCCGCTCCCCCCAGATGGCCAGCTGCTCGGCGGCCGCGGCCCGGAAAGTGTCGCCGGCGCCCAGCACCACCTTCTTGCCCCGAGACGTCCAGAGCCGGGCCAGCTTGCCGATGGTGGTGGTCTTGCCGACACCGTTGACGCCTACCACCATGATCACCAGCGGACTAGCCTGCTCCAGGTCGAGAGGACTGTCAACCTCGGTCAGCCGGGAAATCATCTCCTGCTTCAGAACCTGGCGCACCAACTGCGGGTCGGCCGCCTCGCTGCGCCCGAGACGCTCTTCGACAGCGGCCACCAGCTGGCGGGTGGTCTGCATGCCGAGATCGGCGGTAATCAACACCTCTTCCAGTTCTTCCAGAAGGTCATCGTCAACCCTGGCATGGCCACTGAGCAGACTGTCGATCCGCCCGACCAGCCCGGCCTGAGTCTTGGCCAACCCCTGGCGCATCCGCTGCAGCAGACTGACCGGTTCAGGCTCCTCCGTCTCGACCGCAACGGTCTCCTCGGCGACCGAAACGGCAACGGGTTCCACGGCAGCCGCGGGTCGCGACGGTTCCTCAACCTCACCTTCCACAGCCTCTGCAGCGACTGCTTCGTCCGCGATCGGCGCCTCATCCGTCGATTCAGAGACCGGTTCCGCCTGCGGCCGTTCGGCTTTCGGTCGCGCCGACCGCCGCAGCAACAGGACGATCAGCAACAGCACCAGCAGGGTCACCAGCAGAAACAGGATGCCGAGGGCATAGCTCTGCCGTTGTTGTTCAGCAATCCCCAGTCTGCCCAGCAGGTCAGTCAGGGGCTGCAGTCCGTTGATCAATTGAGCAAAATAATCCATTTTGAATCACGTGTTGCGCTCACCTGAATCCGGGAGCTCCTGTTGGAGACTCACGGATTCAGGGCTCAGGCAATCTCCTCTTTCAGTTGTTCCAGACAGCGCCGCGCCTCGAACAGGGCCCGCCCCATGACGTCCTTGCGTTCGAGAGCGACAACCAGGAAATAGTCCCGGTTGGCCGGCATGATGATTGTCTGCCGCTGCGCCGTGGTAATAATAATCTCTTCCAGGTCGTTCCCCTCGGCCCGGGCAACCGCCTGACGCAGGTTGTCGAGAATCAGACCTTTATGCGCCCCGATCACCTTCAGTTCGAAGGCATCGAGCCGCCCGGCCTGGTCCACCGATTCACCTTCCCAGTCGACAATAATCGCCCCGAGTGATCCGGGAATCCGCTCCAGCATGGTTCCAAGCATTTTCTTGAAGGGCATGGACTAAACCTCAGGCAACAGGCGCCGGGCGTCGGGCGCCGGACTCTTGAAACTCATTGATTTTTACCGAAACCAGCCGCGAAACACCCGGCTCCTGCATCGTGACGCCGTAGAGCGTGTCCGCCATCTCCATGGTCCGCTTGTTGTGGGTGATGATAATGAACTGCGAAATTTCCGACATCTCCCTGACCATCTCGTTGAAGCGACCGATATTGGCCTCGTCCAGCGGGGCATCGACCTCATCGAGCAGGCAGAAGGGAGAAGGCTTGATCTGGAAGATGGCAAAGATCAGCGCCACCGCGGTCAGGGCCTTTTCACCTCCGGAGAGCAGGTTGATCCCCTGCAGCTTCTTGCCCGGCGGCTGGGCGATGATATCGATGCCGGTCTCGAGCAGGTCGTCACTGTCGGTCAACTGCAGTTCGGCACGCCCGCCATGAAACAATCGCGGAAAAATCTGCTGAAACTTGATGTTGACCTGTTCGAAAGTCTCCTTGAAGCGCTTGCGGGTCGTGCGGTTGATCTTGGCGATCGCCGCCTGCAGCCCGTGCATGGACCTTCGCAGATCCTCCTCCTGCTCGCGCAGAAAATTGAAACGCTCTTCCAGCTCCTGGAATTCCTCGATGGCTGTCAGATTGACCTCGCCGATGCCGTCAATCAACCGTTTCAATTCCTCCACCCGCCGCTCGGCTGCCGCCTGGTCAACCTCCGGCTCATCCTCGACCTCCAGCTGATCGGCGAGATCGAGCCGATAGCGTTCAAGGAAGGATTGCCGCAGATGATCCAGCGCCAGTTCCTTCTCCCGCAGCTCCATCTGCAGACCACCGACCGCCTCCCGCAGGGTATCGGCCTGACGGCGCAATTCCCGGGTCGCCTCCTCCTCCAGGGCGATCCCCTGAACAAACTCCTCGAACCGGTCCCGCAGCAGATCGGCCTTGCGTTTTTCTTCTTCGCGACGTTCAAACAGAACCTCCAGCCGCCGTTGAAGATCTTCCATCTCGCCGCTCAGTTTGCGCTGTTCCTCTTCGGCTTCCTGCTGCTGGGCGGCCAGCAGCGCCAGCCGTCCCTGCAATTCGCTGCGGAGATCTTCAAGCCCGGCCCGACTGCGGCGGCCGGCCTCCTCGCGCTCACGCAGGCTGGCGACTTCAACCCGTACCGAGGTCAGCTGTTCGCGCACCTCGGCCAGGTCCCGCCGCAGAATCTGCAGCTGTTCCTGCAGCAACTCCAGCTCGTCCTCCAGCCCCCGGCGGCCGTTTTCTTTTTCCCGCAGGCCGTCCTCGGCTTCGGCCAGCATCCCCTGCAGCCGCTCCTGCTCCTCGTGCAACTGGTCCTCTTCGAGGCTGAGCACCTCGACCCGTTCCAGCAGGCGGGCTTCCTCCCGGCGGTAACGGTCGAGTTCCTGGTCACCGTCAACCACCTGCAGTTCCTGACGATGAACGGCGGAACCGAGTTCACGGACCCGCTCATCGAGATCGATCACCGTCTGCTGCAGCTGCTGACGCTGCTGCTGCAGGGCCTCAACGGACTGTTCCGCGACCGCGACCTGTTGTTCCAGCTCCTTGATTTCCCGCTTCTGCTGCAGCAGACCGCCGCCCAGCACCTGGCTCGACCCGCCGCTCCATTCACCGCGGCTGGTCAGCATTTCACCACGGGCGTCGACCAGAACCAGACCGAAAGGGAGTTCCGCCCGCAGCCAGGGGCGGACCTGGTCAACCAGGTAGACTCCCTTGAGCAGACCGAGCAGAGACGCACCGAACGAGGTCTGGGCCGTGGCCAGGTCGGCGAGGTGCCGGCCTTCTCCGAAGCGCGGCGCCTCCGGCTGCGGCCTGTCGGTGAGCAGAAAGGTGGCCCGGCCGCCCTTTTCCCCCAGCAGCGCCAGGGCCTCAACAACGGTATCAACACTCGGACTGACCAGGCTCTGCAGCCGTTCGCCGAGAACCGCCTCGACGGCCACCTCGCAGTCAGTCGGAACCTGCAGGTGATCCGCCACCAGGCCGGCAAAACGATCGGCGAAGGCGTCATCCCGCAGCAGGGTCCGGACCCCGCCGGCGCAACCTTCGAGGCTGCGCTCCAACTGGCGCAGCGATTCCAGCCGCGACCGGTCCCGGTTGAGCCGGTCGCGCGCCGCGAGCAGTTCACGTTCATTGTCCTGCTGGCGCCCGCGCTGTTCGGCCAGTTCAGCCTGGACCTGTTCCTGCTCCGCCCGCAGGGCGGCGTGCTGCTGCCGGGCCGCGGCCAGGGCGTCGGCCCGCGCCCGCGCCTCCTGACGCACAGTCTGCAACTGCTCCTGCAGATCGGTCGCCTCGCGACGGTTGCGCGAGGTCCGTTCCTGCTGCAGATCGAGCCGGCGGCGGGCATCCTCCTGCTGGTTCTGCAGCCGGGTCAACTCCCCCATCAGCGAAAAAAGCAGCCGCCGCACCTCCTCCTGGCGCGAAGCCGCGGCCCGCTCGGCCTGTTCGCCGGCCTCGGCTTGCGCCGTCGCCGCGGACAGCCGCCGCTCGGCGTCGGCGAGGTCGCCGGCGAGACCGGCCGCATCCCGCTCCAGCGCGGCTTCCTGTTCACCGAGCCCTTCAAGGCGCTGACGGACACCGGCGCTTTCGCCGTCACGCCGTTCCCGTTGCCGGGCAAGAGCCTCGTGCTGCTGCCGGGCAAAATTGATACGCCCTTCGGTCTCCTGGATCTGGCTGCTGAGCTGGTAGACCTGCTCCTGTCCGCGGGCCAGTTCCTTTTCGGCACCGGCCTGTTGCAGACGCATGTCGGCGAGCTTCAGTTCCTGCTGCTCAAGCCGACCGCTGACCTCCTCCAACACCCGGCCGCGCTCCCTCTCGGCATCACCGGCGGCAGCCAGCTCGCCACGCAGCTGCCGATAACGGCGCAGCGCGAAACGGGTCTCGATCCCCTTGAGTTCTTCGCGGTACCTGCGGTAACGCTCGGCCTTCTGCGCCTGTCGTTTAAGGCTGCCGAGCTGACGGTTGACCTCGGAGATGATGTCGCCGAGGCGCAGCAGGTTCTGCCGGGTCGCTTCGATCTTGCGGGTGGCAGTCTTCTTGCGGGCCTTGAACTTGGTGACGCCGGCGGCCTCCTCGATCAGAAAACGGCGGTCTTCCGGCTTGGCATTGAGGATGAACCCGATCTTCCCCTGTTCGATGATGGAGTAAGCGCGGCGACCGACACCGGTATCCATGAACAGTTCGGCGATGTCGAGCAGCCGGCAGGGAGTCTTGTTGAGCAGGTAGTCGCTTTCACCGCTGCGGTAAAGACGACGGGTGACCATGATTTCGGCATATTCGGCAAAGGCCGGCGGCGCCAGGCCGTCCTCGTTATCGAAGATCAGCGACACCTCGGCCATGCCGTGCGGCTTGCGGGTTTCGCTGCCGCCGAAAATGACATCCTCCATCGACTTGCCGCGCAGGCTGCGGGCGTTCTGCTCACCCATGACCCAACGGATGGCATCGACGATATTGCTCTTGCCGCAACCGTTGGGACCAACCACACCGGTCACCCCCTGCTGGAAATCGAGCACTACCTTGTCGACGAAGGATTTGAAGCCGATAATTTCAAGTCGCTTGATTTTCATCGCATCCGCACCAGATCAGGTTCCGGCAGGGACCGGTCTCGAAGGCAGGCGATCCGCCACCGGCAACCGGAACATGACAAACAGCGCGCTATGGTAACAGTCTGCCCGATAGCTGTAAACCTGAATGACGGTCCGGGAGACAGCGGGTGAAAAAACCTGAATCCATGAACGCATTAACGAACCAGAGACGAGAAAATTTCACCGGGGTATGGATTGCGATTGTCTGCGCCCGGTAAAACGCTATAATTGCCACTGACCTCCAGCCCGCGCCACGCGCAGACCACCGGAACCGATGCCCCGCTCGCGATCCATTGCCCGTCTTATTGTCCTGCTGCTTCTGCTCACCTGTGCAGCAGGCGCCCTGGTGCTGGTCAACATCAACCTCAACAGTTACCGGACCGAAATCGCCACCGGCCTCGGCGAACTGCTCGGCCGACCGGTCAGCTTCGGCCGCATCGGCTACTCCCTGCGCAACGGGCTGGCCGTGGATTGCCGCGACCTGGAAATCCCCGCCAGCGCCGATTCCAACTTCAGCCTCAAGGCCGCCCACCTTTACCTGAAGGTGGATATCCTGCCATTGCTGCGCGGCGAACTGGTGCTGCGCCAACTGATCCTCGATCATCCCCGCCTGCAGATCGACCTTTCGCGACCGCGCGCCCCCAACCGGCCATCGCAGAATTCCAGCTCCCGTTCCATGACCACCAGCCTGCGAAAGGTCCGCATGCAGTCCGGTACAATCAGCGTGCGCCTGCCTGAAACCGCGGCTGTAAAAACACTCAGGCTCCGGGACATTGACCTGCGCGTCGAGAATCGCCCCGGGCAGCGCCTCGGTATCAGCCTGCAGGGCATCACGGAACTCGACAGCAACGCGTCGGAACTGGCCCTGACCGGGGAGATAGCCTCTCCCTGGCGAGGCAAAACCGCACACAACCGGATTGACCTGGACCTGCAGCTGAAACACCTGCCGCTGGACGCTGTCGCCCGGCGACTGGGCATGAAAAAACTGCGTCTCACCGGGAAAGCGTTCCTCTCCGCCCGGCTCAGAGGCTCCGCCGTCGGTGGAATCGCTATCCAGTCCACCCTGACCGCCGCCCAGGCCCGTTACACCATCGGCGACCGACCGACCCGGCCGGTCGGTCAATGGCAACTGGCCGCCACCTGGCAACGAGACGACCCCGCAACCGATCGATTGCGGAATATCACCCTGAAACACAACGACCTGCGGCTCGATGGAAAAATTGAACTGCGCCGGCAAGTCCTGTCCGCCCACTTTCAGCTCCCCCGAACATCCCTGCACAGCTGGCTGGAACTGGCCCCGGAACCCTTGCTCCCGGCCGGGCTGCTTGAACAGACCGAGAAAGGGCGGATCAGCGCCACCATCGCCCTGCCGCCGACCCCCCTGGCACAACTCACCGGCAACGACCTGCTCGACAAGCTGCGGATCGACGCCGACTTCGATCAGCTCAGCTGGAAGTTCTCCGGGCTGCCGCCCCTGGAGCAGGGACGGGCGCAACTGCAGCTGATCGACGGCCGCATTATCGCCAAAACGTTCCAGGCCAGGTGGGCCGGACGCCTCCAGACCCTGACCGGCAGCATCACTCTCGACACCCTCCCGCGGTTTGCGCTGCAGGGAACCCTGCAGCCCCCGCCCCTGCAGCAACTGCGCTCACTGCTGCCCGACAACAAGCAAACAGCTCTCATCCTGCAGGGAGCGGTGCCCCTGCGCTGGTCCTGCAGAGGGCGGCCGGAAAACCTGACAATCGGCCTCGACGGTGACCTGACCACCCTGCGGCTGGACTATCCCGGCTGGTTCAGCAAGAAACCCGGGGAAGCCGGACGCCTGCGGGCGACACTGAGCAAAAAGGGAGACAGCTGGGACCTTGCCGACAGCCGGCTCGACCTGGCCGGGGAGAGCCTGACGGCGGAAGGATTTTGGCGATCGGACAGCGACTGGAAACTGCGCCTGCGGGGAACCCGCCTCGATCTTCAGCAGTTGCTGAAACGCAGCCGCCACCTGGCCCCGCACCGACCGCGGGGAACCCTCGACCTCGATCTGAAACTGCGGTCCGCAGCCGGGCCGGTCCCCGCTGTCAACGGGCGACTGCAGCTGCATGACGTCGGTGTTCACCTGACCCGCAGCCTGGCTGACCTGCAGCGCATCAACGGCACCCTGCTGATGACCGGTCAGGGCATGAAGACGGTCCTGCTCAACGCCCGCCTCGGCCAATCGCCCGTCACCCTGCAGCTCCAACTGAACGATTTCACCAGACCGGAGCTGCAACTGCATCTGCAGGCCAGAAGCGTCGGCGCCCATGAATTGATCTTTCCTTCACGAAAACAGAAGCTGCGCGACCTCGACGGCCGCATCACCATTGCCGCCCGCGGTATCGACTTCGACCTGGTCAAGGTCAGGCTCGACGGCGGCACCGATTGTGTCGTCACCGGGACCATGCAGGGCTGGCACCGGCCGCATATCGCCCTGCAGATCGATGCCGCCTACGCCGACATCGACGAAGTCATCGCCCTCTGGAAACATCCGGGCAAACCGAAACAGGCCCCCGCGACCAAACCCGTGACCGCCCCGCCGCCGGAACCGACCATCAGCATCAAGGCCCGCGTTGCGACCGGCAAGCTGAGCCGTCTCAGGTTCATCAATGCCACCGGCACCATAACCGGCGACGGCCGGGGTCTGCTCAGCATCGCCCCGCTGCAGTTCTATTCCGGAGAGGGCTTCGGCAGCGGCCAGGTCATTGTCAAGACCGGCCCGGACCACACATCCCGACTGATCGTTTCAGGCCATGTCGAAAACTTCCCCGCCCAGGGGATCCACCGTGACCTGCTGCAACGCGACAGCATTCTCACCGGCACCCTGCGGGGCGATTTCTACCTCGAAGGACTGACCGGTGACGATTTCATCAGAACCTCCCGGGGAGGCATCAACCTGGAAATCGACGACGGTGTCCTGAAGCGGTTCAAGGTTCTCTCCAAACTCTTCTCGCTGCTCAATGTCTCCCAGCTGTTCAGCCTGCACCTGCCCGACATGGCGGAAGAGGGCATGCCCTTCAAAAAGATCGACGCCACCTTCAGCCTTGCCGGGGGACTACTCAAAACCGAAGACCTGCTGGTTCACAGCGAAGCGATGGACCTCTCCATGGTTGGCGAATACGACCTCAACGACAACCGTATCGACGCCGTCCTCGGCATCAAACCGTTGAAAACGGTGGACAAGATCATCACCAAGATCCCCATCGCCGGCTGGATACTGACCGGCAAGGAGAAGGCCCTGATTACCGCCCACTTCACCGTCAAGGGCAGCGCCGATCAGCCCGAGGTCGTTCCCGTTCCGATCACCTCGTTGTCGAACAAAGTGTTCGGTATTTTCAAACGGGTTCTGACCCTGCCGGGCAAGGTGATCACCGATCCCGGGGACGTCATTCTGCCGCAGTCGGTGAATCCGAAGGAGTGACAAAGCGGTAAGATGGAAGATGTAAGATGAGAGGTGAGGGGACCGGCTCTGCAGGTGCCTGTCCCCGCCGAATGGGAGATGGGAGGAGACGCGGGACAATGTCCCCGGGAGGTGAACCATGCGTCAGGCTTTGCTGGTTGTCGACATGCTCAATGATTTTGTCCTCGCCGGGGCGCCGCTGGAAGTTCCCCGGGTCCGGGAGATCCTGCCGGCCCTGCGGCAGCGGGTTGCCACGGCCCGACGGGACGGCATCCCGGTAATCTACATCTGCGACGCTCATGCCGCGGATGATCGCGAGTTCTCCCGCATGGGCTGGCCGGTCCACGCGGTCAGGGGCACACCCGGCGCCGAAGTCGTGGTCGACCTGGCGCCGCAGACCGGCGAAGCGGTGGTCGCCAAGACCAGCTACTCAGGCTTCCATGCCACCGATCTGGAATCCCTGCTGCGGAAACTCGACGTGGAGGAACTGATTCTCACCGGCTGCGTGACCAACATCTGCATCCTCTACACCGCCGCCGACGCGGTGATGCGGGGATTTCACGTCCGGGTGCCGGCCGACTGCGTCGCCCCCCTCGACCCCGCTGACGGTGACTTCGCCCTCCGGCAGATGAAAAACGTCCTCGGCGTCAACGTGGAAATGAATAGCAAGGATTAAGAATAAAGAAAACGAACTGTTCCGAGGCTGATCAAAAGTCTCCAGATGCGAGGCGCCCGCAGGCCGAGGAATGAGGTGTAGCGGCAGCTACTCCGCAATGACGAGGACCAGGGCAACGACGCAGATGGGGGCTTTTCATCAGCCCTGCGAAACCTCCCAACAGCGAGACCCGGTTCACGTCATAAACAACGGCCCGAGGCTGATCAAAAGTCTCCAGATGCGAGGCGCCTGCAGGCCGAGGAATGAGGTGTAGCGGCAGCTACTCCGCAATGACGAGGACCAGGGCAACGACGCAGATGGGGGCTTTTCATCAGCCCTGCTTCACTTTTCGCCGACGTAGACCGTGGCAATCCCCCCGGTCAGATCATGGTGGCTCAGGTTGCGGAAACCGGCCTCGGCCATCATCCGGCCGAATTTCTCCCGGTCGGGAAATTCCATCACCGATTCGGGCAGGTACCGGTAGGCGCTGCGCCGGGAGAGCAGGCCGCCGAGCAGGGGCAGGATCCGGCGGAAATAGAAATGGTAGATCCCCCGGAACAGGGGATTGGTCGGGGAGGAGAATTCGAGGATGACAACCCGGCCGCCCGGTTTGAGTACCCGGCACATTTCACGCAGCCCGGCTTCGCGGTCGACCACGTTACGAATGCCGAAAGCGATGGTCACGCCGTCGAAGCTGCAGTCGGGATGCGGCAGGGACTCGCAAGGCGCGTTCACCAGGCTGATCCGCTCGCGGTAGGGGGTGGCGGCCAGTTTGTCGCGACCGACCACCAGCATTCCCTGGGTCAGGTCCGAACCGACAATCCGCACCGACGAAGAGGTCCGCGCCGCGATTTCGAGAGCGACATCCCCGGTACCGGTGGCCACGTCGAGCACCCGGCCGTCGGCCGGAATCCGCAGCCGACTGACGGCGAATGTCCGCCAGCGACGGTCCACCCCGGCTGAAAGCAGACGATTCAGAAGATCGTACCGTGGGGCGATGGCATCGAACATATCGCGGATGCCGCGCCCCTTGTCGGAAAGCTTGAACATGATTCGACCCTGCTGCGAGTTAATGCGACCGGCCACATGCCCGGCCTCAGGCGACCGTTTTTAACACAGAGGCGCGGGGGTGTCAGCAAAAAAGCCCACCGCGGTGATGCAGGATGCGAGGATAAGGGCCCAACTTCTTTTCAGCTTCCGCGCGCTGATTTACACCGATAAAGACAATAAGTGTCGGATCAGAAACCTTTTGACGCTTTGACAAGGCCGGATCCACAGGTGCCGGTCCCCGCGACGGACAAGATGAAAAACCGAAACCAAGCCACGAGGACAGCAACCATGCCCCCTTTACTGGTCACAGCGGCAATCATCGAAGAAAACGGCCTCATCCTGGTCACCCAGCGCCCGGAAGGCTCCCGACACGCCGGAAAATGGGAATTCCCGGGAGGAAAAATGGAGCCCGGTGAATCCCCGCGCCAGGCCCTGGAACGTGAACTGCGGGAGGAACTCAACCTCGAGATCAGCGCTGGAGACATCGTCGAAACCCTCTACCATCGCTACCCCTGGGGGGCGGTCCTGATCCTCGCCTATCGTTGCCGGATCAGGGGTGGAACCCTCCAGCATCTCCAGGTCGCCGATCACCGCTGGTTGCCCGCGGAACAACTTCAGGGATATGACTTCCTGGAAGCGGACCGGCCGCTGGTGGAGAAACTGCGAAGAGACCGTCCCGTCAGCAACAGCTCCCCGCAACCGACTGAATGATAAAACGGCTTTTAATTTTTACCCCAAAGCGACTTCCTCTTCAGGTAATTAATGTGCTTTTTGAGGTTTTCCGTCGCGACGTCGCCCCCTCCCGTTTCAACGCGTTGAAACCAGCCACCGCGTGGGTTCATGTCTCTCTTCATTTTTCCGAAAGAAATATTCAGGCAGCTGTTGACAATAATAAAACGCTGTATTAATTTCATTCTTGCTATGTGATTGACGGGACCGCGCTTCCCCGTCCATGCTCTTGACCTGCAGCAGCCGCCAACCCGGAGGGACTTTTGCCCACACGCGACAAGGAATCTTACTCGATCCATTCGGTGGACAACGCGCTGGCCGTTCTGGAAGCACTATGCGATGAACCCGGTGACGTACAGATATCCAGGCTGAGCGAAAAGCTCGGCATGAACAAGACCAGTGTCTTCAGACTGCTGGCAACCTTTGAAAATCGCGGCTACGTCGAACGAGAAGAACAGACCGGACGTTACCGCCTCGGGCTGTCGGCCTATGAAGTCGGTCAGAAACTGATTTCACGCATGACCATGTTGCGCCAGGCGCGACCGGTTATGGAACGACTGGCGAGAGAATGCGACGAAGCCGTCTACCTGGCCCTGCGTCGCGATGATGAACTGCTGTTCCTGGACATGGTCGACACACCACAGCAGGTCAAGATCATCTCGCTGGTCGGCAAACGATATCCACTGTCCGGGATCGCCGCCGGCAGCGTCATCCTTGCCCATTCCCCCACCGAGCAGCCCCTCAGTCGGGAACTGGCCGAAATCCATCGCCGCGGCTGGGCGTCCGGCCACGATGTGCTGGGCGAGGGCATCGCCTGTCTGTCAGTCCCCCTCTTCAATGGCGAGGGATCGGTCCCGGCCAGTCTTTCCTTCCTCGGCCCCGATTTCCGCCTGGAAGAGCAACGACTGCGCGACGACTTTCTCCCCCCCCTGCGGGAAGCCGGACAGACCATTTCATCGAAACTCGGCTTTCTCGGCAACTACCTGAATTCCTGACCTTCGGAGTACCCACGCGCCCGCCGCGGGACGATGGCCGTTTCTTTGTTTTATTGAGCCTGAAAAGCTCGCAAGTACCTGCCGCGACCCGACAAAGAGGAGAAGAAAGTGACCGAAAAGGAGATGATCCTCATCCGCAACGCCTGACGAACCGGAACTGCCGACGGCATACCAAACAGATGTTCAATCCGGCACTTAAATCTGAGACACCCCACCTTCCCCATCCTTTCCGGAGCACCCAGCGACAAGTGGAAAAACGAAAAAACATTTATCATTGGTTCACCAGTTGAAACAGCGTCACAGAATTGTAAACTTGTTCCTGAAAAACAAAACAAGCCTTCCTTGATTTGATCAATACATATTTTTGCCCGTTGCGGACCATCCGTGAGCCATGGCAGTGAACCCGTTTTCAAAGCGATTTGTCAAAAGAAATACCATGCGAGGTAAAAGCGTTTTTATCCGCCCTGAAAAAAAGACCCTGACCGGGCCTAAATGGGCAAAATTGAAAACAAATTACGACAATTTTCATAACAATATTTAAACCATAACACATCGAAATTAAAGATTTCTCCGGCAGTCTTCAACCTGGCTGAAAAAAGAAGTTGACAAAAATAAAACGGCGTATTAGGTTTTTCGGCAATTGTTTCATCGATTCGACGATCGAGAAGGTTCAATCGGCCGACCGGCCCAACGAAAGGATGTTCAATTGGCCGCGAGAGGGCGCGATTCGTACTCAATCCAGTCCGTAGAGAATGCGTTGGATGTTCTTGAGGCTCTTTGCGACGAGGAAGAGGCGGTACGGATTTCGCGACTCAGCCAACGTCTGGGCATGAACAAAACCAGCGTCTTTCGTCTCATGGCGACCTTCGAGAATCGCGGCTACGTCGAACGGGAAGACAATACCAGCAAGTACCGCCTGGGCCTGTCGGCATTTGAAGTCGCGCAGAAATTCCTGGCCCGCATGGGCTTGTTGCGCAAAGCCAAGCCGGAAATGGAAAAGCTGGTCCGCGACTGCAACGAGACTGTCTACCTGACGGTCAGACGAGGAACGGACGTTCTGTTCTTTGACATGGTTGACACCACCCACCAGGTGAAAATCGTATCCCTGATGGGCCGCCGTTATCCACTTACGGCAACCGCCGCCGGACAGATACACCTGGCCTTCGACGACGGCACTGCAAAAGCCACGAACCGCTGCACCCTGACAGAGGATCTTGCCAGAGTACAGATCCAGGGCTGGAGCCGTGACCACGGTGTTCTCGGCGACGGGGTCGCGTCACTGGCGGTGCCGTTGTTCGGCAGCGGCGGAAAGCTCTGCGGCGGGCTCTGCATGATTGTTCCGGAGTTCCGCGTCCCGCAGGATCAGCTCTCGGCGGCGCTGCTGCCGGAACTGATCGAAACCGGGGTTGTCATTTCCAACAAGCTCGGGCACGTCGGTCATTATCTCAACGGCCCGAAAAGCAGGCAGCATCCCCCTGCCAAAAGCAGGGGAAAACATCATATCTAGGGGATAGCCCCTGACATCAGGGTTGTATTCACGCTGAAAGGAGGTTGCGAAACGAGCTGTTCGGTCAACGGGATTGTTCGAGATCACCGAACCACCCATTTCGCGTCAACGTTTCATCACACAAACGTATTACAAGAGGAGAGAGGAGGCATTCTATGCAACACGATCATGAAGGTTATTGGAAAGCGACCCTGGGCCTGATCAGGAACGTCCTGATCGTCTGGTTCATCGTTTCCTACGGCTTGGGGATTCTGCTGGCCCCGGCACTGAACAGCATTCACCTCGGCGGATATCCGCTCGGCTTCTGGTTTGCCCAGCAGGGCTCTATGTATGCTTTTGTCGCGCTCATCTTCATCTACGCCAAATTGATGGGGAACATCGACAGAAAATTTGACGTTCACGAAGATTAAGGAGGATATCTGACATGGGTCTTCAAGGATTAACTTATCTGGTTGTCGGTCTGACCTTCGCGCTTTATATCGGCATCGCCATCTGGGCCCGCGCGGGCAGCACCAAGGAATTCTACGCAGCCGGCGGCGCGGTCCATCCGGTTCTCAACGGTATGGCGACCGGCGCTGACTGGATGTCGGCTGCTTCCTTCATCTCGATGGCCGGCCTGATCGCCGCCTTCGGTTACGGCGGTGCACTGTTCCTGATGGGCTGGACCGGCGGCTACGTTCTGCTCGCCATGCTGCTCGCCCCCTACCTGCGCAAGTTCGGCAAGTTTACCGTTCCGCAGTTCTTCGGCACACGCTACTACTCCAAGGGCGCCAGCACGGTCGCGGTACTCTGCCTGCTGATGGCATCCCTGACTTACATCATCGGCCAGATGACCGGCGTCGGCGTTGCCTTCTCGCGTTTCCTCGGGGTTTCCAACTCCACCGGAATCTTCGTCGGGATGGCGATCGTCTTCTGCTACGCCGTTTTCGGCGGCATGAAAGGCATCACCTACACCCAGGTCGCCCAGTACTGTGTGCTGATCCTGGCCTACACCGTGCCGGCGGTCTTCATCTCCCTGCACCTGACCGGCAACCCGGTGCCGCAGCTCGGCCTCGGCTCCGACATGGCCGGTTCCAGCATCTCGCTGCTGGCCAAACTTGACCAGATCTCGGTCGATCTCGGCTTCGCCCAGTACACCACCCACATGCGCGGCAACATGCTGAACACCTTCGTCTACACCGTATCGCTGATGATCGGCACCGCCGGTCTGCCGCACGTCATCATGCGTTTCTTCACCGTCCCCACGGTTAAGGACGCCCGTGCTTCAGCCGGTTGGGCCCTGGTCTTCATCGCCATCCTCTACACCACCGCTCCCGCGGTTGCCGCGATGGCCAAGATCAACCTGCTGACCACCATCAACCCGAAAATCATGACCGACAACAACATCACCGCTCCGGATGCCCAGATCAAGTACGCTGAGCGTCCCGACTGGATGAAGCGTTGGGAAAAAACCGGTCTACTCAAGTTCACCGACAAGAACGGCGACGGCCGTATCCAGTTCTACAATGACAAGTCCAAGGATCCCAAGTTCGCCGCCGCCGGCTGGAAAGGCAACGAGCTGAAGGTCAACAAGGACATCATGGTTCTCGCCAACCCCGAGATCGCCCTGCTGCCCAACTGGGTCATCGCTCTGGTCGCGGCGGGTGGTCTTGCCGCCGCACTGTCGACCGCTGCCGGCCTGCTGCTCGCCATCTCTTCGGCGATCTCGCATGACCTGCTGAAAGAAAAGTTCATGCCGGAGCTCTCCGAGAAGGGTGAGCTGATGGCCGGTAAGATCGCCATGGCCTGCTCGATCCTGGTCGCCGGCTACCTCGGCCTGAATCCCCCGGACTTCGCAGCCGGCACCGTGGCCATCGCCTTCGGCCTGGCCGCCAGCTCGATCTTCCCGGCGCTGATGATGGGCATCTTCTCCAAGACCATGAACAAGCAGGGCGCCATCGCCGGCATGCTCGCCGGTATCGGCATCACCATGCTCTACGTCTTCGCCCACAAGGGGATCTTCTTCATCAAGGGAACCTCCTTCCTCGGCCTCTTCGGCGGTAAGCCCAGCTTCTTCCTCGGCATTGAGCCGAACGCCTTCGGCGCCATCGGTGCCGTGGTCAACTTCGTGGTCGCCTTCGCGGTCAAGAACATGACCCCGCCGGTTCCCGATGACATCGCCCAGATGGTCGAGAATGTCCGGATTCCGAAGGGCTCCGGCGAAGTGACCGGCGCTCACTGATCCACGGTAAATCCCGTTGTACTTTCGTTGAAATCTGTTCTATCATTCAGCCCCGCCAGTTGCTGCTGGCGGGGTTTTTTTCTCAGCTTCACCCGGCCCGTAATGCCGGCTCATTCAGGAGTAAAAGATGGTTTTTGATATCAGCGTCGCCATTACCTGGATTCTCTTTCTCGCCCTCTTCCCCATGGCTTTCATCTGGCTGCGGCGTGCCTACCGCATTTTCAGGAAACACGACTACAGCGAAGTCGCCCTGAAGCGGGGGGAGGCGCCGAAGGATCCGGAGAAGTGGGCCCCCTTCACCGGCACCGTCAACCTGATTGCCGGCGCCGTCGCCCTGTTCACCATTATCGGCGTCCTGTCGGCCCTGCTCCCCTACAAAACATGGAGCGCCATGGCCGGCATCACCCTCTGGGGCAAGGTGTTTCTCGATTTCATCATCAGTCGACAGGCCAACCCTTACCAGTTCAAGTTCGGCAAGAAGAATAAAAAAACCTGAGATGCACGATGGAAAAGGTGAGACGCGGGAAGTCGCGTCTGCCTTTCTTTCCATCTCCTGTCCCATCCAACGGGGACAGGCCCCTCAGTTCTCAGTTCTCACCTCCCTACCAACGGGGGCAGGCACCTGCGGAGCCCGTCCCCTCATCTGCCATCTTCTTGCCTGCAACCCACTCCGGGTGTGCTATATTTTCACACAGCCACGCTAATGAAATGACGCTCCGAAACCGATAAGATCTTGAGCCGTTTTCTTTTTTCCATTCGCTTCTTTCCGACAGGGTGACATGCCATGGGTCTGATCAGAAAACTGCGGGACACCGAGCCGTTCAACCACTTGCCCGAAGAAGTGTTTGAAGAATTCAGCAAGGCCGCGGTGATCAGGAAATACCCGCCGCAGACCCACATCTTCAACCAGCATGACAAACCGACCGGCTACCTCTACGTCATCAAGGAAGGCCTGGTGGAAATCGTCGCCCTCACCCCCGGCGGCGACGAGATGGTGGTCGACTACCGCAAGGAAGGCTCCTTCTTCGGCGGCACCCCGGTGTTCACCAACCAGGCCTATACCGCCGGCGCCCGCACCGTCAAACCGACCGAATGCTACCTGATCCCCGACCATCTGCTGGCCGAGGCCGGCAAGCGGCACCCCGAAATCACCGAGTATTTCACCAGGGCGATCTTTTCCCGGGTGCGCAGCCTCTACGCCGACATGGTCAGCGAAAACAGCCGCAACACCCTGGCGCAAATGGAGGCCTATCCGTTCAAGAAGCGGCTCTCCGAGATCATGACCTCATCAGTCAAGACCTGTCCGCCCGAGACTCCGGTCAACGACATTGCCCGCACCATGACCCGGCACAACATCGGCGCGATGCTGGTCTGCCCGGGAAAAACCAGGCACCCCCGGGGCATCATCACCGAGCACGACCTGGTCGCCAAGGTCCTGGCGAGGGATGATATCGACCCGCGGCAGGCCATAGCCGCCGACATCATGACCGCCAACCCGCATACCATGACCCCGGAAACCTACATGTATGAAGCGACCACCTTCATGATGGGGCACCGGATCAAGCACATGCCGATCGTCGATCGAGGGGAGCTGGTCGGCATCGTCTCCCTGCGCGACCTGATGAAGTACCGCAGCCAGAAATCGATGCTGCTGGTCGGCAGCGTCAAGGAGGCGCGGACCATCGAGGACCTGGTCGCCGCCCATGCTGAAGTGGTCAAGGTCGCCAAGGCGCTGATGGGGGAAACCCGTTCACCCTTCGAAACCATGGAGATCCTCTCCTATATCCATCACTGCATCCTGCGCCGCGGCTACGAGATCGTCCTTGAGCAGGTCCAGCAGGAGGGTCTGACGTTGCCCGACATCCGTTTCTGCTTCATTATCATGGGCAGCGGCGGCCGCAAGGAGATGCTGCTCGGCCCGGATCAGGACAACGGCTTCATCTACGAGGATTTCCCCGACGAACGCACCGAAGAGATAGACGCCTTTTTCATTCCCTTCGCCGAACGCCTGGTTGAAACCTTCGCCCGCATCGGCTACCCCCTCTGTGACGGCAAGGTGATGGTCAACAATCCCCTGTGGCGCGGCCGGCTCAAGGACTGGCGGGCCCGCATCTCCGACTGGATCCGGGTACCGGAACCGCAAAAAGTGCGCTATTCCACCATCTTTTTTGACTTCATGCCGCTGGTCGGCGATCCCGCTCTCTGCCAGGATCTGCGCGAAATCGTCCACGACCTGATCCGCAAAAATGAAATTTTCCTCTGGCAGCTGATGGATCTTGACTTCAAACACAAGCCCCCTCTCGGTCTGCTCGGACGTTTCACCGTCGAACGGGACGAAAAACACAAGGGGCAGCTGTCCCTCAAGCAGGCCGGCAGTATCTTCATCGTCGACTGCATCCGCATTTTCCTGCTTGAACACCACCTCGACGCGACCACCACCATCGACCGCCTTGAAGAACTGGTACGCCTCAAGGTTTTCAACCCGGAAACCGCCGAACACATCAAGGCAGCCCTCGAAGCCTTCACCTACCTGCGCCTGCGGCACGAAATCGAACTGATCGACAAGGGCGAAAGACCGACCCATTACCTCGATCCCTATGCCCTGAGCAAAAACGAACAGGACCTGCTCAAGGAAGCCTTCCGCGCCGCCGCCAAGCTGCAGGATTCTACCAAGAGACACTTTTCCAGGTTGGTGGGATAAGGGAGGTTCGAGGGGGGAGGCCCTTCAGGCACGAAGCGACTGTATTCAATCTCCCGTTCCGTCCCTGTCGGGCGTTGAAAAAACCGCGTTCCCCAGGCTGAGCAAAAATGTCCAGATGCAAGGCGTCCGCACACCCGCGGAATAAGGCGTACCGGAAGGTACGTCGTTGACGCGGGGGAAGGACAACGCCGCAGATGGACGTTTTTCATCAGCCGGCTAAACGTTCTTCAGTGTTGATCCGATGGATATAAGGAGGGACTCATGCGCTATATCTATTACATCATCGGGATCATCCTCGTCGCCGGGCTCGCCGTTGTGGCCACCGGCCATCTGCTTAAACCGGAAACGAAAGACGACGCGGCCCTGACCGTCAACGGTCGCACCATCAGCATCGAGGAGATCAACAACCGTCAGCAGTACGCCTCCTACCCCTATCGCAGCCTCAATGATTTCATTGACGACCTGCTCACCCGCGAACTGCTTATTCAGGAAGCCCGCCGCCGAGGCATCGACCGCGAAGAATCCTTCCGCCGGGCCATCCAGGACCAGTACGAACAGTCCCTGATCAAACTGCTGCTGGACCGGATGGCCAACCAACTTTCGCCCAGGGTCAGCGACCGGGATATCGCCGCCTACCGGGCCTGCAGCACGCGTCGCTACCGCCTGCGACAGGAGCTGTACGACAATCCGCAGGCCAAGAATCCACTGCGGCCGACCCGAACCATCGAAGATGATTTCAACGCCCTGCCGCTTGCCTGGCAACTGCAGTTGCTGCCGCTGAAAAACGGCCAGAAGACCCCCCCCTTCCCGGTCGGCAACCAGTACTGCGTGCTGCGCGTCGAGCGGATAAAAGACAGCGGGACGGCCGTTGAACTCAGTGATGACGAAATTCGCCGACTGCTCACCGACGGTCAACGGCAACTGGCCCTCGATGCCTGGATGAATGGCCTGCGCCGCACGGCGCGGATCGAAAAATCACCGTTATTGAAACAGCGGGAGGGGCAGAAATGAAACGCCACTACAAGCGTCGCAACTTCTTTATCAACAAGGAATTCCAGGGCCGCTTCATCTTCCTTTACTTCACATTCAGTTTTGTCGGCGTGATTTTCTTCGCCCTGATCTTCAGCTTTCTTTCCCAGGACCACCTCACCATCGCCTACAGCGGCCAGCAGCTGCAGTTCGGCAAGACCCCCCTGGTCCTGCTGCGCGAACTGGTCGAGGCCAACTGGATCTTCCTGATCACAGTCGGCCTATTCATCGCCCTAGTGTCGATGTTCCTCACCCACCGGGTCGCCGGCCCCCTGTTCCGCTTCGAACGGACCTTCGAGGCCATCAGCAATCGCGATCTCGACTGGCGGGTGGTGCTGCGCAGCAAGGATGAGGCCAAGCAGGCCGCCGGCAAGCTCAATGCCGCCAACGACACTCTAAATACCGATTTGCGAGCCATACTGGCCCGCAGTGAACACCTCGATTCAATATTGGAGAAACTGCAGGAGGGCGACGCGGCGGAAGCACTGCTGCTGCGCCAGGCACGGGCCGAGAATCAGGGGATTCTCGACCTGTTGAAGGGATACCGTTTTCGCTCAGGGTAACCATGCGCCTTGCCTGCCCGCTCGCCGCCGGCCTGCTTCTGCTGCTGGCGGCAGCCCCTGCGACCGCGGGGGAAATCCATTCGCGGTACGCGACACTCAGCTACGACCGCGTTGAACTGCTGCTACGGTTCAACAGCAAGGTCCGTCTTGACGGTGGTTTCTTCTCCTTCGGAAGCAGCAGCGCCCATGTCGATGACGAGGTACGTAAAAAACTGGACCAGTTCGCCGCGCGGGTGCAGGAGATCCTCGATATGCGGCCGAAGGGATTCAAGTTCAAGGTCGTGCTGCTCCCGAACCGCCGCCGGGTCGACGAGATCTACGCCGAACAGTACCGGCTGCGCAAGGGCTTCATCGCCTTTTTCTCCCCCAAAACCAACACCATCTACATCTCCGTCGATGACGTCAAATCCCGGGTCTTCGCCCACGAACTCGCCCACGCCGTCATCCACCACTACTTCAATCGCGCGCCGCCGACCAAGATCCATGAGCTGCTGGCGCAGTATGTGGAGAGCCAGTTGTAGGAGGCTGGAAGCCTTTTCCAGGGGGGACGTTGTTAAGTAATTCACTTTTGTCCCAAAAGTGAATTACTTAACAACGTCCCCTTGATTAGAGGCTGGAGGCTGACGATAAGGGATTTGCATACCCTGTCAATATCCCATAGGGGCGATCCTTGTGATCGCCCCTACGGTTTGATCTTCACCCGGCCTGTCAGCGCCCGCTGTTCAACACCTGCAACTGTTTTCTCACCCAGGAATCACGCGGATTGAGCCGCAGCGCCTGCTGAAATGCTTCACGCGCCTGAAAATCGAGTCCGCTGCGCAGGTCATAGATTCCGGCGGCGCGATAGAGCGACGCATCACCGTCGCGTTTCTCCAGCCCCTCGGTGATCACCTGCAAGGCCAGGGCCCACTCTTTCCTGCGGGCGTAGTAACGGGCCACCCGATGGTAGGCGACGGCGCCGGATTTCTCACTTCCGGCCAGCGCCAGGGCATGCCGGTAGGCCTGTTCAGCCGCCGCCGTCATGCCTCGTTCAACAAGATAGTCGCCATAATCGATCCAGGGACCGGAAAGAGCGGGCAGAACGTCGCGCAGGTCCCGGTCACTGAGCCCCGCCAGAATCAGCATGGTCAGGTATTGACGGGTTCTTCGCGGCTCCAACACCAGAGCCCGCCGCAGGCTGACGACCCCCTGTTCGCGCTGCTGTTGGCGCAACTGCCAATTGCCCAGCACCCGCCACCGCTCGGCCGCCCGCCGATCAAGGTCAACCGACTGCAGCAACAGACGCTCCGCCTCGGTATCCCGCCCCAGTTCGGCCAGCAGCAGTCCGGTCTGCTGCAGCAGTTCGCCATCAAGCGGCCGGCAGCGCAGGGCTGCGGTATAGGCAGCCAGCGCCCCGGGACGGTCATCCTCCACCCGCAGCAGGTTGCCGACCGCGAAATGATAATCAGCCTGCAACGGATCCCGTGACGCGGCAAGCCGACTGGCGGCCAGCAAAACCGGCAGCTGCCGTTCACCAACGGTCCGCAGGCTGACCCCTTCAACCGGAGCGAAGGCCAGCAGCCCACCGCAGACGCCTCCCTGCAGCAACAGGAAGCCGAGCAGCAGCAGGACCGCCGACGGGACGGCAACCCGTCCGGCCGCTCCCCCGGCCGGCGGCAGATCACTGGTGACCCGCCCCGCTCGTGAACGGGTCGCCGCCGCCGCGATCAGCAGCCCCCAGAGCAGGGCGAACCAGAGCAGGTTGGCGCCGATACGCAGATTGAAATCGGTCAGACTGTGCAGGGCGATGCTGCCGAGCCCGGCCAGGCAACCGATCCCGAGGTCGTTCGACATCAGGGTCCGGCGGCGGGCCAGTTGCCGCCAGGCGGTGAGCAGGATGGTCAGCAGCGCCGCCGTCAGCAGCAAACTGCCGACCAGTCCGGTATCGGTCGCCCATTCGACATAGTCGTTATGGGCATGGTCAACAACGCGGCCGGCGGTCGGAACCGTCTGATACCCCCGGTAGGCATCGACAAAGGTCCCGATCCCGGTCCCGGCCAGGGGATAGTCAGTCAGCATCTGGCCGCTGTCGCGCCAATAATCCGGCCGCTGCTCCTGCAGGCTGCCGTCGGCAGCCCGCAGGCGGGCGAAATCGGCAAAGATCGGCTCCCAGCCGAAGATACCGACGCCGCCGAGCAGCAGGGCGAAAAAGACCGCCAGCAGAACCCCCCGGCGGCGGTCGAAACCGCGCAGCGCCAGCAGCAGACCGAACAGCAGCAGCGCCCCGCAACAGCTCAGGATGCCGCCGCGAGACCCGGAGATGAAAATCGAGACCGCGACCAGCAGCGCTCCCATGCCGAACAGCAGGTGCGGGCTGGCCTGCGGATCGCTGAAAAAATCAACCAGCTGTGCGCGCCAGTTGCTGTAACTCGTATGGGGCTTGTGAACCAGAAACCAGGCAACGCAGAGCGGCAGCAGCATCCCCATCAGCCCGGCGTAATGATTGCCGTTGACATAGGTGCCGAACTGCTGCGCGGCCCCCGGCGGCCAGAGATGGAGAACCCAGAGGATGCGTCCATTGGGAAAGAGACTGTAAAAAATCGCCAGCAGGGCGTAGAGCCCGGCGAAGCAGACCACCACCGTCAACGTCCGGCGCAGCGCCGCCCGGCTGTCAATCAGCTGCACCGCCAGAAAGTAGACGGCCATCCCGGAAAAGAGCTGGAAGATTTCAAGCAGGCTGGCGCGCGGGTTGATGGACAACGGCAGCCAGCTGCCGGGGGCCGACAGCCAGACCCCTTCGCTGTAGTGCCACCAGGTGACCGGGGAAAGGATTTTCAGCATGCCCGGCGACAGCGGCAGGCACTGCAGCAACAGAAAAATCCCCAGTGCCAGCAGCAGCCGCGTCCCCGGCACCCGGTAAGCACGCCGGCGGCCGCGCGCGACCGCCAGCGCCCAGACCAGCAGCAGCCCGAAGACCGCCCCCTGGACCCAAAGCTGCGCCCAGGAGCCGGTGGTGCCATAGGCCAGCGGCGCGATGATCAGGATTGTCAGTAACGTATTGAGCATGTGAACCCTTAGCCGCCAGCCTCATACCACGGGGACAGTCCCCTTAAAAGAGGGGGACTGTCCCCATGCCTTTCGATCCTCGAACCTCGCCCCTCGAACCTCGCCCCTCACAACCCCTCCCCCGCCAGGATCTTCGCCGGGTTGTCAACCACCAGTTTCAAGGCGGCAGCCTTGCCGATCACCCGCCCCGCCGCCTTGAGCCCCTTTGAAAGAACCGGCGGCCGCCAGTCGGCACTGTGGCCATCGCTGGCCAGCAGGTGAACCCAGCCGTTTCGCAGCAGGTGGCGACCGCAGGCGCGGGACTCGGGGCCGAAACCGCCGGTCAGGCTCTCGGCGGTGATCTGCACCAGCGCCCCGGCAGCGACCAGTTCGCCGATCAGGTCGGGCGACCGCAGCACCGAGGGGTTGCGTTCCGGGTGAGTGATGATCGGCACCCGGCCGCAGTTGAGAAGCTCGAAGACCAGTTCACCGGCATCGGCCGGCAGGTGAGTGTGGGGAAATTCGATCAGCTGGTAGGGACCGTCGTGCAACGGGTGGGCGGCCAGGGCCGCGACACCGACGCTGGTCGCGGCGTCAGCGCCGACATAGAGCCGCAGATCGATCCCGGCGCGGTCGATTTCATCCTGAAAAACGGCGACCCGCTCGACGATCTGCTGTCGCTCGAGACCGCTGTACGGCACGTGGGGCGTGGCCGCCAGCCTGTGTATCCCGTCCGCCGCCGCCACCCGCGCCATCGCCAGCGCCCCCTCCAGGTCGGAAGGGCCGTCATCAACGCCGGGGAGTATGTGGCAGTGCAAATCAATCATGGACGCTGGGTGTTGGGTACTGGGCGCTGGGGGACAGTCCCCCTCTTTTAAGGGGACTGTCCCCGTTGTCGGTTCCATATCACCAATGCCGTTCCGAGGCTGATCAAAAGTCTCCAGATGCTAGGCGCCCGAGCCCCTGCGGAATAAGGCGTACCGGAAAGTACGTCGTTGACGCAGGGGGGGGAGGACAACGACGCAGATGGGGGCTTTTCATCAGCCCTCTTGAGCTTCGGGCTCCTCGCCATAATACGACTGGTAATAGTACTGGTAGTAATAATCGCTCTTCTTCAGTTCCAGAGCGTTGATCACCATGCCGAGAATCGGGGCGTTGATGTCCGCGAGCGACTTGACCGCCTTGCCGGCCATCTCGAAAGTAGTCTGTCGGGCGCGGACCACCAGCATGGTGCCGTCGAACAGGCGGCTGACGATGCGGGCGTCGGCCACGGTCAGCAACGGCGGCGAATCGCAGAGGATGACGTCGAAATCCTTTTCCAGACCATCCAGCAGCCTGGCCATCCTGTTTGATGAGAGCAGCTCCGCCGGGTTCGGCGGAATCGGTCCCGAGGTGATCAGCGCCAGGTTTTCCACCGGCCCCTTCTGCAGCAGGGTTTCGCCGCTGCCGCCGGCCAGGTAGTTGGAGAGGCCGAACTTGTTGCTCTTGCCGAACACCTTGTGCAGCCGCGGCCGGCGCATGTCGCCGTCGAGCAGCACCACCTTCTTGCCGGCCTGGGCGAGGGCAATCGCCAGGTTGGCCGCGGTGGTGGTCTTGCCGGCCGCCGCTCCCGGACTGGTGATAAGGATTTTTCCCGGCGCCCCTTCCGCCGATGACAGCAGCACCGCGGTGCGCAGCGCGCGGTAATTCTCGGCGTAGGTCGAGCGCGGCTGTTCCAGCAGCACCTTCTCCAGGTTCCGGCCCTTATCCTTCCACAATGAGACCAGGCCGAGTACCGACAGGCCGAGGGCCTTCTCGGTCTCTTCCGGGTACTTGACGGTGTTGTCGAGATATTCGACGAAGAACGCCAGGCCGATACCGGCCATCAGGCCGACGATGATGCCGAGCAGCAGGTTCTTCGGCTTGTTGGGAGCCACCGGATAGTTCGGTGTCGAGGCCTTTTCGACGATCCACAGGTTGACCGGCTGGGTCTCCTTGGTGATGCTCTGTTCCTTGATCTTCAGCATCAGCGCGTCGTAAAGCTGACGGTTGGTCTCGACCTCCCGCTTGAGGGCGCCGTACTGGATGAATTTCTGGTTCAGGTTCTGCGCTTCGGCCTTGGTCCGCTGCATCTGCGCGCGCAGGTTCTCCTCGTTGGAAACCGCCAGTTCGTATTCATTCTTGATCGAAGCGATGATCCGGGTAATCTCCTGGTCACGTTTCTTCTTCAGAATGGACAGGTCGCCGACCGCCTTCTTCATCACCGGATGCTTGGGACCGAATTTCCCCGACAGCTCCATGATATGCTGCTCCGCCTTGAGAATCTCGGCGCGCAGGGTCTGCAGCGCCGGATCGGAGGCGATCGCCGGAATCGTGACCGCCACGGCAGTATTCCCGGCCGCCTTGCGCACCTGGGCGTAGAGGGTCTCCTGCTCCTTGCGGTGCGCCTCGGCATTGACCAGCTGAGAGCTGATCTGCGACAGCTTCTGCGGCGTCACCGCCAGCCGGTCTTCGAGAGTGACGATGTCGTTGGCGACCATGTACTGCTGCATCACCTTTTCCGCCTGCCCCAGCTTCTTCCTCTCATCGGCAGCCTTCCTGGTCATCCAGTCGAGGGTCAGGCGGGTCGAATCGAGCTTCATGTTGAGCGTCTCTTCGATATAGGCCTTGGCGGTGGCGTTGGCGATGCGGGCGGCGAACGCGGGATCGGGCGAACGATAGCTGATGGTCACCAGGCGGCTGTTCTTGAACGGCCGCACCGACAGGTCACGGCTGATCGCGTCAGCCAGGGCGATCTCTTCCTCGTGCGGATCGGCGGGAGCCTCTTTCTCCTCATCCGCGCTGCCGATCACCGTCAAAACCGTATCGATCAGCTCGGACAGCCACGACGGGCCCTTCTCGTCAGCGTCGCTCTGCAGCGCCCCCGAGCCGAGCAGATCGAGATTACGCACCACCCGCAGCGACACCGCCCGACTCTTGATCAGCTGGAACTGGGTCTCGTAGAACTCGGGATCGTAGAAACGGTAGGCGGTCTCGGAAGAGATGCCGTTCGGCTGCGCCTTTTCGATCAGGACCTTGGTCATCCCCTCGTAGAGCGGCGTGCGGGCGAAGGTGTAAAGGGCCACCACCACGAAAATCAGCAGGAAGACGGTGATCACCAGGTTGCGACGCTTGCTGATGACCCGCAGATAATCACGCAAATGGATTTCTTCAGAATTCATAAAACTTTCAACCTTTGCACACGGAAAAACCGGAAAAGGCAGGAAAAAAGCGGATTAACCGGACTGCCTGGGCTTTCGAAAAACTCTTCTATTGACGACCGGCTCGGGCCCAAAATTGAGCAGCAAGCCGACTTCAAGGTCGGTCGCCCAGAGATAATTCAACAATTGTGCTTCATGTTCCGGAGCAAGTTTCTTAGTCGCCTTAAGCTCGACGACCACCTCTTCATTGATGAGAATATCGGCGAAAAATTCGCCGACCGCCAGACCATCGTAATGGACCCGAATCGGCACCTGGCACTGGACCGAAAGGCCAGCCTTGGTCAACTCGTAAGCCAGGGCTCTTTCATAGACCTTTTCCAGAAAGCCGAACCCCAGGCGGTTGTAGACCGTGTAGAAGCAACAGATAATGCGACGGGTAATTTCATCCCCAGGCGGGGACTCGCCTGCAAATCCGGCTCTTTCAGTTTTTTCCGCTTTTTCTGCGGCCATTCCTAGAAAAAACTCTCCGGGACCACCACCACGTCATCCGGCTTGACCACCATGTTCATCGGCACCTTTTCAAAAATCTGTTCTTTGCCGTCGACCTTGCGGATCACCTTGACCCGGCCCTTGGAGGCGAGATTGGTGAAACCGCCGGCCTTGGTGACCGCCATGATGACGGTGGTGTTGTCATCGATCTTGTAGGAATCGGGGTTGTCGACCTCACCGGTGACATAGACCATTCCGGCCTTGGGCACGAAGACGTTGTCGCCGGTCACCAGGGGGATATCGAGGGAGCTGTCCCCCTCTTCGAGCAGGCGCTTGAGATCGATGCGGATGATCTGTTCCCGGCCGTCGACCTTGCGATGCACCGTCGCCCGGTCACCGGCATCCCGCGACAGTCCGCCGGCCTTGGAAATCAGCTCCAGCAGGGTGGTCGGACCGGACATTTCGTACAGTCCCGGTTTGCCGACCTGGCCCATGATCACCACCTTGCGGCTGCGGAACTCCTGGACGAAGACCGACACCTGCGGGTTGACGATGTAGCCGTCGGCCAGGGCCGCGGAGAGCTTCTCCGAAACCTCGCTGACCGACAGCCCGTCGATGGAAAGTTCACCGATCAGCGGAAAGATAATGCTCCCGCCGCCGGCGATACGCACTGTCGTCGTCAGGTCGGGGTGGTCATAGACCGTCACCTTCAGAACATCCCCCTCCCCCACGTGGTAATCCGCTTCACCCGCCGCTACGGCGGGAATAAAGCAGATCCCCAGCAGTACAACCGCCAGGGCGCTCAACAATGCGTGTTTCATTTTCATTCCTTGCTGTTCAGGCTGAAAAACATGGCACACGGAAAGAACGGAAAAACCAGGAAAATGCAGATTTGAAACAGCGTCAAAAGGGTTATCCTGCCTTTCCCTGAAGGTTCCGCCTTTTCCGCGGCCATTGTTGTTTCCTACATCGTCACCGTCAGGTTGGCGTAGAAGGTGCTGTTCTCGTAATCGAAACGATCGAAATTCGAATCGCGGTTGCCGTAATTGTAGCCGAGGCTCAGGTTCATCCAGCGCAGGGCCGACCAGCCGATGCCGGCGCCGATGCTGAAATAGTCATCGTCACGGTAATCGGTCTTGCCGCCGAAGGTGAGCAGATCCTGGTACTCGTCGCGGTTGTAGGAAAAATCAACCTTGAGGCTGGTCTTGGCGGTCAGCTGCTGGGTGTAGACCGCCGCCCCGAGGTAGGTGAGGCGGTTGCTGATGCCGGCGATATCCGACTCATTGGTCTGCCGGGTACCGCTCAGGCTGAGCTTCGACTTGGGGGTGAACTGGTGAGTCAGCTGCACTTCGGCAATGAAATTATCCTCGTCGCTGACCCCGCTCTGCTTGAAATCCTTCTGTTCGTAACCGCCCTTGATCATGCCCTGGGTCTTGCCGGTCACGTCCCAGTGGAGACCGAGAAAATAACGGTTCTCTTCGCTGTCATCCTGAACCCCCCGGTCATAATCGACATCAACATACTCGTACTGGACGAAGACCCGGGTCTTCGGCAGCACCCGGTAACTGACCGCGGCACCGGCCTTGAAGTCATCACGATCACGAAAGGCGTTGCGGTCGGCGTCATAATCGAGGCTGTAGTAGCCGAGATTGGCGCGCAGGGTCAGTCTCGGGCCGACTTCGTAGCTGGCGATGCCGTCAAACAGGTAGGATGTGTACTTGTCGACCAGCCGGGAATTGCTGGCGCCGGTCGAGTAGGGATCCTGGGTATTCTCGTAGACCGCCGCCAGGTTCAGGCCGAGGCCACCGCGCAGGTTGACATCGATCATCCCCTCCCCGCGCTGGGTGGTGTTCTCCTGGTCGGTGAAATTCTTGTTCTTGTAGAAGTCGGCGCTGTAACCGGCGTACCCCTGCAGGCGGTGGCCGCTGTTCTGCCGGAAACGGGTCAGCGGCATGCCGCCGGCCGCGGTATTGAGAGTCGCCAGCTTCTCCGGACGGGTCTTCAGCCCGGGGAAGGCGAGCCAGAGACCGGGGGTGACAACGGTGGTGAATTCCTCTTCCTTGTTTCCCGGGGTATTGAAGAAGTTGTCGGTATAAACCTCACCGACCGCCAGGTAGGGATGCAGGTAGCCGGTCTCGGCACCAAAGACCTCTCCGGCGGTCTGGACCTGTCCGGCGATCGGCGGCGACGGCAGATAGCCCGACGGCGCTTCCATCGTCTCCGGAGTCGCCGGCGCCGCATCGGCCGCCCATCCGGTCAGCGGACACACCAGCAACATCAGCCCGACAAGGGCGGATAAATGTTTCATCGGATTCCTCCTGAATAGAAAAAATTGAATGGTTCTGGTTAAAGGCCAGCGGCCAAAGGTCCTGCCTTTACTGCACCTTCGACGGGCTGACCGACGTACTGATACGGCCGCCGCCACCGACCGTCGTCGGGTTCGCGACCACCGCGCCGGTGGCGCCGGCGGGGGTGTAACCGAGGCCGGCCAGTTCGTCGAGGCCGACCACTTCGCCAACAATCCGCTTATCGTAGCCGGCATCGACCGCCGCCCGGACAATCACCTCGTTGGCCACCCCGGCGTCGGCCAGGGCATTGAGGACATCCTTCTGCGGATAGCCGAGTTCATTGGCGACCACCAGCACGCCGCAGAGGTTGGGTCCCAGTTCAAGCGCCTGCCTGATCATCTGCTCCAGGGATTTTCCTTCCTTCTGTCCCTGCTGAAACAGGGTGTTGACCGCGGGCCGCACATCCTTGGTGCAATCGGTTTCGGAAACCGTGGCACCTTCCTGCTTTTCAGCGGCAAATACCGGCAGGGCCAGGGCCAGCACACACATCAGAACAACCAGTTTTTTCATCTTGTCCTCCCCCCTTGTTCGGGTTTATACGGAACCGAATAGCTTTTCCATAACCTTTGATACTAGGCAGAGACAGCGGGGCAAGTCAACGACCAAAGTCCGCTGAAACGGGAGCTTCAGTGCCGGTCATCAGGCCTCCTTCTCCTCTTCCCTGCCCCCTTTTCAAACCGAAGTGAACGATTCCATCCGCTCCACCTCGCCGCTCGGAAACCGGGGAACCGGCCGGTACTCCGGAACCAGCTCCTGCAACCGGGCCAACACCTCGGCGGTCTGGTAATGACGTGACGCTTCGTACAGATCATCCAGCCGCCGGTTCAGCCCGTCCCAGTCGGTTTCCGTCGAAGCGGCCACCCGGATTTTTTCATGCCGGGTCGGCTTGATCCCCTCACCACCGATCAGCAGTTCCTCGTAAAGCTTTTCCCCCGGACGCAGCCCGGTAAACTCGATGTCGATCTCTTCATAGGGCTTGAACCCCGACAGCCGGATCATGGTTTCCGCCAGCTCGACGATCTTGACCGAGGATCCCATGTCGAGCAGAAAGATTTCACCGCCGTTGCCCATGGACCCGGCCTGCAGCACCAGCTGGGCCGCCTCCGGGATCGACATGAAAAACCGGGTCACCTCCGGATGGGTCACCGTCACCGGCCCCCCCTGGCGGATCTGCTCGCGGAAGGTCGGGATAACGCTACCGTTGCTGCCGAGCACATTGCCGAACCGCACCGTGACGAAATGGGTCATGCTGCGCCGGGCGAGATTCTGCACATAGACTTCCGCCGCCCGTTTCGACGCCCCCATGACATTGGTCGGGTTGACCGCCTTGTCCGTCGAGATCATGACGAAATTGCGCACCCCGTGGCGGTCGGCGGCATCGGCCAGAACCCGGGTACCACGCACGTTGTTGTTGGCCGCCTCGGCCGGGTTGCATTCCATCATCGGCACATGCTTATAGGCCGCCGCGTGAAACACGACCTCCGGGGCAGACTCGGCAAAGATACTGTCTACCCGAGCCATGTCCCGGATGTCGCCGACCACCGGAAGAACATTCAACTGCGGAAAAAGCGCCCGCAACTCATTTTCAATATAAAACAGGGCCGTTTCGGCATGTTCGTAAAGGATCAGGCGCGATGGCTTGAAGCGGGCCACCTGGCGGCACAGTTCGCTGCCGATACTGCCCCCGGCGCCGGTGATCAGGATCCGCTTCCCCGTCAGATAGCGACCGATCTCCTCCATTTCCAACCGGGCCGGCTCCCGGCCAAGCAGATCTTCCATGTCGACGTCCCGCAACTGCTGTACCGAAACCCGGCCGTCAATCAGACAGCCGACCCCCGGCAGGGTCTTGAACTTGACCCCCGCCGTCTGGCAGAGTGTCACCAGGTCCTGCATCGCCCGGCCCGACGCCGAAGGAATGGCGATAATCACCTCATCCACCCGGTAGGCCTTGCAGATCAACTCCAGCTCATGGGTCCCGCCGAGAACCTTGACCCCCTGGAAGGACTTCTGCTGCTTGGTCGGATCGGCGTCCAGAAAACCGACCGCCTCCATGTTCAGGTCGGGATTCTGCCGCAGCTCACGGACAATCGCCTGGCCGGCGTTGCCGGCCCCGATCACCAGGATACGGGTCCGGCTTCCGCCGGAGCGGCTGAAGAAGGGCAGATAGTCCTCCCGGTAGGCCCGGGTCAGCAGGCGGATGCCGCAGGCGAAGAGAAAGCAGAGCACCCCGTCGAGCACCAGCACCGAACGCGGTACGTTGTCGAGACGATGCACCAGGGAGACGTAGACGATGAAGAGGACCGACGCAACCAGGTTCGCCTTGAAGATCGACAACGCATCGGCCAGCGAGACATAACGCCACCACCCGGTCGAAAGACCCATCTGGCGGAAAACCAGCAGCTTGATCAGCAGCAGCGGAACGATCAGCGCGGTGATGGTACTCCAATATTCCCCGGGAATCACCAGGTCGAAGCGCAAGGCAAACGCCGACAGAAAAGCGAGACAGATCAGGGTCATCTTGATCGCCAGCACGGTCAACCGCCGGTGATTGAACAGGACCTCCGCCGTTTTCTCCATAAACTCCCCCCCCGTTGCAGCTTTTCAACCCATGCCTGAAAATAACAAACCTCCTGATACTGAATCCTCGCGCAGTATAAAGACCGCATCTCAAAAAAATCTCAAATTTTGGGGGTGTCACGAAAAAAAATGAAAAAAAAGGGAAAACACCTATGAGACCAACGGAAATCTTCAAAGAGGTCAATCAGCTGAAAACCTCGGGAAAACTGGCCATCGTTGAAACAAATCTGGGACTCCATCGCCGGAGACAACGCGACCCTGCCGTTGCCCGAATGGCAGAAAGCGGAACTCGACAAACGCCTTGCGGATTATCGGACCACCCTGGGCGACCTTCATCCGGCCACGGAGGTTCACGAACAGCTCCGCAGGGATTACAAGTAGAAGTTCTGCTACACCGACCAGGCTAGGGATGATGGTCCCGTATTCCTGCGAGATGTAAGAAGCGAGAACAAGCCTGTTTGAACCTCGCACCTCGCACCTCGGAATTCAATAACTGACAATTCAAGACCTGACCCCGGCGTCCCCATAATCTGATAATTCAAGACCTGACCATAGGTCCTGCAAAAGTTTTTTCAGGACGAACCGATCTTTACTCTCCCGGCATGGCGCCGTATACTCAGACACACGCCGAATCCAGGAGAAATCAAGCTATGCGACCAACGGAAATCATCAAAGAGGTCAAGCAATTGCAGATTGCAGAGAAACTGGCCATCGTTGAAACGATATGGGACTCCATTGCCGAGGACAACGCGACCCTGCCAATGCCGGAATGGCAGAAAGCGGAACTCGACAAACGCATTGCGACCTACCGGACCGATCCGGGAAATCTGCACCCGGCCACAGAGGTCCATGAACAACTCCGCAGAGATTACAAGTGAAGGTCTGCTACACCGATCAGGCCAGGACTGATGTTGAATCGGCCTTTGCATGGTATGAACTGCAACAGAAAGGCCTGGGTTTACAGTTTCTCTTTCACCTGGAAACCGCAATCGAGCAGATACTCGAGTTTCCCGAAACCGGGGCTCCGATCCACGGCCCCCTGCGCAGAAAACTCATCCGAAAATTCCCCTTCTCGGTGTTCTACTCCACCGAAAAAAAACTGCTCGTCATCCACGCAGTCTTCGACAATCGCAAAGACCCGAAGAAGCGACCCGATTCAGAATCAGCTGGAGATTGACCTGAAACTGAGACTGGTCTCAAACAGCAGAAAGTCAAACCTGCCCCAAGAGGTTGCTTCATGCAACAACCTGTTGCACAAATTGTTCGTCAGTACAGATCTCGGCAAGCGAAATTGTCTTTGGCTTTTGCCTGATCAGCGTTCATCCGCCCTTTCTGCGTCCCATTTAAGGTTTTGATGCGGATTCCGAGCCATGCCGACCAGTGATTCCGAGCCAAATCGTCCACCCAATC
>NZ_PPFX01000049.1 GCF_002898515.1 Geothermobacter hydrogeniphilus | reverse complement strand
AAGGGCAATGCTCTAATTTTTATATCGGCCTACCCACAGATTCTGCGGACGAGGCAAAAATATAGGAAATTAAAAACATGATGTTATATCAACCGAACTAAATATTGGCGCTTTAATTATAATTTATATAAATTCAAATTTAGATATAAATAGATTCATGGTAAATCGAGCTTCTCTATTATTTTGTTTAGATTTTTAGTAGCTGACAGATGAAGAATGCCGCGATTTAAATGGGCGCGTAGTTGTTGGGTAATGCTCTCCTTGTTAAGGAGGGCTTTGTCATTTTTGCAACGCTCTTTGAGGAGGGCAAGGTATATTTCGTGGTCTTGTCCGCCAAAAACCTTCCAAGTCATTTCGATAGCATGGTCACCGGTAACTTCGACTGCCGGTGGCTGTGTTTTGTCTCTTAGTGATAGACAAAGAGCCCATCGGCAGAGGATATTCCAATTCTTGATGCCTGTTGTCCGTTTGATTTTGATCAGTTGATCTTTTTCTTTTTGTGAGAGATAGACTGTTTCTATTATCATTTCAAGGTCCTCAAGTCAGGAAAAGTAACCGGGGTGGACTGTCGTTCCTCCCTGTTTCTCATTGTGACAAAGCAGGGCTGTATGCGAAATGAATGGACTTAGTTCTTCATAATATCTGCCGACAATCTCCTCATTGGTTGAGAGAAGAAGAACCTGGTGGCTTGCACAAGGAAAATAATTCTTCACCAGGTTGGTTCGGTGTGATGTGTCCAGACGGCCAAGGGGGGTGTCGATAATGGTTGGCAATGGTTTGCCCGCGGTGCGGCAGATACCCCAGAGCAACGCTGTAGCAAGTAGTTGCCTTTCTCCGGCGGAAAGTCTGTCTGGAGGGATTTCCTCGGCATCGGCGTTGAAGATCTTGAGTTGTAAGGTTTCTGGGGTGATTTCCAGGCTGTGTACCAGGCCTTCTTTACGGAGCAGTTTTTTGAATGCTTCCAGCACATTCGCTTCGATCTTTGCTAAGTGCTTTTTTATGACCTTTTTGCGAAAGATCTCAAGGGTTTTTCTGCTTTTTGCCGAATACTGCAGGAGTCTTCTTTGGTCCTTGCCCTCAAAGCGCTTTTCTGCCGTTTTTTCGAGTTCTCTTTTCAGGGATGCGCTGACCATTTCTCTTTTATATTTAGCTTTTCGAAGTTCTTCCTCATTTGTGCTGAGGGCAAATTTCAGTCGTGCGGCTTCTTCGTTAGCCTGGTGACGCTCAGCAAGGAGTTGGGCAATTGTTTCTTCTTCCGGGATGCTTGCGAGCGACCGTTCAATTGCTTCGAGCTTATTGTTGGCTTCTTGCAAATTTGATAGTGTGGATGATATCTCTTTTCTGAGTAATGGCAGCTCACTTCCCCGCAGAAGGTTCAATTTGTGTTGAGCCTCGGGGGACAGGTGCAAATAACACTCTGTCTCTGCCACCTTTTGTCTTGTTTGCAAGTCTTCTTTTAAAAATTGATCAATTCGAGACATGACTCCATTATTCAGAGCCTCTTTTTTCAGGATTGAAAGCAGCTGTTCATCTCTTTGCTGCAATTCTTCATTGAGTATTCGACTACGTTCGGCCTTGTCTTCGTGTTCAGCCTGGGTTGCAATGTCACTTAAAAGATTGTCTACGAGCAGGAGCGGAGAGGCTCCAGCGGCAATTTCCCGTAATTCTGCTTCCAGGGTGGAAACCTGGTCGCGACTGCTCTCAAGTTTCAATTCCAATTCGTTGCGCCGGTTGTATAACTCACCGCCCTGTTGACGGTAACGCAATTCGATGTCTTCAAGTTTGCCGTTCTGGCGGTCAATCAAGTTGTTAAGGCGTGCTTCTTCAGCGCGCAAATCGGCAATGTTTTTATCAAGATCAGCCAGTTCTTTTTCAATTTGTTCAAGATTGTCTTTTTCTTCAAGCGTAGCCAATTCCTTGAATTTACGTTTTTCTAAAATCAGCAAATCTGCCGAGAGTTGGTCAACGTGATTTAAACCAAGCAACGATGTAATGGCTGCACGAATCAGTGGCCCTGAATTTTCGAAGTCGGCCAGTTGTTCAATTTTCTCACCATCGAATAGAAAGAAAGGGGCTACTTTGGAGGGGAAAATTCCTTCAACATAATCAGCCCAGTTATCTGAAAAAACAGCATCGAACTTTTCACCATCATCGCTGAGATGATAGGCTCCAAAGCGTTCTTTTATTTTATTTTTTTTGAGAGACCAGGCCCGACGGATTCGATACCGTTTGAGTTTGCCGCCAATGTAAAACTGCATTGTCAGTTCGAGTACCGCACCTTCTTCGGGGTCGGCTTTTCGATTGATGCAACGTTTCAGGTACGTCTCATAATTTAACTTGCCTCGATTTGAACAACGAGCCGTTGGGCCAAAAAGAAGCAGTTGAAAGGCATCCAGCATACTGGTTTTCCCACAACCATTTTCTCCACCAATCAGAACAATCGGCTTGTGATCTCGGGGAGTAAGTTTGATTTCATTTCGCCCCTTATAGGTTGCGAAATTTTCCAATACTATTTTTTCAAATATCATGAGGTCACTCGTCAGCTAGAGGCCGCCTGGACAATGCTTTGGATATCGTCCGTAGATTTTTTCTTTTCCAGCGCGTATTGTTTTGCGTCTTCGAGATCTTCGAAGAAGCTGCGTTCGATGGCTTTTTCGAGCTTTTTGAACAGCCCCGTTCTTTTAGTCATGAGGCTGAATTCCTTTTCGGTATGCAGCAGTTCACGTACCATCTGATAGTGAATCTCGTCATCGCCACAGCATTCCTTGAGCAGTTGCATCTCCTCGTAGCCGAGCCCGGCCAGGTCAAACCGCTTTGCGTCTGGGAAGCTCTCTCCAGTGACCTCTTCATAAATGTGAGGGAGGCTGTCTTCGATTTCATGTTTTTCTGTGACCCAGATCTCCCGAATCTTTCGAAGTTCCGCCAGGGTGATGAGATCGATGCTGCGCACCTCTTCAGGACCATTCGCCCGAATCCACTGCTGGGCTTGCAAAAGGAGGCGAAGAAGATTCTCGCGAAAGGATTGTATGTAAGGGCCTGGAATAGGTTCGCCGTTGAAAATTTGTACTTTTCCGTGCATACGACGAAAATCACGGACATTCCGGTCTCCCCGCTCGCCCATGGTACGGAAGTCCATTGCGTTGCGTAGTTCCAGTAATGGCAGCATCCATTCTTTTTCTTCGTCGTTTAAAATCATTGCTTCCATGGAGCGATCTTTATCGACCAGGGTGCAGGTCCAGCACCCAAAACGACTATTCCCGCAACTCTGGGTGTTGGTGTCAATGACGAGCGGGCATTCGCCACCTTCGGTTGCCCCTTGGTACATGGTCAAAAGATCTTTGTTGTCGTATCCCCAAGGGTTGTCGATCTGCATCAGAAAGGTCCAGACATCATCGTTGGACCAATCTCCAATTGGGGGATAGATCCAGGCATTGGTCAGGCTGGTATGCTCGCTGAGGTGAGTGCGGGTACTTTTTTGCGCGTGTTTCTCCATTACGTGAGCCCTGGCGGAGCTTTCCGCTTTGCGTGTCCCAAGGACAACGATGGCTTCACCATTCGTGCTAACAACACGTTGGATAAAACGGGATGTGGGGTCGATCTTCAAGCGAGAGGTACACCAGCGAAACTTGGGCCTGGGGGCCGGATAACCCCAGCCCAGCATCTTGACCCAGAAGGTATCATTGATGACCGGTTCTAACTTATGTGGTTTTACGGGTAAGCTTTGCGCTTCAGCTGCCGTCTCGATTTGTTTGAGCGAACGATTGACCCACAAGGCAACAATCGGGTTTTCGACAAGGGTGTCGTTCGTTATGACATGAACTATCTTGTGTCGCTTCTTTTTGGGAAGGTCAGCAAGGGCCATCCAAACAAGCTGCAATGCAGCCGTTGAGTCTTTCCCTCCGCTGTAGCCAACAACCCAGGGGATGTCGTCTGCAAGGTAGATTTCCTGCACCTGTTTGATCAGACTTTGTACGCTTTTTCTGAATCCTGTTTTTTTGAAAGCTGATTTAGACATCATCACCCCTTAAAAAGGCTTCCTCAATTTCTTGTTCTTCTGGTTTCAGTGGTATGGCCAGATGTTTTTTCAGAATGTTTGTGGTAAGTGTGACACTTTGATTTGCTTTTGATACGCGTCCAATCACCAGGGCGCGACCCTCCCAGAACTCGCTATTTGAGCGGGACCAGTCAATAGTCGCCAGTTTTTTCAGCCGTGTTTTCCATTGCCTTGGCTGCTTTCGCAGCAGTTCATTCCCAACTTTCCCCAAAGCGTGCAAGGCAACACCGTGTGAATGGATAAAATCCTGGCGGACTTCGCCAGAGGTAATTTTGCGTTCCCTGACCAGCCCCCATTCGGGGACATGGGAATCGACTTCATCCCAAAATTCAATTGCCAGCGAGGCCCTTTCTTCTTCGGACTCTGTCTCAATGTTAGAGAGGAGGGCTGACGTTCCTGTGTAAATGGCACTTAAAGTGAAAAGCTTACGGGAACGTGCAGATAGGGTGCTTTTTTCCATTTCCACCACATCTTTAAAGGCCTTGGATTTCAGAGCGACCAGCTTCGCCACACTCGCCATTTCATCTCGGTGATCATAGAGCAATCCAAGAGAACGCGAGGGGCGAACTGCATAGCGATTCAAATCGGCAAACATCTGTTGGCAACGTGTGAGCCCCCGGTCCAGAAAAAACACTACGGCAATGGTTTCGTTTCCTAGGTCAGGTTGCTCATGGAGCGCCATCTCGATGGCTGCCCGACGGTGCTGGCCATCATTAATAATAAATCGGGCTGACATCGGCACCCTGAGGACGCCGACTTGGTTGTTGTTGGATTCTTCCCCAATAGCTTCGAATGTTACATCCGCATCGATAGATGCGGTGATTGCAGAAAAAACGTAATTTTCTGGGCCTTCGGTTAGGTAACGCGCCATCTCCGGGACACGGCTTTTGTTAAGAATTCGCTGGGCGCGAAGCTCTGGGGGAAGGACCTCCTCATCCCAAATGAAAATCTTGGGAATGAGGTGCAACGGGCACATTGAAACATAGTATTCTCGCTTGGCCTGAATGCCTCTGATAGCAGGGAAAATGTATTGAAAATTGGGGTCCATGGCGCCCTCGATTAATGGCTTGTGTTATTTTCTTTTTGGCGATAGTATTTTTGCAGAAAACGGATGTTTGTCAACATAAAAACAAACAAATTCACAAAATACTACAAACCTTAAGGGTGCCACTGGTTATGAGTTCAATCCCTGTTTACCTCGACTGCAATGCCACGACCCCTATTGAACCCAGTGTCTGTGACGTAATAAGACACTATGTTGAGGACGAGTATGGCAATGCCGCCAGCCGGACCCATATCTGGGGGACCCGGGCAAAGCAGGCGGTGCAGCTGGCCCGTGAACAGATCGCAGCGGTTGTTGCTGCCAGAATGGATGAAGTTATTTTTACCAGCGGTGCTACGGAAAGTGACAACCTGGCGATCTTGGGGTTGGCCGCTCATGGGGCAGAAACGGGCAAAAAACATCTGATCACCACGAAGATTGAGCACAAAGCCGTATTGGAACCCTTGGCAGCTCTGGAGAAAAGAGGATTCGAGGTGACCTACCTGCCGGTGGATGAAAAAGGTTGGGTGTCACCTGAATCGGTTTACAATGCACTGAGGGATGACACGCTTGCGATATCCATTATGCATGTGAATAATGAAACTGGGGTGCGACAACCGGTTCGGGAGATTGCCGAGTTGATTGCAGACAGCCCGGTTTTTTTTCATGTAGATGCTGCGCAGGGGTTTGGCAAAGATTTAGGTACCTTGAAAATTCCCAGAATTGACATGATGAGCCTCAGTGCGCATAAGATTTTCGGTCCCAAGGGAGTAGGGGCCCTCATTGTGCGGCGTCGTGGTTTTACTCGTATTCCTCTTCAGCCCGTCATGTACGGAGGAGGTCATGAACGAGGGTTGCGACCGGGGACTTTGCCTGTTCAACTGATAGCAGGTTTTGGAGAGGCGGCACGTCTTGCCAACATGAATGCCGGTTCGAGAGAAGAAAAGTGTAATGTAATCCGACAAAAGGCTGTTGCGGCTCTAGTTAAAGTTGGTGGAGTTATCAACGGAGATTCTTCACGGGTCATGCCTCATGTGTTGAATATCTCGTTTCCCGGCCTGGATTCCGAGGCAATTCTAGTCGCGCTCAAAAATAAAATTTCCATATCAAATGGCTCTGCTTGTACCTCGCATCGCTATGAACCGAGCCATGTCCTCACCGGAATGGGGTTACCAGAGAGCCGTATCAAAGGTGCCTTGCGTATCTCCTGGTGTCACATGACTCCCGATGTCGATTGGGATGATGTTGGAAGATGTATCAAACAACTCGGTTAAGTTGTGGGGTGCGCGGTTGCGCGCCGGGCAGGATGAATTACTAAAGAATAGGACCAATCATGAAATTCCTCCTCAACATCCCTCTCCCCCTCCTGCTCATCGCCACGATCCTGATCGGTCTGGCGCCGTTTTCCCCCGAACCGCACCTGGTCGAGAAACTGCGGATGCTGTTTGCCGGCAACCTGTCCCGGCCGATCGATATCTTCGACCTGGGACTCCACGGGGCACCGCTGGTTTTGCTGCTGCTCAGGGGAGTGGCGGTGTGGCGGACTCGTACCGGCAAGGATTGAGGACCGAAACCTGTTCACCCCTCCTGATCAGATCCTTCCTCCCGCGCCAATCTCCTCCCCCGCTCGATATCCACCCGCGTCAGCAGCCAGCCACCGAGAATGAACAGCACCGACAGGGCGATGATGGCGTTGCGGGTCGAGCCGGTGAGCTGGTTGATCAGGGCGAACAGGAAGGGGCCGAGGATCGCCGCGAACTTGTTGCTGATGGCGAAAAAACCGAAGAACTCGGCATTCTTTCCCGCCGGGACCAGGCTGCCGAACAGCGACCGGCTGAGAGCCTGGATGCCGCCGAGGATGGCGGCGACGATGACGCCGAGGGCCCAGAACTCCCAGCCGCGGGTCATGAACCAGGCCCAGCAGACCACCCCGAGAAAAGTCCCGATCGCAAACAGCAGGATCCTGCGGGGGCCGAACCTCTCCGCCAGTCGGCCGCAGAGCAGGGTGCCGGGCAGGGCAAGAAACTGGATCATCAAAAAACAGCCGAGGATGCTCCCCTGCGACAGGCCGAGTTCCTGGCGGGCGAAGACCGCCGAGACGACGATCACGGTCTGCACGCCGTCGTTGTAGCAGAGAAAGGCGAGCAGGAAGCGGAACAGGTCGTCGTGACGGCGCAGCTCGCGGAAGGTGGCCAGGTAGCTGTCGCGACCCGCCGCGGGGCGCGCCGGGGTGGCGGGCAGGCGCAGCAGCGCGGGCAGAGCGAAGGCGGCCCACCAGAGGCCGGTGAGGGCGAAGCCGAGACGGCCGGCGGCCGCCTTGTCGGGCAGGCCGAGCAGCTGTGACCCCTCGATCAGGCCGAACACCAGCAGCAGGGCGAGCCCGCCGCCGAGGTAGCCGAGGGCGTAACCGCGGGACGACAGGCGGTCCATCTCGTTCGGCGCGGCGAGGATCGGCAGGTAGGCGTTGTAGAAGATATTGCCGCCGGCGAAGGCGAGGTTGGCGAGGGCGAAAAAGAGCGCCGCCGGCAGCCAGGCGGAGGCGACCGGCAGGGCCAGCAGCAGGCAGGCCGCGGCGCCGCCGAGGGCGCTGAGACGGAGCAGGATGAGGTGATGGCCGCGCCGGTCGGCCCAGTGGCCGAGCTGCGGAGCGCAGAGGGCGACCAGCAGCAGCGACCCGGACACCAGGTAGCCCCAGAGAGCACTGGCCGCCAGGGGTGATGTCAGTCCGGGAATGTGGACGCCGGCGGGGGGAATCAGGCTGACGAAATAGACCGGGAAAACCGCCGTCAGGATGACGGTGGCGAAAGCGGAGTTGCCCCAGTCGTAGAGACACCAGGCGCGCCAGAGGCGGGTTTTGGCTGCCGGGCCGTTCATCTCAGGCAAAAAAAGACCCCGGGCCCAAAGGAGGAGAAAGCGCCGGGGTCAATGTCGTGTTGTTGCTGAGTGAGAATTGCATGATGGATGCCAATCCTTCCAAGTCTTTGGAATCCCGTGCCGGCAGTCGTCTTCATCCTTTTCTCCGGTTTTCTTTGACGGCCTGGTGACACGCATTCGGCGTAATTTTGACACCCGGTTTCTGCATTTCACCGATAGCTTCGACATAGCCGCAACTCCGCGGCAGCCATTGCACCGTGGCGACCACCTCGGGGGTCAGCTGTACACAGTCTTCGCCGACCTCGAAGCGCTTGTGATAGACCTTGCAGCGGCGGGTGACGACATCCAGGTAGCGGCAGGCGGTTTCGGTTTCGACGATGGTACCGTCCGCTTCGACACGCTTTTCAAAACAGCAGCGGCCGCACTGTTTGCAGATTTTTTCCCAGTCACTCATCAACAAAGGACAGCGCCAGCCGGTTGTGGTCGACCACGATACGCGTGGGACGCTCCGGATCAAGATCCGCCAGCTGCCAGCAGGTCTGGCGCAGCAGCACGGCGGGATCGGTCGCCGGTGCGGCAACCGGCCGCAGCAGCTGTTGCAGTATCTGCTTGACGCGCGGCGCGGAGAGGCCCGCCAGGTCGATGGTCAATGTCACCGGGGCGGCGGCGTCCCGGGTCGCGCTCAGCAGCAGCCAGGGCCCGGTGCCGTCGGCGTGATACCGTGGTTGCCTGAGCGTCGCGGCGGCCGCGGCATCATAATTGTCCAGCGACAGCCGGCGCCCGGCGTCACGCAGCGGAACCAGGAACAGGGTGCGATTGCCCGGCGCCGCATTCCCCGGTCCGGGAAGGGTCTCGAACAGGGTCAGCAGGGCGATGGCGCTCTCCGGTGGGGTCTGGTCGTCCAGCAGCAGGTAGGCATAGCGGGCAAATCCGGGGGCCGCGTCTGCGCCCTCGGCCAGCGGTGCCCAGACCGGGTGCCGGGCGGCGGTGCCGGCGGCTGCGGCGGCCTGTTCGCTGCGGACCCGCGCCAGCTCTTCTTTCAGTTCCTGTAGCTGTTGCTTGAGGCGCTGCATGCTCTCGATGGTCTGCTGCTCGCCCGCCTCGCCGTCAGCGACCGGGGGGCCATGGTGTCGGGGCGGGCGCGGGTGACAGGCACTCAGGGTCAGGATAACCAGCAGGGCGGTGAGACAGCGGAACAGCATGATGTCATCCTCCTTGAAGAGATTCTTGAAGCGGGCCTGAGCGGTTCAGCGCCCCGGCCAGGCGAGACGGATGCCGAGGGCGACAAGGATGGTTCCGGCGCCGCGATCAAGCCAGCGGCCGGTGCGCGGTCGACGCTGCAGCCAGGCGCCGAGGCTGCCCGCGAAGAAGCCGATCAGGCCGAAGATCAGCAGCACCAGCACCACGAAGATACATCCGAGCAGCAGCATCTGCAAGGGGATCGCGCCGGCGTCGGCAGAGACGAACTGCGGGAAAAAGGCGATGAAGAAGACCGCGACCTTGGGGTTGAGGATGTTGGCGACGATCGACTGGCGGAAGATCAGGCCGGGTCGCACGGTTGGGAGGGCGTTTTCGGTGCGGATGGTGCCGGCGCTGCGCAGCATTTTGACGCCGATCCAGATCAGGTAGCCGCCGCCGACCAGCTTGACCAGGGCGAACAGGGTCGCCGACGAGGCGAGCAGGGCGGACAGACCGAGAATGGCGAACAGGGTATGCACCAGGTTGCCGAGAGCGAAACCGCTCGCCGCGGCCAGTGCTGCCAGGCGTCCCTGGGCGATGCCGCGGGTGAGAACGTAGATGTTGTCCGGCCCCGGGGTCAGGATCAGGGCGATGGAGGCGGCGCAGAACAGAGAGAGTCGGGTCGGGTCGAGCATGTCGATTTATCCAGTTCAGGAAGCCCTGAATCAGGGAGCGTTTTTTCCGGCCGGCAGCTTGTCGAGCCGGATGTGGTTGACGCGGGGAAACCAGAGCCAGTGGCCGCGGTAGCTGCCCTCCAGGCGCAGGTGACCATCGTCGGCGCGGTGCAGGGTGAAGGGAATCTCCAGGTCCCGGTAGCGCAACAGCAGTTTTCCCCCGGAGAATCTCATCTCACTCTGCCAGTCGGCGCGGTAGGATTCGCTGTGCCAGCGGCCGGTCGGCGGCGGTCCGGGTTCCAGGTTCAGACGGAGCCCGGTCTCCCAGCGCACACAGTCCTGTTGGTCGCAGCTGGTCAGATCCCCCTGCCACTGACCGGCCAGTCGAGGCAGGTCGGTCAGTCCCAGGGGGATCTCCTCCGCCCGGACCGTTGTCGCACAGAGCAACAGAAGGATCAGCAGCCTCGCGACGCCGCGCTCATGGTTTGGTCGCCGCATGAGCGAAATTGCTCAGAGCCTTGCTGATCTTATCCAGAACCGGTCGACAGGCATCGAGCTGGTGGCGTTTTCCGAGCCAGGCCGGATCATTGTAGCTCAGCTGGACCCTGCCGTCGGCATCCTTGTAGATCAGGGCTTTCATCGGCAGGTCGATGGCGGTCTGCTGGTCGCACTGCATCAGCTTGCTGCCGATTTTCGGGTTGCCGAAGATCACCAGCGTGGTCGGGCGCAGCTGCAGGCCGACTTTTGCCGCGCCGGCGGCGTGGTCGATGCGGTTGAAGACGGTCATCCCCTTGGCGTGCAGGGCCGCTTCCAGCCGGTCGGCGGTCTGGCTGACGGAATGAGCGCTGGTGACGGTTATCATGCCGCCCGCGGCGTAAAGCTGCGAGCCGGCCGTCAGCAGCAGGACACAGGTGAACAGGATGGTTTTCATCTCGGACTTCCTTCCGTTTCAGGGGAACTTCTTGCGTGATCCGCGGGTGATGAACCCGCGGATTCAGGGGTAAGTATACCCTATATCAGGAAGAAGGCGGGTCGGGCTCGATCGTGTCGGACAAGTGAAGGGCCAGCCAGATCGTGTCTTCGTCGGTCGCGGTCGCTTCGACCCGGTGGCGTCGGTGGGCGGGGATCAGCAGATGGTCGCCGGGCCGCAGGTCGATGAGCTGTTCCGGATCGCTGAACCGCAGCCGGGCGCTGCCGGCGACCAGCAGCACCCATTCATCCCACGACTGATCGTACCACTGCCCGGCGGCGGTGCTGTGAGCGCGCGAGACGATCCGTTCCAGCCGGATACCGGGCCGCGTCAGCAGGGTGGTGAAGAGTTCCTCGGGCAGTTGCTCGGGAATGTCGGTCAGCAGGCTGGCCGGGCGGATCGGCGGCGCCTCGATCCAGTAGATCTGCTTATGCCCCCCGGCGGCGAGACGGTCCCATTCTTTCTCCGCCGCGGCGCGGCTGGTGAAGTCGGCAACCGGGAATATCCCGCCATTGTCGTCCTGGCGCCACAATCGGAAGGGATCAACTGACATCAGCGCCGCTCCCGCCGTTCCTGGCAGTCGACACAGAAGGGGCTCTCCGGCCGGGCCCGCAGTCGGGCCGGGTCAATCTCCTCTTCGCAGTCGACACAGATGCCGTACGCGTCCGTCGCGATGCGCTCAAGGGCGGCGGCGATCTGCTGCAGCCGCTGTTCGGCGATGCGGCGTCCGGCCAGGGTCATCTGTTGCTGCTGCATGGCGTCCATCCGCGACAGCCTGCCGATCGGCTGGTCGAGGTCGACCGCCGCGGCGGATTCGGCGGAACTGGTCAGCTGTTTTTCCAGTTCGACGCGGCGGGCAAGCAGGGCGTCTTTGAATTTCCGGATATCGGCAGTACTCATAAACGACATGTTTTTTTGCTTTCATTGACGTAAATAGACGGCAGAAAAGGTCTCGCTCCGGCCTCGCACCTCGCATCTCGTACCTCGCACTTCGTCTCACCCCTCCCGCACCCGTCCGCGCAGGGCCTTGGTGCGGCCGCGGCGGATTTTCTGATCAACCCGTTTTTTCCGGGCCGATTTACTCGGCCGGGTCGGGCGGCGGGCTTTGGGGACGCTGGCGGCCCTGATCAGCAGCTGCCGCAATCGTTCCAGGGCTTCCCGACGATTCTGCTCCTGCGAACGGTGGCTGCGGGCTCGGATCAGCAGCACCCCGCTACTGCTGACCTGTCCGCCGGCCAGGGTCAGCAGGCGGCTCTTGACCTCGGCCGGCAGCGAGGAGTTGCAGATATCGAACCGCAACTGGATGGCGGTCAGGCTGCGATTGACGTGCTGCCCGCCGGGGCCACCGGCGGTGGTGGCACTGAAGGTGATTTCGTGCAGCGGCAGGCGCAGACCGGGCTTGATATCGAGAAATTCCATGGTGAGAAGTCAACTCCGATGGCGTCGCAAAAACTCACCAACTGCAGCGTTGCTGCAATTGTCTCGCGGCTTCGACGTACGTAAGTACGCCTCATTGCTCGATAATTGCGCGCCTTGCATTTGGCGCTTTTTGCTTAGCCATCCACAGCGATGCTTTTTGCGAAAGCATCAACTCCGGCGCATGACGGCGGTGGACTTCGCTGAGGGGAACTGCGGAGTCATCCCTATTTCTCGTTCTTCACTGGCCAGAGACCTTTTTCACGCAACTCGTCGAGCAGATCCCGTCCCTGGCCGAGGCTGTCGAAGATGATGGCCGAGGTCATGGTGGCGGCGGTGACGGCATCGACCTGCGGGTCGAAGACCGGCGGCGAGGTCAGCACGCTGCCGATCAGCCGCTTGCGCATTTTATCCACTTCTTCGCGGTTCCAGTTGACGTTGCCCCAGCGGGTCAGCTGCAGCGGTTCGAAGCCGACCACCCGCGCGTTTTTGTCGAAGACATAGATGAAATGAACATCGTGGCAGATATCGCAGATCGACTGGCGGCTGGTGACCTCGGCGAACAGGGTATGGACCTGGTTGCCCCGGCGCATCCGGGCCATGTAGACCCGGCGGCCGCTGCGCAGGTCGAGTTGGCGGAAAGCGACCTGGGTGCCGCCGGTGCCGATGAAAGCGGTGCGGACCCGGTATTCGAGGTCTTCCGGGGAGAGCAGCGGTTCGATGGCGGAGCGGACCTTCTTTGCCCTGGCGCCCTGATGTCGCAGGGTTTTGAGGTCGGTTCTCGCCAGGTCCTGGAACTCGTAGAAAAGATTTTCGTAATGGGTGTTCAGCCCGAGGTGGGTTCCGGCCACCACCCCCGGTTTACCCGGTCGGTCCTGGCGGACATAGATGGTGAACGGGGTGGTGGTGCCGCCGATGGCTCGCCAGAAATTGAACTTCGGGTCGGGAATCACCGGGAAGGGGACGTTGAAGGCTCGGCGGAAACCTTCCACTTCACTCGGAATGTTGCCGATCGCCAGGCCGAGCATGTGGATACGTCCCCGGGTTTTGGGATCGGCCTCGATCATTTTGAACAGCTCGTTGTAGGATGCGGTCTGCATCTGGCAGTGGGGACAGTGAGTGTTGAGCATCTCGATGATCAGCAGCTCGCCGGGAACCTGGCTCGGGGTGAAATGGTCTCCGGCCGGCAGGCCGAGGTAGTCGCGATCGGCCTGTGCTGCGGGGATCGGCAGGCTGATTTCGGGAAAACTGTCGCCGAAGGAGATCGGGTCGGTTGCGGCCAGTGCCGGTGACACTCCCCAGAAAAGAAACCAGACAACAAGCATGACATGTAGCATGGTGTATCCCCCTGGGAATGAGATGTCCCCAAGCATAGCAGTTTCTGGATAATTGTCTTCAATGCCGGGTTGAGATTTTCCTGAATTTTATCAGACCAGCAGCTGCAGCGGTTCTTCCTGCAGGGCTGCCAGCTGTTCGCGCAGTGAGACGATCTGCTCGCCCCAGAACTGCATGCTGTTGAACCAGGGAAAGGCGCGCGGGAAGGCGGGATCATCCCAGCGTCGTGCCAGCCAGGCGCTGTGATAAAGCATGCGCAGGGTGCGCAGCGGCTCGATCAGGCGCAACTCTCTGAGGTCGAAGTCGCAGAACTGGTGGTAGCCCTCAAGAATTTTGCCGAGCTGCTGTTGTTGTCGCGTCCGGTCGCCGGAAAGCAGCATCCAGAGATCCTGTACCGCCGGAGCGCTGCGGGCGTCATCGAAATCGACGAAATGGGGCGCGCCGTCGCGCCACAGCATATTGCCGCTATGGCAGTCGCCGTGGACCCTGATCCAGCGGCAGCTGCCGCCTTCGTCCAGGGTCTGTTCAAGCGCCTGCAGCAGTTGCCCGGTCAGGGCCTGCCAGCTTTCCCGGTATTCCGGCGGCACGAATCGTTCACTCAGCAGTTCGACACTTTCCCGGCCGTAGTGCGCGAGGTCGATGGCGGGGCGGTGGAGGAAATTGCGGCCGGCACCGATGGCGTGGATGCGGCCCAGCAGGCGGCCGAGAATGAACAGGTTGTCGAGGTTGTCGAACTCGGGAGCGTGCCCGCCGCGGCGGGGAAAAAGGGCAAAGGAAAAAGGACCGAAGTGGAACAGGCTTTGTCCCGCCGGGTCGCGCCAGGGGGCGACCACCGGCAGTTCATGCTCGGCCAGTTCGAAGCAGAAGGCGTGTTCCTCGCCGATCTGGGCGTCGTTCCAGCGTTGCGGACGGTAGAACTTGACGATCAGCGGCGCGTCGTCTTCGATACCGACCTGGTAGACGCGGTTCTCGTAGCTGTTGAGCGCCAGCACCCGGCAGTCACAGGTGAAGCCGAGGCTTTCCACCGCATCCATGACGAAATCGGGGGTGAGGGCGTCGAAGGGGTGCCCGGTGGTTTTCGGCACGGTCATTTGCCTCCGGTTTCGTCAAGCAGGGCAAGGATTTTCGGCGTGCAGCGTTTGCCGCCGCAGGGTCCGGAACCGGCGCTGGTGGCGGCGCGCAGCTCTTCGAGTGTCCTCTTGCCGGCGGCGATATGTTTCAGAAAAACCCGCTTCTTGACGTTTCTGCACAGGCAGACCGGCTTCAGCCCGTCGATGATGTCCTGCTGATCCATGACGATGATTCCTTTGCGGCTTAAGCGGCCGCGCCCTTTTTAATCGCCGTCCCCAATTCCGTCAGCCGGGTCACGGTCGCTGTTGGCTGGATCTCCCAGGGGTCGAAAACGGCCTGCGGAGTGCGTCGCACCCAGGCGCCGTTCATCCCGGCCGAGATCGCGCCGATGACATCGAACGGGTTGCTGGAAATCAGCCAGCTGGTGCCGCCGTGGGCGCCCGCCCGGCGGAGAAAGTGGGCGTAGACGGCCGGGTTGGGCTTGAAGCTGCCGATCTCGTCACAGCTGACGACATCCTCGAAACAGTCGCCGATGTCGGCGTGGGCGAGCAGCGACTGAAGATCATCGGCGCGGCCGTTGGAAAAGGCGAACAGCCTGAAGCCAGCCGCCTTGAGGTCCGTCAGGGCCGGTTTGACTTCGGGGAAGGTCGGCAGCACCCGATAACCGGCGAGCAGCAGTTCGCGGTCGCCGCCATCCAGGACGACGCCGAGCCGGGCGCAGGCGTAGTCCAGGGCCTGGGCGGTACAGGTGGGGAAGTCGCGGTAGTTCTGCATCAACCCGCGGCGGAAGGAATACTCCAGCTGTTTCTCCCGCCACAGTTGTGACAGTGGCGCCGCCTGGTCACCGACCAGGCGTTCAAGGACGGTGATCACGCCGGCGGTATCGATCAGGGTTCCGTAGACATCAAAGGCCAGGGTTGCTGTCATCGTCGTTTCTCCTTCGGTTTCCCGGGGCAGGATTGCCGTTGGTTGTTGCAGACTCTTCAGATCGCCCGTTCGGCAAGGTAGGTTTTGATGACAGCGGTGTCGGCGTCGACGATTTCACAACGTTGTTCCCGCTGTTCGATCCCCGCCAGGCCGGCGGGCCGCTGCGGTTCCCGGCCGGTGGCCTGGCGGACCGCCTGGTCGAACTTGGCCGGATGGGCGGTGGCCAGGCAGACGGTCGGGTAGCTTCCCGAGCCGAGTTCCCCGGCTGCATGCACCCCGGTCGCGGTGTGGGGGTCAAGCAGGTAATCGGTCCGGCGGAAAAAGTCGCCGATGGTCGCGATGGTCTGCTCATTGTCGACCGTAAGGGCGACGAACTCGTTCTGGACGCTGTTTAACTGCTCCGCGCTGAATTCCAGTCTGCCGTCGCGGCTGAAGTCCTCCATGGCCTTTCTCAGGGCCTGGCTGTCGCCATCCAGCAGGTAATAAAGATAACGCTCGAAGTTGCTCGCCTTCTGGATATCCATCGACGGCGAGGGGGTGGGGCGGACCGCGCCGATCGAATAATCGCCGTGGTTGATGAAGCGGCTGAGGATATTGTTTTCGTTGCTGGCCAGGATCAGCTGGTCAATCGGCAGCCCCATCCGTTTAGCGATATACCCGGCGAAAATATCGCCAAAATTTCCGGTCGGTACCGAAAAATTGATTTTTTTGCAGCCGGTTTCCTTGTGAACCCGGCCCCAGGCGTAGAAGTAGTAGACCACCTGCGCCAGTACCCGCGCCCAGTTGATCGAATTCACCGCGCCGAGGCTGTGCCGCTGCTTGAACGCGACGTCGCCGAAGATCTCCTTGACGATTGCCTGGCCGTCGTCGAAGGTGCCGCGGATTGCCAGGTTGAAGACGTTGGGATCGGTGACGGTGGTCATCTGCAGTTCCTGGATCGGTGAGACCTTGCCGTGCGGATGAAGGATGAAGATGTTGATGTTCTGCTTGCCGCGTACTCCGTAGATGGCCGCCGATCCGGTATCCCCCGACGTGGCGCCGATGATGTTCATCTTCTCGCCGCTCTCTTTGAGGAGATACTCGAACAGGTTGCCGAGAAACTGCAGGGCGACATCCTTGAAGGCCAGGGTCGGACCGTGAAAGAGTTCGAGGATGTAGACCCCGTCCCGGTGAACCACCGGGGTCACATCGGGGTGGGTGAAGGTGGCGTAGGAGCGGTCGATCAGGTCTTTCAGGTCGGCAGCCGGGATGTCGGTGGCGTAGCGGGAAATGACCTGGAAGGCCAGCCCCGGGTAGGCGAGCCGGGACCAGGCTTCGAGTTCGCCGCTGTTGACGCGGGGGATCTCGGCCGGCAGCAGCAGTCCGCCGTCATCGGCCAGGCCCATCATCACCGCCTGTTTGAAGCTGAGGCCGTTGACCCGGCCGCGGGTGCTGAAATAGTGCATCGGGATATCTCCTCGGGTGTGATTAGAGGGCCATCATAGCAAAAAGGGCGGGAGAGCAAAAGCTCTCCCGCCCCGTCAGAGGATTGAAATGCCTATCTCAGCCCAAGTCAGTTGTTCCCCTGGGCGTCGACCACTGCCACCGCCGCCATATTGACGATGTCGGAGACATCGTCACCGCGCTGCAGGACGTGAATCGGTTGTTTCATGCCCATCAGGATCGGGCCGACCGCTTCGGCTTCTCCCAGTTTGTTGAGCAGCTTGTAGCTGATATTGCCTGACTGCAGGTCGGGGAAAATAAAGACGTTGGCATCCCCCTTGAGATCGGAGAAGGGGTATTCGGAGGCGATCAGTTCCGGGTCGAGGGCGACGTTGGCCTGAATTTCTCCATCGACGCTCAGGTGCGGAGCCCACTCCTTGACCAGCGAAGTCGCCTTTCTGACTTTTATCGCCAGCGGGTGCTGGGTCGAACCGAAGTTCGAGAAGGAGAGCATGGCGACCTTCGGCTCGATATCGAAGTGCCGGGCCTTTTCGGCGGTCAGGATGGCCGTCTCCGCCAGTTCCTCGGCGGTCGGTTCGATGGTCACGGTGGTGTCGGCGAAAAAGACCACCTGTTTTTTTGTGACGATCATGTAGGCGCCGTGCACCTTGGAGAGTCCTTCCTTCTTGCCGATGATCTCCAGGGCCGGACGGATGGTGTCCGGATAGTGGTGCTCGATGCCGGACAGCAGGGTGTCGGCGTCGCCCATGTGAATCATCATGGCGCCGAAGTAGTTACGGTTTTTCTTGATCTGCCGTTTGCCTTCGGCACGGGTGATGCCTTTGCGCTGGCGCATGGCGAACAGCTCGTCAATATATTTGCCGCGTTCGGCAAAGGTGTTGGGGTCGATAATCTCGACACCGTTCAGGTCAAGATCCAGTTCCTCGATCCGGGCGCGGATTTCCATTTCCTCGCCGAGCAGGATCGGTTTGGCGATTCCTTCGTCGATGAGAATCTGGGCGGCGCGGAGAATCTTTTCGTTGTCTCCTTCGGGGAAGACCACCCGTTTCGGATCACACTTGGCCTTGTTGATCAGGTTGCGCATGATCTCCTTGGAGCGGCCCTGCAGGGCTTCAAGATGCTCGATGTACTTGGCCATGTCCTTGATCGGACGCCGGGCGACGCCGCTGTCCATGGCCGCCTGGGCGACCGCCGGAGCGACCCGCAGCAGTACCCTCGGATCGAAGGGCTTGGGAATCAGGTATTCACGTCCGAACTTAATCTCTTCACCGCTGTAGGCCTTGCGCACCGAGTCGGGAACATCTTCCCTGGCCAGTTCGGCCAGGGCCTTGACGGCGGCGGCTTTCATCTCCTCGTTGATGGCACTGGCGTGAACGTCGAGGGCGCCGCGGAACAGGAAGGGGAAGCAGAGGACGTTGTTGACCTGGTTGGCGTAGTCACTGCGGCCGGTGCCGACGATGGCGTCCGGACGGACCGCCTTGGCTTCCGGCGGGGTGATTTCCGGGTCGGGGTTGGCCATGGCGAAGATGATCGGATCCTTGGCCATGGACTTGACCATCTCCTGGGTCAGCGCCCCCTTGGCCGAAACGCCGAAGAAGATATCGGCACCGACCAGGGCTTCGGCGAGAGTGCGGGCCTTGGTGTCGCTGGCAAGGCGCTGCTTGTACTCGTTCATCCCCTCGGTGCGTCCCTTGTAGATGACGCCCTTGGTGTCGCAGAGGATAAGGTTTTCCTGCTTGATGCCGAGGGTCATGGCGAGGTTGGCGCAGGCGATGCCGGCGGCACCGGCGCCGTTGACCACCATCTTGGCCGTATCAAAGGACTTGCCGACCAGTTCGAGGGCGTTTTCCATCCCCGCCGCGGCGATGATCGCGGTGCCGTGCTGGTCATCGTGGAAGACCGGGATGTTCATGATCTTCTTCAGTTCTTCCTCGATGTAGAAGCATTCCGGACCCTTGATATCTTCCAGGTTGATGCCGCCGAAGGTCGGTTCCAGCAGTTTGACGGTGCGGATCAGTTCGTCGCAGTCCTGGGTGTCGAGCTCGATGTCGAACACATCGACGTCGGCGAAGCGTTTGAAGAGAACGCCCTTGCCCTCCATGACCGGCTTTCCGGCCAGGGCGCCGATGTTGCCGAGACCGAGTACCGCGGTGCCGTTGCTGACCACCGCGACCAGGTTGCCCTTGGCGGTGTACTGGTAGGCATCGTCCGGATTCTTCTCGATATCGAGGCAGGGCTCGGCGACTCCGGGGCTGTAGGCGAGGGACAGATCGCGACTGGTGGCGCAGGGTTTGGTGGTGATGACTTCGATTTTTCCTTTGCGTCCCTGACTGTGGTAGTCGAGGGCTTCCTGTCGTTTCGACATCTGATGTGCCTCCGTTGACGTGGTTTTACTCTCCCTAAAAAATACCCCATGAGACATGAGGTTCCAGATCGTGGGTGCTGGCTAAAAACAGTGTTTTAGAAAAAACAACTTGTCAATAAATTTAGTAAAATTAAAGGCGAACATAGTCCCGGTCCGAGGATGTGTCAAGCCTAAAGTGGTAGAAGATCAGCAAGGCCGATGCCAAGGCGGTTTCTCCTAAGATATCCCCGGTTTTCGCGGCGTCAAGCGGGGTTTTGGTTTCCTTGCGGGTCGGAGCGCGGGAGATAAGTTGCCGTTCCTGGCGGAAATCAGCCGTTTTGCGGTTTGCGAGGCAATGTTCTGCAAATGATTGCCGTGGTCGACGGCGGTTTGACATGGCCGGTGGCAAGGGGTACAAACGACAGGAATTCAGAATCCGGGATCTTCCGGTCCGCCGCCCGTGGGTGGGATGGGCCGGGGGGAATGAATGATTGATGACGATGATTGCAGGTGTTCTGTCTGATACCCATTTTTCCGATCTCGCGGAAGCCGACGCGGCGATCGGGGAACTGCTCGCCGGCTGTTTCGCGGATGTCGACCTGGTGCTGCATGCCGGTGATCTCGGTCCGCCGGAGGCGTTATTCTGCTTTGCTCCCCTGCCGGTGCTGGCCGTGCGCGGCAACACCGATACCGGGCATGCCGATCTGCCGTCACAGAGGCTTCTGACCCTGGACGGTGTCCGCATCGGCCTGGTTCATGGCTGGGGGGCGGCCGCCGGGCTGGAAACGCGGGTGATCCGGCATTTCGACGGGCAGGAACTGGACCTGTTGATTTTCGGGCACAGCCATGTTCCGGTTTGCACCCGGCGCAACGGCTTGCTATTGTTCAACCCGGGCAGCCTCAATCGGCCGCGGTCATCCCGCGGGCCGACCGTTGGCCGCCTGATATTGGACCGGGGAACCGTCAGCGGCGAGATTCTGACGCCCTGAGAAAAGTTTTACGAACGCGGTAAGGAATGACCATGAAACAACTCTGGGCACCCTGGCGGATGAGCTATATCAACGGCGACGACAAAGACGCGACAGCGGGCTGTATTTTCTGTGTGCGCGACACTTTGGACGAGGATCATGACCGGTTGATTCTTCATCGCGGGGAACATGCTTTCATCATCATGAACAAGTATCCCTATTCTAACGGCCACCTGCTGGTCGCTCCCTACCGGCACACCGCCGATCTCTCAGAGTTGAGTGATGCCGAGGCGCTGGAGATGCATCGCCTGACGGTTCTGGCCCGCGACGCGCTGCGGTCGTGGGGCAATCCCGACGGCTTCAATATCGGCATGAACTGGGGCCGGGTGGCCGGGGCGGGCATCGAGGATCACCTGCATCTGCATATCGTGCCTCGCTGGAACGGCGACACGAATTTCATGCCGGTCTTTTCGGATGTCAGGGTGATTCCCCAGCATCTGCTGGAAACCTACACCCTGCTGGCGAAAGCGATGGCTTCCTTACTGAGGACGACGGAATAAACTATGTTTGAATTGTTCAACAAGGGCGGATTCCTGATGTGGGTACTGCTGGGCTGTTCGGTGCTGGCCCTGGCGATTTTCCTGATGAAACTTTTCTGGTATCGGCAGATTCGCGGCAGCGGGCAGATCCTGTTCAGAGATGTCATCGACCTGGTGCAGAAAAAGAAAATCGACGAAGCGCTGGTGGTCTGCCAGCGGACGCCATCACCCCTCTCGCGGGTGGTTCTTGCCGCCCTCCGCCAGTCGGGCCGCTCCCGAGAGCATATCAAGACCATCGCTTCGGAAGTCGCCAGCCGGGAAGGGGTGGCGCTTGAGTCCTACCTCGGCCTGCTGTCGACCATCGCCACGATCTCGCCGCTGCTCGGCCTGCTCGGAACCGTGCTCGGCATGATCCAGGCGTTCAACGTCATCGCCACCGCCGGGGTGAGTACCCCGGCGACCCTCGGCGGCGGCATTTCCCAGGCTCTGATCACCACCGCCGCCGGTATGGCGGTGGCGATTCCGGTTATCCTCGCCCACCGTTTCCTGACCGGACAGATGAATCGTCTGGTGGTTGAAATGCAGGAATTCATCCTGCGGATTGTCGATCTGCTCGGTGGAGGCGGCAATGATGTTCAGCAGTAGACGCGGCAGTGAAGAGCCCAAGGTCGACATGACGCCGATGGTTGACGTGGTCTTCCTGCTGTTGATCTTTTTCATGATTTCAACCACCTTCGTCGAAACTCCCGGCATCGATGTCAACCTGCCCAAATCCTCTCTCGAGGTGACCGAGAAGAAGCCGCAGGAGATCAAGGTGTTTATCGACGCCCGCGGGAAGATCGTGATTGATGAGAAGCAGGTCAGTCTCAAGGGCCTGAAAGACCGGCTGAAGGCGATGGGCGCCAAGACCGCTGAAACCACCTTTGTCCTGATGGCCGACCGCGATGTCCGTCACGGGCGGGTGGTCGAGGTGATGGATGCCGCAAAAGAGGCCGGTTTCGAGCAGCTTGCCATCGCTACGGAAAAGACCTCGCGGTAAGGGAATTCCGCGAACGGACAAAGAATCACTTGACCCCAGTTTAAAATAAGTTAACATTGCCATATTATTGATTCTTTCGTGTTACCCGGAACGGATCGCAGCGGGTGGCGCAGGAGGGTACGCGATGGCTCAGACCAAAGGCCCCGGATCTCTGGACCGGGCCGGGATGTACGCGCTGCTCGGCTTCTGTCTGGGCGTCTCGGCACCGGTCGGCTGGTTGCTGTTGCGGCTGGTTTTTTTCTGGCAGCCCGGTGTTGGAGTCGTTGCCCAGCTGGAGCAGGAGGTTTTCCGTTCCGGGCAACAGCTTGCTCTCTACCTCTACATGGGGCTCGGGACCGCTCTGGTTCTTGCCTCCTTCGGTTTCCTCATCGGTCGTGCCTGGCAGCAGCTGCATGACCGGGCCGAACGTCTCGATCGTCTTCATCACGCCGTCGATGAGCAGAGGCAGGATTTCGAACGACGCTTCCGCAATCTCAACAACGGCATCAAAAATTTTCACGCCATCAACACCTATATCCAGAAAACCGACGATCCCGGCGAGGTCCTGAAGCTTGCCGCCGACGGCCTGCACAATATTCTCGGTTACGACCGGGTCAATATCCTCATGGTCGATGACGACCGGAAACGGCTGCGGCTGGTGGCCAGTCATGGTACCGAAGGAGATTTCAGAGACGCTGAATTTCCGCTCGATGAACGACTCGGTGTCATCTACAAGGCGGTTGCCGAACAGCGCCTGTTCCTGATCGATGACATGCGCAGGATGCCGGATGATTTTCACATCGCGGTCGATTTCAGCTCCCACCCGATTCTGCGTTCCCGGGCCTTTATCATCTGTCCGATTATTGTTCACGAGGAGGTCGTCGGCCTGTTCGGGGTCGACAACAAGCACAGTCGCGGTCAGCTTGATGAAACCGATGTCGACACCGTCAAGCTGTTTGCCGACCAGGTCGCCATGACCCTGACCAAACTCAACCTGCTCGACGCGGTCGATTCCCTGACCCGCGAACTGGAACATACCTTCAGCGAAATGCTGCAGTACCGGTCCGAACATGAACGTCTCGATGGCGCCCTCAAGGACGCCAGCCGTTCGACCGGCGAAGCGATCCGCGATATTTCCGGTGCCGCCGGCGTGGTCCAGGAGGCGGTCGACGAAACCCGTTCCGCCGCCGGAGAGATCTCGGTCTCGATTCAGCAGGTGTCGGAAAATATCGGCACCCTGCAGGAATTCATGGACAACGCCGTGGCATCGATCACTGAAATCGCCGCCACCATCAAGGAGGTCGAGGCGAGTGCGGTCAAATCGCAGGCGATGACCGAAGGGGTGCAGGAGAAAGCGGCCGGCGGGGTTGACCGGGTCGATCGCGCCATCTGCAGTCTGCAGGGGATTGCCGAAGCGGTGGAAACCGCCTACGCCGGTATTGAACGCCTGTCGGATATCGGTGAGGAGGTCGGGGGCATCACCACGGTGATCAACGAAATCACCCAGAAGACCAATCTGCTGGCTCTCAACGCCGCCATCATCGCCGCCCAGGCCGGGGAACATGGTCGCTCCTTCGCGGTGGTTGCCGACGAGGTCGGCAGCCTGGCGCGGGAAACAGCGCAGTCAACCGAGGCGATTTCGGCACTGATCGGCGACATCCAGCAGGCGACCCGCGAGGCTGTCGGACACATCGCCAAGACCCGCAACCTGGTTCGCGAGGGCCTGGACCACGGCGAAGAGCTGGAAACGGCTCTGCAGCAGATGCTGCAGGGGACCGAGCAGGCGATGACCATGTCGCGGGATATCCGCCGCGCCACTTACGAGGTGGCGCGCAGTGCCGAATCGATCAACAAGGCGGTGGTGCATCTCGGTGAGATGGCCGCGCAGATCTCCCACGCGTCCAAGGAACAGGCCAACGGGACGCGCAGCATCGTGCACGCCATCGAGGAGGTCAAGCAGATGTCCGACGATATGGTTGACGCGACCGAGCGGCAGCGGCGCAATATGGATGACATCGACCGCTCCGTCGACCTGGTCAGCGGCATGGCCAAGCGCATTTTCGCCGAACTGGAGAAACGTCAGCAGGGCAGCCGCGATGTGCTGGAGAAACTTGAAGTGCTGAAGATGCAGGGACAGCGGATTGAGTAGTGGGAAGCCGGGGATGGAAGCGCAGCGCTTCGAGTATGGAGTTACTGCGCGTCAAAACCCTTCCAGGAGTCACCCGGTATGCGGGGAATCAATGCCTCCATGATGAAGTCAAAGGCCTGATCAAAATTCCAATCAACGCCTGCCGTCAGCAGAGGTTCGATATCGCCACTAAACTGTTCATCATTCCGCTTTTCCATCATGTTCTGTTCGAACAAGGCTCTGCTGACAGGCGCGCCTCCATGTTCCATGTATTTCAAAAAACAGTCGACAACCGATTCTGCATCAGGTGACGGCTTCATTTCTGTAAAAGCGAACCAGAGATCAAAAAGATCCCGCCCTTTTTTGCGCTGGTAGAGCGCGCGCATTTTGGTGCCCAGCAATTCTTCGAGGTCAAAGGTCAAAATCTCTGTCGTCCCCGAATACCATCGCGAATCCACTGAAAAGGGAATCTTCTTGTAACCACGGACAGAAAAATGCTCGCGGGTATTTATCTCAATCTTCAGGGTCATGGGAGGCCCATCTTCAGATGCAAATCGATATCGAAATGTGACACGGCCTTCAGTCTGTTTCCATTTCGGCTTCCCCAACCAGGGGTCAAGCGAAGCTCGAATCCCGTCCATAAGTTCACCAACAGGTCCGGCAGTGACGCGGACAAGATCGATGTCTTCAGAGTAACGCACTGCCGGCATGTGCAGTTTGAACATCGCAGTCCCTCCCCGAAAAGCCAGTCCCTGTCCCAGCGCTGGATGATTAAACATTTCCACCAGTGCCCGGCAGATCACCAGATCCTGCTCGACCTGATAGTTTTGCGTCCAGGGTGCGTTCAGGCTCCACTCGGTAATGAAGTCACGTGCAATCAAATTTCAGCCTCCACGACACCATTGACCATCACTCGCCAGCGCGCATTTTTTATTGTTCCTTTAACGGATTTAGATCTGATGAGGGGGGTTGGCACCGGACGTTTCCTTTCAACATGCCGGGCAAGGTCAGCGGTTATCTCTCCTGCGCCGATGAGCTCAAGGATGTATCCCAGCCGCTGTGCCCAGGCGACGGGTGACATTTTTGCGGCTTCGAGCAGCTTCTTCCCGTCTATCTCTTCAAGGAGTTCGGTCAGAATGGTGGCCACATTATCCAGTCCCGCCGCATGTTCAGGGTAGCCAACCAGATCAAGAGCGGTTGCCTCGGGAGTTGATAATTTCAGATACCCGCGCGGAGTTTTAAATGGCAGGGTGGGAATCTCAGCGACATTTTTGCGGGCGACAAACCTGACTCGCACTTTGCCGCAGTCGATACCGGGTCGGTTTTTGGCGACCATGACCTGAAAAACCTGGGGGCGCTGGTGTGCGGCGCCATGATACTCGGCGGCACTCAGCAAAGCGGCGTAATAGGGCTCGCTCAGATGCTCCATCAGTTGCGGGATAAATTGGTCGGGCGGAAGACAGCCGATGGTTCTGTATTCAGGCGGAATAATCACCCAGAAGCCGCGATAGGGCATGGCGATCTGGCCCTTCTTCCCCAGGCGCCTCAGCGCTGCCCGAGTTGCAACCAGTGACTGGCCCAGTGCTCTTGCAACATCTTCAACCGCAAAGGTGTAACGCCCCCCTGCCATCAGTTCAGAAATGTAATCTGCGGCAAGCATAAATCTCCCCTGTCGTATGGATCACTCGACAAAAGTAACATCATTCGTTGCTTTTGTCGAGTGATCCATGTGTGGTTTCATTTTGTCTGCAGGGATCTACACCCAGCGGCGTCATTCTCGGCCTGATACGCTTGCTCAACATTGTCGCAAGGCGATGAAATAGGCAGGTCGGTATGGGGTTTGCCATCAGGATGTTCAGCAACCGGGAAGGCGGCTGCGGCAAGGAAAGCGAAAAGTTCAAGGAATCGTTAAACGGCTGCGGCAAGGAGGTTGAAGTCGTGGCGGGGAGGGTGGACACGCGTTTCCCAACTATGCATAATCTGGGGACAATACCTGGGTTGTCAATTAAATGGTATTATGTCCCCGCATGCATCTGGGGTCAGGTTTGACTTTCTGCCATCACGAGGTATCTCTGTTCGCATGCCCCGTAAACCCCGCATTCATTTTCCCGGCGCGGTCTATCACGTCATGCTGCGCGGCAATGCCGGCGATCCGGTATTTTTCAATGACCAGGACCGGTTTCGCTTCTACCTCTTTCTGCAACAGGCCATCGAAAAATTTTGCTGCCGCATTCATGGCTTCTGTCTGATGGATAACCATATCCACCTGATTGTCCAGGTCGCGGAAATACCCCTTTCACGGGTGATGCAAAACATCTCTCTGCGTTACACCAAGTGGATCAATTATTCCCAGGGGCGCGTCGGGCACCTTTTTCAGGGACGCTACAAGGCTCTTCTGATCGATGCAGACGCCTATCTGCTGCAACTCGTCGGCTACGTTCATCTCAATCCGGTGCGGGCGGGAATGACAACTGTGCCGGAGCAGTATCGCTGGAGCGGGCACCTCGCTTATCTTGGCAGAGACGAGATCCCATGGCTCACCACCGACTGGGTCCTTTCGCAGTTCTCGCCAAACCTCGCAAGAGCACGCCAAGACTATGAGGAATATGTCCTCAATCATCTGAAAGAGGGAAAACAGGCGAAGTTCCACTCCGGCACCGTTGAAGGAATTATTCTCGGAGAAGACCATTTTGCCGAAGAGGCCCTGCGGCACGCGGCCTGCGATATGACGCCACGTTATTCAGTTGCGGATATCGTTTCCGGCGTCTGCCAGGCCTACTCGGTGGACATTGAACAGCTTCGGGCCACCGGCAAACAGCGGCCGTTCACCGAGGCGCGCGCTCTCGCGGCCTGCATGGTTCTGGAAGCCCCGCACCTGACTTTGACCGAACTCGGCAAAAAACTGAATCGCACGGTGGTCCCCCTCGGCCGTGCAGCACGCAAGCTGGCTCAAAGGATTGAGAAAGACCCTGAGCTGAGGAAACGGAAAACGGAAATCATCGAGGTTTTGAAAAAGGCAGAAAGTCAAACCTGACCGTTCGCAGTAACAGTTTGAAATCAAACGGGTTTAAGTCCCGTCTGGG
>NZ_PPFX01000048.1 GCF_002898515.1 Geothermobacter hydrogeniphilus | reverse complement strand
AACGCCCCCTCTGGGGGCGCCTTTAAAGCCCCGTCCTCTGGGCGGGGTTTTTTACGATAGACCATGACCCCGCAATAGAGATCTTTGCCGTTGATGTTCTGGACCAGCGGCGTTCCCAGACTGCGAGCCTTGATGATCGCCTGAACGAAAGAGCCGACGTAAACCAGGTTCGGTCGGTCAGTGGCAAATGCCTTGAGGATTTCCGGATAGCTTTTGGCGATGCGCGGTCTGATTTTGACACCCGACTCCTCAGAGAGTGCCTGGGTGATGGCCCGTGCCTTTACCGCCTTACTTTTCCATCCCGGAGGGAACCAGCAGATCAGAGGTTCGGCGGCAAAAGCCGATGCGCCGAACCCTGTAAGCATAAGGGCAAGAGTAAGGATTGAAACCAACTTTTTCATTTTTTCTCCTTTGGGGTGATGAGGGTCTGTGGTTGCAGAAACAGGTGGCTGTACTCCGTTGTTTTCGGGCATCCTCAATAGCGTCCGAATTCAGAATCATCGAGAGCGATCATTTCCTGAGGGGCGCTGTCCATCTTCCCCCAGCCGCTGGCCGTGGAAGAATGAGATTCCGTGGAGGGTGGAACCGGCGCCGGTCTGGATTGAAAGGCTTGTGAAGACGGTTGGAAATCGGTTATTGAACGACCGCCGCTGTTTTTCAGGGTGAAGCGGCTGAGCATCTGCCGCAACTGGGCGGCCTGGCTGGAGAGCTCCTCGCTGGCGGCGGCGCTTTCTTCGGCGTTGGCGGTGTTCTGCTGGGTGACCTGGTCAATCTGGGTCAGTCCCTGGTTGACCTGGCTGATCCCCTGGGCCTGTTCGTTGGAGGCGGCGGCGATTTCCGCCACCAGGTCGGAGACCTTGGTGATCCCCTGGACGATTTCACCGAGTGCTTCTGCGGTCTGGCTGGCGATGCCGCTGCCTTTTTCAGTCAGGTTGACCGAGCCCTCGATCAGCTCGGCGGTTTCGCGGGCCGCCTTGGCGCTGCGCCCGGCGAGGTTGCGGACCTCTTCGGCGACCACCGCGAAGCCCTTGCCGTGCTGCCCGGCTCTGGCCGCCTCGACGGCGGCGTTGAGGGCCAGCAGGTTGGTCTGGAAGGCGATTTCGTCGATCACCTTGATGATCTTGCTGATGTTCTGCCCCGCCTCGGCGATCTCGGCCATGGCGCTGACCATCTCCTGCATCTGGGCATTGCCCTTTTCCGCCGCGTTCTGAGCTTCGTCGGAAAGGCTGTTGGCCTGTCCGGCATTCTCGGCGTTCTGCTTGATCTGGCCGGTCATCTCGTTCAGCGAGGCGGCGATCTCTTCCAGCGACGAGGCCGACTCAGTGGCTCCCTGCGACAGGGACTGACTGGCGCCGGAAACCTGGGCGCTGCCGGCGGCGATCTGTTCGCCGGCGACGTGGATCTTTTCCATCACGCTGTTGAGGTCGTCGGCCAGTTTCTTCAGGCTGGTGCGGAACTGGTCCTTCTCATCGCGCGGCACGACCTCGAAGGTCAGGTCGCCGTCGGCCAGCTTCTTTAAGTTGGCGACCATTTCGTTCTGGATCGAGTCGGCAAAGGCATCCATGGTTCTGGCGACTTCGCCGATTTCATCATTACGCTGCAGGTTGAGACGCATGTCGAGATGTCCATTTTCGAGTTTGCGGATCATCTCGACAAGTTTCCGGGTGGGGACGGTGAGATTGCGGGTCATGAAAAAACCGCAGATACACATCACCAGCAGCGCCAGCAGGCCGCACAGGATCATGGCCCATTGTTTCTGACGGACAAAAGAGGCCATTTCGGCCGGGGTCGTTTCCAGTTTTTTACTCGCCGCGGTGGAGATGGAAAAGGCTGTTTCGATCAGATCCCGGATCGGTCCCTTGTACTGTTTAATGGCATGGTTGCCGGCGGCTGGATCGCTGATTTCTCCGGATTTCATCTTGCCCCAGATGTGGTGAATCCCTTCCCGGTAAGCAGCGGCGCCATTTTTCATCTTGGTGACCGCCTGACGTTGAGCCGGGTCTTCAAGCAGGCTGTTCAATTGTTCGAGATGACGGTTCAGCCCGGCAAAGGTTTTTTCCCATTTTGCCTGGTAGGACGCGACTTTGTTCGGTTTCGAGACATTGAGAAAACTGTCCTTTTCATAACGGCGCAGCCCGAGGCTGTCGACGGTGACGGCCGCGGCGGTGGCGGCGATCATGCCGTCCCTGGCAATCGCGGTGTCAGCCTTGGCCCCCAGTCCGGAAATGCCGAAGAAACCGATGCCGGTGGTTACAGCCAGCAACAGGGCGAAGATTGACAGGACGATGAAAAACTGGATACCGATTCTGAAATTTTTGAGCAAAACCATAGTCTATTCCCCCTTCAGACCAAGGTTTGACCTGGGTCGGATGTGTTAAACTCTTTACGGTTTAACCTGTTGCCCTTATCGACATCCCGTTCAAGCCACTTAAGAAAAAAATAATTTTCGCCTATGCCGACCGTTTCAGGAGACAAAAATACCGAATTGATTTTTTTCTACGATGGTTCCTGCGGACACTGCGCGCAGGCAATCTCCCGCTACCGTCGGCTGGCGCCGAGTGGGCGGTTTCAATGTGTCGATGTCAGCAGTGATCGTTTCTGTGCCGAAGATTATGGTCGGGAGCCGGGCGAGTTTACGGCCCAGATGCACGTGCGGGACAAGGTCGGGAACTGGCACCGGGGAATCGATGCGCTGCTGCTGATCTGGTCATTGCTGCCCGGATGGCGTTACCGGTGGCTTTGCCGAATTCTGCGCTGGCCCGGTTTCCACACCCTGGCCGACATCGGCTATCGGACCTTTGCAGCCAACCGGCATCGCTGGTTCGGCCATGGGAGCTGAGCCCCGACCATGGGATCAGGCAAAAACAAAAACCCCGCCATTCCGGCGGGGTTTTCATCACAGGTGACCTGCTGAAGAGAGTGTCCGACAACCAGGTTTCGTCCCTTGTACCAATGGTGGCCCCAGGGAGTGCGCTTCAGGCTTCCCACTGCATTGGCGGGCCTGCACACCACGCCTTGCCGGAGGCGGGACTGTTACGCAAGCTGACGAACCGGCTGGCCAAGGACGCCATCCTCAGCATGTCATTGGTCCTGCTTGACCATCTTTTCGACCGCGGATGGCAGATGCTTTAGGATAAAAAAGGGCCGCCGGTGGATTTCGGCGGCCGGGTTTGAAAATTCTTGAATTGCTGAGAGTTGTCTGGTCCGGTTTCAGGCTCAGGCTCAGGCTCAGGCTCAGGCTCAGGCTCAGGCTCAGGCTCAGGCTCAGGCCGGTGCCGGGGCCGGGGCCGGGGCCGGGGCAACGAAAGTGCGCGCGCCAAGTTCCTCATCGAGGCGCAACAGGCCGTTGCCGTCGTTGCCGATACGTTCCAGTTTGCGCAGGATCAGGCCGAAGTTGGACTCCTCCTCGACCTGCTCGGTGACGAACCACTGCAGGAAAATCTGCGCCGCGTGGTTGCTCTCGTCCCTGGCCAGGTCCATCAGTTTGTTGATGCTGTCAGTGACAAAACGTTCGTGTTCAAGGCTGTACTGGAAAGCGGCCAGCGGGGAACCGAAATCGTTCTGCGGTGCCTCGAAGCCGCGCAGGTCGGTGCGACCGCCGGCCTCGGTGATGAAGTTGAAGAATTTTTCGCCGTGGGTCAACTCTTCCAGGGCCTGGATGCGCATCCAGGAGGCGATGCCGGGCAGGTCTTCGGATTCGAAATATCCCGCGATGGCCAGATAGAGATAGGCCGAAAAGAATTCATTTTTCATCTGCACGTTGAGAGCGCCCTGCAGTTTTTCACTGAGCATGAAAGCCTCCTTTTGTCAGTTGCCCGGGGATGATGGGGGACTGTTGTCATGTATATCATGGGGGGGGGGGCTTGCCAACCGCAGGAGATGAAACCGCAGGAGATGAAACCAGAAAGGGCGGAACCGGTCGGTTCCGCCCTGTACATCAATTCTCGAATCGAAGCTGTTTACTTGGTGTCGGCGAAAATAATCTGTTTCAGCCCGTCCAGCGGCAGGTTCTCACTGCCGAGTTCGAGGGTGAAGGGATTGCGGTAGGTATAGGTGATGAATGTGCAGTCACAGTCGGAGGGCAGAAAAGCATCACGCAGGATGAATTTCTTGCCGTCCGATTTGCGGGTCAGTTCGATCTGCCCGGAGCTGATCTCGTTGCCTGACATGCTGTAATTGACCTTGGGGCTGTCGAGAAAGAGGATTTCCGACACGGTCTCCAGGGGGACTTCAATCGGGGTTCCATTCCACCAACCCTTGACCAGGGTGCGGTCGATCTGGAAGAAGCTGACTTCCTGTCCGTCCAGGGTGATGCATTTGCCGGGCCGGGCGTCGGCCGCCAGCGAAACACCCACCTGAAGGGACACCAGCATGACGGCAACGGCAAGCAAGCGTACCCACTTAGCAACTTTCATTTCAGATCATCTCCTTAACTGCGATGTTCAAAGGAAGTCGTACCCTCGTCAGGGACGTTATTTCAGGCCGGAAAGGACCGGCGACAATCGGCAGCATGACCGGGGGGAACCGTGTGCCCGAGCGGTTCCCAGGTGATCGCTCCGGTATCCTGCCGCGGGAACAAACAGTCCCGGAAGGCGCTGATGCCGGAAAATCTCTGTATGCTTAGCAATTCCGCAAAAAAAAATCAATGATTTTTCACTCTTTGTACCGACCCCGGAGGGAGACTGAATCGCTTGTAGCCGCGCCGGGCACCGTGCTACAGTCCGCCCGTAGAGAGCGTCAACCCGTAACCGGAGCCGACCATGCACATCCGTTCTGCCGAATTTATCCAGAGTGCCACCCGACCGGGCAACTACCCGCCCGAGCAGGGCCCCGAGATCGCCTTTGCCGGGCGTTCCAACGTCGGCAAGAGCAGCCTGATCAACAACCTGGTCGGTCGTCGCAAGCTGGTACGCACCTCGCGGACGCCGGGTCGGACTCAGCTGCTCAATTTCTTCCGTATCAACGACCAGTTCTGCATGGTCGACCTGCCGGGCTACGGGTTTGCCAAGGTGCCGCCGGAGGTGAAAAAAGCCTGGGGGCCGATGGTGCATACCTATCTCGCACAGCGTGCCAGCCTGCGCGGCGTGGTCTGGCTGCTCGACTGCCGCCGGGTTCCCAACGACGAGGACCTGCAATTGCTTGACTGGTTGGAGGAGTTGCAGATCCCGACCATCCCGGTGATCACCAAGATCGACAAGGTCAAGCGCAGCCGGCGGATGAAACAGCTTCAACCGATTCTGGCGGCGACCGGTCTGCCGGCCGATGCCTTCAGTTCCTTTTCGGCCCTGTCCGGGGAGGGGCGCGAGGAGGTCTGGGAGAGGATCGTCGAGGCTCTCGGCCTGGATGGAGAGGTCGGGGAATGAACGGTTACCAGTGGATTGGCCTGATCGGCGGACTGATGGTCGCCTTCGGTTTCGTGCCGCAGATCATCAAGGTTCTCCGTACCCGTTCAACCCACGACCTGTCACTCTGCATGTTGCTGATCATCTTCATCGGCGGTCTTTTCTACACCACCTATGCCTTTCTCGCTGGAGATCCGGTGTTCATCATCATCAACCTGCTGGCGACCGGCAACACCCTGCTGCTGCTGATACTCAAGCTCATTTACCGTTGAATCCGGGTGAATTCGTTGACACCGGTCGTACCCCTCTGTTAGATATGAACACCGATATAATCCGGGTGTCCGCCGTTGAAACCATGGCGGAATAATAGGGAAGAGGGTGCAAGTCCCTCGCTGCCCCGCAACTGTGAACGGTGACGAACGCCGCATGGGCCACTGCCGGAGAAATCCGATGGGAAGGCGCGGCCGGAGGATGATCCGTAAGCCAGGAGACCTGCCCGGATGCAGATGGATACTGGATTTTTCGCGGGAGAGGTCCGGGCAGCGCCAGGCACAGATGGCAGCGGACCCCGGACCCCTTTGACAGGTGCGGGGTTTTTTCATGTCGGCAAACAGGGTCGGACTGCTGCAGGTCTATACCGGTGACGGCAAGGGCAAGACGACCGCCGCCACCGGCCTGTTGGTGCGTGCCCTCGGCCAGGGACTGCGGACGTTGTTGGTGCGTTTCCTCAAACCGGCCGTACCGCGTTCGGGTGAGTTGATCATTCTGGAGCAGCAGACAGGACTCGAAATCATCGATGCCGCCAAAGGGGTGATCGGCCGGCAAGCCGACCCCGATGAGATGCGGGCCAATGTCACCGCGACCTTTGACGTTGCCGCGCAGCGACTGCTGGCCGGTGTTATCGAGTTGGTGGTGTTCGATGAGATCAATGGCTGTCTCAACCGCGGCTACCTCGATTTCGACCGGTTTGCCGGTTTCCTCGATCATCGCCCAGCCGCCCTGGAGGTGGTCTGTACCGGAAGACGGGCTCCCGGGGAACTGCTTGAACGTGCCGACCTGGTAACCTGTATGCAGCAGGTAAAACACCCTCACGAACAGGGGATAAAAGCCCGAAAGGGGATAGAATACTGATGTCGCGCCTGGTTTTCATTACCGGCGGGGCGCGTTCGGGCAAGAGCGGTTATGCCCAGCGGCGCTGCGAGGAACTGCCGGGGACATTGCTCTATGTCGCCACCGCCCGGGTCGAGGACGCGGAAATGGCGGAGCGCGTCGCCCTGCATCAGCAGCAGCGGGGTGAACGCTGGGCGCTGCTGGAAGAGCCGCTCGATCTGGCAGCCCGGCTGCCCGATGTCACCCCGGGCCGCTCGGCGGTTCTGCTCGACTGCCTGACCCTGTGGCTGACCAACCAGCTGTTCGCTGCCGGCGAACAGCCCGCTCCGGTGATCGCTGCGGCGGAGCAGTTGATCGAAACCCTGCGTCGACTGGATATCCCGATCTTTGTCGTCAGCAACGAAGTGGGCAGCGGCATTGTTCCTGACAATGCCCTGGCGCGCACCTTTCGTGACCTCGCCGGCAGGGTCAACCAGCTTTTCGCCGCGTCAGCGGACGAGGCCTGGCTGCTGGCCAGCGGGTTGCCGCTGCGATTGAAATAACCCTGAATCAGTGAGCCCCTTGTCAGCGGATAGCACAAGTCATTGATCTGCCCGAGCTTCCCCAAAATCACCAGTGAACCTGTGGGTGCGCTTCAGATTTTTGGAAACCCCGTTCAGACCAAGCACTTGCACTCTCCATCCAACAGGTACTCACTGATTCAGGATAACCTCGTCAGGATCAGGAGAATGTTTCATGCCGTCAATCGATCTTCATACCGCCCTCAATCTCATCAAGCCGGTCGCTGATGAGAAACTCGCCGAGGCCCAGGCGCGCATCGACAGCCAGGCCAAGCCGCAGGGTTCCCTCGGCCGGTTGGAGGAATTCGCCCGCCGCTATGTCGCCATCACCGGTCGCGACAGTATTCGCAGGAAGGTCGTTTTCACGTTTGCCGGTGACCACGGCGTGGTCGCCGAAGGGGTCAGCGCCTTCCCCGCCGAGGTGACCCCGCAGATGGTCCTCAATTTCATTGACGGCGGTGCCGCCATCAATGCTCTGGCGCGACACGCCGGTGCCGACGTGATCGTCGTCGACATGGGGGTCAATTACGACTTTCCAGCGCTGGACGGACTGCTGCAGAAGAAAGTCGCCAGGGGCACCGCCAACCTCGCTGAAGGTCCGGCGATGAGTCGTGAACAGGCCATCGCGTCACTCGTGACCGGCATTGAGCTGGCCTTTTCCTGCGTTGAGGACGGCATCGACCTGGTCGGTACCGGCGACATGGGGATCGGCAACACCTCCCCCTCGTCGGCGATTGTCGCCGCGTTTTCCGGGCTCCCGGTTGAAGATCTGACTCATCGCGGTACCGGCATCGACGATACCGGCCTGGCGCGCAAGGTTTCCGCCATCGACCGTGGCCTGGAGATCAACAAGCCTGACCCCGGGGATCCGGTTGACGTGCTGGCCAAGGTCGGCGGTTTCGAGATCGGCGGCATCGCCGGACTGGTGCTGGGGTGTGCCGCGGTCGGCCTGCCGGTGGTGGTCGACGGCTTCATTTCAACCGCCGGGGCGTTGATCGCCTCGGAGTTGCATCCTTCGGTCAGGGATTACATTTTCGCCGCCCACCAGTCGGTGGAGATCGGCCACAGGCACATGCTGCAGCGTATCGGTCAGAAGCCGATCCTCGACCTTGATCTGCGGCTCGGTGAAGGGACCGGCGGCGCGCTGGCGATGAACCTGATCGAGGGGGCTCTGCGCGCCTATCGGGAAATCCGCACCTTCGATGATGCCGGGGTATCGGCAGGGGCCGATCGGTGAAACGGGAGTGGGATGATTTCCGTGTCGCGGCCGGGTTCCTGACCGTGCTGCCGACGGTGCGCGAACTGGACATGCCCCCGGAGAGGCTGGCGCGCAGCATGGGATTGTTTCCGGCGGTTGGCCTGGCCATGGGACTCGGCCTGGTGATCATCGACTGGCTGCTCGGGGCCCTGATTCCGCGGCCGGTGCTTGACGGCCTGCTGGTGCTGGTGCTGATCCTCGTTACCGGGGCGCTGCATCTTGACGGTATCGCTGACCTGGTCGATGGCCTCGCAGGCGGTCGCGGCGATCGCGAACGCACCCTGGAAATCATGAAAGACAGCCGTGTTGGGGCGATGGCCGTGGTCGGTGTGGTGATGCTGCTGCTGCTCAAGTATCTGAGTCTTTACACGATTCCTCCGGAGCATAAAAAGGCCGCCCTGTTGCTGATGCCCTGCGCCGGGCGCTGGATCCAGGTGGTGCTGGCGGCCTTCTGTCGCTATTTACGGCGGGAGGGGACAGCGGCGGCTTTTGTCGAACAGGTCGGTGAACGGGAAACTCTGCTGGCGACAGCGACCCTGCTGCTCGCCTGTTTCGTCCTGTTCGGTCTGGAAGGAGTCCTCCTGCTTTTTCTGTTGGGTCTGGCGGCCGTGGTGCTGATCCGTTATTTCGACACCCGGCTCGGCGGCGTGACCGGAGATGTTCTCGGGGCGGCGACTGAAATTGTCGAGGTGTTGAGCCTGATCCTGGTGCTGGCGGTGGTGTGAAAGAGGCAGCTATACCAAACGTCGCCGCCAAGGTGCCAGGAGCGCCAAGAAGGTCAAAAACCATTTAACGGAGAGGCGGAGAGGAGCAGAGACGGAGAGGAATTTTTTTGGGTTAAAAACCAAAAATCTACTTTTGGTTTTCTCTGCGTCCTCTCCCTCTCTGCGACTCTCCGTTAAAAAAAAGGTTTCTTGGCGTCTTGGCGGCAGGTTTTCCTGGTTCATGTGAAAGGCAAGGGAGATGACTGAAAAGACGCGGATTTACCTGGTACGGCACGGTGAGGTTGAGGGGCATGGAGTCCGGCGCTACAACGGTCAGAATGATGTGTCCCTGACGGCAAGGGGACAGGCCCAGTACGGGTTGCTGAAGGAGCGCCTGGCAGGGAAAAATCTGGCCGCAGTTTATAGCAGTGACTTGATCCGCTGCCGGTTCGGCGCCGAACTGGTTGCCGCTGCACATGACTTGCAGCCGACCTGTTTCGAAGAACTGCGGGAGCTGCATATCGGCAAATGGGAAGGATTGACCTGGGACGAAATCCGCAGCCGCTGGCCGGAGGAATGGCAGGCCCGGCTTGACGACCTGGTCCATTACCAGGTCGAAGGGGGCGAGAGCCTGCGGCAGATGGCGGACCGGGTTCGTCCACTGCTTGCCGAATTGATCGAACACCATCGCGGCGAGAAAATCGCTATCGTCGCTCACGGTGGTGTCAACCGGGTGATCCTGCTCGACGCCATCGGCGCGCCGCTGGAAAGGATGTTCCACATCGAGCAGAGCTTCGGCTGCCTGAATGTCATCGACTACTGGGCCGATGGCTATGCCACGGTGCAACTCTTGAATGGCTGAAGAAAAGAAAGGCACTGCCGCCAAGATACCAAGAACGCCAAGAAAACCCTTTTAACGGAGAGACGCAGAGAGGGAGAGGCGCAAAGAAAATCAAATCTGGCTTATGGGTTTGAACCTAAGCAAGGGGGTTTGTCTTTCTCTCCGCCTCTGCCCCTCTCCGTCTCAGCGTTGAGAGCTTTTGAATTTCTTGGCGCCCTTGGCGCATGGTGGCTTCAAGAACTTGAAATGATGCTCTCACCCCTGATCATCGCCGCGCCGGCCAGCGGCAGCGGCAAGACCACCCTGACCCTCGGGCTGCTGGCAGCCCTGAAACGGCGCGGGCTTGAGGTCGCCCCCTTCAAGGTCGGGCCGGATTTCATTGATCCCGGCCATCACGCCGCCGCCTGCGGACGGGTCAGCCGCAACCTCGACGGCTGGATGTGCGGAGAACCGGCAGTGCGTTCAACGTTTGCCCGTGGCAGCGCCGGTACCGATCTCGCCGTCATCGAAGGGGTGATGGGACTGTTCGACGGCGCTTCGGGAGATTCGGATGAGGGGTCGACCGCCGAGATCGCCCGCTGGCTGGAGGGGGAACTTCTGCTGCTGGTTGACGCCCGTTTCCAGGCGCGTAGCGCCGCCGCTCTGGTCAAGGGATTTGTCGATTTCGATCCTCGGCTGCGGTTTGCCGGGGTGGTCTTCAACCGCGTCGGCAGCGCGCGCCACGAGCAGCTGCTGCGGCAGGCTGTCGCCTCGACGCCGGGGCTGCCGCCGGTTCTCGGCTGCCTGCCGCGCGAGAGCGGCATCGAGCTGCCGGAGCGCCACCTGGGGCTGGTGACGGCGGCGGATCAGGCTGCCGATTTTGCCGCCCTGGCGGACCTGGTTGAGAACCATCTTGATCTTGACGGACTGCTTAGCGGGCTACGGGAGACAAATGCTCCGGCACCGATCTTCGACCAGTCCCTTCCTCATGGAGAGGGGGCGGGGAGGAGGAGCCGTGTCCGCATCGGGGTGGCGCGTGATGCCGCCTTCTGCTTCTGCTACCCGGAGAACCTCGAGCTGCTCACGGCGGCCGGTGCCGAACTGGTCTTCTTCTCGCCGCTGGCCGACACGCTGCCGGAGGATCTTGATGGCCTCTATCTGCCCGGCGGCTATCCGGAACTGTTCCTCGACCGGCTCGGGGACAATGGCGAACTGATCGGCCAACTGCGGACGGCAGCCGCAGCCGGGTTGCCGATCTACGCCGAATGCGGTGGGTTGCTGCTGCTCTGCGAAGGGTTGAACGATAAGCCCTTGAGCGGCATCTTTCCGGCCCGGGCAAGGCTGCTTGAAAAGCGAAAATCCCTGGGTTATCGCGAAGTGACCTTTACGGCTGATACCCCGCTGGGGCCGGCGGGAACCGTTGCCCGCGGTCACGAGTTTCATTACTCTGAACTTGAGATGCCCGCCTCGGTGCCGCGTGTCTACGCCTTGCGCCGCAAGGGTGGTGCCGAGTTGGAGAGCGAAGGATTCAGCTGCAAAAATGTTCTCGCCAGCTATGTGCACCTGCATTTCGGCGGTAACCCGCAGCTGGCGGAGAATTTTGTGCGATTTTGTGAAAGAAAAAAACGTTAGCCCAAGGCACCAAGAGCACCAAGAAGGGCAAAAGCCCCCAACGCGGAGGTGGAGAGAGGCAGAGACGGAGAGAAGAGCCAAAATCTTTTTTTGGGGTTTAAAACCAAAATCTGATTTTTGTTTTTCTCAGCGACCTCTCCACCTCAGCGCCTCTCCGTTAAAAAAGGGTTTTCTTGGTGCACTTGGCGGCATCATTAAAAGAGGAGGAAGTAAGTGGCAACCCAGATCGAATCCGCCCGCCAGGGCATGATCACCCCGCAGATGGCGGCGGTGGCCAGAAATGAAAATGTCAGCGACGAGTTCGTGCGTCAGAATGTCGCCGCGGGGAAGATCGTCATCCCCAATAATGTCAACCGCAAGCCGAACCCGGTCGGCATCGGCAAGGGGTTGCGCACCAAGGTCAACGCCTCGATCGGCACCTCGTCCGACATCGTCGATTACGATGCCGAGATCCGCAAGGCGCTGGCCGCCCAGGAGGCCGGTGCCGATACCCTGATGGAGCTTTCCGTTGGCGGTGACCTCGACCGGGTGCGGCGCGAGGTGATCGCCGCCGTCGATCTGCCGGTCGGCAACGTGCCGCTCTACCAGGCTTTCTGCGAGGCGGCGCGCAAATATGGCGACCCCAACAAGCTCGACGAGGAACTGCTCTTCGACCTGATCGAGCAGCAGTGCGCCGACGGCCTGGCCTTCATGGCGATCCACTGCGGAATCAACCTCTACACCATCGAGCGGCTGCGCAAGCAGGGTTACCGCTACGGCGGGCTGGTCAGCAAGGGCGGGGTATCGATGGTCGCCTGGATGATGAAGAATGGCCGCGAGAATCCGCTCTACGAGAAGTTTGATCGGGTCTGCGCGATCCTGAAAAAATATGACGTCGTCCTCTCTCTCGGCAACGGTCTGCGCGCCGGGGCGATCCACGACTCCAACGACCGGGCGATGGTGCAGGAGCTGCTGATCAACTGCGAACTGGCCGAGCTGGGACGCGAGATGGGCTGCCAGATGCTGGTCGAGGGGCCGGGGCATGTGCCCCTCGACGAGGTCGAGGCCAACATCCGTCTGCAGAAGCGCATGAGCGGCGACGCTCCCTACTACATGCTTGGGCCGATTTCGACCGACGTCGCTCCCGGTTATGACCATATCACCGCTGCCATCGGCGCCGCCCAGTCGAGCCGTTACGGGGCCGATCTGATCTGCTACATCACCCCGGCCGAACACCTGGCGTTGCCCAACGAGCAGGATGTGATTGAAGGGGTCAAGGCGGCCCGGGTCGCCGCCTATATCGGTGATATGAACAAGTACCCGGAAAGAGGGCGCGAGAGGGACAAGCAGATGAGCAAGGCGCGCCGCGACCTGAACTGGGAAAAACAGTTCGATCTGGCGCTCTTCCCCGCGGATGCCCGCGCCATCCGCGCCAGCCGTACCCCGGAGGATGAGAACACCTGCACCATGTGCGGCGACTTCTGTGCCTCCCGCGGTGCCGGCGAGCTGTTCCGGAAGGATCTGAGCGGCGACAAGGTTTAACAGGCTGATGAAAAACGCCATCTGCCTCCTTGCATCTGGATATTTTTGCTTAGCCAACACCAATTTTGGCTTTCTTGCGAAAGCATCAATGAAAGAACCGGTATGAAAACAGCTGTTCTGCTGATCAGTCATGGTTCGCGTGTTGCCGAGGCGAACGAATCTCTGAACAAGATTGCCGACATGGTGCAGGAGATGAGTAGCGCTGAATTCGTCGAGGTCGCCTTTCGGGAACGGCAGCAGCCCGATATCCAGGCCGGAATCGACGCCTGCGTGGCCCGCGGGGCGCAGCGTATCCTGCTCTATCCCTATTTTCTCTTTGCCGGGGCCCATGTGCTGCGCGATCTGCCGGACGAAATGGCGCGGGCCGGGCAGCGTCACCGGGGGCTGGAGATGGTCCTCGGCAAGCCGCTCGGCGTCGATCGCCGGCTGGCCGAAGTGGTCTGCACCCGCATCGGTGAAACCCTCGCGGACAGCGGCTGGGAGTTAAAGGAATGAATCCATGAGTGAAGCCATCATCCGCGACCCGTTGGAGATTGAGCGCCGCAGTTTCAGGACCATTGACGCCGAAGTCGGACCGCATCCGTTTGATGAACGACAATGGCCGGTGGTGCGCCGTGTGATTCATACCACCGCTGATTTCGATTTCGCCGGGACCACGTGCTTCGCGCCCGGCGTGATTGACAGTGTTGTCACGGCCCTGCGCCGGGGAGCGAAGATTCTCTCTGACACCAACATGGTATTGGCCGGGGTCAACAAGACCCGCCTGGCGAAGCTGGGCGGCAGCATCGCCTGCCACGTCGCCGATCCGGAGGTGGCGGAACGGGCACGGGAGCAGGGAGTGACCCGCTCGATCCTCGCCCTGCGCAAGGGGGTGGTCGAAGGCGCGGAAATCTTCCTGATCGGCAACGCGCCGACCGCCCTCTTCGAGCTGTTGCGCCTGGCCGACGCCGGTGAAGTCGCGCCGGCGCTGGTGGTCGGCGTGCCGGTCGGGTTCGTCGGCGCCGAGGAATCGAAGGAGGCATTGTTCGCTTCCCGGTTGCCCTACATTGTCTGCCGAGGTCGCAAAGGGGGATCGGCGATCGCCGCGGCGATTCTCAACCAGCTGCTGATCCTGGCGGCGGGTGACTGAAGCGTGGTCCGGTTCCTGCGCCACGGCTACACCACCGGCGCCTGTGCCGCCGCCGCGACGCTCGCCGCCGCGCGCCTGCTGGCGGGTGAGCGGGTGGCGCAGGTCGCGCTTGAACTGCCGGTCGGGGAACGGGCCGTTTTTCCCGTTCACGGCTGCCGGGTTGAAGGTGCCCTGGCCCGCTGTTTTGTGATCAAGGATGCCGGGGATGATCCCGACGTCACGCACGGGGTTGAGGTCCATATCCTGCTGGAGAGGATCGCCCCTTCACCCGGAGTTGCCTGCTCCGGAAGCGGGAACGATATCCGCTTGTTCGGGGGCGAGGGAATCGGCACCGTGACCAAACCGGGCCTGGCGGTCGCGGTCGGAGAACCGGCCATCAACCCGGTGCCGCGGCGGATGATCCGCGAGGCGCTGCGCTCGGTCTTTCCCACTGGGAGCTTTCGGGTCACCATCGCCATTCCCGACGGTGAGCAGCGGGCCGCGAAAACCCTCAATGCCCGGCTGGGGATTCTCGGCGGACTGTCGATTCTCGGCACTACCGGCATCGTCCGGCCGATTTCGCACCAGGCCTGGACCGACACCCTCGACGTCGCTCTCAATGTCGCCCGGGCCGCCGGTTGCCGGCAGGTTGTCGCCTGTACCGGACGCAACAGCGAACGGGCCGCGCAAAGAAGCTTTCCGCAGTTGACGGAGGAGGCTTTCGTCATGATGGGGGACCATGTCGGCTACCTGGCCGGGGCCTGCCACCGCAAAGGGATGCCGAAGCTGGTGGTCGCGGCCCAGTTTGCCAAGCTGGTCAAGATCGCCTGCGGGCATCCGCAGACCCATGTCCACAGCTCGCGGGTTGACCTGCGGAAGCTGGCCGACTGGGCGCTCTCGACGGGGTTGACGACGGAAGCCTCCGAAACAATCGCCGCCGCCAACACCGCCCGCGAGGTCTTCCTGGCCCTCGGAGCGGCGCATCCGCTGGTGGCCGATGTTGCGCGTCGGGCCGTTAAACAGTTGCGGAACTGGGCGCCAGGGGTAACAATAGAGATTCTGCTGGTCAGTTATGATGGTGCGGTGGCGGGAAAATACGGCGAGTGAATTCAAGGAGTAACCTCATTCCGGTTTTTCGGACTTTTTCCAGTGAGGGCAGCATGAACAAAATCTACGTGGTGGGCGCGGGGGTTGCCGGGCAGGAAGGCTTCAGTCGCCATGCCCTGGACCTGATCGAGGCGGCTGATCTGCTGATCGGCGGGGAGCGTCAGCTGAATCTTTTTCCTGAGTTCAAGGGGGAAAAGCTTGTTATTGACAGCAACCTTCCGGAAATGGTCGAACGTTTGCGAACCCGCAGAGGCCGGCCGGTGGTGCTTGCTTCGGGGGATCCGCTCTTTTTCGGCATCGGTCGTTACCTGCTGCGCAACCTGCCGGAGGAGGAGTTCGAGTTCGTGCCCAACGTCTCCTCCATCCAGTACGCTTTCGCCAAGATCCGCCAGCCTTGGGATGACGCGGTCTTTCTCTCCACCCATGGCCGCCCGCTGGCACCGGCGGTTGATCGGATCGTCGCCAATGACAAGGCGGCGCTGCTGACCGATGAGATCAACAATCCGGCTGCCATTGCCCGCGAGTTGATTGATCGCGGCCGCGAAGGCTACGCTGTTTGGTTGTGCGAGAATCTCGGTTGTGCCGATGAGCGCATCGTCGAAACCGACGTGCGCGGCCTGCTCGATATCGACGCGGCACCGCTGAACGTGCTGATCCTGGTCAAGCAGTTCGAAGGGGAGATCAAGGACCGCGGTTCCTGGCTCGGGATCCCGGATGATGAGTTCGCGACCGTTAAAAAGCTGATCACCAAGGAGGAGGTGCGGGTCGTCACCCTCGCCAAGCTGCGCCTGCGCCAGGACATGACCCTCTGGGATATCGGTGCCGGTTCCGGTTCGATAAGTATCGAGGCCGACCACCTGCTGCCCAACGGCCGGATCTTCGCCGTTGAGCGCAACCCCGAGTGCCGTGACTTCATCAAGCAGAACCTGCAGAAGTTTCATACCCGCAACGTCAACCTGGTGGAGGGGGACGCCCCCGGCTGTCTCGACGATCTGCCCGATCCTGACCGGGTTTTTATCGGCGGCAGCGGCGGTCACCTGTGGGACATTCTCACCATCGCCGACCGGCGCCTGCCGGCCGACGGACGCATCGTTCTCAACGCCATCACTCTCGATACCCTGACCGCGGCCAATGAGTTTTTCGCCAACGCCGGTTACGAGGTCGAGGTGACCACAATCAACGTCGCCCGCACCCGGCCGCTGACCGCCTACAAGATGTTCGAGGCCTACAATCCGGTCTACATCCTGGCAGCGGTTAAGCAGTAGTCCCGGCCCTGCGGCGGCAGGATTCATGAATCATGTCCGAATGTCATCCCATCCTCTTCGTCGGTGCCGGTCCCGGGGACCCCGAGCTGATCACTGTCAAGGGTCTCAACGCCCTGCGGCGGGCCGAGGTCGTGGTCCATGCCGGTTCGCTGGTCAACCCGATCTTGCTCTCCGAGTGTCCTGAAGGCTGCGCGATCCATGACAGCGCGCCGCTGAACCTGCAGCAGACCCACGCCCTGCTCGTTGCCGGGGCCCGGGCCGGCAAGCGGGTGGTCCGTCTGCATACCGGCGATCCGGCCCTCTACGGGGCGATCCAGGAGCAGATGGAACTGCTCGATACTGTAGGCCTCGATTACGCCGTCATTCCCGGCGTAACCGCCGCCTTTGCCGCTGCCGCTGCCCTGAGGCAGGAACTGACCCTGCCCGAGGTCTCGCAGACCCTGGTCCTCTCCCGGACCGCGGGCCGCACCCCGGTGCCGGAAGCGGAGAAACTCTCCCGCCTGGCCGCCAACGGCGGCACCCTCTGCCTCTACCTCTCGGTGGGGATGATGGACAAGGTGGTGGACGCACTGCTGGCCGGAGGCGTTTTCACCACCCGGACCCCGACCGCCGTGGTCTACCGCGCCAGCTGGCCGGATGAAAAGATTGTCAGCGGCACCCTGGCCGATATCACGGGCAAGATTGCCGAAGCCGGTATCCGCCGCCAGGCGCTGATCCTGGTTGGCGAAGCACTCGGCGCCCGGGAGCGGGGAGTGGAAAAGAAATCGAAGCTCTATGATGCCGATTTCGCGCATGGATATAGGGAGCCCAAAGGCGGCTAAGGGCCAAGGGCTAAAGGCTAAAGGCCAAGGGCTAAAGGCCAAGGGCTAAAGGCTAAAGCGGAGGGCATTTCCCTTGGCCTTTCGCCCTTCGCCGATTTTCAAAAAATCATGACTCTTGCCATCATCGCCATAACCCCTGGCGGCGCCGCACTTGCCCGCCGGCTGCAGGCCGAGGCCGAAGGTGCCGAGGCCGAAGGTGCCGAGCTGTGGCTGCCGGAGAAGCTGCGTAGCGAAGAGCCGGCCAGTTACTTCGAGTGCCCGCTCGCGTCGGTGCTGGCGGAGCTGTTCGCTCGTGTCGACGGCCTGGTGTGCATCATGGCTAGCGGCATCGTGGTGCGGCTGCTGGCGCCGCAGCTGCGAGGCAAGCAGCACGACCCGGCGGTGGTGGTGGTCGACGAGGCCGGGCGTTTCGCCATCAGCCTACTCTCCGGCCACCTCGGCGGAGCCAACGAACTGGCGCAGGAGGTGGCCGATATTCTCGACGGTCAGGCGGTGATCACCACGGCCACCGACGTCAACCACCTGCCGGCCTGGGACACGGTGGCCCGCCGACTGGACTTGAAGGTCGAACCGATTGAACGGCTCAAGCTGCTCAACGGACTGCTGCTACGGGCCGGGCACATTGTTCTGGTCGATCCGCAGCAACGGATCAGCGGCGAGTTCAGTGTCGTCCCCGGGGTTGACATCACCCGCAGTTTCGCTTCGGCCTTGCAGTCGCCGGCCGAGGGGCTGGTTTTTGTTACCAGTCGTCATCTGCCGCATCTGGACCGGCGGAAAAACCTGCTGGTGCTGCGGCCGCGCTGTTACGCGGTGGGTGTCGGCTGCAACCGGGGCACTGACGCTGATGAAATCGAAACGGCTGTCCGCGACGAGATGGAAAAGGCCTTCCTCTCTCCGGGGAGCATTTCCTGCCTGGCCAGCATCGACGCCAAGCAGGATGAAGGCGGTCTGCTCGATGCCGCGGCGCGGTTCGGGGTGACGCTGAAATTTTTCAGCAAGGAGCAGCTCAACGTCGTCGCCGTTCCGAGCGAGCCCTCTGAATACGCCCTGCAGGCGGTCGGCGCCAGGGGGGTCTGTGAACCGGCCGCCATCCTCGCCGCCAGAGGCGGCAGACTGCTGGTGAAAAAGAAGAAAAACGGCAACGTGACCGTGGCGGTGGCGGAGATCAATGCCTGAAAATAAATCACCACGGAGGCCCAGGGGGGAATAAAGAACCTCGAAGGCAATCGGCCGCTGATAAAATCTGATTTACGCTGATTTAAGATCCTAACCCCAGTCTTTATGGGTTTAATCATGCCTTTTCAGCGTTAATCAGCGTCCAATTTAGATTTAGCTTTTCTCCGTGTCTCCGTGGTAGGAAATCGATTTTTATGACCAACAAACTCTACATCGTCGGGCTCGGACCCGGTGACAGCGAACACATGACCCCGGCGGCGCGGGCGGCGCTCGAACGGGCTGAGGTTGTCACCGGCTACAACACCTACCTGGAACTGATCCCCGATCTGGTTGCCGGCAAGGAGACCTTTTCCACCGGCATGCGCCAGGAGACCGAGCGTTGTCGCGAGGCGCTCAGGCGGGCGGCGGACGGGGCGACGGTGGCGCTGGTTTGCTCCGGCGATGCCGGTATCTACGGTATGGCCGGGCTGGTTCTGGAGTTGCAGCAGGCCGAGGGACCGGAACAGGTCGAGATCGAGATCGTGCCCGGGGTCTCCGCGGTGCAGGCGGCCGCGGCCCGGCTCGGGGCGCCGCTGATGCACGATTTCGCCGTCATCTCCCTCTCCGACCTGCTGACCGACTGGTCGGCCATCGTTCGGCGGCTGGAAGCGGCCGCCGGCACCGATTTTGTCATCGCCCTCTACAATCCAAAGAGCCGCGGTCGGGCCGGCCAGATCGAGCAGGCGCGACAGATCCTGCTCAGGCACCGCGATCCCGCCACCCCGGTCGGCATCGTCCGTAATGCCTGCCGTGAGGGTGAGGTGGTGACGGTCAGCGACCTCGCTTCTTTTACCGATGAAACCATCGACATGTTTTCACTGGTGATTATCGGCAATCCCGCGACCTTCGTTGACCGGCGGGGGCGGATGGTGACGCCGCGAGGCTATCGCCTCAGGCGGGAGGCCAGAGGCGGGAGGTCAGAGGAAACCCCTGTGTCCGGCGGAGGAAGCCCGACGCCCGCCTTGTTTGTTGCCGGTACCGGCTCCGATGTCGGCAAGAGCGTTATTGCCGCCGGGTTCTGTCGCCTGTTGGCGCGCCGGGGGCTGACGGTGGCGCCGTTCAAGGCGCAGAACATGGCCAACAACTCGGCGGTCTGTGCCGACGGCGGCGAGATCGGCCGGGCCCAGGCGCTGCAGGCGGCGGCCTGCCGCGTCGAGCCGACGGTTGACATGAACCCGGTGCTGCTCAAACCCAATTCCGAAACCGGCGCCCAGGTCATTGTCCAGGGACGTCCGGTCGGCAACATGTCGGTGCGGGAGTACCACGCTTTCAGGGAGAACGCCTGGCGGGCGGTCTGTGACTCCTATCGGCGCCTGGCGCGGCAGGTCGGCCTGGTGGTGATGGAAGGTGCCGGCAGCATTGCCGAGATCAACCTGCGCGGGCAGGATATCACCAACCTGGCGGCGGCGCGGATGGCCGGAGCCAAGGTCGTGCTGGTGGCCGACATCGATCGCGGCGGGGTTTTTGCGGCTATCCTCGGGACCCTGCAACTGCTGACGGAAGAGGAGCGTGAGCTGATTGCCGGGGTGGTGATCAACAAGTTCCGTGGTGACGTCGGGCTGCTGAAGTCCGGTATCGACGAGATCGAATGTCGTACCGGGGTGCCGGTGCTGGGAGTCATCCCCTGGTTGCGTCTACAGCTTCCGGAGGAGGATTCGCTGGCGCTGGAGCGACCGGGGGATGGTTTCGACTCCGGAATCAGAATCGGCGTGGTGCAGCTGCCGCGCATCTCCAATTTTACTGATTTTGCTCCCTTCGAGGCGGTCGCCGGTGTCAGCCTGTGCTACGTCGAACGGCCGGAGCAGATCGCCGGTCTCGACCTGCTGATTCTGCCCGGGACCAAGAGCACGCTCGCCGATCTTGACTGGTTGCGGCAACAGGGACTGGCCGAGGCGATTCTCACCTACCACGCCGAAGGCGGACGCCTGATCGGTATCTGCGGCGGCCTGCAGATGCTCGGCGAGCGGGTACGTGATCCGCAGGGGGTTGAAGGTCCTCCCGGCGAAGCACCGGGGCTCGGATTGCTCGATATCGAGACCACCCTGCAGACCGAGAAACAGACGCACCGGGTTGAAGCGGAATTCCTGCCGGCGGCGGCCGCTGCCGGTTTCACCGGTTTTGATCGGGTGCGGGGCTACGAAATTCATGCCGGTGCGTCGAGTCGCGGAATCCTCTGCCGACCGTTGCTGCGCCTGGTGTCCCGTTCCGGTGATGACAGTGCCCGGCTTGACGGGGCTGTTTCCGCCGACGGCCGGGTCTGGGGCAGTTACCTGCACGGTCTGTTCGACGATCAACGCGTCCTGCACGCGGTTCTGGCCCCTCTGGCTTCCGGCAGGTCGTTTCCTGCCGGTCCGTCCGCGCGGCAGCGTCTCGACAGCGAACTGGACCGGTTGGCCGATCATCTCGCCGCCCATCTCGACCTGAAGCGGCTGTGCCGCCTGTGTGGGCTGGAAAGGATTCCGGTTTCATGATCTGGACGATTCCCGCATCTTTCCTCCTTGACCTGCTGCTGGGAGACCCGCACGGCTGGCCGCATCCGGTCATCGGCATCGGCCGGTTCATCAAGCGGGTTGAGACGGTCCTTGCCTCCCTGATCGATCATCGGCGTCTGGCGGGATGCCTGCTGGCTCTCATGACTGTGCTGGTGACCGGTCTGGTGACCTGGGCGGTCATTCGCCTGGCTGGTCTGCTTCACCCCCTGATCGGGCTGGCGGTGACCGTCTGGCTCGGTTACACGACCCTGGCGCTGCGGTCGCTGCATCTTGAAAGTCGACAGGTGGTACGCTATCTGGAGCAGGGACGGATTTCCGAGGCGCGGCGCGCCCTGTCACTGATCGTCGGTCGTGAAACCAATCAGCTCGATGAAGAGCAGATCCTGCGCGCCTGTATCGAGACGGTCGCGGAAAATACCTCGGACGGCGTGATCGGCCCGCTCTTTTACCTTTTTCTCGGCGGTCCGGTGGCGGCAATGATGTACAAGGCGGCCTCGACGCTTGACTCCATGGTTGGTTACACCGACGACCGTTACCGGGAGATGGGCTGGGCCTCGGCCCGTCTCGACGATCTGCTCAACCTGGTTCCGGCGCGGCTGACCGGGCTGTTGATGGTCCTCGCCAGCTTTCCTCTCGGACTCAATCCCTGGGCGGCTTTGACCACCATGTTGTGCGACGCGCGGAAAACCAGCAGCCCCAATGCCGGTTTCCCCGAATCCGCCGTAGCCGGCGCTCTCGGTGTACGGCTCGGTGGTCCGGCGACCTATTTCGGCGAAACCGTACAGAAACCGACCCTCGGCGATGCCGACCGGCGGATCGATATCGGCTGCTACCGGGCGACCATCCGGCTGATGTATCTGACGGCCCTGCTCGGGCTGATTCTTGGTATGGTGGTGGTATGGCCCCTTTACTGAACCAGGCTGCCCATGGCGGCGACGTCTTTGCCGCTGCCGCCGAGCTGGGTTGTGATCCGGAGCAGATCCTCGATTTTTCCGCTTCGATCAATCCCCTCGGTCCTCCGGAAACGGTTCTTGCCGCGGCGCGACAGGCCTTGTCGAGTTGCCAGTTCTACCCCGAACTGGCGGCCGACTCACTGCGGACCGCTCTTGCCCGGCATCACCGCCTGCCGGAAGACTGTCTGCTTCCCGGGGCCGGGTCGACCGAGCTGCTCTATCTCTGGCCGCGGGTCTTCAGACCGCGGCGGGCCCTGCAGATCGTGCCCGCCTTCAGCGAATATCTGCGTGCCCTCGATCAGGTCGATTGTGAAGTCGAACGGCTGCCGTGGCTGCCGGGAGAACCCTTTCCGACAACGGACCTGCCGCGGGCGGTGGGGGACTGTGAACTGCTTGTTTTCGCCAACCCGGGCAACCCGACCGGCGGCCTGATCAGGCGTCGGGATCTGCTGGCAACCCTTGATCTGCTGCCGGAAGATCTGCCGGTTCTGGTTGATGAAGCGTTCATCGACTTCGTTCCCGGGGAGTCGCTTATCGATCAGGTCGTGGAACGATCCAACCTTTATGTGCTGCGGTCGATGACCAAGTTCTATGCTATTCCGGGGCTGCGGGTCGGCTATCTGGCCGGACCGGCCGACGGGATCGCGCGATTGCTGGGTGGCAAGGAGCCCTGGACCCTGTCGACCCCGGCGCTGGCGGCCGCGTTGGCCTGCCTGGATGAAGACGATTTTGTCCGCGCCTCGATTGCGGCGATCGCTGCCTGGCGCGACGAGATGGGCGAGGAACTGTCCCGTCTCGGTCTGGAGGTCTATCCGGGGGCGGCCAATTACCTGCTGGTGCGCCTGCGGGCAGGCGGGAGCAGCGCCTTCGATATTGCCGCCGGGCTCCGGCGGCAGGGGATACTGGTGAGGGATTGCGGCAATTTTGACGGCCTCGGCGGGGATGTCCTGCGGCTGGCGGTGCGTCGTCCCGAGGAAAACCGCCGACTCGTTGCCGGGCTACAGCGCCTGCTTGACAACCACGGGAGGGAAGAATGAAACTTTGGCAGGGGTTCTTGTTGCTCGGCGCGCTTAACGGGTTTCTCGGCGTAGCCCTTGGCGCCTTCGGCGCGCACGGCCTGGAGGGCAGGTTGACGCCGCACCTGATGGATGTCTGGAACAAGGCGGTTCACTACCAGCAGATCCATGCCCTGGTCCTCGTGTTGGTGGCAATTCTCCTGCAGGGCGGGATGACCGGCACGGGCATTCGCTGGTCCGGCTGGTGTTTCCTGCTGGGCATCCTGCTTTTTTCCGGCAGCCTCTATATACTGGCCCTGTCGGGGGGCAAGCCCCTCGGAGCGGTAACCCCGTTCGGCGGGGTTAGTTTCCTGCTCGGCTGGGCGATGCTCGCCTGGGCCGTGCTGCAGTCCTGAACCTGCGGAACGATCGAAATTAATAATGGATACAGTCGTCTACTACAGTCTTCGGTCCCTTGCCCGTCTGCTCTACCTGTTTCCCGAAAGCTGGAGTCTGCGGCTGGGAGAACTGCTCGGTTCCCTGGCCGGAAGGCTGGTTCCGAAGCGGATGGCCCTCTGTCGCGCGAACCTCCGCTTGGCGGGGCTGGATGAAGCACTCTCCGGTGCGGTTTTCCGCTTTCTCGGACGCAATCTGGTGGCGATTCTGCGGCTTGCCTGCAGTGATCCCGGACACGATGCTGACAAGGTTGTCGTGGAAGGTTTTGAATCCTACCTCGAAGCCCGTAAACGTTGTGGTCGGGTGATCCTGATCACGGCTCACCTCGGCAATTGGGAAAAATTGGCCCGTCTGCAACGCCGGCACAGCGGGCATCCCCTGCAGGTTGTCGGCCGCAGCCTCGATCAGCGGGGCGCCGACCGTTTCCTGCGGGAACTCCGTCAGCGGGGCGGTTTTACCGTGCTGGAGAAAAGCCGGGGTGTGCGGGCGATGCTCAAGGCCCTGCGTCAGGGGAATGATCTTGGCCTCTTGATTGATCAGCGGGTCGCCCCCCACATGGGGATCTGGGTACCCTTTTTCGGCGCCCCTGTTTCCGCCGTGCCCGTGGTCTCCCTGTTGGCGAAGGCCAGCGGCGCCGCCATCGTGCCCGTTTTCACCGGTATCGATGCGGCCGGACAGGAGCGCATTCATTATCTGCCCGAGCTGGTGCAGACGGGTGACGAAGTGGCCGAGACGAAAGAGCTGAATCGTCTCATCGAAACCCATATCCGCCGTTATCCGGAGCAATGGTTCTGGTTGCACAACCGGTGGCGTGAAAAGGACCTGGATCAGGTTGACAGCAAAGGACGGCGGGCCGCCGAGGCGTGCGCGGCCGAAGGGGATCGATAACCTTGAGTGAACTCACTGACTCAGGTCAGCCTGAATCAGAGCAATTTTTCCGCCAGCCAGAACAGCCCCATGCCGACCAGCACGGTGCCGCCGAGAGATCTGCTGCGGATGGCGAACAGGAAGGTCGGAACGGCCACCCAGAATTCCGGTCGCAACAGGTTAAAGCTGTTGCTGTGACTGTCGATCAGCAGTGACGGGGCCAGCAGGGCGGCGAGAATGGCGACCGGGATCAACTCCAGCCAGTCCACCAGCCAGCGCGGCAGTTGCCGCTGGGAAAGCAGCAGCAGAGGCAGCAGCCGCGGCAGGTAGGTGACCGCTCCCATGCCGAGCAGCAACAGCAGGTAGGCTGAAAAGCTCATCCTTTCGCCTCCCTCTGTCGTCGGACCCGGCGTCGCACCAGGTAGCCGCCGGTCGCCGCCAGTATGGCCGCCCCGACGATGTAGGAATCTCCCGGAATCAGCAGTTTCCAGATCACGGCCAGCCCGGCCGCCAGTATCCCCGTAAAGACATAGGCCCGACCGTGCAGCTGCAGCACCAGCAGGGCGATGAACATCCCCGGCAGAGCGAAATCGATGCCGAAGGCGCCGGGTGGAATCAGACTGCCGACCAGGCTGCCGAGGATGGTCGCCAGGATCCAGGTGCTGTTGGCGGCATGGTGGACCACCAGCGCCCGCCAGCGATCCCAGTTTCCCGCGCGGAAGCGGGTCATGTTGACGCCGAAACTCTCGTCGGTGATGCCGTAGGCGAAGAGGATGAGAAAACCGCGCCTGACGCCGCGCAGCGGGATGGCGAGGGCGCTGCTCATCAGGAAATGCCGGAAATTGACCACCAGGGTGGTGAGGATGATGGCTGTCGCCGAGGCGCCGCCGTCAAGCATCGCCACGGCGATGAACTGGGCGCTGCCGGCAAACACCAGCACCGACATCAGACCGATCCAGGCCGGTCCGAGTCCGGCCTGCTGACCGAGGACGCCGAGTGCCATGCCGATGGGAAAATAACCGAGGCAGATCGGCCAGGCGGCATTGAGTCCGTCGCGGAGAACTCCGGAACGGCCTTCGTGGGTTTGGTTGTACTGGGTGGATGTCATGTAAGTTGCAAGAATTAAAAGGCTTTATCCGGGTTGCGGGTAGCGGCGGCTCACTTTGGAGTGGAGCCTTTTTCCGAAAAATTCCAAGCTGTCATTTTCGTGCCTGTGCCCATCTGGTGCCCACGCGGTGCCCGTCAGTTTCTTCCTTCCTCATGAATTGCCGCCTGGTCAACTTGGGCACCTTTCAAATATCGATTCCATCAATCCTCAACGTATTCGACCAGATCTGCCACGGAACATTTGAAATAACGGCACAGCTTTTCGAGATTCGCTGTTGTTGTATCCGTTGAACGGTGGTTGGCAAGGCGTGACAGGGTAGAGATGTGAATACCGGTGGCTGCCGATATTTCACTGAGACTTATCCGTCGGCCTTCCGCCGTTTCCTTGTCAGCAATCAGGCGTTTCAGGTGAATTTTCAGCATCGCGGCCTCCCTCCATTTTGCTCAATGTATCGTATGTCGGCGCCCCTGTCATCAAAATGATGTCTCTCTCGCCTTGTTTTTTATTTCAAGTCAAAAAAATGGCAGTATGGAATTTTTTTTTGAAAATAAATCAAAAAAAGTCTTGACCGCTCGGTTTTTTGAAATATAATCAAAAGCAAAGATCCACAGTCAACAAAGGAGGTCGCCATGGAACAGAAAACCTACCTCACCACCGAGCAGTTGGCCGAGAAACTCTGTTACGACGCACGCTATATCCGGACCAGCCTGAAAGACTCCGTTTTTATTGAGGGCGTTCACTACATCCGGTTTTTCGGTCGGCGGAGAGTCTATTACATCTGGGAAGCGATCGAACGGGACATGGTGAAGGCATCCATGGAAGAAGGACTGGCGATCCCCATGGCGAACGGCAGGGTTTGTCATGGGTAGCCTCAGGCAGAGGAATGGTCTGCTCTTTTTCGATTTCCGCTACCAGGGCGTTCGTTGCCGGGAACAGACAACACTTCCTGATACACCCGGCAATCGCAGGAAGCTGGAGCCGATCCTCGCCCGTATCGAGCAGTCCATAAAACTGGGGACCTTCAAATATGCCGATTTTTTCCCGGGTTCCCCGCGGGTCGAAGTTTTTCGTGATGATCCCGCAGTTGACAAGCGCAGGACGGTTCTGGGCAACTCTCCGGCAGGGCAGCAAGGCAGAGAGATCCCGAATTTCAAAACATTCGCTTTGACCTGGTATGAGGAAAACGAAATTCGCTGGCGGCGGTCGTATCGGAAAATGATGCTGCGAACGATGGAGATCCATCTTTATCCCCGGTTTGGCAAATATCAGATCAATGAGATCGACCGGAGCATGATCCTGAAATTCAGGAGCTGGCTTGGCAGAGAACAGCCTGATGGCAAGGTGCTTTCGCCCGTGCGGATCAACCACATCATGACACCGTTGAAAATGATTTTGAGCGAAGCGAGTGAACGGTTCGGGTTCCCCAACCCGGCAGTAAACATCAAGGCTCTCAAGGTTCCAAGAAGCGATGTTCATCCATTCTCGCTCGATGAGGTCAAGCTCTTTCTGGCAAACGTGAGGGCCGATTTTCGTGACTACTATACGGTCAGGTTCTTTACGGGGTTGAGAACAGGGGAAATCGATGGACTGCAATGGAAATATGTCGACTTCGACAACCGGTTGATTCTGGTTCGCGAGACCATCGTTGACGGTGTCCTGGATATTACAAAAACGCCGGGGTCGGTGCGGGAGGTCTGGATGTCGACCCCGGTTTTCGAAGCTCTCAAGAATCAGTTCCAGGCTACGGGAAAGGCGAATCGTTTTGTTTTCTGCAATCGGAAGGGCAATCCGTTGCGACACCGGGACATTACCAAACGGGTCTGGTATCCGACTCTGGCAAGGCTTGGCCTTGAACGGAGAACCCCTTACCAGACAAGGCATACGGCAGCAACTCTCTGGCTCGGGGCCGGTGAGAATCCTGAGTGGATCGCCAGGCAGATGGGACATGCCACGACGCATATGCTGTTCACGGTCTACTCGCGATTCGTGCCCAACCTGACCCGGAAAGACGGATCGGCTTTTGAGCGATTGATGATTTCGGCCATGAAAGGGGATGACGATGCAACAGATTCGAGAGCTTGTTGAACGGGGCAGGGGGTTGGTTCAGGGGCTGTACCGCCTGCGGAACCCTGAATGGCGAACGACCCGTCAGGGGCGTACTTACCTCGCTATGGAACTGGAGGACATGAGCGGGCGGATTCCGGCTTATGGCTGGAATTTCGAGGCGAGTCAGAAAGGGTTTCCCAGTGACCTGGCCTGTGTCAATGTGACCGGGACCCTGCGTCGGCGCCGGGATGGTGTCGCCATGGATGTCAACCATATCGAAACCGTTCATGATCGCCTTGGGGACGTGGTACGTTTGATCCCCGAGAGTTTCTGTCCCACCCCTTGGCGCCTTTTCTATCTCGATGCCTGGGTGGCTCGATTGAGCATTCCGGCCCTGCGGCAGTTCGTTCTGAATGTTCTGGGTGATGACAGCCTTGCTTTCTTGTTTGTCTCGGTCCCTGCGAGTTTGAAGCATCATCATAACCACCCCAGTGGACTGCTTCAACACAGCCTGGAATGTGTGCAGCTGGTCTCCCATTTCCGGCAGTTCTCCCGTGAACAGCTGGAGCTGGGCATGGTGGCGGCCCTGTTCCACGATATCGGCAAGGTGCTGACCCTGACCCGCGAGATGCAGCGCACCAGCCTCGGCCGGACGGTCGATC
>NZ_PPFX01000047.1 GCF_002898515.1 Geothermobacter hydrogeniphilus | reverse complement strand
CCCATAGGTTCGCTGGTGATTTTTGGGAAGCTCAGGCAGATCAATGACTTGTGCTATCCGCCGACAAGGGACTCACTGATTCAGGTCAACAGGAGGGCAGCATGATTCTCACCAATGTCGGCAGCGTGCCGGGCAAAAAAATAGTCGAACACTTCGGCATCGTTCAGGGCAGCACGGTGCGCGCCAAGCATATCGGTCGCGACTTCATGGCCGGCCTGAAAAACCTGGTCGGAGGCGAACTCAAGGGCTATACCGAGTTGTTGCAGGAATCGCGCAACGAGGCGATGCAGCGGATGTCCGACCAGGCCCGGCAGATGGGCGCCAACGCGGTGGTCAATATCCGTTTCGCCACTTCGTCGGTCGCTCAAGGGGCCGCGGAACTCTTCGCCTACGGCACCGCGGTGCGGGTGGAATAGGGGGCGGTTATGGTGGAGTTCTTTCTCCAGTCCCCCGACCTGGTGATTTTTCTCGTCTTGCTGACCCTGGGGTATGCCGCTGGCAGTCTCGCCGAAAAGCGCCACTACCGATCGATTGAAAAACGCGAGCGGGAACTGGTTCGCCTGGCCGTGGTCACCGCCGAGGGCAGTTTTCCACCCGGTAGGGTCCGGCAGGCCTTCCTGGTCAGCGGCAGCACGGTGGTTTCGATCGACTACTTCAAGCGCCTGCTGGCGATCCTGCGCAATATCTTCGGCGGTCGGGTCAAGGCCTACGAATCGCTGGTCGACCGGGCACGGCGCGAGGCGATCCTGCGGATGAAGGCCGAGGCGCATCAGCGCGGTGCCGGCATGATTCTCAACCTGCGGCTCGAAACCGCCACCATCGGCCGCAACGCCAACCGCAAGAAGCAGGTCGGCAGTGTTGAGGCGATTGCCTACGGCACGGCAGTTGTGTTCAATAAGTAACCGGATTCAGGGTCTTTTGGGCCGCCAAGACGCCAAGGACGCCAAGAAATCTTTTAAGAGAGACGCAGGACAGGAGAGAAAACAGGGTTAGATCTGTTCAGTTTTTCAAATCCCTCAAAAGCTTTTCTCTCTGTCTCAGCCCCTCTCCGCCTCTGCGTTAAATCAAGGTTTTGACCTTCTTGGCGCCCTTGGCGTCTTGGCGGCATTCTTTATTTTCTCGTAATCCGGATAAGCAGATGAAATTCACCCCCCGACTCCCCGACGAAAACGTCAATGTCTCGAAAACCCATCCGCTGGCCGAGCTGGCCTGGCTGCTGGGCGGTCTGCTGCTGCTCTGTCTGCTGGTGTTCGGCGGCCTCGGGCTGGCGGTCGACCTGACCGTCGATCATCTGCCGCCGCGGGTCGAAGGCTGGCTGGGGGACTATGCCCGGCGGCAGTTTCCGGCGCGGGAAGCAGCTCCGCTGCAGCGGAGGCTCGATGCCCTGACCGCCGTTCTGCCGCCCGACTCTCCCCTGCGTGGCCGGATTTTTCGGGTGCGGCTGTCTTCCGACCCGCAGGTCAATGCCGTGGCCCTGCCGGGCAATACCATCGTGATTTTTTCCGGATTGCTGGACGAGGTGACGTCGGAAAACGAGCTGTCGATGGTGCTGGCCCACGAGTTGGGACACTTTGCCCATCGTGATCATCTGCGTCAGTTGGGGCGGGGGCTGGTGATCACCGCGGTCGCGGCGCTGCTGTTCGGAGAACGGTCGGGGGTGACGGAGCTGGCCTCCGATCTCTTCCTGACCTGGCAGGCGAGCTATTCCCGCCGCCAGGAAGCGGCTGCCGACGCCTACGCCCTGGAGTTGCTGGTGGCCTGCTACGGCCAGGCCGCCGGGGCGACCGACCTGTTTGTCCGGTTGGCGGCGAAAAAAGGCCCACGTCCATCTCGACTGCTGGCTTCACATCCTTATCCGGAAAAGCGGATTGAGGTGCTGCGACAGTTGATCGAGCAGCGTGGCTACCCGGTTGCTGAGCGTATCCCTTTGGGTGATGACCTGCGCCGGTTGCTGGCGAAAGAGGTCGGCAAGGAATGAGTGCGTCCGGAACCGGTGTCCGGTTCAGACCATGCGCGCCATGGCCCGGGCGGTGAACGCGTCCAGGGTTTCCGGGGTGACATTGTTTTCGGCGCAGAGGGTTTCCACCTGACTGCGGCGCAGCGGATCGTTCAGGTCGCCGAGATTGGCGAGCACCCCGGTTCGTCTGCCGACGACATAGAGCACCTGCTCTTCGGGCGGCAGCGCCAGAAACTTGCGCAGCGGGGCGGTCAGCCGTTCCCGATCGTCCGGCAGTTGGCCGTCGACCTCCTGGAACAGGTTCAGCATGTGATCGCTCTTGATCCGGCTGGTGATGCCGCGCAGGTTGTCGAGCAACAGCAGCAGTTCTTCGGTCATGCGGATGTCGCCGATCTGGTGAAAGGTTCCGTCCTGACAATCCTTGTACAGGTCCAGCCTGGGTGAGATCGCCAGGGTCCTGATGCGGATGAAATCGGGATTGATCCGGTTCAGGGCATCGGCGGTCTCCAGGGCGTTTCCCCGGGAGCAGCGGTCGCCGCCGAGGCCGGGCATGAAATATTCGGACAGCTCGATCCCGGCCCGTTTCACCTTCTGCCCGGCAACAATCTGGGTCTCTTTGTCCACGCCCTTTTTGACCAGCTCCAGCACCTCGTCGGCGCCCGACTCCATGCCGATATGAATCCGGTTGAGGCCGGCGGCAGCCAGCCGGGCCATATCCGCGTCGCTGATGCGGGCAATGGAGTGGGACCGGGCGTAGGAGGTGATCCGTTCGATGCCGGGAAAGGCCTGGCGCAGGTACAGCAGGATTTCAACCAGCCGATCGGGCTTGATAACCAGGCTGTTGGCGTCCTGCAGGAAGACCGATTTCATCCCGCTGCGCACCCAGTTGAGGGCCGAGTGGAATGCCAGCTGTTCGCTTTCCGGCTGTTCGGGCTGCAGGGCGAGCAGATCCTGCCGGCTTCCTCCGCCGGGCCGGTTGATGATGCTCTCGATGGCGCTGACATGATGCCGGATACGGTCGATGTCCTGCTTGACGTGCGCCACCGGGCGGAGACTGAACGGCTTCCGTTTGTAGACGCCGCAGAAGGTGCATTTGTTCCACGGACAGTTGCGCGTCACCCGCAGCAGCAGGCTCATCGCCTCGCTCGGCGGCCGGATCGGACCCAGTTCGTAGCCTCGGTAGTCTTCCATCGTGGTCATGATTCAGGCGCGTTCGCGCAGGATCCGCAGCATTCGTCGCAGCGGCTCGGCGGCGCCCCACAGCAGTTGATCGCCGCAGGTGAAGGCGGAGAGGTACTGCGGACCCATCTTCATCTTGCGCACCCGGCCGACCGGGGTTTTGAGGGTGCCGGAGACCGCCGCCGGAGTCAGCCTGGCGAGGGTTTCTTCCTTGCGGTTGGGAACCAGTTCGGCCCAGGGGTTGTCGTTGGCGAGCAGATCTTCGATATCGGCCATCGGAATATCTTTGTTGAGCTTGATAGTCAGGGCCTGGCTGTGGCAGCGCATGGCGCCGATGCGAACGCAGATGCCGTCGATGGGGATCGGGGTCTCGCTGCGCAGGATCTTGTTGGTTTCGGCGTAGCCCTTCCACTCCTCGCGGCTCTGACCGTCTTCGACCTCGCGGTCGATCCAGGGCAGCACGCTGCCGGCCAGCGGGTAGCCGAAGTTGTCGCTGGGGATGGCGTTGCCGCGCAGCTCGGCGGTGACCTTGCGGTCGATGTCGAGAATCGCCGAAGCCGGGTCAGCGAGCTGGTCGGCGACGCTGTCATGCAGGTGTCCCATCTGTGCCAGCAGTTCGCGCATGTTCGGCGCCCCGGCGCCGGAAGCGGCCTGGTAGGTCATCGAGGTGAGCCATTCGACCAGCCCGGCGCGGAACAGTCCGCCGAGAGCCATCAGCATCAGGCTGACAGTGCAGTTGCCGCCGATGAAGTCCTTCTTTCCAGCGGCCAGGGCGGCGGTGATCACCTCCCGGTTGACCGGGTCGAGAATGATGACCGCGTCATCGGCCATCCGCAGGCTGCTGGCGGCGTCGATCCAGATGCCGTTCCAGCCGGCGGCACGCAGCTGCGGGTGAACCTGTTTCGTGTAGTCACCGCCCTGGCAGGTGACGACGGCATCGAGCTTTTTCAGCTCATCGATGGCGCCGGCATCGAGCAGTTTTCCGGCGTCGAAGGGCGCGTCCTGGCCGACCTGAGAGGTGGAAAAGAAGACCGGGTTGATGGCGGCGAAATCGTTCTCTTCCTGCATGCGCTGCATCAGCACCGAGCCGACCATGCCGCGCCAACCGATAAATCCGACGTTCATTGTGCTCGCTCCTTGAAAGGGGTTTTCCGCCCCGACCGGGCCGGGGGAAATACCTGAATCAGTGGGTTTGTGTCGGATGAAGAGTGTAAGTGCTTGGCCTGAATGCGCTTTTCAAAAATCTAAGGCGCACCCATAGGTTCGCCGGTGATTTTTGGGAAGCGCAGACAGGTCAATGACTTGCGCTATTCGCCGGTGACAAGCTCACTGATTCAGGAAATAAAAACGGCCACAGATCCTGATGATCCGTGGCCGTCGGTTTATTGCGTGACTTGTCGCTGAGCGCTACGCAACTCCCTGGACACAGACCATCGTCCGCCCCGGTTTGACGGTCGGGGTGGTGGTCTTGGTCCGTTTATTCTTGAGAGTGCAGGTCAGCATGCGCTGCAGTCTGCCCAAAAGGGGTGGATTTTGTCAAGCCCCTTTTCGGCGGTACCTGCCGCTCAGAGTCCGCGCGCCTTGCGGATCGCCTCGTAGGCGGCGTTGATCTCGGCCAGTTTGTCGTTGGCGAACTTGATGAATTCCGGCGGCAGGCCCTTGCCCTCGATTCGGTCCGGGTGGTATTCGGCGACCTTTTTCCGGTAGAGCTTCTTCAGGTCGGCATCGCTGATGTCGCTGCTGACGCCGAGGGTCCGGTAATGCTCCTCCAGACCGAGGCTGCCCGGGCGCTGGTGGCCGACGTAGCGCGCGTAGAGGGACTGGTAGATGGCGTCGGGCAGACGGAAGGCCTGCTTCGCTTCCAGCAGCATCCGCTCCTCTTCGGGATGCAGGCTGCCGTCGGCCATGGCGACCTCGAACAGGAAACTCATCATGAACTGGCACATGTCCTGCTGCTGCCAGAAGAGTTCGCCGAACTGGCGGGCGTAGTCGCCGAAGGATTCGGGGCTCTGTTTGCTCTGGTTGAGAATCTCGATAGCGAAGCGGCGGGTCTGCTCGTCGAGCCCCATGGCGTCCCTGGCAATGCGGCGGATGGCGGCGATCTCGTCATCGCAGACCCGGCCGTCGGCTTTGGCCAGCTTGCCGACCATCGAAAAGGCGGCGGTGAAAAAGAGCATCTGCTTCTGCTGGGAAGGATGAATGCCGCCGGCGTAGCCGCCTTCGAGTTGCGGTCGGGTCTGGCCACCGCCCATCGAAGCGCCGATGGCGGCGCCGATCAGGGCGCCGAACGGTCCGCCCAGCATGGCACCGATGCCGCCGCCGATAATGCCTGATAACCAACTCATCCTGATTCATCCTTTCCTTGGGTAAACGGCAACTTTTATAGCACGTTGGAGAACATCGGGAAAGCATGTTAGCATGGCGTTCTGCTGACCGGAGGTTTTCTGCATGCGCTCTTCCTGCCCTCGGCATTTCCAGTTGCACTATGCTTGGATCATTGTCCTGTCCGGGTTTCTGACGCTGTTCGCCTGCCTCGGCCTGGCGCGCTTCGCCTACGCCATGCTGCTGCCGGGGATGCGGACTGACCTGGCCTTGGGTTATGATCGCATGGGGCTGATCAGTACCGCCAATTTTATCGGTTACCTGGTTGCGGTGGCGCTGGCACCACGCCTGCTGAAACGCTTGCGCCCGCGTCTGACCATCAGCCTGGGACTGTTGCTGATCGCTGCATGCATGCTGACGGTCAGTGCCGCCAGCCGGTTCCAACCCATTCTGATCTGCTATGCCCTGGTCGGATTCGGCAGCGGTATGGCCAATATCCCCGCCATGGTGCTGGTTTCCCACTGGTTCCGGCCGGTCTTGCGGGGCCGTGCTGCCGGGCTGATGATTTCCGGAAATGGTGTGGCCATCATCTTTGCCGGTTTCCTTGTGCCCCGCCTCAATGCGGCTTTCGGTACGAATGGCTGGCGGATCGGCTGGCTCTGCCTCGGGGGGATGGTTGCGGGGATCGCATTGCTGGTCTCCTGGATGCTGCGTAATGACCCGAAAACGCTGGGTCTTGAGCCGCTCGGTGAGACTGGGCCGGCCTCAGGTCCGCAATCCCCTGCACGTGAGCAAGGCCATGGTAAGCTGCTGCTGCTGCTCGGTCTGCTCTACCTGGTCTTCGGTGCGACCTACATGGTTTACGGCACCTTCATCGTCACCAGCATGGTCGAGGAATATGGCCTGAACGAGGCAACCGCCGGCTTCTACTGGTCCCTGGTCGGCCTGCTGAGTATTTTCTCGGGGATCGCTTTCGGCGTACTCTCAGACCGTATCGGACGCAAGGCTGGTCTGGCGCTGGTCTTCCTGGTCCAATCCTGCGCCTACCTGCTTGCCGGCAGTGGCCTCGGCGAAGTGACGCTGATTCTTTCCATCCTTCTTTACGGGTTTTCGGTCTTCGCCATCCCGACGATCATGGCTGCCGCAGTCGGTGATTTCTTCGGCCTTCAACGAGCGGCCATGGCCTTCTCTCTGATCACCTTCTTTTTTGCTGCCGGACAGACAGTCGGCCCCGGTTTGGCGGGGGTGCTGGCCGAGGCGGTCGGTTCCTTCTCGCCAGCTTATTTTATAGCGGGCGGGTTGACGCTACTGGCCGCGCTGCTGGCCATGCTGCTTCCAGGCCGAACGGAAAACTAACTGTGTGATTCGTGACCGGGAGGACGCGGGGTAACCTGATTGACCCGTGAGTTGAAACCAGAAGTCGTGAAGTGGACGTGAAAGGGGGGCAACCAGTGTCGGAGGGGGACGCTTCTGTTGAGGTGACAACCGTCAGCAACGGCGGCTTGAATAACTCCGAGGCTCGCTGAGCAACATCACGTTTACCCGTCGGACCGCCGCAGCCGTTCGAGATCCTCGGCGATCAGCAGGGCGTGGCCCTCGGTTGAATAGATATTTTTCTCCAGCACGGCCCGGGCCTGTGCGTCGACGATTGTTTCGCTGCGCAGCCGAAGATCCTGTTCGACTTTCCTTTCCAGCCGCAAAGCCATTTCCAGGGCCTGGAGCTGGTCGAAGTCGGCCAGTGCCGCGCAGTCGATCTCATCGCAGGGTTGCGGCGGGGCCTTCACCATCTCCGCAAACGAAACGGCTGTCGGACTCGGCAACAGGGCATGGAAGCTGCGGGCATGTTCCATCTCCTCATCAGCCAGCAGTTCGAAATGAAATCTCGCATCCTCGTCCTGCAGACATCCTGCGGCATGCTGGTAGAAATGCATGGCCTGAAGTTCCATCTGGACCATCTGCAGGATGATGTCTTCAATCTCCATGATTTTCATTGAGCATTCTCCCGGTCGATTTTCCCGGTTTCTATTCCCTTTTCTTCCAGCTCGGCCTCAAGTTTCTCGGCCGAGACCTTGAGCGGTGTCAGCTTGAGATAGTGCAGGCCGTCGCCGGTATGGTTCGCGATCACCGAGACCGGCCCCCGTTCGATCTGTATTTCTTCGACCTGGTCGCCGAGCTTGAGAATGACCCCCTCGCGGAGGCTGGCGCCGGCATTGATCTTCGGGTTGGCGGTCGGATGTTCCTGCGGTTTGAAACGGTCGAGTTCCTTTTTGACCGTTTCCTTTTCTGCGAGCAGCTTCTGTTTGCGTTCGGTGAGGATGTCGATGCGAAGTTGCAGGGCTTCGCGCAGTGCCTGCAGTTTTTGTTTGCCGGGATCGAGGGGGCCGAGTGTGTCATCGATCCGCTGGATCTGGGAACCGGTACTCTTCAGCCGGTAGAGTAAGTGGTTGAGCCGGTCCTCTTCGGGGAAATAGACACCGGCGGTCACGATGGTGCGGTGCCCCGAAACCGACCCTAAGTGGCGTGCCTCGACCCCTTCGAGGGCCACCGTTTCGCCCCCGAAAATGGTGCCGCGGGGGACCATGATCCGCCCGGTTGCCTTGACCGTCGCGTTGCGGATTTCATGGCTGACGGTCACATCGCCCCGGCATTCGACCAGCACCTCGTTGAGGTAGCGGGTTTTTAGCGGGCCTTGGCAACGGATTTCCCCCTTGCCCTTGCCGGAGGCGCTGCCGATCTCGACCGGGCCGCCGGATTCGAGCCGGCAGGCCCCGACATTACCGGCAACCTTGATCCCCTTGGCGGCCTTGATGTGAAAGCCGTCCAGCACATCGCCGCGAACTTCGACGAAACCGTTGAAGTCGATGTTGCCGGTCTCCAGGTCGAGGTCGCCGGGAACGATGAGCTGTTCCGAAACGGTCAGGACGTTGTTCTCAAGAATGACGCGGCCGGCCCGGGTGGCGAAGGCTTTCCCCTGGTCGGGGTCGAGCCGCGCGCCCTCGCCGGCCCGGATATCGAGGGGGATGCCCATGCGCGGCTCAATCGGTTGTCCATGGGCGGTGAGGCCGGGGGTTCCCGCCCGGGGGGGATGGATGATGCCGATCAGGTCGCCCGGTTCGACATTGGTGAAGCTGTCCCGAGTGCGAAAATCGATATTCCCTTTTTCGTCCCGGTTGAATTCGGCTTCGTCCGACGTCGTTCGGACCGCGGCCTCGAACCAGCCGTCGATTCCGGCCGAGGGGGGCGTCCCGGTCGCCAGCAGGACATCTGACTGGTTGGTGCCCCGGGCCGCCTCGGCACAGAAGATGGCCAGGCGCTCCAGGTCGAGGCTCTCGGTCACGCCGGCCTGGTTGAGAATGGTGATCAGCTCCCGCGGCGCGGGCGGTTTGCCGCTGTCGAGGATCTTGAGGCTGGCGCGGCATTCGACCTGGTTGTTCTGCAGGGTGGCGGAGAAATGGTAACAGGGCGTGGTTTTGTCGAGCAGCACCTTGACGCCGATTTCGGCGGGGCGGTGAGTTTTTCCGGGCGGAGGCATGCTACCAGTGTCCCCCGGTTCGGTAGATGGGGTGCTGGTAGCGCTTCCTGTTGGCGGGGGCCTGCTCTTTCGCCAGATGGAAGAGACCGTAGATAACGGCGCCGAACAGGCCGAGCAGAACCGCCAGCTTGCAGAGGTCCTTGATGTATTTCATAAATCTCCCGGCGACTCCAGGGAATCTGGATGCCGCCGGGATTCTTATCGGCTGTCGGCGATGAAATCTTAATCCGGTTTATTCAGCTGCCCTTCTGACGCACACCGGCCGGTTTCGCGACGAACGCTCATGCATGAACCGGGTTGAGGAAGGAGCTTCAGTCTTCGCCCAGACGGGTGGAAATCGCCGACTGGAGCTGCTCCCAGTCGGGGGCGAGCCGCTGTTCAAGGAACGACGCCAGCAGGCTGTCGAACAGTTGCAGGCCGGTCTGCAGCAGGTGCATGCGCTCGTAGAAGAGGGCCTCGCGCTCCATCTCCGGGTCGGTCAGGTCATCCTTTTCCAGCTGCACCGCCGGGCATTTGAAACCGGCGAGATGAAACAGTTGTCCTTTCAGGTTCAGCTTCCAGGCATCCTCCCCTTTCTCGAAATGGAGTACCGCCTCCTGGATGCTTTTGCCGCTCCGCAGGGCGGTGCAGGCTTCGCTGAAGCGGTCCTGCGGGCCGCTGACGACCAGCTTCTGCACGCCGCCTTCCGAGGCGCCGCTGATCACCAGGCGGTCGTTGAGGTAGGCGACAAAGCCCTCCCCTGCACCCGTCGGCCCGGGTCTGCTGATGCTGAACTCGGCGCTGGCGTGCAGGGTCTGGTCGAGCAGCCAGACGAGGAAGTCTTCTCCCAGCCAGCTGTTTTTCTCGATCAGGTCGATGACGGTATCGGTCCCGGCCTGGTTGGCTTCCGCCAGGGCCGGTTTGAGGGCGTCGGGGATGACAGCCTCGGCCCGGGCGTAGGGATGGTAGGCGACCAGGCGCAGGCCGTCGAAGGTCTGCTTGAAGAGGTCGCCGAACATCTCGATCTGGGCCTTGCCGAGGCTGGTGAAGCTGAGCAGCCCGGTTTCGGTATCCCAGATGACATCATAGACACTCGGGGTCGGCAGGGTGCGGGCCAGCAGGGCGCCCTTGACCGCCTCGCGCAGTTCTTCCTTCTTCTGCTTCGGCACCCGCTGCAGACCGGGGTTTTTCGCCAGGAAATCTTCCTCCGCCTGCCGGTAATGCTCTTTCAGCAGCCGCGCGGGAACCTTGCGCTGGTCGCGGCGCAGGGAGAAGCAGAGCCAGTGGTCGCGACGGTAGCTGCTGGCGATCTCGAAGCTGCCGTCCTGAGAGTCGTCAAGCTGGACCCAGCCGATCGACAGTTCCTCGCTGCCGCGGTCAATGGCATGAAAGCGGTTTCTGGCCAGTTGCTCTCCGGCCCAGTCGAACAGGTCGCCGGCCGGTTTTTCACCGACGACGCGGAATTGGCTGATGCTGACGGTATTGGCAAGAATGCCCATGGGTAAAAACTCCTGATAGCGAAAGGCGGCTAAAGGCTAAAGGTGAAAGGCTAAAGGTTAAGGCAAAGGGATCCTTTAGCCTTTCGCCTTAGGTCCTTCGCCGGTTTCCAGTATTTCCAGCTCCTGCCAGCGATCGTAGACCTGCTCCAGTTCCGCTTCCAGTTCCCGCAGGCGCTGCTGCAGCCCGGCGACCTGCGGTCCGGCGGTCTTGTAGAATTCGGGATCGGCGAGCTTGCCGTGCAGTTCTTCCTGCTCGGCTTCCAGGGCTTCGATGCGCGCCGGCAGTCCCTCCAGTTCCCTTTTTTCGTTGAAGCTGAGTTTGCGGACGCGCTCCTTCTTCGGCTTTTCGCGGGCCGGTTTCTGTTTCTGCGGGCTCTCTTCCTGTTGCGGCCGCTGACGCAGCCAGTCGCTGTAGCCGCCGACATACTCCGCGACCCGGCCGCCGCCCTCAAAGACGATGCTGCTGGTGACGGTGCGGTCGAGGAATTCCCGATCGTGGCTGACCAGGAACAGGGTTCCCCGGTAATCGGCCAGCAACTCTTCGAGCAGTTCCAGGGTCTCCAGGTCGAGGTCGTTGGTCGGTTCGTCGAGGACCAGCAGGTTGGCATCCCGGGTGAAGAGCTTGGCCAGCAGCAGCCGGTTGCGCTCTCCCCCGGAGAGGATACGGACCGGGGTGCGGGCGCGGTCGGGGGTGAAGAGAAAATCCTTCAGGTAGCCGTAGACGTGCCGTGACCTGCCCCCGACCATCACCGTGTCCTGGTCGCCGGAGAGGTTCTGCTGCACGGTCAGGTCGGGGTTGAGCTGTTCGCGTTGCTGGTCAAAATAGAGAACCTGCAGGTTGGTGCCGAGCCGGACGCTGCCGGCGTCCGGCTCGAGCTGACCGAGCAGCAGTTTCAGCAGGGTGGTCTTGCCGGCGCCGTTGGGGCCGATCAGGCCGATCCGGTCGCCGCGCAGGATGGTGGTGGAAAAATCATTGACGATCGGTCGGTCATCGTAGCCGAAGCTGAGGTTTTCCGCTTCCACCACCAGCTTGCCGCTGCGCTCGGCCTCGTTGAGCCGCAGTTGCACCCTGCCGGTGCGTTCGCGGCGCTGTCGGCGCTGTTCGCGCATCTGCTTCAGTTCGCGTACCCGGCCCTCGTTGCGGGTACGGCGGGCTTTGATCCCCTGGCGGATCCAGACCTCCTCCTCGGCCAGCTTGCGGTCGAAGCGCCGCCATTCTTCGTCTTCGGCGTGCAGGCGTTCTTCCTTGCGCCGCAGGTAGTTGGCGTAGTCCCCGGGGTAATCGGCCAGCAGCCCGCGGTCGATTTCGACGATGCGGGTCGCCATGCGGCGCAGAAACGCCCGATCATGGGTGACGAAGGCCAGGGTCAGGTTGCTGCGCAGCAGGTAATCTTCGAGCCAGGCGATCGACTCGATGTCGAGGTGGTTGGTCGGTTCGTCGAGCAGCAGGATGTCCGGCTCTCCGGCCAGGGCGCGACCGAGCAGCACCCGCCGTCGGAGTCCGCCGGAAAGCTGGTCGAATGGTTGTTCGGCCGGCAGCTTCAACTGTGAGAGGATCAGTTCGACGCGCTGCAGGGCGCTCCAGCCGTCCCGCGTGTCCATGGTGTGCTGCAGCTCGGCAAGCTTTTTCGTTGTCGCCTCGTCGTTGTCCACGCCGGTCGTCGTCCGGTGGTAGGCCCGCAACAGGTCGGCCGGTCCCCCGCAGCCCGAGGCGACCACTTCAAAGCTGGTTCCGCGGATGCCTTCGGGTACATCCTGGGGCAGTTCGGTGACGCGCAGTCCCTGCTGCCGGTCGATGACGCCCCGGTCCGGCTGCAGACGTCCCGCCAGCAGTCCCAGCAGGGTGCTTTTGCCGGCGCCGTTGCGGCCGAGCAGGCAGAGCCGGTCACCTTTCTCGATCTGCAGGTTGACGTCGTCAAGCAACGGTTGGCTGCCGAAGGAAAGGGAAATCTGTCGGAGTGAAATCAGGGCCATGAGCGAGGGATTATGCCAGAAGCGCGGGGCGGGGGGAAGGGTTGTTTTGTTCAGCCCAGATCCACCGGCTGTTTTGCGGACCGAGGGTGGCGAGACGGGTGAAGGTGCGAGGCGCCGTGCCGATTCGGGCGGAAACGTAGCCGAGCTACGTTGAGCACCGAACCGGTGAAGGCAACGAAGCAGATTCATCCGTATCGACAGCCGAATCCCGAAATTGCCGGTGGATTTGGGTCAGCGGTTGGACTTGCCGGCAACTCCTGCTACTCTGTTGGAAATCCCGGCAGGAGACTGTTTCTGATGGCTCGAAAAATGTTCATTGCCGCGACCGGACAGAATATCGGCAAGACCACCCTCTGTCTGTCGCTGTTGCACCTGGCTCGCAGGAAGTACGACCGGGTCGGCTTCATCAAGCCGATCGGCCCCAAACCGACCCTGGTCGACGGAGTGATTGTCGACAAGGACGCGGCCCTGATGGCCGGAGTTTTCGATATGCCTGCGCATCTGCGGCACATCTCGCCGGTAGTGGTGCCGCCCGGCATGACCAAGGACATCATCGACGGTCGGATCCCCCGGGAGATGCTCAGTGAACGGTTGCGGGCGGCCTTTGAGGTGCTGGAGAAGAGCTGCGATTTCATCATCATCGAGGGATCGGGGCACCCGGGCGTGGGCACCGTGCTGGGACTCTCCAACGCCCAGGTGGCGCGGATGCTGGGGGCGTCGGTGCTGATGGTGACCGGCGGCGGTATCGGCAACGTGATCGACGGGGTGGCGGCCAACGCGGCCCTGTTTGAATACGAGTCGGTGTCGGTCAGGGCGGTGCTGGTCAACAAGCTGGTCGCCGAAAAACGGGAGCAGACCCTCGATTACCTGACGCGGGCCATGGGTCACAACGCCTTTGAACTGTTCGGCGGCTTCAACTATCAGCCGATCCTCGCCAACCCGACCCTGCGGCGGGTGGTCTCCATCCTCGGCCTGAGCCTGCACGGTGACCACGAATCCCTGCAGCGCATCATCCACCATGTGCAGATCGGCGCCGCCTCGACCCACCGGGTGGCCGAGCTGCTGAAAAATGATACCCTGCTGATTGTCACCAGCAGCCGCGACGAACTGCTGGTGACCCTGGCCAACCTCTACTCAATCCCCGAGTACCGGGAGAAGATCGTCGGACTGGTCATCCCCGGTAAACACCACGTCGACCGCATCACCCAGCTGATCCTCGATCGCAGCGGCATCCCCTATCTGCGCACCACCAACCACACCACCGCCCAGCTCTACCAGATGATTACCGACGATGTCTCCAAGTTGACCCCGGAGGACACCGAAAAGCTCGACCTGCTGCGCGAACTGGCCGAATTGCGGCTGGATTTTGACCGTCTGGATGAGCTGGTGGCGGGGTAGGGGGCAGATATCCTGTTCCTGTCCTGAAGCATTACCGGCGGACTGATACCTGATTCAGGTATACCTGAATCAGTGAGCCTCTTGCCGGCGGATAGCGCAAGTCATTGACCTGCCTGAGCTTCCCAAAAATTACCAGCGAACCTATGGGTGCGCTTCAAATTTTTGGAAATCTCATTCAGGCCAAGCACTTACACTCTCCATCCGACAGGAACTCACGGATTCAGGTGATAAAAAATACCCACCTATGGCGTTCCTCTCGCGTCAATGATTGATCTACCGGTATATCGGTGTTATATATAACATATTCCAACGTTATATCGGTGGCAATAATGAATTCTGCGCGCATTCTTGAAATACTGTACAGCTACAATCGATTCTGGACGACCGGAGAGGTCGATGCCGGTATTGAACGAGATCTTCTGCCCTCCTGTTTGTCGCAGGTTGACAGCAAAGAGATTGTTGTTCTGAAGGGGGTTCGCCGTTGCGGTAAATCAACCCTGTTGGCGCAGGTTATGAAAGCCCTGTTGCAGCGGGACATCCCCGCTCGACAACTGCTGCGGATAAATCTGGAAGAACCGCTCTTTGCCGCCGCCTCGGTGGATCTGCTGGAACAGATTTATCGTCTTTGGCGGGAACGGATCTGTCCCGCGGGGAAGGGCTACCTGTTCCTGGACGAGATCCAGAATATCCCGGGCTGGGAAGGCTGGCTGCGAGGTCGCAGCGAGACCGAAGATATCAAGATCTTCGTGACCGGGTCATCAGCTCAGATGCTGTCTCGTGAAATCGGTACCAAGCTGACCGGTCGACAGGTTTCTTTTGAGGTGTATCCGCTCTCCTTTGCAGAATTCCTGCGTTTCCGGGGAGGCGGGATCCGGTCGGAACTGGAATACCTGTCTGACAAGTCCTTGATTCGTCATCATTTTCATGAATACCTGAAATATGGCGGTTTCCCCGAGGTGGTTCTCAGGCAGGACGATGATGACCGGGAGTTGCTGCTGAAAAACTACTTCGAGGATATTCTCTATCGGGATATCGTGACCCGTCACGAAATTCGAGATGTGGCCAGCCTGCGGAATCTTGCGGTATTTCTGCTGACGAACAACACCCGGTTGACCAGCATCAACAAGATCAAGAGTAATTTTTCAATTTCGCAGGACAAAACCGAAAACTATCTCTCGGCGATCCTGGAAAGTTACCTGACGTTCCAACTGCGGAAATTCAGCTGGTCGTTAAAAAGTGTTCAGCGTGCCGGTTTCAAACCTTACGCCATCGATACCGGAATACGTAATCGGGTTGCGTTCTCTTTCTCTGCCGATGCGGGGCGTCTGGTGGAAAATGTTGTTCACAACCATCTGCGGCGGTCTTTTGAAGAAATCTATTATGCCGCTGATGACGGGGAGACCGATTTTGTCGTTAAAGAAGGCATGGCGATTACCCGACGCATTCAGGTCTGGTATGAAGACGCACACCGGTCCGAGGTTCCAAAACGCGAGTTGGCGGTCTTTGACCGTGCAGAAGAAGATGACGCCCAATGCTTGTTGCTGACCAACGATCTTGAAACTGAAATCGACCTGGGGGCAGTCAGGGTACGCTGTCTCCCGGTTGTGAAGTATCTGCTTTTAGGGGCCGATGGGGAGGCGGGAACAATTGCGCAGTGAGGAGAGGGAACCTCGTCAAACTGACTTTTGTTGTTGCGGTTGGCGTTCTCTTCAGGGTGGTCATTTTGGTATTTCTGCACTGGCATCGATGGCTTCACCCGCAGCCTGTCAGGCGTGAAAATTTCTGATGATATCCGCAGGGTTCAGGTTCGTGTCCACGATTCGGTTCATGCTTATGGCGGCAGGATCGTCAGCGTGGACCTGCCGCGTTGAAACAGGTTGACCGTAAGAGATGTGCGGAATGATAAACAAGCAGATCCTGCTGGAGAAAATGATCGCTCAGCTGGAGTCGGACCTCGACCTTCTCGACAGCGCCGCCCGCAAGGCTCACGAAGCCGCTACCCACGAGGAAAACATCCCTGACAACAAGTACGAAACCCTCGCCCTCGAGGCGTCCTATCTCGCCCAGGGGCAGGCCAATCGTGCCCAGCAGATCCGGCTGGCACTGGCCGACTACCGGACCCTTGCCCTCCGCAATTTCGTCAGCGACCAACCCGTCAGGCTGACCGCGCTGGTGGTGCTTGAAGATGAGGAAGGCCGCTTGCGCAGGGTTTTTCTCGGACCGTCCGCCGGAGGCCTGCGGGTGATGCTGGACGATGTTGAGGTGACCGTGGTGACCCCCGAATCCCCGCTCGGGAAGGCCCTTCTCGGCAGGCAGATCGATGACCGGATCGAGCTTGGAGAGGGACCGGGACAGCGCGTCTACGAAATTGTTGCTGTCGCCTGAGGCCTTTGCGCTTTTTATGAGTCGGCCGGTTCCGTCGATTGTTGAAGCCATCAATCTTTACCTGATCTTTATTCTCGCATTATCCCGCCGTTACCCGGATGCGGTATGATTTATCAAAACCCGGCCCTGAAGCGGCCGGACAGGTAGCGGAGGATAAAGATGAAAAAACTGATTCTCGCCATAGTCATTCTCCTGGCGGCGATGTTCGGCCTGGGCATGAGCATGGAGCAAGGCATGGACAACTCCGGCCGGGCGGCCATGACCGCCCAAACCGCGGTCTTTGCCGGTGGCTGTTTCTGGTGTACCGAATCCGATTTTGAAAAAGTTCCCGGGGTTAGCGAGGTGATCTCCGGCTATACCGGCGGCAAGAAGGTCAATCCGACCTACGCGCAGGTTTCCAGCCACGCCACCGGACATGTCGAAGCGGTCAAGGTCACTTATGATCCGACACGGGTCAGTTACGGCCAGTTGGTTGAATGGTTCTGGCGCCACGTCGATCCGACCGATAACGGCGGCCAGTTCGTCGATCGCGGGTCCCAGTACCGCAGCGTGATATTTTTCGCCGACAGTGAACAGCGGCGCATCGCCGAAGCGTCGAAGCGGCGACTGGCCGCCTCGGGACGTTTCGCCGCTCCGATCGTCACCGAGATCCTGCCGCTCGGCCCTTTCTATCCCGCCGAGGATTATCACCAGGATTATCACAGGAAAAATCCCCTCCGCTACGGCTGGTACCGCAGCGGCTCAGGGCGCGACCAGTTCCTGGAGAAAACCTGGAGCGATGAAGAGCGGACTTTTGCCGCGATAGTGAAGGAATTTCCTGAGCTGAGGCCGACGGTCTCCAGGACGACAAAGGATAACCTGAAGAGTTCGGAGGAGGATATGGGGATGCAGCAGGAAGGGGGAAAAATGAATCGCCGCTACAGGGTTCCCGATGACGAGGAGTTGAAGAAAAAACTGACTCCCCTGCAGTACAAGGTCACCCGTGAAGACGCCACCGAGCGCCCCTTTGCCAACCGCTACTGGGACAACCATGAGGCGGGACTCTACGTCGACGTCATCTCCGGTGAACCGTTGTTCAGTTCCAACGACAAGTTTGAATCGGGGACCGGCTGGCCGAGTTTTACCCGGCCGCTGGAGGCGGACAACATCGTTGAACGAAAGGACGGCAGCCTGTTCATGGTCCGGACTGAAGTGCGCAGCAAACACGCCGATTCTCACCTGGGGCATGTTTTCCCCGATGGACCCGCCCCGACCGGACTGCGCTACTGTATCAATTCGGCGGCGCTGCGCTTCATTCCAAAAGCTGATCTGGAAAAGGAAGGTTACGGAGAATATACGGAGCTGATCAAATAAGGTATCGGTAGTGGCGGGGGACAAGTATCATCGATAGAGAGTCCCCCTCCTCCACCACCTGTGGCGCCCGACAGGCTGCTAGGGCGGCATGAAGCCTGTGGCATGGTCATGGCACCTGGTACAGTCCCGGTTTTGCCTGTGGTTCGGGTCATGACAGATCTCGCAGGCCCCGAGTCCGTCGCCGCGATTGAAATCCGCCGTACCGTCGCTGTCCGACTCGAACACCACGCCCTTGACAACGCCCAGAACCTTATTCTCCTCGCGGATGGCGGCATCGGGATACCAGGTCGCAGGATTGTCATTGTAATCGTACTCGATGCCGATCAGGCGGATATTGGTTCCACCCTTGCTGTTGGTGCGATTGTCGTGCGGATTGTGACACTCCAGGCAGGTGATGTAGCCGACCTCTCCGGGTAGCAGATTGTTCGGGTTGTGGGCGGCGGCCTCGGTGGCAATGCCCAGCGGACCGTGACAGGCCAGACAGGTCGCCTCGGTGGAAAGCTCGTCAAGCAGTCCGGTGTCGGACGCGCTGCCGTGGAGACTGTGGCAGGTGTCGCAGCCGTTGTAGTTCTGATGCGCCGCGATCAGCGCCTCGGCTCTCAGCGGCAAAAGCATGAACGGCAGGACTAACAGAAGGATCATCCGGCTGGTTTTCATGGCATCACACCTCCCTGTCGATAGACTTCGATCCGGGCCGGTTTGCTGTTGGCGACCAGCAAGTCGCCGCTGCCGGGGTCTATCGTCACGTCGAGGGGAAGAAAGAGTTCGCCGTTGCCGGTACCGGTCCGGCCGACCGTTTTGAGAAGCTCACCGGTCAGTTCATCGAGGACCAGCACCTGCCCCAGCAGGCTGTCGACGAGAAAAAGATGGCCTTTGCCGTCGACCGTCAGCCCCTGGGGAGCTGAAAAGATGCTCGTCACGCCGAGCATGCCGCTGCTGACGGTTCCCGGCAGTGATCGCAGGAAGGTGCCGTCTTCCGCGTAGACCCGCACCTGCGGCGCGTCGGGCACACCGAAATCGCTGACCAGGATTTCCCGCCGATCCGGGTCGAAGGTCACGGCGGTGGGGGCGTTGAGTTCTCCCGATCCTATGGCGAACCCGGCATCTGTTCCATTCAGGGTGAAGACCCGGATTTTCCCGGCCTTCAGGTCGGCAATATAGACCAGTCCGGAGGCGGCATTCAGTGCCATGCCGTTGGGCCGCAGGAATTCGTTGTCCCCCTGCCCGAGTCTGAAGAGCGGAGTGCCGCTCAGATTGTAGACTGAAACCCGGCCGGCGTTCTGCTCGGCGACGAAAACCCGCCCACTCGCGACAACGACACCGGCCGGTCGTGGACCGACGGGGAAACTGTCCCTTATTTCCAGGCTTTGTCGATCGAGCAGAAACACCCGGTTTGCAAGGTGGTCGGCGACCCACAGGCCGTCGGTCGTGACTGCGGACAGACGCACCGGGGATTGCATCTGCGGTTTGACATCATCGTTGCCGGCGCAGGAAAACAGGATGAGACAGCAGCCGACCAGAAGCAGGAGACGTAGCGGCAGTTTCATCGGGACCTCCATCGCAAAACCAATTCCAGGCTTGGCTGGAATCTGAATCAGTGAGTTTAATTATCGGCGAATAGCACAAGTCATTGACCCGTCTGCACTTTCCAAAAATCACCAGCGAACCTTTGGGTGCGCCTCAGATTTTTGAAAATCGCATTCAGATCAAGTCCCTGCACTCTTCATCCGCCATGAACCCACGGATTCAGGTGGAAAAAAATACCCAATGACCTGCAACAGCAACATTCAGGCCAGCCCTCGACGGAACACGTCAACCTCCCGGGAAAAGAGATCTCCCGGAGGAAGGAAATTCATCGTGCCGTGGCTTGCAATTATTTGAAATAAGATGAGATTTTTGAAATGGCAGGTCGACAACAATCAGGAAGATTGAACTCGCCGCGTCGCAAGTGACCCGGTCTGCGTCAGGCCAAAATCACTCACCGCCAACCCGAACCCTAATTGGCAGTGCACAAAATGCACGCCTTGTGCCGTAAATTGCCAGCCGGGCTGCCTGATGGCGTGACCCGGTTGCGAGGAGCCTGCAAGCTCTCTTCAGTATGAACCCCGCAGATTTCCGGACCGGCTCAGCCTATTTCTCGACCACGACCCCGATCTCTCCGTCACGATGCAGGACGTTGATGCCGACATCTTCCCCGTAGCGCGCCAGGCCGAGGGTGATCAGGGCGTTGTTGTGGGGCCAGACCGAGCCGTTGTGGTAAACCATCGGATTGTAGCGGGTGCTGCCCTCGGCCAGGACCAAATGCAAAGCAGGGGGACGGGGACCTTTTAATGAGTCGCCAAGGTATCGCTCCGCTGTCTGGGCGGGGCCCATCAAGAAAAAGGCGACCGCAGGGTCGCCTTGAAGAGTTGCATCAGATCCGGTTCCGGATCATTCGAGCTTTTCGCAGATTTCGCTCGCCCAGACTTCGGAACCTTCCCCGACATGAACGTTGAAATAGCCGTGGTCGCACATGTAGACCTCGCCGGCGGTTTCCGTGTCGGTGTTCATGACCATTGATTTCTGGCCGGAATCCAGCTTTTTGCAAAGATGCTCGTAGGTATAGATATCCATGGATTTCCTCCTCTCTCCTTTTGTTTCCTCCTGAATCAGAGAGTCCCTTGTCGGCGGATAGCACAAGTCATTGACCTGCCTGAGTTTCCCAAAAATCACCAGCGAACCTATGGGGCGCTTCAGATTTTTGGAAACCTCATTCAGGCCAAGCACTTGCACTCTCCATCCAGCAGAAACTCACTGATTCAGGTTCATTTTACCACGAAAGAGGGGGCGGCCGCTTGTCGGCAGGAAGGAGGTTCAGTCCTCTTTCGCCAGGTAATCACCCAGCAGTGAGCGGCTGTGTTCGTCGTCGTGGCAGTAGGCGCAGAGATTCTCCCAGTTGCTGCCGTCGGGCGGATTGTTGTTGTGATTGCCGTCGCGATGGTGGACGGTGAGCAGGTGCAGGTTCTCGCGCTCGAACTCGCGGCCGCACTTGGCGCAGATCCAGCCGTGCAGCTTCAGCGATTTTTCCCGGTAGGTTTCCCGTCCGGCTTCCCCGGCCTTCAGTCGCCGGGTGATCTCGGCAATCTCTTCGGGACTTTTTGCCGGCCGCGGATGGCGTCTCCAGTTGCTCATCTGCTCTTCTCCTCTTTAAGTGCCCCGGTCCCCTCGACTCCGGCTGCTGCAGCGGGTACTCTATATCTTGAAGCGGATCAATACCTCAGAGGTCAATTATGGCTGCCAAGACACTCTACGACAAGTTATGGAACGATCATGTGGTGAGGTGTGAGGAGGATGGCACCTGTCTGCTCTATATCGACCGCCAGCTGATTCACGAAGTCACCTCGCCGCAGGCCTTTGAAGGGTTGCGGCTGGCCGGGCGCAGGCTCTGGCGGGTGGAAGCCAACCTGGCGGTGCCCGATCACAACGTGCCGACCGTCGACCGGTTGCTCGGCATCGCCGACCCGGTCTCGAAGCTGCAGGTCGACACCCTGGAGAAAAACTGCGAGGAGTTCGGTATCCGACTCTTCAGGATGAACGATATCCGCCAGGGGATCGTGCATGTCATCGGGCCCGAACAGGGGGCGACCCTGCCGGGGATGACGGTGGTCTGCGGCGATTCCCACACCGCCACCCACGGCGCCTTCGGGGCACTGGCCTTCGGCATCGGCACCTCGGAGGTCGAGCATGTCCTCGCCACCGGCTGCCTGCTGCAGAAAAAATCCAAAAATATGCTGGTTGCAGTGGACGGCAGGCTCGGTCACGGCGTCACCGCCAAGGATATCGTGCTGGCTGTTATCGGCAAGATCGGCACCGCCGGCGGCACCGGCCATGCCATCGAATTCGGCGGCGAGGCGATTCGCGCCCTCTCCATGGAAGGGCGGATGACGGTCTGCAACATGGCCATCGAGGCCGGCGCCCGCGCCGGGATGATTGCCGTTGACCAGACTACCATCGACTATGTCAAGGGACGTCCGCTGGCGCCGCGGGGGGCTCTCCGGGAGCAGGCGGTGGCCGCCTGGGGCGATCTTCACAGCGACCCGGGGGCCGTTTTCGACCGGGTGGTCAATCTCGACGCGGCAGCCATCGAACCGCAGGTCAGTTGGGGGACTTCGCCGGAGATGGTGGTGCCGGTCGGCGGTGTGGTACCCGACCCGGCCGCCGAGCCCGACCCGGTCAAACGCCAGGGGATGGAGGCGGCGTTGGCCTATATGGATCTCAGGCCGGGAACGCGGATGGTCGATATCCATCCCGACAAGGTCTTCATCGGTTCCTGCACCAACGGCCGCATCGAGGATCTGCGAGCCGCGGCGGCGGTGCTGAAGGGGCGCAGAGTCGCCGCCAACATCCGGCTGGCGATGGTGGTGCCCGGCTCCGGCCTGGTCAAGCAGCAGGCCGAGGAGGAGGGGCTCGACCGCGTTTTCAAGGAGGCCGGGTTCGAATGGCGCGAGCCGGGCTGCTCCATGTGCCTGGCAATGAATGCCGACCGGCTTGAGCCGCAGGAACGCAGCGCCTCGACCTCCAACCGTAACTTCGAAGGTCGTCAGGGGCAGGGGGGGCGCACCCACCTGGTCAGCCCGGCGATGGCCGCGGCGGCGGCGGTGGCGGGGCATTTCGTCGATGTGCGGGAGCTGGGACTGGAAGAATAATCGGGCCGCCAAGCCGCCAAGGACGCCAAGAAAACCTTTTTTATCGGAGAGTCGCAGAGAGGGAGAGGACGCAGAGAAAACCAAAAGCAGATTTTTGGTTTTAAACCCCAAAAAATTCCTCTCCGTCTCTGCTCCTCTCCGCCTCTCCGCCTCTCCGTTAAATGAGTTTTTGACCTTCTTGGCGCTCCTGGCGGCTTGGCGGCAAAAAGGTTTTCCCGACGGGAGTCGATAATTATGGAAAAATTCACCCGCATGACCGGCCTGGTCGTTCCCCTGGACCGGCCGAACGTCGATACCGACGCCATTATCCCCAATCAGTTTCTCAAGTCGATCAGGCGAACCGGTTTTGGTCCCTACCTGTTCGACGAGTGGCGCTATCTTGATCATGGCGAACCGGGGATGGATTGTGGCGATCGTCCCCGCAATCCCGACTTTGTCCTCAATCAGCCGCGCTACGAGGGGGCGGGCATTCTGCTGGCGCGTCGGAACTTCGGTTGCGGTTCCTCACGCGAACACGCTCCCTGGGCGCTGCTCGACTATGGCTTCCGGGTCATCATCGCGCCGAGTTTCGCCGATATCTTCCGCGGCAACTGCTTCAAGAACGGCATCCTGCCGATTGCCCTCGACGAGGCGGTTGTCGACCGGCTTTTCGCCGCGGTGGAAGAGAGCGAGGGTTACCGGCTGCGGGTCGACCTGGAGGGGCAGAGGCTCACCACGCCTGAGGGTGAAGTCATCCCCTTCGAGGTCGACCCTTTCCGTCGCGACTTTCTGCTGGGCGGCCTCGACGAGATCGACCTGACCCTGCAGCACGCCGACGAGATCCGCGCCTATGAACGGCGGCGGCAGGAGCGGGCGCCCTGGCTGTTTGAATAATTCTTCACTACGGAGGCACGGAGAAAATTGTTTTGCCGCCAAGATACCAAGAGCGCCAGGAAAATCTTTTTTTAACGGAGAGTCGCTGAGAGGGAGAGGACGCAGAGAAAACCAAAAGCAGATTTTTGGTTTTAAACCCAAAAATTTTTCTCTCCGTCTCTGCTCCTCTCCGCCTCTCCGTTAAATGAGTTTTTGACCTTCTTGGCGAACTTGGCGTCTTGGTGGCCCAAGGATTTTGAAGTTCTCTGTGTTTCCGTGGGGACTTATCCGGGAGGCAGACATGCGTGTCGAAACAGATCTCAAGCTCGGCTTCAAGAATGTCCTCATCCGTCCCAAGCGCTCGACCCTGAAGAGCCGCGCCGAGGTGGTGCTGGAGCGGGAGTTCCGATTTCTGCACAGTGGACAGCAGTGGCGCGGGATTCCGATCATTGCCGCCAACATGGATACCGTCGGCACCTTCGAGGCCGCCGAGGTCCTCGCCGGTTTCGGTCTTTTGACCGCGATTCACAAGCATTACAGTCCGGCGGACTGGGACGATTTCCTGCAGGGTCGCGATCAGGAGATCTGTGAACGGGTGATGGTCAGTACCGGAACCGGCGAGTCAGATTTCAACCAATTGCAGAAGATTCTGGAGGCGCATCCGCTGCTGCGTTTTGTCTGTATCGATGTTGCCAACGGCTACGCCGAGGCCTTTGCGGCCTTTGTCTCCCGGGTGAGAGAGGCTTGCCCGGATCGAACCATCATTGCCGGCAACGTGGTGACCGGAGAGATGGTTGAGCAGCTGCTGCTTTCCGGTGCCGACGTGGTCAAGGTCGGCATCGGTCCCGGTTCTGTCTGCACCACCCGGGTCAAGACCGGGGTCGGTTACCCGCAGCTCTCGGCGGTGATCGAATGCGCCGACGCCGCCCACGGCCTCGGCGGCCGCATCATCTCCGACGGTGGCTGCACCTGCCCGGGAGATGTCGCCAAGGCTTTCGGCGGCGGCGCTGATTTCGTCATGCTCGGCGGCATGCTCGCCGGTCACGATGAGAGCGGCGGGGAACTGGTTGACCGCGGCGGGCAGCAGTACAAGCTCTTCTACGGTATGAGTTCGACGACGGCCATGGAAAAATACGCCGGCGGGGTGGCCGAGTACCGTTCCTCGGAGGGGAAGGTGGTCGAGGTTCCCTACCGGGGACCGATTGCCGAGACGATCCGGGATATTCTCGGCGGACTGCGTTCTGCCTGCACCTATGTCGGTGCCGGGGCGCTGCGGGAGCTGTCGAAGCGGACGACGTTTATACGGGTGATGGAACAGGAAAACCAGACGTTTTCGTGAGGAGGGCGGCCGATACGCACGCATCTGCTGCGTTACTCGCGCCTTCGGTCGCTGCGGAGTAGCTGCCGCTACACCTCACTCCCTCAGTTGCGAGACGCCTTGCAGCTACGCACGTCTCGACCGCCTTCAACGGTAGTGGTGGGGTGGCCGATACGCACCCGTCTGCTGCGTTATGCTCACTCTTCGCTCCTCGATGTAGCTGCCGCTACACCTGCGGGCTCATCGTTCGCAAGCCTTGCATCCGAATACGTCTCGGCCGCCTTCAGCGGTAGTGCTGGGGGCAGTCGATATGCGCACGTCTCCACCGCCCTCAACGGTGGTGGTGGGGAGTCGGGAGAAACCGCCATCTCACGTCTTGCCCCTTTCTCATCCTTCTCTTCTTGACAGCCCGGCGCCGCAGGAGTAGAAAGAGCGTCTTTGCTTGTTTGAACCGGGAGATTTTATGAGTCAGAAAATGCCGACGACGGGTGGCCCCATCGAGTCGAACTGCAGCCGCTGTGAAGGGGTGACCAATCACATCGTGGTTGCCATGGTGGGAGAAAAAGTTGTCCGTGTGGAATGCAACTGCTGCGGAACCACTCACGCCTACCGGGCGCCGAAACAGTTGAAAACGGCAACACCACGCAAGAAGGCGGTCGCGCCGAGAAAATCGGCGGCGAAGAAGGCGGCGAAGGATGAAGTTGCCTGGCAGCAGGAGGTGGCGGTTCTCGATCCCGGCAAGGCGGTCGTTTATGCCATGGACGCGGTCCTCGGCAAAGGGCAGCTGGTTTCCCACCCCACCTTCGGTCTTGGGTTGGTGACTGAGATCGTTGTCCCCAACAAGGCACAGATTCTGTTTGAATCGGGACGCAAGCTGTTGCGTTGCGCGCTTTCGAGCTGATTGCGTTCAGGGCCTTCTCTGTAACGACGAAAAAACCATCTTCAGCACGGTTTTCTGCCGTGCTTCATGCTTGTTGAGGACCGCCAGGCAGACTCCCATGGGAAAAATCTGGTGCAGGTCCTCGGCGTCCCTTGCCGACAGGATGATGATCCGGCTTTTGTCGATGCCGCGGGCGGTGGCGTAGGCCAGCAGCTTGCTGCCGTCCATGCCGGGCATCTCCAGGTCGAGCAGCAGCAGGTCGATACTTTCATCGATCGCCTTGAGCCCCTGCACCGGGTTGTCGCAGGTGGTGACCTCCAGGCCGGGAAAATCTTCCCGGATATTTTTTTCCAGGGTTTTCAGAAACAGTCGGTCATCATCGATGATCAGCACCCGGTGAAGGTTGTTGTCCGCGACACTCATGCCGTCCCTCCTGGAGTATTCCTGAATCAGTGAGCACCTTGTCGGCGGATAGCACAAGTCATTGATCTGCCTGAACTTCCCAAAAATCACCAGCGAACCTATGGGTGCGCTTCAGATTTTTGTAAATCTCATTCAGACCAAGCACTTGCACTCTCCACCCAACAGGAACTCACTGATTCAGGGTATTGAGCGGGATTTCCGTGGTGCGGCGCACGGTGCGCAGGGCAAAGGAAGTCTGTACCCGCAGCACGCCGGGCAGCGCCGTCAGTTTTTCATGGACCCGGACGTAGTCGGCGTTGTCCCGGACCCGGACCTGCAGCAGGTAGTCGCAGTCACCCGACAGCAGATAGCATTCCATGATCTCGGAGACGGTCTGCACCGCGGCTTCAAAAGCGGCAAGTTTTTCCGCCTGCTGACCGTCGAGGGTGACCTGGACGAAGACGCTGCTTGGCTTGCCGACTGCCGCCGGGTTGACCAGCATCACGTAGCGGTCGATGACGCCGTTCTCTTCAAGCAGTTTGACTCGACGCAGGCAGGCCGATTCGGACAGGCCGACCTGTTCGGCCAGCTGAACGTTGGAGAGGCGGCCGTTGCGCTGCAGGGCCGAGAGTATGGAGTGATCTATCAGGTCAAGGTCCATGCTTAGAAGAATTCGCTAAATAAAATCATATTTATAGAATTATCCTTCATTTCAACCTGTTTGTGCAACTGTAAATGCAAGAACATGTCGAAAAAATCCTGATAGAATCTGAGTAAACACGGATTCAGGTAAACAGGAATCGGCACTCTTTGCCGACAACAGCTCGCGTCCGGGAGGCAGACATGATCATTGGGGTACTGAAGGAAATCAAGGCGAACGAAAACCGGGTCTGCATGACCCCGTCCGGGGTGGAAATGCTGCACCAGGCCGGTCACCAGGTGCTGGTCGAACAGGGGGCCGGTGAGGCTTCGGGTTTCAGCGACGCCGACTATGCGGCCGAGGGGGCCGAGATTGTCGCCACCGCGGGCGAGGTTTACGCGCGCGGTGAGATGGTGATGCACGTCAAGGAACCACAGCCCTCCGAGTATCAGCTGATTCGTCCCGGCCAGATCGTCTTCACCTATTTTCATTTTGCCGCCGACGAGCAGCTGACCCGGGCGATGATTGAGCGCGAGGCGGTCTGTATCGCCTACGAGACCATCGAAGGGCCTCGCGGCGGTCTGCCGCTGTTGACGCCGATGAGCGAGGTCGCCGGGCGGATGGCGGCCCAGCAGGCGGCCAAGTACGTTGAGCGGGCCCAGGGCGGCCGCGGCATTTTGCTCGGCGGCGTCCCCGGCGTGCAGCCGGCGACGGTGCTGGTACTTGGCGGCGGGGTGGTCGGCACCCACGCGGCGCAGATGGCCTGCGGCCTCGGTGCCAAGGTCTACCTGCTCGATACCAATCTCGACCGTCTGCGTCATCTCTCCGAGATCATGCCGAAAAACTGCATTCCGCTGATGTCGTCGCCGGCCACCATCCGGGAATTGGCTCCGCGCGCCGACGTGGTGATCGGCGCGGTGCTGGTGCATGGTGCCAAGGCGCCGAAACTGATCACCCGCGCGACCCTCAAGACGATGAAAAAGGGCGCGGTGCTGGTCGATGTCGCCATCGACCAGGGCGGCTGCTTCGAAACCTCGCATCCGACCACCCACCGGGAACCGACCTTCGTCGTCGACGGCATCCTCCACTACTGCGTCGCCAACATGCCGGGCGCGGTGCCGCTGACCTCGACCCTGGCGCTGACCAATGCCACTCTCACCTACGCCGGCGTCATTGCCGATAAAGGCTGGCAGGCTGCGGCGCGCGACGATGCCGGCATCCGCTCGGGACTCAACATCGTCAACGGCAAGGTGGTCTATCCCGGTGTCGCCGAGGCGTTTGGGATGGAGCTGGTCGGCGTCGAAACAGTGTTGTGAGGTGCGGAGGCGGCCGATACGCATCCGCCTGCTGCGTTGCCCGTCCCTTCAGTCGCTGCGGAGTAGCTGCCGCTACACCTCACTCCTTCAGTTACGAGACGCCTTGCATTCGAATACGTCTCGACCACCTTCAACGGTGGTGCTGGGGGCTGAAATGCCGGGGAATACGGGTTGTATTCTTTCGGGTTTAATGGTTTTTCTGCGTAGCCCGTTTGTTTGCCTCCCTGCGTAGACAGGTTCATGTGCCACCACTGCCGGGCGTGGCTACGGGAGCGCCGAGGGTTTCGTAATCAGCATGGTTGGCAAGGGGTAGTGTCCATGCCCGCCGCAGGCGATGGCCCTTTTCTGCTTCCTCTTTTGGGCCGGCAAAAGAGGAAGGCGGCGGGCGGGGCCGCGACCCCGCGATTCTCTACGAAGGCGGCCGATATCTGCTGTATTCCCCTCGGTCTTCAATCCTCGGCGTAGCTGCCTCTGGACCCGCCTTGCGGGATCGGTTATTCTGCCGCGTCATGAATGCTTCCGCTAACCACAAGTTGCCCTGGGCGCCGGGGACGGTGCCGCTGATGCTGGCCCCGATGCAGGGTTTGACCAACAGCGCCATGCGTCGGCTGGTCATTGACCGTGGACGGCCGGAGGTGGTGTTCACCGAGTTTCTGCGGGTCAGCGGCGTCAGCCGGCGCCGCTTCGGTCGGCGCGACATAGCCGATATCGCGGCTGAACAGGATGGAGTGCCGTTGGTGGTTCAGCTGGTGGGACACGGGGTCGAGCCGTTGGTCGATGCCGCTCTGATCGCCCGGGACAACGGCGCGCGGCACCTCAACCTCAACCTCGGTTGTCCCTATGGGCGGATGACCACTGCCGCTACCGGTGGCGCGTTGCTGCAGTATCCCGAACGGCTGGCGGAGCTACTGCCGGCCCTGCGGCGGGCGATTGCGGGGGGATTTTCGGTGAAGTTGCGGGCCGGTTATGAGGATCTGCGGCAGATCTTCTCGCTGCTGCCGCTACTGGAGGATGCCGGGGTGGACTGGCTGGTGCTGCATCCCCGAACCGTGGTGCAGAAATACGCCGGCGCAGCGGACCATCGCCTGACCGCCGAGGTTGTCGCCCGAACCCGGCTGCCGGTGATCGCCAACGGCGATATCCGCAGTGCCGCAGAAGGTCGGTTGGTTCTTGAACGGACCGGGGCGGCGGGCTTGATGATCGGCCGGGCGGCGATGGCCGATCCGCTGATTTTCGCCCGCCTGCGCGGGGCCGCTCCCGAGATGCCCGACCTCGAACAGCAGGCCCGCGACCTGCGGGGTTACCTGCAGGGCCTGCTGCCCTTCTACCGGGAGCGTTTCTGCGGCGAGAAACAGGTCCTCGACAAGATGAAAAATGTCCTGCTGTTCATCGATCAGCCCGCCTTTGCCGACACCGTGCGCCGGTTGAAGAAGAGCCGCACCATTCCTGCGTTCGCCCGTCTGCTCGAAGATCTCTGACCCGGTCCGTTGTGGTACTTCCGGCTCAGTGCAGCCGGTCATGGATGTCGGTCAGAATCTCCTTGCGCTCCTTGAGAAAATCCCGGTAATCACGGGTGTCGGTGTGAGCGATTTCATCGACCAGGCTGCTGAGGCGTTTGGCAAGAGCCTGTCGCAGGGTTTCCTGTTCCATGTCATTCAGTTCGAGGCGGATCATGAGCAACCTCCTTTATCTGGTGGTGGCAGATGCGTCCTGAGAACATCTACTTCTTACATTTTACCTGAATTTGTGGGTGTCTGCCGGATGCCGGGGGATAAGGAGCCGCCTGAAAGAGGGACTCAAAAACTGTGGCGCCCCCGGGGGAGGGCGGGATCAGGGCGGTGATCAGAGATAGCTACGGGCGCCGACATAGGCTTTGCGCCAGTAGGCGTTGGAGAGGCTGGCGTAGCGGACGGTCTTGCCGGTACGTGGGGCGTGGATGAACTTGCCGCCGCCGGCGTAGATGCCGACATGGGTGACCCGTTTGCCGCCGTGGGTGGCGAAGAAGACCAGGTCGCCCTTGCGCAGCCTGCTCTTGCTGATCTTCCGGCCGGCGCGGTACTGCATGCGCGAATTGCGCGGCAGATTGAGACCGTTGAGGCGGTAGCAGGCCATGGTCAGTCCGCTGCAGTCGAAGCCCCGCTTGCGATCCTCGCCACCCCAGCGGTAGGGAACCCCGAGAAACCGGCGGGCGGTATGTACCAGCTCGCTGCGCAGGTTGCCCTGGCCGCTGCGGCGGATCCTGGCCGCCGCGTAATCGTCCGGGATGACGATGAAGAAGCGGCCGATCAGCCCCTGGCGTCGCAGTGCCTCCGCCTCTTCGCGGGCGGCCCGGTAACTCTTGTGGTTGCCGAAACGGACCTTGTAGAGTCCCGATTCGTGGCGGAAATAGTAGGCGTCGATCCCTTTTGCATCGAGGACCCGTTCCAGGCGGACCGCGTTGTCGAGGTTGGAAAAGGCGCCGACCTGGGTCGAAAACCCCATCCGTTCAAGGTGGTGCCGGGATGGTTTGGCGGGAGCCGTCGGTGCAGGGCCGGAATCGGTGTCGGGCGCCACGGGTGCGGGTGCCGCCCGGGGCAGCAGGGCCGCGATCGGATCGACCTGCCCGGCAGGCGGGGACGCAGGCGTTGCCGTTCGCGGCTGCCCGGCGCAACTGAGCAGCCCCGGCAGCAGGACCAGGCTCATCAGCAGTAATCTGATGTGGGGATGAAGGCACGTCATGGCAGTAAATGGCCGCAGGTTAGCACATCCGGTCGGAAAAAAAGAATACCTGAATTCGTGAGTTCCTGTCGGATGGAGAGGGTAAGTGCTTGGCCTGAATGGGATTTACAAAAATTTGAAGCGCACCCATAGGTTCGCTGGTAATTTTTGGGAAGCCCAGGCAGGTCAATGACTTGCGCTATCCGCCGGCAAGGGGTTCACTGATTTAGGGAATAGACTTGACCTGGCGCAAGGAAATTCCGGCCGACAGCGGTTAGACTTGACCGCAACGAACTCAACAAAGGAGAAAAAACGATGAGTGAAGTGAACGACCTGCTGGCACAGACCCTTGACCTGAACGGCCTGCTCGACTACCAGGATGGCGCCGTGGTCAGTCGCACCATCATCAAGAAAGATACCGGCACCGTGACCCTGTTCGCTTTCGACAAGGGTGAGGGGCTGAGTGAACATACCGCCCCCTTCGACGCCCTGGTGCAGATTACCGACGGCGAAGCGGCGATCACCATCGCCGGCGAAGAGCACCGTGTCAAGGCTGGTCAGTTCATCATCATGCCGGCCGACCAGCCCCACGCGCTGAAGGCGGTCACCCGCTACAAGATGCTGCTGGTGATGATCAAGCAGTGATGCTCTGAATATCTCAAGGGGACAGTCCCCCTCCTGAAGGGGGACTGTCCCCGGCACCGGTTCTGAATCCCGTCCCGCCATTTAACCCTTGCCTTATTCCCCGAACCCTGTATGATGCGCGGCGACTGATTTATGCACCGAGTCCGGCACCGCCGGTACCCACCCATCGCTCCCTGACCCACCTCTGCAGTCGATTCCCTTTGAATCCCTGGCAGCTTCATCCGGTTGGCGACGATGTTCATGTCCATACGCCAGTCCCGGAGTGGATGACCGCCTTTGCTGTCGGACAGCTGTCTGTCCGACCGGTCTCCGCACGTCTGTCAATGGTCCGCGCATTTTTGTTGTCGCGGACGAAGGGATTCACATGTCTTTTGATCAATTCAAGCTGGCCGCTCCGATTCTACGCGCGGTCACCCAGTGCGGCTACAGTGAGCCGACCCCGGTTCAGGAAAAATCGATCCCCGAGATCCTCGCCGGCCGCGACCTGCTCGCCTCGGCCCAGACCGGGACCGGCAAGACCGCGGCCTTCATGCTGCCGGCCCTCGACCGTCTCTCGGTGCTGAAGAAGGGCCCCAAGGGCGCGCCGCGGGTGCTGGTGATGACGCCGACCCGGGAGTTGGCCGCCCAGGTTACCGACGCGACCCGCAACTACGGCCGTTTCCTGCGCCTGCGCAGCACCGCGATCCTCGGCGGCACAGCTTACGGCCCACAGTTCCGCGATCTCGGGCGGCCGATCGACCTGGTGGTCGGCACCCCGGGACGGCTGATTGATCACCTCGAGCGCGGCAGCCTCAATCTTTCCCGGCTCGAAGTGCTGATTCTCGACGAGGCCGACCGGATGCTCGACATGGGGTTCAAGGAGGATGTCGAAAAAGTGGTGGCCGCCGCCCCCGCTGAGCGGCAGACGCTGCTCTTCACCGCGACCATGGATCGGACCATGGAAAACCTCGCCAACCGGTTGCTGAGCGACCCGGTGCGGATTGATATCGCCGGCCGGAAAATGACCCTCGACCAGATTTCCCAGTGCCTGCACGTCGCTGACAGTTATCACCACAAGAAGCGCCTGCTGCAGCATTTCGCCGAGTCGGACGAGGTTTCCCAGGCGATCATCTTTTCCGCCACCAAGCGTGATGCCGACAGCCTGGCGCAGGAACTGATCGACCAGGGACACCGCGCCGCCGCCTTGCATGGCGACATGACTCAGGGCGCGCGCAACCGGACGGTGCGCAACCTGCGCCAGGGGAGGGTGCGGCTGCTGGTGGCGACCGATGTCGCCGCCCGCGGCATCGATATCCCCGGCATCAGCCACGTAATCAATTTCGACCTGCCGATGGCGGCCGAAGACTATATTCATCGCATCGGCCGCACCGGGCGCGCCGGCGCCAGCGGCATCGCCATCTCCTTTGCCAGCAATGGTACCGATGTCCAGCGCCTGGAGCGGATCGAACGGTTGATCGGCGAACGGCTGCCGCAGGAAGAGATCCCCGGGTTGGAACCCTCCCGGCCGTTGCGACGCGGTCGCCCGGCGGGCAAGCGCGACGGGCGACCCGGCAACAAGCGTCATGGCGGCTTCAACCGCGGCAAGGGCAAGCCCGGCAGCCAGCGCCGTCGCGAGCCGATCGTCGAGTATCGGAGCCGCAAGGCCCGGCCGGCCAAAAGCGCGCACTGACAGGCTGAAACTCCGGGCCGGCAGCAATCCTTGCTGCCGGCCCTTCTCAGGTCCTGTTCCCGGGTCAGATCTGGAAATCGACCATCGCGTCTTCACGGTCGCGGTTTTCCCCGGTCATGATCGTCGGCTCGCAGATCCGCCGATCCCACACTTCCCATCCCTCGCCGACCCGGACATTGAAGTAGTTGTGATGGCAGGAGAGCACTTCGCCCTGGGTGTGGCTCTCCAGGTTGATGATCGCGCGCCGGTCGCCGCCGGCGGCCAGATCACAGAGCTTGCGGTAGTTTTTGCGATTCATACGGCTTATCCTTTCTCCCCCCGTTCGGTACCCTTCTCTTTTTATTATACTCCTGAATCAGTGAGCCCCTTGTCGGCGGACCGCACAAGTCATTGGCCTGCCTGAGCTTCCCAAAAATCACCAGCGAACCTATGGGTGCGCCTCAGATTTTTGAAAATCTCATTCAGACCAAGCACTTGCACTCTCCATCCAACAGG
>NZ_PPFX01000046.1 GCF_002898515.1 Geothermobacter hydrogeniphilus | reverse complement strand
AGGACCAGACAGGCGGATTGGAACTCAAAACGGCTCGCGAAAATCGTTCCGCGAGGCAATAACGAGGGGTGTGAACGAGCCCCTCACGGATTCAGGATTATCGACTTGTTTGTCAAACATGTAGGAGATACAAGTAGGGGTGTTGAAAAAGGTCAAAAAATAGCGAAGAAAATTAAGCGAGCCTTGCCCTACAAAGCGGATTAAGCAAACAGCTTGGTTGATATTTGCAACATCATCAATGTCATAAACAGCCGTACGACCAATCGATGCCCCTACGATGTTCATCAGAACATCACCTTTTTTCAGGATTGACCTCGGCTCTATTTCGTTAAAGCTACTTTCAACATATTTTCTTTTATCCAGCCGAAGCCCGAAACTTCCTACATTTTCACTGGTAATGAAAAGAATTCCTTTGCCTTCATCAACATATTGAACGCCTTGCCACTTTGGAGAAGACCCCTTCGTAATCACCTCCGTAAGTTCTGCAAGCCTCGCCCAGGTCCAATTGGTCGGGACTTTGAAGGGCATTTCCTCTGCCGAAACAGATGATGGTTTCTTTAGAGCTTTAATAACACCTTCCTTAACCAACCTCTCCTTCTCTGCCCGAATCCTCTCCAGCAAAACCGAAGCAGGCTCATCATTCGGATCTTGTGGCACAAGTTTGCCCTGAACGGCGAGTTGGAGGATGGCGGCGCGGAGTTTGGTGATGGTTTCGGGGTGGTCGTAGAGCAGGTCGAAATTGGTGCAGATGCGCTGCCAGTGGTCGGCGAATTCGTCCGGTTCGCGGGCGGTGAGCAGTCCGTCGAGAGCGGCGTTGTTGAGCCGCACCCGTACCTGCTGCTGCTTTTGCTGGCGGGCTTCGAGTTCGTCGCACAGGGCCATGAGTTGGTCGACCTTGGCGACGATGCGTTTTTGTTCTTTGAGAGGGGGGAGAGGAAACAACCCCGAAAAGAACTGACTATCGTTAATTGCGGGATAGGCTACCCCTAGCATTTTTGATTCTACGTACCCAACAAATACAGGGCTTCTAAGAAACCAAAAAATGTATTGACTGGAAACCCCGCCAAGGGGATGAACAATGGCGAATGCAGTGCTCGCAATTGCTTCGGGTTCGAATTCCTTGTCTATCACGGCAATATTGAGCAGATACGGGCGCACCGTTGAGTAGATTACGGTTCCAAGCTGCACCAGTTTTCTCGCCCTAGAAGGTGCGTCTACAGCCTCAGTAACTGCTGGTTCAGCAACAACACCCTTCTCGTTGTCTATCGCTGACACATCAATGTAGCTGAATTGCTGATCTGGAACCTTTTGCCCCCAATCTCTACAAATGCTTCCAATGGGTACCCATGCCCAGCTTTCCGGAAGCTCAAAGGGCGAATCATTTATTGCAACAATCTTCTTAGTCCGTATTTCTTTTGCAGCAATCAGCTTTTTTTTCTCGGCTTCAATCCTCTCCAACAAAACCGAAGCCGGTTCATCTTCCGGATCCTGCGGCACCAGCTTCCCCTGTACCGCAAGCTGCAGAATCAACTCCCGCAGTTTCTGCACCCCATTGGGTGCATCGGCCAAATGTCCAAAATTGGCGAAAAATGTCTCGACAGTCATGCCGACTCCTGCGCCGCATCGGCATTCCGTTCCAGTGCAGCCATCAGCTCCCGTTTCAACTTCTCGCGCGTTTCGTCCACATCGACCAGCAGCGTCTTGTATTCAGCCAACAGCTCCTCGGGATCACCCAGATCATCCTCAACAGTGTTGGGATTCTTGATATCGAGGTTGTAGCCGCCCTCCTTGATCTGCTCGATCGACACCTTCCACGCCTGCTCGCTCTCTTCCCGATTGTTCCACCAGGCTTTTTCGGGCGCGAACTCCTCGATGCGCATCGGCTTGGTCTTGGAGTAGCTCTTGTACCCCGCGGGATAGGGATGCTCGTAGTACCAGACCTCTTTGGTCGGCTCCCCTTTGGTGAAAAAGAGCAGGTTGGTCTTGATGCCGGTGTAGGGATTGAACACACCGTTGGGCAGCCGCACGACGGTGTGCAGGTTGCACTCTTTAAGCAGCTTCTCCTTGATACGGGTCTTGACGCCCTCACCGAACAGGGTACCGTCGGGCAGAACAATGGCAGCGCGGCCACCCGGCTTGAGCAGGTGCATGATCAGGACGAGGAATAGATCAGCCGTCTCGCGGGTGCGGAAGCTGGCCGGAAAGTTGGCCTCGATGCCGTCTTCTTCGGTGCCACCGAAGGGCGGGTTGGTCACCACCACATCGACCCGGTCCTTGGGGCCGTAATCGCGCAGTGGCCGTGACAGGGTGTTGTCGTGGCGGATGTTGGACGGCACCTCAATACCGTGCAGCAGCATGTTGGTGGTGCAGAGCAGGTGCGGCAGGGCCTTCTTCTCGACCCCGAAGATCGACTGCTGCAAAAGCTTCTCATCTTCGGCGGTTTTCACGTACTTGTCGCGTACATGCTCGATGGAACAGGCAAGAAACCCGCCGGTGCCGCAGGCCGGATCGAGGATCTTCTCACCGAGCTGAGGATCGACCATATCGACCATAAACTGGGTGACGGCGCGCGGGGTGTAGAACTCCCCGGCATTGCCCGCGCTCTGCAGGTCTTTGAGGATCTGCTCGTAGATGTCGCCGAAGGTGTGGCGGTCGTCGGAGCGGTTGAAGTCGATCTCGTTGATCTTGTTGACCACCTGCCGGATCAGGGTGCCGTTCTTCATGTAGTTGTAGGCATCCTCGAACACCGAGCGCACGACGATGCCGCGGCCGTTGGTGCCGGCATTCAACTCCAGTTCCTTGAGGGTCTTGAACAGCTCATTATTGATGAAGTCGAGCAGTTCGTCACCGGTGATCCCCTCGCTGTCGGCCGCCCAGTTCCGCCAGCGCAAGCGCTCGGGAATCGGTGAGCTGTAGTTATCAGAAAGGAGTTCGAGTTCCTGCTCCTGGTCGTCGAAGATTTTCAGAAAGAACATCCAGACCAGTTGGCCGATGCGCTGGGCGTCGCCATCGACCCCGGCGTCCTTGCGCATGATGTCCTGGATGGACTTGATGGTGGTGGATACTGACATAGGTGAGCCGCTTCCTTGCTATGATTTGTAGGTAAGACCTTGAGACCGCATGCCGAGGAGGATGCCTTCGGCAATCTCGAAAAGCGTTGTAACCAGACGTTGTTGCTGGTCTGATGAAACCAGATCGAACAACGCCATATCATCTCGGCCGAAATCGACCGAGTTCTGCACATAAATACGCTCTTTGCCGACTTTGCCGTCCACATAGCCTGGCTTGCATCCAGGTGGGGGTGAGTACCCCGCGTAGAATGCATTTACGACCGATCGGTCGAGCACCTTCTCTTCGTTCACCCCGTAGAGACCAACATAGAAACAATTGTCGAAACGGAATTCGATCCCCACCGGAGTGCCATTGAAGAGATAGTCCCTTGAGGCCACGCCAAACCAGCGCGGAACGTTACGAGCCTTGGAAAAACGCTCTTTGGAAGTTTGATGAAGACGTTCGCGCAGACTGCCCGACGCATCCAGATGCCTGTTTGCTGCCAGATTGCCACGCAAGGGACTGTTCCCAGCGGCGACACGTTTCGGCCATTCATCCAGAATCCGGTCCCACAGATCGCATACCATTTTCTGCTTGACGCTAATAACGGCATTCGACAGCTTCGCCGCCGCATAGAGTTTGTCCGGGGTGTCGAGCAAGTTCTGCAAAGTGTCGGTCATGCTTTCTCCATTACCGGTAAGGGCATTGACGAGATCAAGGTATTGCGCCAGGACTTCACGTGCATACGGGAAGGATGCAAGGTACCCACGGCACACCTTGAGCCACTCGACGATATGGTAGGCATACGACAACAGCCGGACCGGCGCATCCATGTCACTGCCTTCTTCGTAGGCCAATTCATGAGCAGGAATGCCGCTGACGCTTTGTGCCGAGGGTTGGTATCCGTCCAATGTCAGGTAGTACAACAAATAAGTCGTCGACGTCCCTGACTGATAAGACCCATATTTCCGTTTCAGGTAATCCCTGTAACGCGTGAGTTGCAGGTCCTGGTCTCCGGCGTAGACCTTGTTCTCAATGGCAATACCAAAACGGCGACTGCCATCGCCATGGCCGGAGAGCAGGATATCGATGCGTCCGTCGACATCCTGCGAAGCCTCGGCGGCGACCTGCCAGTGATCAATGCTCTCCACGAGATGACTGATACCGAGGGTCTCGAAAAACAGGTTGAGGAACACGGAACCCTGGCCATGCGAACCGGCAGGGTTCAGCAGTTCGGCAATGAATGCCGAGTGCCCATGCACTTCGTCGGTGGCGCGATTGACTACTCGAAAGACATTGAAATCGGCACCGGTGCGTCTGCGATATTCGCGGTAGTTGGCAATCTGTATTTCACTACGCGACAGGAGGTCACGTGCGATCTGCTCAATATTCATTTAAATTCAGCCCCGATCATGCATAGAGCAATTCTTCCAACTCCCGTAGCGCCCGCTCATAATTCTGTTTCCCGCCAAAAAAGGTGTTGACGATTTCCGTCGGCGTACCGATCTGATCAAAAGGGTTGATACGAAGCACCTTAAGATCCTCGACGCTTTGCACCCCTTCATCCGCATACTTGTCGAGCAGCGCCTCAAGAACAGCCCTCGCCTGTTCGCCGTACTTGGTGAAATAGTTGCGCTTGCGAACATTTTCGGCCCGCTCACGCCTAGTGAGTGGCGGCTGATCGAAAGCAACGTGGCAGATCAAATCAAATGGGCCAAAATCTTTGCCGACATCGTCGGACAGAGCCTCCCACAGTACACCCTGGTCCGCCAGTTCATCGATTACAGCCTGCTTCTTGTCTGCCGCAGTCCAGCGACGTAAAAAGTCATTCAGGTTTGCAAATTCCTTGCGGACTGTCTTTTTGGTGTAGTCTTTCAGCGACTCGGTGATCAGCTTGCCGTCCGGCCCATAGTATTGCACCCGTTCTGCCACGACAAAGAAAGGCACGTCGTCCACCACATATTTGACCCGTGGTTCGGGGTCATCTTCTCCGCCCGGAGGCAGTGGCAGTTCAGTCTGCTCCGGCGGCTCATCATCGAGAGTCTCCGGTGCATCAGGAGGTAATGGCGAATCTTCAGGCCCAGGTTCGTAAATCATCACCGGATCGCCATCGAAATCCGGATCGGCGAACAGCTCGGTCGCCTTCTTGAAATCGATGATGGTGAAATAATATTTGTCGTAGTCTTCGTTGATGCGGGTACCGCGCCCGATCACCTGCTTGAAAGTGGTCATCGAGTTGATGGTCTGGTCGAGGACGATCAGCTTGCAGGTCTGGGCATCGACGCCGGTATTCATCAGGCGGGACGTGGTGGCAATGACCGGGTAGCGGCTTTCCGGATCGATGAAGTTGTCCAGCTCCATTTTGCCGAGCGGATCGTCACCGGTGATCTTCATCACATACTTGCTGTTTTCGGTCGCCAGATCGGCGTTCTGGTTGACCAGTTCCTGGCGCATCCGCTCGGCGTGGTCAATGTCTTCACAGAAAACAATCGTCTTGTCGAACCGGTTACTCGCTTTAAGGAAATCGGAAACCTTTTTGGCCACCAGCCTGGTGCGCAGTTCCATCACCAGGTTGCGATCCATATCTTTCAGGTTGTAGATCCGGTCTTCAATCAGGTTGCCATGTTTGTCGACCTGGCCTTTTTCCGGCCGCCAGCCCTGCAGGTCTTTATCCAGATCGATACGTACAACCTTGTAAGGTGCAAGGAAGCCGTCATCGATCCCCTGCCGCAACGAGTAGGTATAGATCGGCTCGCCGAAGTAGGTGATATTGGAAACGTCTCTGGTCTCTTTGGGCGTTGCCGTCAGACCGATATGGGTTGCGCTGGAGAAGTAATCGAGAATTTCGCGCCAGGCGGAATCCTCAGCGGCACTGCCGCGATGACATTCGTCGATCACCACCAGATCAAAAAAGTCGGGGGAGAACTGCTTGTAGATATTCTTCTCTTCCTCGCGGCCGGTCACGGCCTGATACAGGGAGAGATAGATCTCGTACGACTTGTCAGCCTGGCGCTTCTCGATTTTGGTCATCGCCTGGCCGAACGGCTTGAAATCGTTGGTTTTGGTCTGATCAACAAGGATATTGCGGTCGGCAAGGAAGAGGATGCGTTTTTTGGCGCGTGATTTCCACAGCCGCCAGATGATCTGGAAGGCGGTGTAGGTCTTGCCGGTGCCGGTGGCCATGACCAGCAGGATGCGCTGCTGTCCCCTGGCGATGGCCTCGACGGTGCGGTTGATGGCGACGCGCTGGTAGTAGCGCGGCTCTTTGCCGCTGCCATCTGTGTAATAAGGTTGCGCGACAACGGCCTCGCTCGAGGTATCGATCCCCTTCCACTTTTTGTACCGCTGCCAGAGATCGGACGGGGACGGGAACTCGTCGAGAGTCAATTGCCTTTCAACCGGGTTCATCAGGCCGGTGCGATCATGAACGATGAAGCCGTCGCCATTGGAGCTGAAGGCAAAAGGTACATCCAGGGCCTCGGCATAGTCGAGCGCCTGCTGCATACCGTGGCCGACAGCATGCGTATTGTCTTTCGCCTCGATGACAGCGATGGGCTGGTTGGGCTTGTGGTAAAGGACATAATCAGCGCGTTTGACCTTGCCGCGCGAATGGAGCTTGCCACGAACGATGATGCGGCCGGCTGTAAAGCTGACCTCTTCGCGGATCTGGGCATGGCTGTCCCAGCCGGCGGCCTGAATGGCAGGGGTAATGTACTTCGTGCAGATGTCACGTTCGGACATTGATTTTTTCATCACGCCGAAGCCCTCCCATGATCGCAATCAAAAACAGAACTCAACCTGCCCTTGCAGGTGTTTTCAAGAAATGCAATATCTTGGCGATGACAGCCTAAACGGGCAGCCAGCTGTGGAGTTGGGCACGCGGACATGAAAAAGCCGCAATTCAGCATGTGCTGGATTGCGGCCACCCAAAATGTCCTGCCCCGTCCGGAACTCCATGCTGCCCCCCCCAAAAAAAACAACAAATAAATTAACGCCTTACAAAATACGCGATCCTGGAGACAAAATCAATGAAAACCCCGCATGGTATTGCTCCATCAACATAACAATTACAAGACGTTATACTTGTCACGAGTTGTCGTGACTGATGAGTGCTTCAGCCCATCCAATTTACAAGCCCGCAATAAACTTCCTGATATCCTCCTGAAAAACAGCGCAATATTTCTCACCGGCAAATAAACTGCCCTCCCGCAACGGCTGCCCCATGCCGGCATCCCCGAGCAGAACTCTGATTTCTTTGGCCAGGCGCCGCCACTCGGAAGCGCGTAGTAGTGGACCAAGATTTTGCCGTTTTGGAGCTGTAACCCCAAGCCAAAGGATCTCCAGGGCACGAAACAGAGGAACCGAATTCTGCCAGGGCGTAAACCCATTCGGACGCAGTAAAGCATCAAGTGTCCCCATCGAAAGGGAATATACTTTCTCGCGAGCCCGGGTTCGTACTTGCACCACTCCGGAATGAACCATTTCCGCCAGCACATTCTGAATTGAACGCGGGTTCTGCCCGGTCAACCTGGCAATAAGCGAAGGATGGATTTCATCGACAGAGCCGAGCAGGCAGAGGATCTCGCAACGTAAATTCACACCCAACAGCGCACGCAATCGCAACAGCAGAGTTGGCATGCCATCCCTGGGGAAAGATTGGGACAGTCCTCGGGTCCTGACGGGCGGGCGCAGCAAACCATGGCACTGAAAGATCACGTCGCAATTGTCCGGCAAAGGCATTGGCCGCCCGTCCCGCATGTAGAAAAGCGGCAATTCCGCATCCTGCGAGTATGTTGCGGCCAGCTTTTTCCATTTGAGAGCGACTGACGATTCACGGCCAAGCCGGTCGGCAACCGCACTCAACTCAGCCTTGGCCTGAAAATCAAATCGCCTCACCAGGTTCTGGAGCCGTTGAACATTCAGGTAGCCACCATTGATCTCCAACCAACCCAGCACCTCGTCAAAAAGCCGCGCATCGTAACGGGCAACCGTCAGCGTCAGCAGCAGAAGCGCCTCCGGGTCGACGACCTTCGCTTCTTCAGCACTGCCATAGCCGGAGACTCCGATAGCCGTCCATTGCCGCCAAAGGAGATTCAGTAGATGTTCAAGAATCGTTTCTTTAAATTCGCTCAACGAGGCGTTCATAGCCGAACTCCCTGAAAAACATCTTGACACTCTCCAGATAGCCTGTGGACGGATCATGCCTTCGGGACCAGGCAACGGCCCGCAACAACTCTTCATCGGTCGGATCAAGTGCCTGAAGATCGGTCGCATGATAGCTGCCGAATTGGTCGACGGCCGCATAGAGCTTGAAATGGACCTGGTCGATGCGGGAAATGAATGCGACGGTAAGCTTTTCCCCGAACCTTTTCCAGCTCAGGCGCTCTGCAAATCCATCCGGGAGGCCAAGACGGAAAAGCCCTCCCTCGCCACTGCTGGGACCGTTATTCAACCAATCCTCCGGAAGTCCCAGATCCTCCGCCACCTCCAATGCGGCCCTCTCCAGAGCGTTCGGCAGTGGCGCCGGATCAATCAAGTCGCCATCATCATCTGCCAGCGCGACAATATCGACATCCCTGGTGGCTCGCATGACCAGCCCGGTTGCAACCAGGGCGGTTCCACCACAAACCACCAGATTGAAATTCGGAGCGTCATCAATAGCCAGACGGCCGTTCAGCAACCGCAGTGCAGTGTCAAATTGCTCATATTGATACGACATTGAATATCCTTGCTCGCATTATGCGAACTATATATGACATTTATACAATTTTCAATCGTGTTGTGACGAGATGACACCAAATCTGACACAAAAATCGCCACATCATCGCCAGAAACATCAAGGGGCCAGCCAGACACTGGCTAACCCCTTGATTTTATGCTAGTTTAAATGGTACCCGGAGCCGGACTCGAACCGGCACGGACTAGGTCCAGGGGATTTTAAGTCCCCGGTGTCTACCAATTCCACCATCCGGGCAAGTGCGGCTATGTATTACAAATTCATCCTAATGTGTCAATCGAAAAGCAGGAGGAATGATGGCGAAGAAGCTGTTGAAATGTCCTGATTGCGGGGCAACGATCACAACCTGGCGGAATCCTTTTCCAACCGTCGACATCATCATCCGGCGGGGCCGGCAGGTACTGCTGATCGAACGAAAGAATGAACCGCCCGGCTGGGCCCTGCCGGGCGGCTTTGTCGATTACGGCGAATCGCTGGAGGATGCCGCCCGGCGCGAGGCGCGGGAGGAGACCGGCCTGGAGTTGCTGAACCTGCGCCAGTTCCGAGCCTATTCGGACCCGGAACGCGATCCGCGCCAGCATAACATTTCGCTGGTCTTCAGTGCTGAAACGACCGATGAGGCGGTGGCGGGTGACGATGCCGCCGGAGTGGGCTGGTTCGATCTGGACGCGCTGCCGAAAAGGCTCTGTTTCGATCACGCCCGCATTCTGGCCGACTACCGTGCCAGTCTTTTCGGCGGTAGCGGCCGCCGTCTTGCCCCCTTCTTCTGAACCGGATCAGCCTTAGACCTGAATCCGTGGGTTCATGGCGGATGAAGAGTGCAAGGGCTTGATCTGAATTCACTTTCCAAAAATCTGAGGCGCACCCATAGGTTCGCCGGTGATTTTTGGAAAGTGCAGACGGGTCAATGACTTGTGCTGTTCGCCGGCAATGAATTCACGGATTCAGGTCTGAATCCGTGACAGCTCAGGCTGTTCGGCGAGCAGTCCGTGCTTGCCGCAGAGGCGAAAAAAAAGTTCCAGCCCACGGCGATGCCGATCCTGAAAATCGTAGGACATCTGCCGCCAATAGCTGACCAGACCCTCCTCCCCGAGCCAGCTCCGCTCCGGAGTCACGGCCGCCAGCGCCTGCAGATCAGACTCCGCCATCTCCCTCGCAGCGGCCAACTGACGGACAAACCGGGACAGTTCCTCCGGTTTCGCCGCCGCGGCGTCACGCCGGACAATCCACAGGGCGAAAACAAAGGGCAACCCGGTATGCCGGAACCAGAGTTCGCCGAGATCGTAAATCTTTCCGGCCCCCTCCCGCATGGCGGCACGCAGGGCCCGGTCACCGATCAACAGTGCGCTACCGCCGTCGGCGATAACCTCCTCGACCGAGCCCCCCGGAACCTCACAGTCCAGGTCACGACAGCCGTGGAATTCGCGCAGCAGCACCTGCAGCAGGTTGATCGAAGTCGCCGACTCGCCGGTGACCGCAATGCTCTTTCCGGACAACTCTTCCAGCGCAACAGGACTGAAAAGCAACACGCTCCGAACCGGACCGTTCGAGCTGATCGAATGTCCCGGCAACAACTGGTAATCGCGCCAGTGCAGGGCATATTCAAAGGAACTGGACGGGCTCAGATCGATGTCACCGGCGGCAAGCAATCGATTGAGTTCAGAGGGAACCCCGGAGACGATCTCCCCGTTGAAACCCTTCTGCCGGAGAAAGTGAAAAAACGGCACGCAATTGATATAGCTGATGTGGCCGACGCGCAGAGTCATGCTTCAATCCATGGTGAAAGGATGATCGGTGAGACCGCCTTCGGAGCGCTGCAGGCGGATGCCCTCTTTTGCCAGCAACTCCCCGGTGGCGCGGTAGTAACCGCTCAGGGCGATGTTGTAATCGGCCAGGGCGGCAATCTGGTTGGTCCGCGCCCGGGCGAGATCCTCCTCGCCTTCCAGAAGGTCGCGCGTTGTGGCCAGACCGACATTCTTGCGACCGACAAGGATGCGCAGTTTCTCTTCAGCCAGCTGACGTTCGATCGTCGCCGCGGAAATTTTTGCCCGGCTGACCTCGAGCAGGCGGATAGCCTGGCGGATTTCTTTGCGCAACCGGGTCTGCAACTGACCGATTGCGGCGTGTCGGCTCTTCAGTTTCAGCCGAGTACGATTCAGCTCTTCCCGCGCGGCCCGGTTGCCGAGCGGATAACTGAAATTGAGACCGATCTGCCAGTTGCGAAGATCGGTGCGGGGCATAAAATCAACCGAATCATTGTAATTCTGCCCGACCCCCTTATGGGAATAACTGGCCTGCAAATCGAGCGCGGGGAGCGTCTGGTTACGGTTGATTTCCTGTTCAATTTCCAGCTTTTCACTTTGCCGCAGCAGAGCCTGAAGTTCCGGTCGTTTTTTCAGCGCTGTGCGAAAGGCCCGCCCCTCGTCAGTCTCTATCTCCGGCTGGCCAAGCCTGTCTTCGGCGACACGCGGGATCGTCGTGCGGTTCAGCAGCAGTGCCAACTGATCCAGAACATCGTGATAGGCCCGCTCAGCATCCAGTCGGTCCCGCTCGCGACTCTGCACTCCGACCTCAGCTTCAAGCACTTCGACCGGCGGGAGAACACCGGCAGCCACCCGCGCCCGATTTTCCTCAAGGATGGTCCGGGCCAACTTTACCGAAGTGGATCGGTACGCAAGGTCATCACGCGCGCGCAAGACGTTGAAATAGGTACTCCTTACCTCCATCAACAGGTCGAGGGCCACGCGACGGAGTTCTTCGATGGAAACCTCCCGATCCTTGGCGGCAAAAAGGATGGTCTGTTCGGTGACAGTGCGTCCGAAATTTTTCAACAGCGGTTGGGTCAGGGAAAATCCGAGTTCGGTATCGTACTCGGGATTGATGGCGGGCTTGGGTTCAGTAAACAGGTTCTGACGTCGATTGTTGTAAAACAGGCTCACCTCGGTCCCGGGAGAGAATACCTGCGTGAGGCTCAGGTTGAAGTCACGGGTATCCAGGCCGGTCGGACCGACAAAAAACTGAAAGTTGGAAAGGTCACGGCGCTCGCCTTCGGCCAGGAAGAGTTCGAGGTTCGGATCATAAATACCGTAGCCCTTGCGAACCAGAGCCTCAGCCGCCTGGCTGGTGAAAACTTCAGCCTGCAGGTCAAGGTTCTGTTCCAGGGCCAACCGTTCGGCTTTCCTGAGATCAAGAACCGAAGCTGAGGCCTCTATCCGCTGCTGGACATAGCCGGCAGAAGGGACCAACCCCGCAGCGGCCGCCTGTTCGGCAGCCCGGGAAGCGGGAACAAAAAAACAAACCATGGCCAACAGGCCTGAAAATCGGAGCAGGATGCGAAACAGTAGACTCATCGGGCACCTCCTCGACAGAAGGTCATGACCGATAGCTGCGGTCCTGACCTCAGCACACCCCCTGAAGGTTCCAGGCATCCACAGCATAACGTTCATTCTGCAATTGAACGGCACGCCCCCGTTCGTCTGCCGTCAATCCCGTCCGGTCCCATTTCAGGCGCATTTTCTCAGCAAACAGGGCCGGCAACCGCTCTTCAACTGCTTCAACGGAGATCGACTCGGCACTCCAGCGGTTAAGCCAGCCGACATGGCCCCGCAGAAGCCTGGCACCGGCAGCGGGAGTGAGTCTCCGTTCGGTATCAAGCGCCATGTAAAGTTTCTCCAGGTCGAGATCGACCGGCAGGCTCCCATGTTGCAGAAAAGCCCCCCGCAGACGTTTCTGAGCACACCCCGCCAGTTTGCATCCCCGGTACAACAGTTCGTACTGCCCAGGCGCGGTGAAGCAGGCGCTCTGCTCAGCCGCAGAGGATCCACTCCCCGCCATGCGCCGGGGCGAAAGCTGCGCGTCCAGCCCGAAGGAGCGGTAAACATCGCGCAGAACTTCGGCGATGACCCGATAACTTTCCAGAACCGCCGCCGGGAAACACCCCTGCCCGGCCGGAGCGATGACGGCGTAGGTCACCTCCCGGTCGTGCAGCACCGCCCTGCCGCCGGTACAGCGTCGCACAACATCATAACCGAGTCGGCGGCAGGCGTCGAGGTTGACAACCCGTGAGCCTCGCTGACCGTATCCGAGGCTGACTGTTGCCGGTCTCCAGCGATAGATCCGCAGAATCGGCAATGAATGACCATCGGCAACAGCTTCCAGCAGTGCCTCGTCGATGGCCATGTTTTCGGCGCCGGAGAGGTAACCGCTTTCGATCAGGCGCCAGGTATGGTGTTCTGCGTCCATAAAAGAAAAGGCCGGATCTTGGCCCGGCCTGTTCAGGTTTTGATCAGGGGTTAAAGAACAATGCGCTCCAAAAAGCCGGTGTCAACATCGATCCCGTCGACGAATTCCTTGTTGCGCATCATCTTCTGGTGAAAAGGAATCGTGGTTTTAATCCCCTCAATGATGTACTCGTCAAGAGCCGAAGACATCTTCTTCAGCGCCTCTTCCCGGGTTTCGGCGTGGACAATGAGCTTGGCGATCATCGAATCGTAGTGCGGCAGAACCGTGTACTGATCGTAGGCGGCACTGTCGACCCGGACCCCCATGCCGCCGGGGGTGTGATACCCCTGAATCTTGCCGGGGAAGGGCGTGAACTTGACCGGATCCTCCGCGTTGACGCGACACTCGATTGCGTGACCGGTAATCTTGATATCCTTCTGCCTGAAGCGCAGTTTTTCTCCGGCGGCGATGCGAATCTGCTCCTTGATGATGTCGATTCCGGTCACCATTTCGGTCACCGGATGCTCAACCTGAACCCGGGTATTCATCTCCATGAAAAAGAAATCAAGGTTCTTGTCAAGCAGGAACTCAACCGTGCCGACACTCGAGTAGCCGCAACGCTCGGCCGCCGCCACTGCGCATTCCCCCATTTTCTTGCGGATGGCGGGAGTCAGTACCGGACAGGGGGATTCCTCGATCAGCTTCTGATGACGACGCTGAATCGAGCAGTCGCGTTCACCGAGGTGAATAACGTTGCCGTGCTGGTCCGCCATGATCTGGATTTCGACATGACGCGGCCGTTCACAGAATTTCTCGATATAGACGTCGGGGTTACCGAAACCGGCCTCGGCCTCGGTGCGGGCCGCGGCAAAAGCATTCGGCAGATGGGCCGGTGAATGCACCACCTTCATCCCGCGCCCGCCTCCGCCTGCGGTGGCCTTGATAATGACCGGATAGCCGATCTCGGCGGCAATCCTGACCGCTTCCTCGACGTTGGGAACATTGTCCTCGGTACCGGGAAGGATCGGCACACCGGCCTCGATAACGGTCTGACGCGCCTGGATCTTGTCGCCCATCAGGCGGATGTTGTCAGGCGATGGTCCGATAAAGGTGATGCCGCACTGCTGACAGATCTCTGCAAATTCGGCATTTTCGGCAAGAAATCCGTAGCCGGGATGGATGGCGTCGGCATCTGTCACTTCGGCGGCGCTGATAATAGCCTTGATATTCAGATAACTCTCGGCGCTTGCGGCGCGGCCGATACAGACACTCTGGTCGGCCAGTTTGACGTGCAGCGCCTCGCTGTCGACGTCAGAATGTACGGCAACGGTCTTGATGCCGAGTTCCTTGCAGGCGCGAATGATCCGCAGGGCAATTTCACCGCGGTTGGCTATCAGAATCTTGTGAAACATGAACCTCTCTCCGCAAAGCTTGGTGCCGGCCTGAAAAGAGCCGTGCACACGTGGTGGACCTGTTCAACGGCAGAAGATCCCAACAGGGTGTTGAAAACCCCAGACTGAGCCAAAATGCCCATATGCAAGGCGTCCGCACTCCCCGCGGAATAAGGCGTACCGGAGGTACGTCGTTGACGCGGGGGACGGACAACGCAGCAGATGGGCGTTTTTCATCAGTCTGCTAAAGCGGCTCGACGAGGAACAGCGGGTCACCGAACTCAACCGGGGAGGCGTCCTCCTTGAGGATTTCGACGATCTTGCATTTGAACTCGGCCTCGATCTCATTGAAGAGCTTCATCGCTTCGACCAGACAGATGGTCTGGCCCTTTTCAACGATGGCACCTTCCTTGGTGAAGGGATCGGCATCGGGACTCGGTTTGCGATAGAAAGTACCGACGATCGGGCTGTTGATGGTCTCGTACTTGTCATCCTGGGCGGCCGGGGCATCGGCGGTGCCGGATGCAGCCGGCGCCGGCTGCGCGGGGGCGGCGGGCGCGGCCACCGCAGGAGGCGCCATCATCTGCGGCGCCGCGACGTGCACGAACTCCTTGTCGGGACCGCGTTTGATGAGGATTTTTTCCTCGGCGTTCTCCATTTCAAATTCGGTAATATCGGTGTCAGTCACCAGTTTGATCAGGGTTTTCAGATCCTTAATCTCCATACCATGTCTCCTTCCCGTGCCGCTGGAACGTCGCGGAGGAAGCCCTGCAACGCGCGGGTTTCATTCAAGTTTACCCCAGGGTTCGAAAGCCCTTGGGGAGTCGGGTCAAAATCTCATTGCCGCTGTCCGTTACCAGCAGCGTATCTTCGATGCGAACCCCGCCAAGGCCCGGAACATAGATGCCCGGTTCAATGGTCAGCACCATGCCCGGCTCCACCAGTCCCCGGGCGCGGGGCGAAACAGCGGGGTATTCGTGGATTTCCAGGCCGACGCCATGACCGAGCCCGTGACCGAAATAATCGCCGTAACCTTCTGCGGCAATCAGCTCGCGGGCAACCGCGTCCAGCTCCCTGAGTCCCATGCCGGGACGCAACTGATCAATGGCGGCATCATGCGCAGCAAGGACAATATCATAAATGCGACGTAAATCTGAACTGATTTCGCCGACCGCGAAGGTGACGGTTTCATCAGAGTGATAACCGTCCTTGACGACCCCGTAATCGATGGTCACCAACTCCCCGGAGGCAATCGCCTTGTCCGAAGCGATGCCGTGCGGCATGGCGCCGCGGGGACCTGAGGCGACGATGAAATCGAAAGCCTTTTCATCGGCCCCGAGACGTTTCAGGGCAAACTCCAGCTCCAGGGCAATCTCACGTTCAACGGCTCCCGGGCGGACCAGGTCGATGATCTGCTCAAAACCTCGGGCGGCCAGAGTCGCGGCCTGGCGGAGTTTATCGATCTCGGCGTCCCGTTTGCAACGCCGCAACTGCTGCAACGGTTCATCAAGGGGTATCCAGGTCCAACGATCCGCCGATTCCTTCCGCAGCTTATCCCAGGTGGCGTAGGCCAGGGTCGCCGCCTCAAAGCCGACTCGCCTGCATCCCTGACGATTCAGGCAGTCGATAACGGCGGGAAGTTGACTGCGGTATTCAATGATATCGTCGGCGCGCACCTGCTCGCGCGCCTGAACCGTGTAGCGGGAGTCGGTGAGAAAAAATGTCTGCCGCCGAAAAACAACCAGCACCCCGTCACTGCCGCTGAAATCACAGAGATAGCGGATTGTCGGCAAGTGGAAAAAGACCACTGCATCCAGATCGTTGTTCTCAAGAAGGGTTTCCACAGCCATGGACAAAATGACGGTCAGGCTCCGACAGCCGTACGAGCGGCAAGGGCGCGCATCGCCAGCAGGTAGCCGTCAGTACCCAATCCGCAGATCTGACCAACGGCGATCGGGGCAATATAGGAATGATGGCGAAACTCTTCCCGGGCATGGATATTGGAGAGATGGACCTCAACCACGGGCAGCCCGACCCCGACCAGGGCATCGCGCAGCGCCACGCTGGTGTGGGTCAGTCCCCCGGGATTGATGATGATCGCGGTGCTGCCGTCGGTTGCAGCCTGCTGTACCCGGTCGATAAGGACGCCTTCATGATTGGACTGAAAGGACACCGCCTTGATCCCCAGTTCGACAGCCAGAGACTGAATCTCCCGGTCAACATCATCCAGGGTTCGGGTACCGTAAATATCGGGTTCACGCCGCCCCAGCAGGTTGAGATTGGGACCATGCAGCACCAGAATTTTGGTTTCAGTCATCACGCCAGGGCCGCTCTCAGATTGGGAGCCTCACGCATCAGCAGGTAACGTCCCTTGCCGAAGTTGCCATCCCGCTGCAGGGTCAGAGCGACGAAATAATCATCATTGAGAACCCGCACCAGGACCAGAAAACGTTCGGTGCGAATCGTCACCTCTTCCATGAAACCGCTGTCAAGAATCTCGGCAGTGCGTTTAATCTCCTTGAGGATATTGGCATACTCGACAGCAACCAGCTGCAGATCCAGGCCGTCGATCGGCAGAAAGAACTGCTCAATAGCGATGCCGTCATACCCCATCAGCACAGCACCGGCGCCACCTCGGGTTTCCTCGACAATCGTCTGCAGGATTTCAGCAAACATGAGCCCTCCTTTGCGCAATTGCATTTAACCAACGTTGATAAATTTCGAGCTGTTTCCGGTGAGAAACGACCTGGGCCTGTTCGACCTGGGCCTGTTCGACCTGAGCCTGTTCGACCTGGCCCTGTTCGACCGGAGCGGGTGAATCGGCAACCTTCACTGAGGCCTGCAGTTCTTTGATCTGCACCAGGCGGGCACGGATCTCCTCGTTATGCGGATCCTGACGCAGGATGTCGCGGTAAATCGCGGCCGCCTCGTCATAAAGCCCCTGCTTGAAGTAGAGTTGGGCGAGAGTGGTCGTCTGCAACGGAGTTGCCTGTGCGGAAATTTCTTCCGCAGGGGACGCGGCTTTGACCTCATCGGTGAAACCGGAACCTGGCGGTTCGGCCGGTTCCGACCTCATCCCGGCATCCGTCGCGGTCCCCTCGGACAGAGATTCAATCCGCCGTTCAGGTGGATCAACAGTCGTTGCGGCAGCAGATCCCTGTTCCCGTCCGGAAGACTCAACAGCCGTCCGGCCGATGGAGGCCAGCATCTTTTGGACAATGGGATCATGCGGATTGAGGATCTCCGCCTTGTGCAGCAGTTCCCGGGCCCTGTCGAGATAGCCCTGCCGATAACGGGTACGTGCCAGGCCTTTCAAGGCCTGCAGGCTGGTCTCCTCAATGGCGAGGGCCTGCTCAAAAGCCAGGGCCGCTTTCGCCAGATCCCCTTGTTGCGCCAGGATTCTGCCCAGAACAATGTAGCCGGGGCTGAATCCGGGCAGGTGCTGAGTGCCTTTCTGGGCGATTTCAAGCGCATCATCCAGCATGCCCAACTGTCGATAAGCTTCACTCAGCGAGACAAAGACCGTTGACTGAGGATCCTTGGCAAGAATCTCGGTGAAACCGGCAATCTTGCCCAACAGAGATACACTCTTTTCAGTCATGAACCCTCCTGACCATGGCAGGGAGAAACAGTGACGGCGGTTGGCAGAACCATCACAGGAACAACCCCGATGACAGCGTGTCCGCTAAGGAAGTACGGCTCCGAATGCCTGTCGCGGATCAGGCTCATCCTCGATACAGCAGTCGCCGATGCCGACATTGAGTACCAGCCGAAGCTTTCCGGCAGCCACCTTCTTATCCCGGCCCATCGCTTCCAGGTAGTCATCAAGACTGAACTCCGGAACGGCAATCGGCAACTTGAATTTACGCAGCAGACCGGAGAGAGCGGCGACATCTTCCCTGGTACAATAACCACGTTTCAAGGAAATTTTGGATGCGACCAGCATGCCGATGGAAACCGCTTCGCCATGCTTGACCTCTCCGTACCCGGAAAGATTTTCGACCGCATGCCCGAAGGTGTGGCCAAAATTAAGGATAGCACGCAAATGGCTCTCTTTTTCGTCATTTTCTACAATATCGGCCTTGATTTGGCAAGATTTCTCCACAACCTGGATCAGGCTGGAACCGTCAAGGTTCTGCAATGCGTCAACCGAATCATCCAGCCAGGAGAAAAAACAACGATCGCGGATCACACCATACTTGATCACTTCAGCCATGCCGGAAGCAAATTCACGCGGCTCCAGAGTCTGCAATGTCGCGACATCGATCAGAACCCCCTTTGGTTGATAGAAAGCCCCGATCAGGTTCTTGCCGAGGGGGTGATTCACCGCCGTTTTGCCGCCCACCGAACTGTCAACCTGCGACAGCAGGGTCGTCGGCAACTGAACAAAAGGCACCCCGCGAAGGTAACTGGCGGCCACATATCCGGTCAGATCACCTACCACGCCGCCGCCGAGAGCCAGCAATCCTGATTGACGGTCAAAACCCTGCTCGATCAGGGAGGTGATGACCTGGGTGAAAACTTCGATATTCTTGTATTTTTCCCCATCTGGAATTTCAATCAGATGAACCAGGAAGCCGGCCCGCGACAGGATCTGCTGCACCCGGTCCGCATAGAGTCCGGCCACTGTCGCGTTGGTGATGACAGCCACCCGGGCGGGGAAACCGACCCCGGCCAGCATGTCCGGCAACTGGTCAAGAATGCCCTTGCCGATCCAGATCGGATAGCTGCGTTCCTTGAGTCCGACGTTCAGAACAACCATTTTGGATTTACGCGCTCCAGACCGCCAAGAATCGCGTCGACGACCTCCAGCGGTGCTTGATTTTTTGTTTCGACAACCAGGTCAGCCCTGAGATAGCAAGGCAAACGTTGCCGATACCGTTCCAGGATGGCTTCCCGGCCGCTGTCATCCGCCAACGGGCGACCGGTCGCCGAAGACAGGCGTTCAACAAGTTCCTGCTCATCGGCCCGCAGAAAAACCACAGGCCCGATCTGCCTCATGGCCCGCCAGTTCTCATCCTTGAGGACCATGCCGCCACCAGTGGCAATAACCGAATGACGACACCGGGCCGCCAGATCATGAAGAAGTTCCGTTTCAGCCGCGCGGAAAGTGTTTTCCCCATGCCGGGAAAAAATATCGGCAACGGACAAACCGAACTTCTCAGTTATCAACTGATCCGTGTCGACGAAATCAAGCCGGCAACGCTTCGACAATATCCCGCCGAGGGTCGTTTTTCCCGCCCCCATAAAACCGACCAGAAGCAGGTTCCTCTTCCACTCAGAATGACCTGGCACCATGGTTCGTCATATTAGCAAGGGGCAACAAAAAAGGACAGGCGAAACCTGTCCTTTTTTGCTCTCACCGGGAAACAACAACGTCTATTTGAGAATCCTGGGAGTTACAAAAATCAGCAACTCCCGTCTTTCGTTGGACTTGGTCGTTGACTTGAACAGGTTTCCGACAATCGGCATACTCATCAGGACCGGCACACCGGACTCACTGAAACGTTCATCCTCAACAAAAATCCCGCCGATAACAGTGGTTTCTCCGTCACGAACCAAAACCTTAGTTTCCGCTTTTTTCTCATCAATGGCAATCGCGTCACCGACACCGGTCGGGACAGTGGCGCCAACCGAGCTGTTCGATGCCGAAATTTCCAGGATAACGCTGTCATCAGGATTGATGACCGGTGTAACCTCCAATTTCAGTTCAGCATTTTCAAACTTGGTCTCCGTACCCTGGTCACTGACAGACTGGTAGGGAATCTTGGTTCCCTGGGAGATCGTGGCTGCTTCACCGTTAAGCGTGGCAATCCGCGGCTGCGAGATCACCTTGCCGTGACCTGAGGTTTCCAATGCGGAGATCTTGAGATCCAGAACCGAACTGTCTATCCCCAAACGACCGAACGTGAAAGAGGTACCAAGACCGGAACTGTTCGACCCGGTAATTCCGGTAGGATTGAGAAGGAAACTGCCGCCAAGCCCCAAGCTGGCGTTGTCAAGATTGGCAAAGCTGTCTCCCGCGGAGGATCCCGCGCGATTATCGTATGAGAAACCCCATTTAACACCAAGGTCCCGTGAAAAGTTGGAATTCGCCTCAACAATCCGGGACTCAATCAGAACCTGTCTTTCCGGAGTGTCGAGAATGGACACCAGTTGCTTGATAGAAGCGATGGCCGAAGGGACATCCGTGACAATAATCTGCTTGTTGCGTGCGTCGGGAGTAAGTTTGCCACGTTCGGTCAACAGTTCGGAAACGGGTCCCGCGACATTGTCAAGGCTGGCATGGCTGACCATGATGACTTCGGTCACCAGATCCTGTAATTTCTCCTTGGTCCGCCGGGCGCTCAATTTTGCCTCTTCCATTGAGCGGATACGGGATCGGGGAAGAATACGGGCGACATTACCTGTTTTCAGCATCCCGAGATCCTTGATATCCATGATCAGATCAAGGGCCTGATCCCAGGGCACATCCAGCAGTCGCAGAGTAATATTCCCTTTGACCTCATCACTGGCAATGATATTGAGATTGGCGACCTCACCGATCAGCTGTAAAATCTGGCGGATATCCGCATTATCAAAAACCAGGGAGATTTTCTCACCGGTATATTGTGCCGACGGTTCAGCGATAATTGTATTGGAATGAGGTGCCGCAACCGGCGTCGCAACACTCTTCTTATCGGACTTCTCAACATCAGCCTTCTTGACCGCCTCGACCGTCTCGGCCAATTCCTGAGACGAAGGGGTTGATTTAACCGCGGCAACGGGCACGGCAACAGCCTCGGGAGACGGCGGAGCAATCTCGGCAAATGCGCCGTCATCGGTCTGGAACAGGATCCTGGTCCCCTGCCGTTTGAGGGTGTAGGAAACCGGGCCCTTCAATTCAACGGCAAAGCGTACATCCTGCCCCTTTTTATTCTGCACCAGGTAGGGAGTGATCAATTTAACCGCGGAAGGGAATGAAGAGGCATCCACAACCCTTCGCAGGCTGCGGTTGATGGTGGCGTTGGCAACGCCGAACTGAACAACATCGCCTTTCTGGACAGCTGGAATCAACTGACCGGCACCCGACATCTTCACGCTGAAAATCGAACGGCCGTCCCTGGTGTCAAAATCAAGTGCCTCAATCACAACCGGAACCCCCTGCGCCGAGGGCTTGACTGCCGATTGCACAACTGGTGCCGCCTCTGCGGCAGAAGAGGAAACCGCCCGTCCGCTCCAATCGACCACAACGGCGTCACCGTCACGGGCCACTTCAAAACCTGGCAGAGCGGAACCTTCGGCATCGAACACGAACCTTGTCTTGTCAGCATAAACCCCGACTCGAATTCGCTTGAAACCGTCGACAGCGGCGAAGGATCTCTGCTTGAACCGGGGTTTCACACCGTAAACATCAACCACCAGCCTGGCAGGACCGGCCAGCCGAAAATATTGAAAACGCTTCATTTCAGGCGCAACAAATCGGGCCTGTTGTCCCTGGGGGCCGGCAAAGGAAACACCATCTGGGGAAACAGCTGATTTCTTCACAGCTGTTGTCTGTACCGGAACGTGGGGGCTTTTCGCCTGCGGCTCGGTTGCCGAGTCGGGTTGGGCTGCGGCAGGTTCCACAGCAGCTTTTACCGGCTCTGCAGCAGTTTCTTTTTTTGTCTTCCGCCCTGTCTTGACATCCTGGTTTTTTACAAGTTTCTGACCGATGGAGGCAACTTTCCCGGCGGGGGCCTTGAAAGTAACGTTAAAATCATTCCCGGTCAGGGAAACCTCATAACTCGCGGTTTTCCCAAGAAGAATTTCAACTCGGCCAAGTTTGCCGCTTTCAAGGTCAAAAGAAGAAACGCGCACTTCCTGGAGATTCGGCTCGGAAAGCTTTATTGACTCCTGAACCTGACTCACATCCATGCCGGGAAAATCAATGACAACCCGTACCGGGTCAAAGGAATCGTAAACGGTATAACGGTAACCGACAGGATTCTCTGTTTTCAGAGTTATCGTCGGGGCACCACCGACATTGGTCGATTGAATCGCCAACAATTTATTTGGTGTCTGGGCCGCAGCCAACGAGGCTCCCAGCAACACCAAACCTGCAACGACAGACAACAAAGATGCTAAACGCATGAACTGACCCCCTGACCTTGAAGTGCTCAGCGAATTCCGAATCATATCAGTTGACCCCTCTGTGCGGCGGCAGCTTGATCATTTTTTTATTCGTACGAACAGCGCCGGTAAAGTCATAGTATTTCTCCATGACGGTAATTCCATCAGGCGTGATTGCCGTCACTGTTCCATTGTTCTTGCCTATTTTCAAACCCTTTTTGAGGATATAGGATTTGCCCCCGGGAGCCGCGACCATGGCGCTCGGCTCTCCTTTTCCAACAATGATTCCCAGGATGCGAAACTGGGCAAGGTCAAATTTCTGCAGGGGGGTCAATGGTGTCTTCTTGCCTGTTATCGGCTTCTTCTCTTCGAACAGAGGAACGAAGGGGTCACGCATTCCGGCGGAAGAATAGACGTAATCCGGCTTTTTGGGATGCGGTTTTTTGTTCCGTACTTTTTTGGCGATTCTCTTGACCGGCTTCGCCTTCGCGGCAGGGGCCTTGACAGAAGCGGGAGGACTGTCATCACACCCACCGACCAGTAAAAATCCGCACAGGCCGGCAACCAGCAGGATCTTCTTGATCAGAGGCGCCCTCATTTCTTTTTCCCCTTTTTCTGAGCTTTCTTTTCCACGAATCGAAACGTCCTCGCTTTACACGTGATTTTCAACCTGGCCCGGCCATTTTTTGCCTTGGCCACATCGAGCTTGATGTTATCCAGATTGACGATACGCGGCATGAGGGAAACGGCGTAAGAAAAGGCGGCAACCTGATGGTAGGTGCCACTTAGAGTGAGATTGACCGGAACGACCGCGTAAAACCCCTGGTTGACTTCCCCCTGCGGCTGGAAACGAACTACTTCCAGACCATTCTCCTTAGCGACCGCGGCGATACTGGTCAGCAGAGAAGGGATCTCCTGTTTATTCGGCAACTCGGTCAGGGCTTCCTCCAGCCGCACTTTCATTTTCTGATATTCGGCCTTGAATTTCGGTAGGTTATTGGCAATCCTCTGATCCTGCTGCAATTTCACCTGTAACCGCTGATTCTGTTGCCGGAGAGAGGTCAGTTCATCCTGTTGCGGCAGAAAAACAAACCAGGTCGCAAGACCGACAATCGTCAGCATCAGAACCAGAACCAGCAGAACGCGTTGGTAGGCTGGTAACTTAAGGATTTTTTCCAAACGTGGATTCATGAAACCCTACCCTCCGGATGCCGTCAGTTCTTCGGCGTTGTACTGCGTGCTGAAAGGGCGAATCTCTGCAGTTTCAGCCCCTTCTGGCCCACCCGCTCCGTGACTCTCAGCTGAATATTTTTGTAGTACGGAGACTGTTCGAGAGATCGCATGAATTCTGCGACCGTGGCCTCGTCCATACCAATCCCCTTGATGTCAATGTTTTTTCCGGCCTGGCCGAAATGGGTCAACCAGAGTTTCGGCGGCAGGGCCCTGTTCAACTCATCCAGCAGACGGACCGGCCCGTTTCGACTCTTCTTCAACGACTCGAGAACTTCCAGCTTGCCCCTGAGTTCCTTCTGCAATTTCTTGAATTTTCCAACCTCGCCGATGGCCTTGTGCAGCTGGGCAATCCGGGCCTGCTTCTGCCCGATCGCGGCTTTCTGGTCATCAATCTTCATCGATACGGACATATAGAAACCACCGCACCCCACGCCTGTAAGAATCAGGCAGAGGGCAAGCACGACAAGTTGTCCACGAAGTTGTTCCTGCTTTTGAACGGCCCGGACAGGTAGCAGATTAATTCGAATCATTTGTCCCCCACCCTCCTCATGCCAAGCCCCACAGCGACTGAAAACAGGGGCGCAACCGCCTCGATATATTCAGCATCGAAGGCCTGCTCCGAAACGGCTATCCTGGCAAACGGGTTCATGAGTTCCACCGGAATCCCGAGCTTCTCCTCCAGGCTTTCCCGCAATCCAACGGCCTTGGACACCCCGCCCGTAATGAAAATCTTTTTCACCTTTTCATCCGCCGAGGTGGCAGAGAAAAAATCCATCGAACGTTGAATTTCCTGAATCAGGTTGGCCTGGGCATCCTGAACCACTTCCTGGACACTGTCCATATCAACATCGGGGAGCTCGCCCCCAAGCTTGACATGCTCAGCCTCGTCACTGCTCAGGCCAAGTCTCTTCTGAATTTCTTCGTTGTAGGTATTGCCGCCGCTTTGAATGTCCCGAGTAAAAACCGAAAGACCTTCCTTGAGGATATTGACATTCATGGCGCTCGCGCCCATGTTGATCAACGCAATAATATCTTCCTCCACGGTGTCGTAATTGACCTCGAAAGCACTCTCCATGGCGAAGCTGTCAACATCCATGATCTGCGGGGTCAGGTTGCATTCCTGGAAAACCGCAACATAGTCGTTCACAAAATCTTTTTTTGCCGCCACCAGAATCACGTTCATCTGTGACGGATCCTTGGCATCGGGACCAAGAATTTGAAAATCGAGATTAACCTCGGAAATATCAAAAGGGATGTACTGCTCGGCTTCCCACTGAATGGAAGCTTCCATTTCCTCTTCGGTCATGATCGGCAACTGAATCTTCCGAATAATGACCGAATGCCCGGAAACCGAAGCAGCGACATTTTTTGTCTTGATCTTATGGCTTTCCACCAGACTGCGAATCGAGTCGACGATAACCCCCGAGTCCATAATTGAGTTATCCACGATCGCTTCCGGCGGCAGGGGAAGCAGGCCGAGATTGACCAGCTGATATCCCCCCTTGGCCTCGCGCAACTGCACCATCTTGATCGAACTGGAGCCGATATCGACTCCGACGATGTCTTTTTTCTTCCCTAGCAGCATCTGCATCCCCAGTTCAAAACCGTGTAATTTTTAAGTCCGGTATTTCGGTGTTAAAGCAAACCGCATACCAAACTTACTCAGGAAACACATCTTCCCTGTTCGCCAGGTCGACTCCAAGAGCAAGAATTATCTTGCGCCTGGTTGCCACACGGCAGGGCGCCCCCTTCTCGATGCGATCAACGGTCAAGGGAGAGACACCGGCCTTGCGGGCCAGTTCCGCCTTACTCATGAGCAGGGATTCTCGAATTTCTTTCACCCGATTGTTGGCCATATCGCTTTGTCCACTATGTCAAATAAGGCAAAATTTAGCGTAATTATATGATAATTATGTATCATGTCAATCAAATTAAATGAGAACAGACTCACCACCAACATCATGTGGCACAACAGTGAACCATAGGCCACATATAGCGAGGAGGCTCAGTTCAGCCCAAACAGGTCGAAGTAGAAAGTCAGGAGATCCGGGCCGAAAAACAACCAGACAAGGGCAGAAAATGAAAGAAAGGGTCCGAAGGGAAGGACATACTTGCCATCCGAACGACTGAACAGCATCAGCGGGACACCAATCAGTGTACCTGCCAGAGACGCGATAAAGATAATCGGGAAAACCGCCTGCCAGCCGAGAAAGGCCCCGATCATCGCCAGCAGCTTGATGTCCCCGCCTCCCATGCCTTCTTTCTTGGTCAGGAATTCATAGCCGAAAGCAATAGCGAAGAGCAGTCCTCCACCCAACAGAATACCGAGCAGGGAATCGATCCAATCGACCCAGGGCAACAGAAAGGACGCGGCGAAACCGAGGATAATGCCGGGCAGGCTGATAACATCGGGGATGATCTGATGATCGAGATCGATAAAGGTGATGGCGACCAGCCCGGAAACAAAAAGCATGTAGACCGGCGTTCCCCAGGTAAAGCCGAAATGATAAAGAACCGACAGGAACAATCCCCCGGTCAGAGCCTCAACCAGCAGGTAACGCAGCGAGAAAGAAACACCGCACTGAGAGCAGTGCCCCCGCAACAGGAAGTAACTGAGGATCGGGATATTCTCGTACCAGAGGATCTGGTGACCACATTGCGGGCAACGTGACCGGGGGCTGACAACCGACAGCCCCTCGGGGAGACGATAGATGCAGACATTGAGAAAAGAGCCGATACAGGCTCCGAAAACAAAAGCGCTGCCAAGCAGGAAATAATAAATCGGCGGCATACTGAACTTATTCCTTTCGGTCGTCTTCAGCCCGCAAGTCCTGCACGGCAAGAAGAACCTCGGCTACGGAGATATCGGCAATACAGCGACCGTTAATCGGACATGGCGGAGTGGTACCAAACCGGGTACAGGGAGAGCAGTCGAACTGTTTATTGATCACCCGGTGCCGCGCCCCCCGTGGGGCCCACTTTGCAGCAATGCCGGGGCCGAACAGAGAAACTGTGGGTACGCCCAGCCCGACCGCAATATGCAGCACACCGGAATCGCCCGCAACCAGCAACTGCGCCTGTTGCAGAATTGCCGCGCTACCCGCCAATGAGGTTCGCCCCGCCAGGTTCAGTCCTTCCGCCAGACCTTCGACAATGAAATCGCCGACCTCACGGTCCTCGGGGCCACCGACCACGACCACCGCCCTTCCCTGCTGGGCAAGCGCCGCCGCCAGTTCCCTGAATCTCTCTCCCCCCCAGCGGCGCTCGGCAATGCTGGCCCCGGGGAAAAGCGCCACAAAGGGACGATCCTCCAGCCGGTGAAGAAGCCGTACAGCTTCATCCCCTGCCTCCTCGGGCACCGTCAGAAATGGCTCTTCAGGCGGGGTCGGCGCAACGCCCAGAGGCGCCAGCAGATCGAGGAAACTGTCCATCTCGTACCGATCATGACGATAATCAACGGCATGACTGAACATCCGCCGGCGTTCGTTGGTTCCAAAACCGATCTTCATCTCTGAACGGATCAATCGGGCGACCACGGCGGAAAGCCGGTGCCACTGCTCGGTGTCGATAATAACATCGTAACGGCGTCGCAACACCTGCAACAGGGTCGTGCCCCGATCATAGCAGTCGACCCGCCCAACCGCCGGACAGAGGTCAAACACTCGGGCATTGCGCCGCTCGGCGAGAACGTCGATCCGGCAGGAAGGAAATTGTTTTTTCAGTGCCAGGACAGCTGGAACCAACAGTGCCGCGTCGCCGATACCGCCGGGGCGGATGAGTAAAATTCTAGCCTCAGCAGAAAGGTCAACATTCGACGGCGACGGACGTGGCAACCCCGCAGTCAGCAGAGTTCCGACAATCGCATCAATGTTCTTGAGAGAATGGATTTTCAATGCCGCCGTTAACTTTCTGAAACTTGGTCACAAGTTGAAAATTCTCTACCCAAACAAGTCCGATTTCCTCTCGTACCTGGCAGTATCACCCATTATCTCCCAGGACCGTTTTTTCTGCTGTCCCGGAAACCAGCCGGTCAACGACTTCAACCCCTTGCATGAAGGAATGGTCCATGTTACCGACCTCGTATTTCCAGGCGCCGAAACGTCCTCGCGAGTAAACCCCGTGTCCCTCCAGAAATGGCAGGATGACGGCAAGCGCCTCATCCCGCTGGGTCGATGGAATCGGATAGGCATAGGGGACATCGAGCAGAAAACGGCTGATAATCTGTCCCCTTTCCCTTTCATCAAGCAGGCCGCTGTTAACCAGACCCTGAATAGTTTCTTCAACGATCGACGCTTCATCGACCACCTTGAACGGGGAATAGCTGATCTCACACATGAGGGAAAAGCAACGATTCACATCGCCACCGGGAACATTGTGCGGAGAATAGTTGTGAAAGTTGGTGACCCGGTAGAAGGGGCAGTTGTTCTCGGGGAAGTACATCCAGCAACGGTTGTCTTCACGACGCCCGCGAACTCCGATGCCGACAACATAGACACTGTTGTGCAGCAGCAACTCGGCGGCCAGTCTGACATCTGTGGGCACATCAGAAGCTTTCGCCAGCAACTGGTCGACCGGCATGGTGCTTATCAACTGTTCATACTCTCTTGTCACTCCATTCGAAAAGACCATTTCACGTTTTTTCAGATTTATACTAACCAGTTCGTGGTTCAGGTGTATTTTATCCGAAAAATGTTTCGCGATACCCCTGAATATCGCTCCCGTGCCTCCAGTTTCCGGGAACTTGAACAAATTGTTCGGCCCCCAGGCCACATCATCTTTCTGCTCTCGAATGTTGTCTTCGACTCGTTGAAGATCCACCACACTGACCCGCTCTGCAATCCAGTCCTTACTCATCATCCCTGATGGCGTGGCCCAAACCTTAAAATTATAGGGCTCCATGAAATAACGAACGATGCCGGCACCGAAGACAGCATTCATCCACTCCTGAAAATTTCGGGCAGAACCGGGATCCCCCCGAAGGTTACGCAAACCCTCTATACACTCGTTTCTGGCATTCGCAGGAAGATGGCGGACATTGTTCTGGAAAGGATAAGGGACCCAACATTCCAGAAGGCGCACCCAGCATTCACGCTGATGGCTGTAATACTTGCCGCCAAGAGCGTCTTCTACCACCTGATCGAAATAATCATAATGAGAGAAGAGGACATGGCCGCCGACATCCCAGGTAAAACCGACATCATCAACAAGAGAGGTCGAAAGCCCTCCGACATAAGGTCTGGATTCAAAAAGCTGGCTTGCCCCCCCTCGTTCGTGGAGTCGCTTCAGGGCACCCAGACCACATGGGCCCGCGCCCAGGATATCGACCTTCATTGCCGCTCTCCCCCGAATCCTTTAGAAAGCAAATCTTTTCGACATATCTTGTGCCCCCGCCAAAGGACAAAAGGTAAAACAAGGACCAACAATATGTAGCTCAAAAGCAAAGACAAGACCGGAACATACATCCTTTTTCGAACATGAGATACCGCGCTCAGGTGATCCGACAAAGGATCAAAAAGAAAGGTGTGGCGGCATGCAAATCCAAAAGGAGATGTTCCCTGACTTATAATTAATGAATCGTAATTATTCCTTAAGATCCTGACAAACATCCTTACATGCTCAGTGAACAAATTACTTCTGGAGTCATTAAGGACAAGAAAATCAACCTCAAGGTCATTGAGTAATTGCAGACGAGAATCAGGAACAGCGACAGTCACAGATTTTGATTTAGATGAGAGAAGATGTTTTACAATTGACCTGACAACATCAACGGATGCATCAGTGGTCACAATCACCCTTTGTCCTGAAAAATCATCCCAAGGGACAGACACTGACTTTACATTACTTCCAAAGCTAGGAAGACTTCTTACAATCCGTCCAAAACGTCCATATAAAAAATCAAACACACCACCCTTAATCACCGCATAACTCTGGCTATCATCTGTAAGTTTTGCAAAAACAGCCATTTTAAAAAAGCGGGACAGGACATGAGAAATAGTCGTAAAAAAATTCAAACCTTGCAGGTGCTTAGCGAAAAATAAAAAGGTATTTCTAACTAGATAGTAATTTTGAGACCTTCCCTTTTCAGTAAAAGAAGGATGATAGACCCTGGATGACAGAGCTACGATAGTACGGAAACCGGCTTTTCCAGCACGAATACAGAAATCACTATCGTCCCAATAAAGAAAAAACCGCTCATCAAGCGGCCCCGTCTGCAGGACACACCGACGGCTGATCAACGCCGAACAAAACGGGACATAATCAACATTCAGAAACCTGGCACTCATCTCTCGGTCTCGTGCATTCTGCATCACGGAGCGTACATGTCCATATTTCCAATCAATATTCGCCCCCAACTTGACCAGAAAAGAAGGGTCTTCGGCATTAAGAATCCTCGAACCAACGATGCCAACTTCAGGAGACGACAACGCTGCAGAAACCAGATTCTTCAAGCTATCGGTTTCAACGATAGCATCATTATCCAAAAGCCAAAGAAAATCGAATTCATTCTGGATCCCATAGTCCATACCTACATTGAACCCACCTGTCCCACCCAGATTGCTACCAGTCTCGAGTAAAGTTACGGAAGAAGGAAATGCCTCGCGCACCGCATCAGGTGAACCATCATTCGAGGCATTGTCCACAACGACAATCTTGAAGTGAGAGTAGTCCAGGCGATGAAGAAGGGTAAGCAACCTGAGCAAGTCCTGCTTTTTATTCCAGTTAACGACTACAACGCATACAGATGGCGCACTTTGGGTGTCCCGCCGATCACTTTCCATTGAGGAATCCATCAATCAACTCCAGATACGTCCCATAGACGTTACGATAATCGAAATTTTTTGCGACTAGCTTCGCTCGACAAGTCATTTGAGAACATTTTTCAGAATCCGCAAGAAGAGTTTTTATCCATGCAGGATAGTCCTTCGCATCATCACAAACTATGCCATGAATACCATGTTCAAAAGGAATCCCCCTGACACCCACCCGCGTCGCGATAATCACTTTACCGCGAGACATTGCTTCCACCGCCTTAAGAGATGTTCCCGTACCCCAAGGGACGGGGATCAGGCAGAATTTCACAATGTGGTAAAGGTCCTCCAATACGGCAGGTTCAACGGATCCCAAAAGGCGAATATTAGGTGCGAAGCAACGAATTCCCTTGCCACAGTCTCCGGCAATAAAAAAAATAATTTCCGGGCACGCCGGTGCGATCTCTTCAATAATACTCTTCACAGCTTCGCGATTTGGAATCCATCCACTGCCGACAAAAAGAGCGGCAGATTCAAATCCCTCCAACGTTTTCTCCAGTTCATTATTTCCCCTGGCTGGAGAAATCAATTCCTCCTCTTGGAGCGCTACCGGATTAGTAACAACTCGAATCCCCTGGACACCCCGAGCCCGAAAGTACTCAGCGTCACTATGCGACACAACAACGGAACTGTGGGCAGATTTCATTGCCGCCAATTCGCGGTTCAGAAGCTTTCCAAACATGAATTTATTAACGAAAGAAGGGCCCTCCTTGGTCCACGAGACTGACAGGACATCATGATTGGTCAAAATAAGACGCTTGCTTCCCGCCCCCAAGGCCTCGAACCAAAAAGGATATTCAAGTAAAACAACATCATGTTCTTCTGCAATATCTATGAGCCGCGCGGAAAATCTTTGGTCAAACCCAGGAAAGAAAAAGTACGTAAATGCCTGAAGAGCTGGCATTCTACCGATTCGGCTCACAAGAAGCACCAAGGCATACAGGCAAAAAAGGCCAAACGACGATGGAAAAACAAGTTGGCGGAAAAGTATTCCACGATCTTCAGTCTCCCACGAAGACCGACCAGTGCTAAGCACGGTAACATGGAATCCCTTATCAAGAAGGAAATCGGCAAGCAGCCCAACACGCAAACCAGCCCCGATATTCTTCTTTCTCACCGACTCGATTCCCCATGGATAAAGAATCAAGACTGAAGGGGCGTCTTGCGAAACGTCACCTATGTCATCTTGTTTAAATGGCATCCACTTCCCTGACAGACATAATTCTTGAAATCAAATTCTTACATCGCTGCAACAAAGGAAACTCTATTTTATACTGGTATCTTTCCATATATTTAAATACAATTGATTGAATTTTTACAATCTCCTGGAAAGAAAATATTTTTTTAGGGTCAACATTACGTACATAAATTTGTTGCTTTATAACATCATCCTTCCAATACTCAAATGGTCGAATGATTGAAGATGCTTTTTCGGAATATTCTTTTAAATTATTTGGAACAAATTCCATATTGAGAAAATTACATATTTCCTCAATCCATTTTTTGGGATTTTTCACCAAGTCTTCATATCTTACTAAACAACTGGCATCTGGATACTCAGAAGAAAATTCCTCATATTTTTCAATATTATAACGCCATTGATCTGCCAAAACTCCGATTAGATCATCTGTATCAGGAACAAAATATTTTGTTCGAGAATAAATGGCATGAAAAGGGTTTCTAATAATATAAACAAATTTTGATTCTGGATAGAGACTATAAATCTTTTTTGCCCAAAGACCATGATCTGGCGTCTTCTCTAGCCATCTCCTTCCCGACATCTCAAGTTCAGGGAAATTTTTCAGAAGATATAATTCAAATAAATCTTTTACATTAACAGTCTCAGGCCCATTCTGCCCGTCTCCTGTTTTAAGTTGCTCAATATAGCAAGAAAGTTGCGACCGTCTTGAAACCTCGGCCATAATTTTCTCAGCCAATTCAAAATCAACCTCTAATTCCAGTCCGCCATTAAATTCAAAAAAGGTCGTAAATAAATGTGTTTCAGGGAAGGTCACCAGGTCTCCTTGTGTAGCCAAAAGAGACTGCAACAAAGTCGTGCCGGACCGTGGATATCCGACAACAAAAATCGGATTTTGAGTTAATGTCTTCATTAGTTAAACGGTAGATTCTAGTTCCAAACACACCACTTCAGAATTAGGTTGCAAGACAGAACATGACAGGTCTTTCGACGATATTAAAAGGGGACAACGACACACCAGAAGGATCCCTCAATGTCCTATACACACTCTTTTTTCGTTTGTAATATTGCGTAATTACTATCGTTCATAGCCATATCTTTCAATCAACTCTCCATGTTGCTGCTCAAAATAGTCTTGAACTTTTGACGTAAAATGTTCCTTCCATTGCGAGACCCCAGGATTGCGTATGTGATCTGTTTTACCCGCTTGCTTTTTCGCCGAAAAGTGGTCGGCTAAAAATAGGCCAATCCTTTTTTCAAGCCAAGAAACCTCATAAAACCTGAAGATGTCATCAAAAATCTCTAGCTCATTGCCAATTATGTCTTCGTATTTATACACTTTTATTCTAGCGTCCGTTATTGGCCATTGTTTCATTGAATCAAAATGCTTCTTTCGAAAATCAATTTCTGCTATCAAACCATCTTCTTTACTCAAGCTCTGCAAGTACGATGAGAAGGAATGTCTTTTATCCATATTTGCAGGAAGGCAACCATTAACAATCTCCCAATCAAATTCACATGGATTAACAATATTACACCAAGCCTCAGCCCCCCTTCTATGGTAGAAATACCCAGAGACAATCAAATCTCGTGGATCACGTACAAACCGACTCACTCGAAACTTATTTCCTAGTCTTGATAAATCTAAAGCATGATTATTCACTGAAACAAGCTTATATTTATTTAACTCTCGGTAAAAATCTCCAACCATACTATTAAAATGCCTGTATCCATTACTAAATTTTACTATTCTATTATAGAGAGACGACAAAACATTTGAATAATACACAGTAAGGCACTTATGATATGAACAATGAACAAGTTTCAAACTTTACTCCACGTCAACATTCATGCAGAGAAACAGACTATCTTTCAGACCATATAGGTGAAAGGTACGTCATCTCCCACAATCAAAAACAGAACAATAGTTTTTACTACAAAATACCTTCGATGTTTACCGGCTACTAGACAGAGCTGGTACCAAAATTTCGGACAGTGCATTAAGGTGGACAGCCCCGCACTGA
>NZ_PPFX01000045.1 GCF_002898515.1 Geothermobacter hydrogeniphilus | reverse complement strand
AAGGGCAATGCTCTAATTTTTACATCCGCCTACCCACAGATTCTGCGGAGGAGGCACATTACAGAACTTGCAGTCAATGCACTGGCCTACGGGGTTTACGGCATCACTGCTGAAGAGCGGGACCAGGAAGGGACAGCCCTTCCACCGGTCATTCAGGTTCCTGACCGGGAGGCCATCCATGTCCATATTGTCAGGGATTTCGAGAAATACGGGATTTCCGTCATTGACCAGAAAGGCACCCTTCGCTCCTCACGGATTTTAAAGAAAATCCGGAGACACTCATCCTTCAATCCAGGGGAACTCCCCCCCGGGATTGAAGACACCTCGGGTCGCGGGTTGTTTTTATTGTCTCAGCAGACACGTCTCGTCGTGAACATTATGCTCAATCAAAAGACGGAAGTGATTTTGATGTATTATTTTGATGAAAAGAAAAACAAATATCAGAATCTGATTATCAATGAAAAACTTCCCTGACGGGTGGAAATGCCCCCTCCCTTGTCCGTAGCGGCTCAATACCGTATGTTATGCCACCTCCAAAAAAATGGGTTTGTCAGCTAAATTCAGCTAGCGACCCCCATCAACCATTGTTCTGCTTCTTCTACCGTTCTAAATACCATGTTTTGTGATGTTCGATTTGTATACGATTGAAACATACGAGACAGTCCATAATCCAAAGAGTCTTTAACAACAATGGCTATATTGACTTCATTCATTGTTGATGATAACTCAGAAGATTTGATTGCAATACTCAATATATCACTCGACTTCAATTCAGAAAGATCTGCATCTCTAAAATCCCACAACCTACTCATTCCATCTTTATATTTCTCACAGCTTATTGTCGACTCAAGTGCATCTAAAATACTATCTTTATCCAAAATACCAGAAAGACCAATGTAAGCTATGTTGTTTTTTTCATCAAACCACAAATCCATTTTTTCCCCTTTCTTGATTATGGTTCAATTATTGTCAAGCTAACAAACTAGAGATACTTATTTTTATAAAAATTCTACAAAATATTCTTCTCTTTATTTTTCGCAAGCAACAATGATATTTCGGGATATAAACGGACATTAAACACCAACACTACCTTTCAAAATTTTCATCATCTCTCCGCCTACACATCTCCCATCCTTGTTCTTGTCACCAGCAACCCGCCGATGATTTTCTTATTATTTCGGTCAGCAATGGCGAATATTTAGCAAAATCTTTACAATGATTTTGGATGAATATATTGGTCCGACTTAATCATCGAGTATGCAAATCCGTCGGCAAGCATTTCTGACGCATTATGCAGCAGGTGGCATGTTCAGGCCCCACACGTGGAAAGGGCTAAGTAGCCTCATGCTACTGATAACCAGACAAGCAAATCCCTTACAGCCCCCCTGAGGTCAACAGCGGTATCAGCGAATTGCTGCCGGCCAATCTCTACATCCCCGATTGTCCGTTATCTCCCCTTATATGATCTACAATCCTCGCCGCGCTGCTGCTCCTCATGGGCAAAATAAAGCCGAGGTCCCTGGCAACACTCCCGAGCGCGCCTCTGAATCTTTCCGGCCACCGACTCCTCTGACGATACTCTATCTCCTGCCAGTGCTGTGACTGACAGGGAGCTTGGCATCCTGTATGCACAACTGCTGTCGACAGGAGGTCACCATGAAAATTGCACTGATTGCCGATGACGAGCCATTGATAAGACGTCAAGTCGCCGAAACCATAGAATGTTTTGGCTTTGACAAGATTATTGAAGCTACAAACGGCAACCAGGCGGTCAGCCTGGCATGCAGTGAGACCCCTCTCTTAATCATCATGGATATTTCGATGCCTGGCATGGATGGAGTCACGGCTGCCGAAAAAATAAGCAACAGCGTCGCGGCACCGATCATTCTGCTCACCGGGACCAGCGACCCCGACACCATTGCCCGGGCGCGCGACGCCGGCGTCCTCAGCTATCAACTCAAGCCCTTTCAACCCGCCCAGTTGCAGGCCACCGTTGAACTGGCAATCCATCAGTTTGTCAAGCTGAACAACCTGCGTGACGAAAACATCCGGCTCAAAGACACTCTTGCAACACGCAAACTGGTCGATCAGGCCAAGGGGATCCTGATCGCAAACGGCCTCAGCGAACCCGAGGCCCACCACAAGATGCAGAAGCTGGCAATGGACAAGCGCAAATCGCTGAAACAGGTTGCCGAAGCGATTCTGCTTACTGCCGACTGAAGGCGCAAATGGACTGACGATGCATTCAGCAGAGGAGCAACAAAATAAACTGCTGCGGGCGCAGATCGATATTGGCCGCAAGCTGGCGTCGAGCACCGAACAGGATGAGCTGCTAACGCAGATCCTGCATCTGTCGAGAGATATTTTCGGATTTGAAAACGCGATCATCAGGCTGATCGAAAAGGAGACTGGCGAACTCGTAACCGCAGCTTCTTTCGGTTATCCGGAAGATGCAGAGAAGGTGCGTATTGTCCCTGGAGAAGGAATTATGGGACAGGTTGCACTGACTGGAAAACCGCTCCTGGTGGCCGATGTCGAAACCGAACCCGGGTACATCGGCGGCATCAACGGCGCCCGCAGCGAACTGGCCGTGCCGCTGATCGCCAATGGGCAGGTGATCGGTGTTTACAATGTCGAAAGCTGCCAGCCTCACGCCTTTGCCCGGTCTGACATCGACCCGCTCCTTTCTCTTGCCGGGCTCGCCGCCATCGCCATCGAAAATTCGCGCCTTTATCGAGAGCTTCACGCCGCAAGCAGCAAGAATCGCGAACTCGACCAGCTCAACCGACAGATCCTGCAGAGTGCCAGCCTGGGAATCTACAGCCTCGACATGAAGCTGCGGATCACCTCCTGGAACCCACGCATGGAAGAATTCAGCGGGGTCAAGCCCGCGGAAGCGCTCGGCTGCAAACTGCTCAAACTCTTTCCCCATCTGAGGAAAGAAGGTTTCGAGGAGGCGTTGCTGCAGGTGCTTGACGGTGGTCAACCCGGCAGGTTGAAGCTGGCCCACCGCAACCTGCGGGGTGAGCTGCGATTTCAGAAGCGTCGGCTCGCTCCGTTGTGGGATGGACGGATGATAACCGGCATCCTGGTGATGGTCGAAGACATCACTGATTTTCAGCGCCTGCTCGATCAGACCATCCAGACTGAGAAGCTGGCCGAAGTCGGCCGCCTGTCGGCGGGCATCGCCCACGAGGTCAACAATCCCCTGGCCGTCATCAGCTACGCGACCCAGCTGCTGCAGCGAGAGCAGGGACAGAACAGTGAACAACTGGAGCTGCTGAAGAGAATCGGCGACGAGGTCGAGCGCCTCAAGACCCTGACCGGGGGGTTGCTCTCCTTCTCCCGCAGCGGCGAAACCGTGCTTCGAACCATCGATCTGCACCAGGTCCTGCAGGACGTTCTGCTGCTGTTGCGCTACGAGCTTGGACGCAAGAATATCGAGCTGCGCGAAAATCACAGCGGCATGCCGCTCGTGATGGGTGATTCAAACAAACTCAAGCAGGTCTTCATCAACCTCGTCATGAACGCCACCCAGGCCATGGACCGAGGGGGACGCCTGACAATAACCACCGGAACAACAGAGAACGGAGATGCCAGAGTTGTCATCGCCGACAATGGGCCAGGGATTCCCGATGAGCTCAAGACGAAGATCTTTGAGCCCTTCTTCACAACCAAGAAGGAGGGAGAGGGGACCGGCCTCGGCCTCTACCTGTGCAGCAACATCCTCGCCGAGCATAACGCCGGACTGACGCTCAATACAGCCACCGGAGGGGGGGCTGAATTTTCCATTATTTTCCCCGGAATGAGCGGCGGCAAGAGTTATCACAAACACTCGGAAGGGATCAATGATTGATTCCTGAATCAGTGGGTTTATGCCGGAGCGGATCGGGGTCCGGCAAACGCAACTCTGGAAAGGAGATGACCCATGAAAAGGATCGAATGCATCATCAAGCCGTTCAAGCTGGACGACGTCAAGGGGGCTCTGACAAACCTGGGAATTTCCGGCATGACTGTCAGTGAGGTCAGAGGCTTCGGTCGCCAGAAAGGGCACACTGAACTCTACCGCGGAGCCGAGTACCAGATCGATTTCATCCCCAAGGTGAAGATAGACCTGGTGATACCGGCCGACCAGGTCGACGAGATCATCGAAGCCGTGCAGAAGGAAGCCTGCACCGGCCGTATCGGCGACGGCAAAATTTTTGTCTCCGACATCGACCAGGCCATGCGCATTCGTACCGGTGAGACGGGTATTGACTCTCTCTAGGAGGCTGTCGGACTATCCATGAACTGGCTGCAAATCCGCGCGTTCGGCCCATATCCCAGCTCCATTTTGCCCCATAGCCACTGCTATGAGGCTGCAATTGAGCCGAAATCTGTGCTCAAACGCTCGAATTTTCGCTTCAGCCTGTATAGTCCGACAGCCTCCTAGACATCATGTATTGACCTGTCCTCCTCGCGTCTTAAGAATTCAGGCACAATATCGATAGACCTTGCCTCATACAGACTCTGCCGAATCCCCGGAAGGAAGCGTCATCATTTTTTTCATGAACGACCACTTGATCAATCACTGCAACCTGCCTCCCCGGGTGATCGCCTCGCGTCACTTCAACACCAACCCGCAGACGCTCAAGATCCAGGGCGTGTGCGCAGCCAACCGGCTGCTCTTTGAGCTTCTCCGCAAACAGCAAACGGCCGAGGAGCGCGGAATTCAGTTCCACGACTACATGGATGTCAAGTTCCAACTCCACCAGTGGCAACGGGAGGACTCGAAGAACAGCCGCAAGAGTCTCAAGAACAGCTATCTGCGCTTTCTGCGCGGCTGGCTGTTTGACAGCAACTCCATCGAGGGCGCGGTACTCAAGGGCTGGGTCGAATCGCGCTTCGGGCTGGTTCCGACTTTCCACCACCAGCCGATCCGCAGCTTCGAAGACGAGGCCTATCAACGTTTCGCCTTTGACCGCATGAAGGGCGCGGAACGAACCAGCGCCATCTTCTCCCAGCTGGATCTGCTCTATGAATTCGTTCAGCAGGAACTGCCGCATCACTACCCGGGGCGAACCCACCTGCGCCTCTACCGGGGCATAAACGACCTCGAAGAGCACCTGATCCTTGAGCAGTACGGCCGAAAACGCTACCTGTTGCGCCTCAACAACCTCAACTCCTTCACCGATGATTTCGAACACGCCTGGGAGTTCGGATCCAGGGTGCTGCAGACCGAAGTCCCTCTGGTGAAGGTCGTCTTCGCCGGCGGGTTGCTGCCGCGCTCACTGTTCAGGGGAGAGGGCGAACTGCTGGCGATCGGCGGGGAGTACGAGGTTGAGGCCCTGACAGGTGGCTGAGAGACTGATCGAACGCGCCCGCGCCTGCTTTCTCGGGCTTGCCCTCGGCGATGCCCTGGGGGCGACGACCGAGTTCATGACCCCGGTCGAAATCCGAATGAAGTTCAAGGTCCATCGCAAGATCCGCGGCGGGGGCTGGCTTGGTCTGAAGCCGGGACAGGTGACTGACGACACCGAGATGTCGCTGGCACTTGCGCGCGCCCTGCTCGAACAGGGGGGCTGGAACCTGCAGGCCGTCGCCGAGCAATTTCTCGCCTGGATGCGCGCCAAGCCGGTGGATATCGGCGCAACCGTACGCAGGGGCATCAACCGCTATCGACGCAGCGGAGAACTGCAGACTCCCTACAATGACTGGGACGCCGGAAACGGCGCGGTGATGCGCATGGCCCCGGTTGCGATCATGACCCTGGGAGATGACGAGGCGCTGGTCCGCTGCGCCCTGGAGCAGGCACGGTTGACCCATAACCATCCCCTCTCGGATGCCGGCTGTCTGTGCGTCGGACGCATGGTGCAGGCCGCTCTCCTCGGGGCTGACCGCTTCCGTCTCCACCAGCTGACCCGGGGGCTGGTTGCAGAACATCCCAATTTCCGTTTCAACAATTACCATGGCCAGGCCTCAGGCTATGTGGTCGAAACCCTGCAGACCGTTTTTCATTACCTCTTTACCACTGGCAGTTTCGAGGAGTGCCTCATCGGCGTAGTCAACCAGGGGGGCGACGCCGACACCACCGGGGCCATCGCGGGGATGATTGCCGGGGCCTTTTACGGCCTCGGGGCCCTGCCGAGGGCCTGGTTGAGGCGGCTTGACCGGAAGGTGCGGGAGGAGGTCGAGGATGCCGCGGAGCGCCTGGTACGACTTTCGCCGGCCCGGGAAAGACTTGGCATCAAACCTGAAAGTCATACGACCGAGACGAGGTCCGACGCTGTGCCTCTTTCTGAAAGGCAATGATGCCCGCAGCCCCTGAGGTGCGGGCCTTTTTTTTGACAAAAGGAAGCGAACATGACGACCTGTATTGACCGGATGCCGCTTGCTGAAGTGGCCCAAGTCCTTGAAACGACAGAGCTTAACGTCCTGATGCATATCAAACGTGGACTGCTGGACGGGCGCGAGGAGGAAGGAGGCTGGTCAGTCTCGAGAGAAAGCCTGCTCATCTTCATGGCGCGTAACGACGGCCACCGCAAGGTCGACCTCTGCCGCTCCGCCTGCAGCCAGGCTGGCGGTTGCGGCGGCAGCTGCAGCTGAAAAAATGGGCACTGCACAAGGAGTCGGGCCGATGAAGGTCGAAGTCAAGCCGTCGGATCTCTATTTCAGGTATCAGCGCAAGAAACGAACCCGCGAGCTGCCCAAGTTCAGCGGCAAGCCGGACAAGGAATCCTGCGACCGCGACGATCTCTACGAGGTGATCCCGATGTTCGAAGCGGTCCTCGCGGAGTTGGGCAGCAACGACCAGGCGGTCCTGCAACGGGCGGAGGAACTGCTCGACCAGCTGCCGCGTTTCATCGACAGCCGGGAGATGGTCTTCGACGCGTTGGTCGAAGGGCTGCGCGACATGGTCGGGGCGTGGTGAGAAGGCAGATTTCACCACAGAGACACAGAGGGCAAAGAGTTATAACCAAGGGCGGCGAAGGGCTGAAGGCTCACCGCGGATCAAATCTGATTTTCGCGGATTAACTTCGAGGTCATCAGACCTTATCCGTGTCATCCACGGATCAAGAGGCATGTCTCTGTGTCTCCGTGCCTCCGTGGTACAAAATCCAGGAGTTAACAACCATGCAAACCGCCAAACCGGGCGACCGGGTGACGATCCGCTATATCGGCACCCTCGATAATGGGCGCATCTTCGACAGCGCCGATCACGACAATCCCTACAATTTCACCCTCGGCGCCGGCGAGGTCTTCCCGCTGCTGGAAGAGGCGATCTGCGGGATGCGGGTCGGCGAGGCGGCCAACGTCGAGATCAAAGCCGCCGACGCCTACGGGCCACGCCGTGACGGCAACCTGCTCCGGCTGCCGCGCAACCGCTTTCCGACCGGGCGCGAGTTGCGCGTCGGCGAAAAGCTCTCCATTACCTTCGGCGACGGCGAGGAGCGGGTAATGTGCCTGCTGAAGATCGACGAGGAGGAGGTGGTCCTCGACGGTAATCATCCCCTGGCCGGCCTCGATCTGACCTTTGCCCTGCAGCTTGACCAAATCGATCCCGGCCGTTAAGGGGGAAACCCGGCCTTGCCCCCGGTTGCCGCCCGGTGGTCATGTTGCCGCGATAGATTTACAAGGGGCGCGCGGGTGTTAACCTTGAACGCAGCACATTCGTTTGCTTTGTGAAAGGAGCGCGCCATGACTTACGGAAAGGGACGAACCTACAAAAAGGTCGAAATTATCGGCACCTCCAGCGCCGGACTCGAAGCCGCTGTTCAGCAGGCGGTTGATCGCGCCCAGCAATCATTGGACAAGCTCTCCTGGTTTGAGGTTCTCGACATCCGCGGCCACATCGACAACGATGGCAAGATTGACGAATATCAAGCTGTCATCAAGGTCGCTTTCGAGTTGAAATAGTCTCCTGAATCAGTGAGTCTGAAAAAGAATGGCCCGCGGCCGGGGACTTCGCCACCGCTATCACATGAATATCCAAACCGCCACCCGTGATGACATCCCGTCCCTCTGCCGCCTGCTCGATCATCTCTTTGCGCAGGAGGCGGAGTTCCGCCCCGACCGCGCGGCCCAGCAGCGCGGGCTGGAGATGATCATCTCCGATCCTGCGCTCGGCAGCATTCTCGTCGCCCGGCGAGAAGGAGAAGTGATCGGCATGGTCAACCTGCTCTATACCGTTTCCACCGCCCTGGGGCAGAAGGTGGCACTGCTTGAGGACATGGTCGTGCTGCCCGGGCAGCGTGACGGCGGCACCGGCTCCAGGTTGCTGCGGGCCGCGCTCGATCATGCCGCCGCCCAGGGCTGCGCACGCATCACCCTGCTCACCGATGCCGACAACGAGGCGGCCCAGCGTTTCTACCGGCGCCACGGGTTCTCTCTCTCGCCGATGGTCCCCCTGCGGCTGCCCCTCTGAGACTTTCCTCAGGTGAGGACGGACGTGATTGAGCAGAATCGTCTCATATCCCCGCCACCGTCTCCCTGCCCTGCCTCTGGACTTTTCTTTGCCACTCATTTGCCCAACCAGTGCCCAATTACTGAACAGGTAGACGAACCAATAATCCGCGCAAACCTGTCGGCATTGTGCCAGAAAACCGATAAATAGGCCCTTTGCACGATTTTTTCAACGTTGGCACGACTCGTGGAAGTATCGACCAGTGAATGACGACTCCTTCAGGGATGAAGGCACCAACCCAGACGCTACAGAGTTGTCGCGTCCCAAATAAGTGATTTGGTTAAACAGGCAATGAAGCCCGTTTTGATCTCTTGAGATCTGAACGGGCTTTGCTCTTTTTGGCGCACTGATTCGCGCCGCCCGGCACTGCAGCCCAGCACCCGCAATTCAGGGATTGTTGGGCTTTTTTCATAACAAGCAAGGGTTCGTTCGACCTGCAGACAAGACAACATCAACGGAGATGCCGCCGTGATCTGCTGCAGAACGGGCCTTAATCAGGGTGGCGGATGAGCCACTGAAATCAACAAGGAGATAGAGACATGGCAGAAAAGAAGATGAGACAGATCGCGATCTACGGCAAAGGCGGCATCGGTAAATCAACCACCACCCAGAACACCGTGGCGGGCCTGGCAGCACTGGGCAAGAAGGTCATGATCATCGGCTGCGACCCCAAGGCTGACTCGACCCGTTTGATCCTGCACGCCAAGGCGCAGGAGACGGTCATGGACAAGGTGCGCGAGCTCGGCACCGTCGAAGATCTCGAACTGGAGGATGTGCTCAAGTGGGGCTACGGCGACGTCAAGTGCGTCGAGTCGGGCGGCCCTGAGCCGGGCGTCGGTTGCGCCGGTCGCGGGGTCATCACCGCCATCAACTTCCTCGAAGAAGAGGGCGCCTACACCGACGACCTCGACTTCGTCTTCTACGATGTCCTCGGCGACGTGGTCTGCGGCGGATTCGCCATGCCGATCCGCGAGAACAAGGCCCAGGAGATCTATATCGTCGTCTCCGGCGAGATGATGGCCATGTACGCCGCCAACAACATCAGCAAAGGGATCGTCAAGTACGCCGCCAACGGCAGCGTGCGCCTGGCCGGCCTGATCTGCAACAGCCGCAACACCGACCGCGAGGCCGACTTGATCGAAGCCCTGGCCAAGCGCCTCGGCACCCAGATGATTCACTTCGTGCCGCGCGACAACCAGGTGCAGCGCGCCGAGCTGCGACGCATGACCGTCATCGAGTACTCCCCCGAGCACAAGCAGGCCGATGAGTACCGCCAGCTGGCACAGAAGATCGCCGACAACAAAATGTTCGTCATCCCCACCCCGCTGGAGATGGACGAACTCGAAGATCTACTGATGGAGTTCGGCATCATGGAAGCCGAGGACGAGTCGATTGTTGGGGTAGCTGAAAGCGCATAATTCTTTACCACGGAGACACGAAGTCACAGAGACGTACAAAAGCAGGTTTTGGTTTTCACCCAACAGGGGAGGTATCTCCGTGTCTCAGTGCCTCCGTGGTTCATAGCTTTTAAGGAGCATCCATGTCAGAACGTAAGCCCATCAAGGGCATGAGTAAAGCAAGAACCGAGAAGCTGATCGCCGATACCCTGGCGGAGATGCCGGAGAAGGCGGCCAAGAAGCGCGCCCAGCATCTCGGCGCCAACGAACCGACCGCCTCGACCTGCGCGGTCAAGTCGAACAAGAAGGTCGTCCCCGGCATCATGAGCCAGCGCGGCTGCGCCTACGCCGGTGCCAAGGGGGTGGTGTGGGGGCCGATCCGCGACGTCGTCCACGTCAGCCATGGCCCGATCGGTTGCGGCATGTACAGCTGGGGGACCCGGCGCAACCTGATGCAGGGCAAGCCGGGGGTCACATCCTTCCCGATGGATTTCACCTCCGACTTCCAGGAACGCGACATCGTCTACGGCGGCGACAAAAAGCTGGAGAAGCTGCTGCGCGAAGCCAACGAACTCTTTCCGCTGTGCAAGGGGCTGTCGGTCCTCTCCGAGTGTCCGGTCGGGCTGATCGGCGACGACATCAACTCCGTTGCCAAGAGGATGGAGGAGGAGTTCGGCAAGCTGGTCATCCCCTGCAACTGCGAAGGCTTCCGTGGCGTCTCCCAGTCGCTGGGGCACCACATTTCCAACGACTCGATCCGCGACTTCGTCATCGGCAAGCGCAAGTACGACGAGGAACCCGGTCCCTATGACGTGGCACTGATCGGCGACTACAATATCGGCGGCGACGTCTGGGCGGCCAAGCCGATCCTCGAGGAGATCGGCCTCAACGTCAAGAGCGTCTGGACCGGCGATGGCGAGATCGAGAAGATCGCCGCTACCAACAGCGTCAAGCTCAACCTGATCCACTGCTACCGCTCGATGAACTACATGTGCAAGGTGATGGAAGAGAAGTGGAACATCCCCTGGCTGGAGTACAACTTCTTCGGCCCGACCAAGATCGAAGCCTCCCTGCGTGCTATTGCTGAGCGGTTCGACGACAAGATCAGGAAGAACGTCGAGAAGGTGATCAGGAAACACCGCAAGGAGATGGACACGGTGATCGCCCAGTACAAGCCGCGCCTCGAAGGCAAAACCGCGATGCTCTTCGTCGGCGGCCTGCGCCCACGCCACACCATCGGCGCCTACGAGGATCTCGGCATCCAGATCACTGGTGCCGGCTACGAATTCGCCCACCAGGACGACTACGACCGCACCAGCCCCGAGTTGGCCAAAGACACCATCATCTACGACGACGTTTCCGAGTTCGAACTGGAAAAATTCGTCGAAGAGTTCAAACCCGACCTGATCGGCAGCGGCATCAAGGAGAAGTATGTCTTCCAGAAAGCCGGTATCCCTTTCCGCCAGATGCATAGCTGGGACTACTCGGGCCCCTATCACGGCTACGAAGGATTCAAGATCTTTGCCCGCGATATCGATATGGCGATCAACTCGCCGACCTGGGACCTGGTGAAAAGTCCGTTTTAAGCAAAAGCATTCTCACGCGGAGTTCGCAGAGTCCGCAAAGTTTTAAACCAGGGTAAATCATTCAGGTTTTCTTGCGCACTTGGCGAACTTAAGTGAGCAAAGCGAACAGGCGCGAGGCCGATTTTAAAGGGGATACCTCCCCCAATAACCGTAGGGGCGATGCTTGTCATCGCCCGCATCGAACCAAGACCGGACGTAGCTAGACCGGGCGAACACAAGGTTCGACCCTACGGGATTGAAATAAGGAGATATACGATGAGTGCAGAAGCAGCAGTTGCTAAACCGATGACCACCCACAGTCCCGAGGAGATCGAGCGGGTTGCGAAGTGGATCAATACCGAAGAATACAGGGAAAAGAACTTCGCCCGTGAAGCGCTGGTGGTCAACCCGGCGCACATGTGCCAGCCGCTGGGCGCGCAGATGGTCGCGCACGGCTTCGAGGAAACCATGCCCTTCGTGCACGGCTCACAGGGCTGCGTCTCCTACTTCCGTTCCACCTTCACCCGTCACTTCCGCGAGCCGGCGGCGGCCGCGGCCGACGCCATGACCGAGGACGGCGCGGTGTTCGGCGGCCAGGCCAACTTCTTCGAAGGGGTCGAGAACACCATTGCCCTCTACAAGCCGAAGATGCTGGCGATCTACACCACCTGCATGCCTGAGGTCATCGGCGATGACCTTAACGCCTACGTCAAGAACGCCCGCGCCAGGGATTTGGTCCCCGAGGGATTGCCGACCCCTTACGCCAACACGCCCAGTTTCAACGGCAGCCATATCCACGGCTACGACGCCATGCTCAAAAGCATCCTGCAGTACCTGACCGAGGGCAAAAAGGTCGAGGGCAAGTGCACCGGAAAGCTGAACCTCATCCCCGGCTTCGACGGCAACACCGCCAACCTGCGCGAATACAAGCGCTACTGCGAGCTTATGGAGATTCCCTGCACCATGCTGGCCGACATCAGCGAGACCTTCGACTCGGTCTGTGACGGCACCTATCGTCCCTACCCGGGTGGGACGAAGCTGGAAGACGCCGCCGAATCGATCAACGGCAAGGCAACGATCTCGCTGCAGAAGTATTCGACCAGCACGACGATGAAGTTCATCAGCGCCGAGTTCGCGGGCGAGAGCCTGACGATGCCGATGCCCTTCGGCATCAAGGCGACCGACGCCTTCCTGCTGAAACTTTCCGAACTGTTCGACAAGTCGGTTCCGGAGGAACTCAAGGCCGAGCGCGGCCGCGCCGTCGATGCCATCACCGATGGGCACCAGTACATCCACGGCAAGAAGTTCGCCGTCGTCGGAGACCCCGACTACCTGCTCGGCATCGTCACCTTCCTGCTCGAAATGGGTGCGATTCCGAAACACATTGTCTGCTCGCGAGCGACCAAGAAGTTTCAGAAGGAGATGCAGGCGCTGCTTGACTCTTCCCCCTTCGGCGAGGGCTGCGGCATCTACATCAACAAGGACCTCTGGCACCTGCGCAGCCTGCTGATGACCGATCCCTGCGACGCGATCATCGGCGACACCCACGCCAAGTGGGCGGCACGGGACGCCAAGATCCCGCTGTTCCGCGTCGGCATGCCGATCCTCGATCGCATCAACCTGCACCGCACCCCGGTCATCGGCTACAACGGGGCGATCAACCTGCTGACGCAGATTGCCAACAAGTTCCTCGATATCAAGGATGAGACGTGCGAGGACCCGTGGTTCGAGATGATGCGCTGAGGCCCAAGGCCTCAGCCAGGCGTCAGGCACCGGGCGATGGGCACTTGGTTGTTTGTTCCGAATGCCCAGAGCCTGGCGCCATATCCCAGGAGTCTACATGGCCAGGATCCGCAGACTGAACCTGGTCCGTAGCAAGACAAGGCCAGGAGAATTCATGAAAGTCGCATTCGCCAGTACCGACAAAGTCCATATCAACGAACACTTCGGCAAGGCAAAGGAATTCTATCTCTGGGAGATCGGGCCGGACGCCGCCGAGTTTACCGGCATCCTGCAGGTCGACGAGGGGGACGGGGATGCAGATGATCGCATCGAGGCACGCAGCGCGGCTCTGGCCGATTGCGCCCTGGTCTACGTCAGCCAGATCGGCGGCCCGGCGGCGGCGCGGCTGGTGGCGAAGAAGATTCATCCGCTCAAAAGCAAGACCGCCGAGCCAATCACCGAGGTGGTGGCCAGGCTGCAGGAAGTGCTGCAGGGGAGTCCGCCGCCCTGGTTGCGCAAGGCGATGATGAAAAATGCAGGGGCGGCCAAGGGCTAAGGGCTCAATGGCCAAAGGAAAACAAACCCGGCAAGGAGCTGATCGGTTTTTACCCTTAGCTTTTCGCCCTTAGCCCTTAGCCGATTTAAGGAGTTAACCATGGCATTTCTGACCGCAACGACCAAGGGGGGAAGTGAATGGACCCCGGCTTTCGTCGAGGAGATCGACCACGAGAAGTGCATCGGCTGTGGCCGCTGCTTCAAGGCCTGCGCGCGCAAGGTGCTCGGACCGGAAGACTTGATCGACGAAGAGAGTGATTCGATCCGCATGGTCATGAGCGTAGTCAACGGAGACAACTGCAGCGGCTGCGCCGCCTGCGCCTCGACCTGCCCCAAGGGCTGTTTCACCCTCAAACCGCTGGAAGCATAAAAATTTAAAAGGAGTTCTGTCATGCTCATCGCAGTTGCATCGAAAAGCGGTACCGAGGTCGACCAGCACTTCGGCCACGCGGAGCGTTTCCTGATCTACGATTACGGTGGCGGCAGCCCCGCGCCGGTGAAAGAGGTTCAAGTCGATAAATACTGTTCCTATGATCCGAATCACCCGTTTCGCCATCCGCAGTTCAACGCCATCGTCAATGCTCTGGCAGGCTGCAAAGCAGTGGTGGCAGCGATGATCGGTGAACTGCCGAAACAGGAACTTGAGAAGGTAGGAATCAAGCCGCTGGTCGCCGGCGGAACAATCGCAGACGCACTGAAATTGGCTCACGACTCGGTCTGCACCGGAAACTGCAGTGGCAAACGGCGGCAGGAAGGCTCCTGCTCCCACGCCTGAAAGTTTCCACGATCTGCTCTTGCAGATCTTCTTTCCAGAGCCTGTTATCTGCCCATGGCAGGGCAGACCGGTCCCCAGTGGGCCGGTCTGCCAGGATTTTGATAGGAATGCGGCACATGGTGGTGGCGCTGATGAACGGCAACGATGCCCCGGGGATGAACCTCTCCGGGGTTTTCTTTTGAGGAGAATAGACATGGCTAGCGGCTGTCCGATGATGAAGGCGAAAACGACGACTGACCACCCCTGCTTCGGTGGCGACCACGGCAAGTCTGGGCGCATTCACCTGCCGGTCGCACCAGGCTGTAACATCAAGTGCGGTTTCTGTGAGCGAAAGTTCGACTGCGCCAACGAGAGCCGCCCCGGCGTCACCAGCAGGATCCTCACTCCCGAGCAGGCCGTCGCGCGGGTGCGCCTGGTCAGGCGTCACATGGACATGCAGGGTGGCGCCCATCTCAAGGTGGTCGGCATCGCCGGCCCCGGCGATCCGCTGGCCGACCAGAAGACCTTTGAGACGTTCAGACTGGTGCGCGAAGCCTTCCCCGAGATGACATTGTGCCTGTCAACCAACGGCCTGCTCCTTGAAGAGAAGATGCCGCAGATTGTCGAGGCCGACGTCCACAGTCTGACCATCACCATCAATGCCCTGACTCCGGCCACCGGCGCCAGGATCTACGAATGGATCCGTCATGGCGGCCGGCGCTATGACGGCGAGACCGGCGCGGCGATCCTGCTCGAACGACAGCTCTGCGGGCTGGAGGCCGCAGCCAACGCGGGACTGATGATCAAGGTCAACCACGTCTACATCCCCGGTATCAATGACCACGAGACCCTTGACCTGGCGGTGGAAGTGCGCAACCTCGGCGCGCAAGTGATGAATATCATGCCGGTGATCCCGGTTGGGCTGTTCAGGGATGTCGAGCCCTCCTCCGATGCGTCCATGGAGATGGTGCGCAACCAGGCCGAGCTGATTCTCTCGCAGGCACGCCACTGCAAGCAGTGCCGGGCTGATGCTGCTGGTCTGGTCGGGCAGGATATCGACGTGGAGAGGCTGGAAAAGAAACGGCTGTCCTACTGAAAGCTCTGACACTTATACCTTTGCTGAAAAGTTGCTGAAAAGGGGAGATGAGAATGACACCCGAACTGATTCCGTTTCTGGCCGTTTCAATTTTTGTCGTCGCGAGCCTGTACGCCAGTGTCGGTCATGGAGGAGCCTCAGGTTACCTGGCGATCATGGCGCTGTTCAGCCTGCAGCCTGAAACCCTGAAACCGACCGCGTTGATCCTCAACATTGTTGTCGCCGGTGTCGGAACCTACCTGTATTGCAGCGCCGGACAATTCTCCTGGCGGGTGTTCTGGCCGTTTGTCGTGACCTCGATTCCGACCAGTTTCATGGGCGGCTATTTCAGTCTGCCACCGGAATTCTACCGCCCGGCGCTCGGAATGGTGCTGTTTTTCGCCGCCTGGCGGTTGTTCGTGCGCAAGGATCGCAAGGATTACCTGGCAGCTCCGCCTTCCGTTTTCGTCGCAATGACGGTCGGTGCGGCCCTCGGTTTCGCGTCCGGGCTGATCGGGGTCGGCGGCGGAATTTTCCTCAGCCCGCTGATGATCCTGCTTGGATGGGCGCGGGTTCGCGAAGTGTCGGGTATCGCCGCCCTGTTCATCCTGGTGAACTCGGTATCGGGCCTGCTCGGACATCTGAGCAGTCTGCAGCACGTGCCTGACTACGCCCCCCTGCTGGCGGGTGTGGCGCTGCTGGGCGGAACCATCGGCGCGCTCTGCGGAAGCCGCCACCTGCCTGTGAGAACGATCCTCAAGGCGATGTCGTTGATGCTGGTGATGGCAGGAGGGAAAATGTTTCTGATTTAAGCAGGCAGAGAAAAAGGGGAAGAGGGAAAAGGATTGGCGGACCAAACGGCCAATCCTTTTTATTCGGCGAAACAGAGGGAATAGTCACTGCAGTCGCCGCAGACCGGCGACTTGCACATCACCCCACCGTTCAAATCACAGACCTGCTTGAACAAAAAGCGTTTCCAGCGCATGCCCTTGTCGTTGGCCGCCAGCAGTGAAGGCAGGTGACGGCCGATGGCCGCGCTCAGCTGCGGACGCTCAAACAACCCCATGGCGATCCAGAGGTGCCCTGGATGCGCAGCGCGGGCGACGAGAATATCGGCCAGCCAGGCCGCAATCTCGGGGTCGGGGCTCATCGTAACGTGTTCCTGCAGTAGCTCACGAATCTCAGGGTTGATCTCCGGCAGCCGGGGATCGCCGGCGCTCCATGACTTCGCCTGCCACCCGCATGCGGGGAAGAAACGCCGCACCAGAAAATCGAGTTCTTGTGCAGGGAGCCCCAAAGCCGCATGGGTCGCGGCCGCTTCGCTGTCTGCAACCGCCAGCAGGCAGGCGAAGAGATGCCTGTCCTCCACAGCACAGCCATTCGGGTTTGCACTGGCCATCAGGGTGCGATAGGTCGGGTTGTTCACATTGATTTTCGGACCATGCTCTTCTGTCGGATCATGCACCGTCGCAACCCTCCTCCGGGCATGGACACTGCTGGCGGCCGCGCGCAAGGCCTTGACGGCCAGGTCGGCACAATAATCACGCTCCCTGGGCATGCCGCCGAGTTGTTGATCAATCACACGGGCCGTCCAGCTTTCCAGTTCAGCGAGTGACTGTCCTTCACCCAGCTCCGCCGCAGCGGCACACGCGGCCATGGTATAGCCGCAGCCGAAGACCTGGTAGCGGATCGTATCAACCCGCTCCCCAGCGCACTTCAGCATGAAACGCACCGCCAGCTTGCGCCCGGCCTCCTCTGCCCCCAGACCGACTTCGCCAATCCCGTCCGGCTGCTCCAGCACCCCGGTATGGCTGTCATCAATCGCATACTTGAGAATGGTTTCGCTGTATCCGTACATTTCCAATCCCCTGTTCACCACTGCAGGCTCAGAACCACGTAGAAAATCAGATATCTCACGCCCGTTCGTTTGCACGCACTTAAGACAGCAGAGTTCGCATGAGTAAAGCCTTTGCCTTCTCCGCGACCCTGCGGCTCCGCGAAAGGCTTCCTCTCAGACGGTTTTTCTGCGCATTTCCTCTGCGGCGTTGGCCGTCTCATAAAGAAAATACGCTCCCCCTTCATAGAGCAGATCGTTCTTCAGCGGGTTGCCGACCTCCTCCCAGTTGGGGAAGCCACGCAGCACCAGGCCTTTGCGCAGCCGGTGCGCCAGGGCCTGGCAATGGCAATTACCGACGATCAGATCATACTCGTCAGCCGCCGCCTCGGCATCTTCCAGGTCGCCGACGAGGACCCTTTTTGCCCGTATTTTCTCCAGTTGCGGCGAATCGACACTCGAAATAGCCAGAGTCACCCGCCCACCCGCATCGTGGAGAATTTTACAGGTACCGGCCAGTTGGTCCGGCTCACCGACCACCAGAATACGGGTCTGGCCGAGGGAGAAATGGCTGTCGAGCATCGCATCCTGCAGGCGCTGACGCCAGCGTTCAACCTTGGGCGTGACACCATTGAAACCGGTTTCGTCCAGCAGCAGTTCGACCAGGCTGTCGCTCGCTTCAAGTCCCTGCAGGTGCGAAAAGTGATGATGCCGCATACCCGCATTTTTCTGCAGCAGAACCCTGGCGCTTTCCCGCATGGATTCACCGACACTGATCACCAGCCCGGCATCACCCAGGGACTTGATCTCCTCAACCGAAATACCGCCACTTGAGAGCGCGGCCTGTTTTTCACCCAGGTGGCCGTCGAGGGAGGTCGACAGGTCGGGCAGGGCCAATACGTTGAAGCCGAAGCTCTCAATCAGCTCCTTGATGTTCTCGACCTCGATCGGCGTCAGGCTGACATGGGGCAACAACACCAGCTTGTTATCATTGACCGTCGCGGCCGGAGCGACCAGTTGTTCGATCAGGGCCTTGCAGGTCAATGCCCAGCCCGACTCGAAGCCACCCTCGTAGTCGGGCGTATTGACATAGACCAGCGGGTAGCCGACCTTTGATGCGACCCCTCGGAGGTCGTCCCCCTTGGTTTCGGGCAGGCCAGTGGTATGCAGACCGATCAAACTCGGACTGACCTTTTTACAGATATTTTTGACCGACTCGACAATGCTGTAGTCACCGCCATCAAGGACCGCCAGTGCGTCGGTCACCGCCGTAGTCTGAATCGCGATCGGTTCGCAGAAGTGGCGGGTAAAGAAGACCTTGGTGAAGCTGGTGCAGCCCTGGGCCCCGTGCATCAGCGGCATGCAGCGATCGACGCCTAAAAATGCCAGGGTCGCACCCATAGGCTGACTCAGCTTGACGGGATTCACCTGAAGCGGCTTGTCTCTTTTGCGGGTTACTTCTGCCATGGTGCCCTCCGTGCGACCAGCTTGAAGACCGGGTTTTCGAGTGCGTTCTTCAGGTCTTCGGCCAGGTTGAGCAGCCCGTCGTAGCCGCCGTAACTCTTCTTTTTCTCCTGGTTGACGTCGGCGAAGGCAATCCCCTTCTTGATCGCGGTGTAGAGCGAGCGGCCTCCGGCCAGCAGCAGATGGGCACCCTTCTCGTCGATCAACCTGGCCTGCTCTACGCCGGGGTTCATCATCAACACCCCCTTCTCCCCCAGGTATTCGCGAGCTCTGGCTCGATCATCCTCGGTCGCCTTCTTGACCGCCGTCGCCACCACCTCGAACCCCAGGTCCTGCAGTGCCGCGGCGATCGACCAGGTCTTGTTGCCGCCGGTGTTGAGAACCGCCTTCTTGTCGACGAAGACATCACGGTAGAGTTTGAGCCTCTCTTCGAGCCTGGCCTCCTCGTGAGCGACCAGCTTTTCGGTGCGCGCGACCAGCCCGGGATCACCCAGCGCCGCAGCGATGGCCAACAGTCCCTTGCTCGTATCGCGCTTGCCGTAAAAGGAGAGGGAGACCGACGGGATGCCGTACTGCTCATGCATCTTGCGCGTCAGCGACACCAGCGACTTGGCGCAGACGATGACGTTCAGCTTCGCGCGGTGGGCGCAGCGGATATCCTTGATCCTCCCGTCACCAGAGAGAGTCGCAAGCACCCGGATGCCGAGTTTGTCGAGCAGGTGCTTGTACTGCCACATGTCGCCGGTGACGTTGTATTCGCCGATCAGGTTGATATCGAAAGGCGTGGTGGTCTCAGGCTCCAGAGTGCCGATAAGGTGCCGCAGCGCCGCTTCACCGCCGAGGCGACTGCCGAGGTTCTTGCTGCCGACGAAGCCGGGCGCATGCACCGGCACCATCGGTACGCCATGCTTCGCTGCAGCCTGCCTGCAGATGAGGTCGATGTCGTCGCCGATCATCGCGGTGACGCAGGTCGAATACACGAAGACCGCCTCGGGGCTGTAGCGCGCCATGATATCGTCGATCGCCTTGACCAGCTTCTCTTCACCACTGAAAATCACGTCATTGAGGCTGACATCGGTGGTAAAGCCCATCCGGGTCAGGTCGCGGCCCGGCCAGGTCGTTTTCGTTGCGCGGGTCTCCCAGGATGAGCCGAGGCAGGTGATCGGCCCGTGGACCAGGTGCGCTGCGTCGGCGTAGGGAAAGAGGGATATCTGTGCCCCCTCGAAGGCGCAGCCGCCGGTGGTCGCGCCAGGTTTGGGCGCGTTGCAGGCCTGCTTCTTCTTTTTATTGTGCTCGCAGGCGCTCTCATCGAGCAGGTCTTTGATTTTGGGTTTGGATGACACGATAAAGTCTCCACTGAGAAGTAGATTTCCATCGCGTCTTTGGGAAGGGTCTTGGGTGGCCACGCCACTGTGGCTATGCTTGTCTAGAGCATCAGCTATGCCAGATCGGCAGGATGGTGTTTTCAACCTGTTGCGGCATGTTCCCGGCGGATTCAGGTTATTGTGCAGGCAGTGGTCTGATCGTCTGCATTATTTTTGGGCAATATCCACGCAACAATTCACTCAAAAGCCACCGGGTCCGCAACAAGAAGAAGGCACGCCTTTTGCTCGAATTGGAGGTCGAACCCATCCCGGCAGCGTCGCCGGAAACGTGGCAAAGTCGCCCCGTTCACCTGACCAAGGTGTGCGGGGCTTTTGCGTCTAAATTTATCGAACGAGGTTGACATGAAAGCTGAATTCCATCCGGATATCATCATAGATGACACCACCCTGCGGGATGGGGAACAGACCGCCGGAGTCGTCTTCTCGCGTGCGGAAAAACTGCAGATCGCGCGCACGCTGGATGAGATCGGTGTCGGTGAGCTTGAGTGCGGCATCCCGGCGATGGGCAAGGAAGAACAGGCCGATGTACGCGCCTTGGTTGATCTGGGATTGAACGCGCGGTTGCTCACCTGGAACCGGGCGCTTAAGTCCGATATTCAGGCCTCGCTGGACGCCGGCGTCAACGCCGTCGATATCTCCCTGTCGGTCTCCGATATTCATATCGCCTTGAAACTGCGCAAAAGTCGTGACTGGGTGGTGGAACAACTGAAAACCGCCCTCGGCTTCGCCAAGGCGCATGATCTTTATGTCTCGGTCGGGGCCGAAGACGCCAGCCGTGCCGATCCGCAGTTCCTGGTCAAACTGCTGAAGATCGCCAAGGCAGAAGGGGCCGATCGCCTGCGCTACTGCGACACCTTGGGCGTACTTGATCCGTTCACCACCTATGAACGGATTCGGTTCCTGCTCCAACGGGTCGACCTGCCGCTCGAGATCCATACCCACAATGACCTCGGCATGGCGACTGCCAACGCGATCGCCGGATTGCGTGCTGGAGCCCGGATTGTCAATGTCACGGTCAACGGGCTGGGAGAACGCGCCGGCAATGCGGCACTCGAAGAGGTGGTGATGGGACTTAAGCACGTCTGTGGCATCGACTCCGGTATCGATGCCAGTCGTCTGGTCGAATTGTCAAAATTGGTCGGTGTCGCCAGCAACAGACCCGTGCCGGGCTGCAAGGCGGTGGTTGGGGAAAGGGTTTTTTTTCACGAGTCAGGTCTGCACACCGATGGAGTCCTCAAAAACCCGTGCAACTACGAAGGGTTCGACCCGGCCGAAGTTGGGCTTAAGCGGCGTCTTGTGCTGGGCAAACATAGTGGCCGAAAGGGTTTGGCGCACAATCTTGAAGAACTGGGCCTTGACCCTCGACAGTTTGACCTTGAGCTGCTTCTTCAGCAAATCCGCCATCAAGTTCAGCTGCGTCAACATCCACTGGAGAATATTGAGCTGAAAAAACTCTGTCACGAGCAAGGTCAAGCGGTAAGGGGATGAAGTAACTCTCGCGCGGAACAGGGAATCGATAAAGATGGGAGTGGGATAACGCGTTGTGAGGGGGGGGGCAAATCACGTCAAACCAAAAAGCATCCCTCAAAGAGCAGCAAAGGACACGCACAAAATTATTTCTTGGCACCCATCTTGGCACCCACAGAAAGAATCTGCATAAAACAAACGAAAAAAGCCGACCCGGAATGTCTCCGAATCGGCCTTGATTTTTTGGTGGAGCTGAGCGGGCTCGCCTGCTATGTCCGAGGCATCCCGCCCCGGCCGGCGCAGGCCCCCCTCCACTCGCTGGCGCGGCCGTCCCTGGCCGCTTTTCGTCCACTGGACGCGCTCGCTCCGCTTCGAGCCCGACCGTTTGCCGACAACGAAAAAAGCCGACCCGGATCATCTCCGAATCGGCCTTGATTTTCTTGGTGGAGCTGAGCGGGCTCGAACCGCCGACCTACGCGTTGCGAACGCGTCGCTCTCCCAGCTGAGCTACAGCCCCGTAAAAGCGGTGCTACCTTAACCAAAGGCGGCGTCTTTGTCAACAGAGCCGGGGCCGCCTCCGTGGGGAAGAAGCCGGAGAGAGCCGGCAGTCAACCGATCTTTTCCTGCCGTTCCTGCTCGGTCTTGCATTCGATGCACAGGGTCGCCACCGGGCGGGCTTTCAGACGTCCCTCGCCGATCTCCTCGCCGCAACTTTCGCAGAGCCCGAACTCACCCTCCTCGATCCGCTCCAGGGCCTCGCGAATCTTGTTCGCCAGCTTGCGTTCACGATCGCGAATCCGCAGCTCGAAGTTGCGATCCGATTCCAGGGCAGCCCGGTCGGTCGGATCGGGGAAGTTTTCCTTTTCATCGGTCATTTCGGCCACGGTCCCGCCGGCAGCACGCTGGATATCGTCCAGCTGCCCCTGCAAGATCTGGCGGAATTCGTCCAGTTTCGCCTTCTCCATAAGACCTCCTCGGTGGACCCGGAACAAAACCTGAGTCAGAGAGATAAAAGTAAATGAAATCGCGGCTCAAGTCAATTGCCGGCTGCAAACTGGTGCCAGAGGATATAGATCAGCGCCAGCACCCCGAACCAGAGCGGCAGCACCCCGGCCAGAGCCGAAGTCGGATGTTCGATCAGGCGGTTCGCCTCCGGACTGACCGCCTTTTCGGGCAGGTGCCCGGCAATCGCTTCGACCAGGTCGGCGAACTTTTCATAGCTGTTGGAGATAATGACGAAGTCCTCGCCGGCACAGAGCGTGACAAAGGCCCGGCCGCGCACCGAAACCGCCTCAAAGGAGGTCAATTCATCCCAGCGAAAATATTTTTCTCCCACCGGACGGACCACCCGCACCCCTTCAGCGGACAGATCGACCCGGCGTTTGAGGTTGGTCAGCAGCAGCAGGACAACCGGGATCAGAACCGCCACCAGGATGATCAGCTTGAGCAGCACCTCACCGTTGACCAGGCTGACACCGAGCAGAACCAGCAACAGGATGGCGACCAGAACCAGCGGCAGCAGCACCCCCTTGCTGATACGATAAGTTTGTTGTGCCATCAATCCTCCTTGCGGACCCAGGAACCGCTCTTGCCGCCGTGTTTTTCGATCAGCCGCACCCGGCCGATCACCATCCCCCTGTCGATGGCCTTGCACATGTCGTAGATGGTCAGTCCGGCCACCGAAACCGCCGTCAGCGCCTCCATCTCGACCCCGGTCTGGCCGCCGACCTTGACCGTGGCGCGAATCTCCACCCGGCCTTCTTCCGGGTGGGAGTCGAACTCAAGACCAACCGAAGTCAGCAGCAGCGGGTGGCAGAGGGGAATCAGGCCGCTGGTCTGCTTGGCGGCCATGATCCCGGCGGTCCGGGCGATGCCGAAGACATCCCCCTTCTCGATGGTCCGATCAAGAATCCGCTGCAGGGTTTCCGGCCGCATCCGCACCTCGCCGCCGGCGACGGCCACCCGTTCGGTGACCGGCTTGCCGCCGACATCGACCATGATCGCCCGGCCTTCGCTGTCGAAATGGGTCAGTTTGTCGTTCATGGTGTTCTCCGTTATCCAAGTCAGTAGTTTTCAAACCCAAACCGGCGGGAGCCGTGAAAACTCGGCTGCGCCTCAGACATTCATGCCTCTTTCTCCGCCGGCCGTCTCCTCCGTTCAGTGGCTTCCACGGGAAGGGACAGTACACTTCAGACAAAGTTCTTCCAGCACAGACGTTGAAGGCGGCCGAGACGTGTACAGATGCAAGGCGTCTCACGCGTTGAGGAATGAGGCGTAGCGGCAGCTACGTCGGAATGACGAGGCGCGTGAGCAACGCAGCAGATGTGCGCGTATCGGCCGCCCCCACGCAGAGGGTGCGTATCGGCCGCCGTTACTCAAACAACTCGTCCAGCATCTCCTCAACCCGCCTCACACCGATCAGTTCCAGTCCCTCCGGCCCTTCCAGGTTCTTCAGATTCCCCGCCGGCAGAAAGCAGCGGTCGAAGCCGAGCCGAGCCGCTTCCTTGACCCGCAGTTCGGGGCGGGAGACCGCCCGCACCTCCCCGGCCAGACCGATCTCTCCGAAAACGATGGTGCGCGGCGGAATCGGCTTGTTGAGATGGCTCGACGCCAGGGCCGCGACCACGCCGAGATCAACCGCCGGCTCGTCCAGCCGCACCCCGCCGGCGACGTTGAGGAAGATGTCCTGGGCGAGCAGCGACAGGCCGACCTTTTTCTCCAGTACCGCACCGAGCAGGGCCACCCGGTTGTGATCGAAGCCGATGGTGGTCCGTCGCGGGGTGCCGTAGGTGCAGCTGGAAACCAGCGCCTGCAGTTCAACCAGGATCGGCCGGCTGCCCTCCACCGACGGCACCACGGCGCTGCCGGCCGCCCCTTCGGGGCGCTCGGCGAGGAACAGTTCGGACGGGTTGGTCACTTCGGCCAGGCCGGTTTCGCGCATCTCGAAGACGCCGATCTCGTTGGTCGAGCCGAAGCGGTTCTTGACCGCCCGCAGAATCCGGTAGGGATGGCCGGCGTCCCCCTCGAAGTAGAGCACCGTATCGACCATGTGTTCAAGCATTCGCGGTCCGGCGATGGCACCGTCCTTGGTGACATGGCCGACGATGAAGGTCGGAATACCGTCCCCCTTGGCGACCTGCATCAGCCGCCCGGCGCATTCGCGCACCTGGCTGACGCTGCCGGGGGCCGACTCGAGGGCGGCGGTGAAGATGGTCTGGATCGAGTCGATGACCAGGAAGGCGGGACGGAGCTGCCGGGCCTGTTCGAGAATCGCCTCCAGCGAGGTTTCGGCCAGCAGCAGCAACTGCCCGGCGACCACCCCCAGCCGCCCGGCACGCAGCTTCACCTGGCGGGTCGACTCCTCGGCGGTGACGTAGAGGGCCGGGCCGAGATCCGCAAGTTTCCCCAGTGCCTGCAGCAACAGGGTTGATTTGCCGATGCCGGGATCGCCGCCGATCAGGGTCAGCGAGCCGGGCACCACCCCGCCGCCCAGTACCCGGTCGAATTCACCGATGCCGACCTGCAGGCGATCCTCCTCGCAGGCGCTGACCTCGCAGAGCCGTTGCGGCACACTCGCCGCCCCGGCGGCCTTTCCGCCGCGTCCACCGCGGGCCGGCTGCACGGTCTCTTCGACCAGGCTGTTCCACTGCCCGCAGTCGGGACAGCGGCCGAGCCATTTCGGACTCTGGTAACCGCACTGCTGGCAGGAAAAGATGGTTTTGACTTTCTTGACGGCCAAAAAATTGCCTCTCGTCGGGATGAAGAGAACCCGAAAATAGGACATTGTAGGAACCGGGGGGGAGGGTGTCAACAAAACCCGCCGGTAGACACCCAAATCCACCGGCTGTTTTGTGGACCGAGGGTGGCGGGACGGGTGGTGATGCAAGGCGCCGAGCCGATTCGGGCGGAAACGTAGCCGAGCTACGTTGAGCACCGAATCGGTGAAGGCAACGAAGCAGATTCATCCGTAACGACAGCTGAATCCCGAAATTGCCGGTGGATTTGGGTGATAGTGGATTCCGGTTGAAGAACCGATCCTGTTGCACCTATGATGTTAAAATTGATGGCGTCGCAAAAACTCACCAGCAGTTGCGTTGCTGCCGGCGCTTTTAGCTTAGCCAACATATTTTTGCTTTTTTGCGAAAGCATCAAAATTAACCCGAATGGTTTTCATATGCCCGCACTGCAACTTAAATACGGTTCCGAAACCCTGCCCCTGGATCTGCCCGACGCGCCCCTGCTGCGCGCCGCCGATCCCGGCCCACCGGCGCCGCCGGAACAGCTGATCTCCCGGGCCCTCGATGCCCCAATCGGCACCCCGCCGCTGGAGCGGATCGTCCGGCCCGGCGAGTCGGTGGCCATCGTCACATCCGATATCACCCGCGCCACCGGCAGCGAACGTTACCTGCCGCTGCTGGTCGAACGGCTGAACCGGGCCGGAGTGCGGGATGCCGACATCCGCATCGTCATCGCCCTGGGGATTCACCGCCGACAGACCGAGGCCGAGCACCGGAAGATTCTCGGCCCGCTGTACGGCCGGATCGCGGTCGTCGACCACGACTGCGACGACCCGCGGCAGCTGGTCGAGCTGGGTACGGTCGACGGCATCCCGGTCGCCGTCAACCGCACGGTGGCCGAGGCCGACCGGGTGATCGTCACCGGCACCATCGGCGTCCACTACTTCGCCGGCTTCGGCGGCGGGCGCAAGGGGCTGGTGCCGGGGGTGGCGGGACGCGCCACCTGCATGGCGACCCACTTCAGGGTCTTCAACCCGCCCGAAGTCGGCGGCAAGCACCCGCTGGCGGCTCCGGCGGTCCTCGACGGCAACCCGGTCCACGCGGCGATCCTCAAGGCGGCGCGGCGGGTCGCACCCGATTTCCTGCTCAACACCGTCCTCACCCCGGACAAGCGCATCGCCGGAGTCTTCGCCGGCGAACTGGAGCAGGCCCACCTGAAAGGCTGCGAACTGGCACGGCGGCTCTACACCGTACCGCTCACCGAGCCGGCGGAACTGGCGGTGATCTCCTGCGGCGGGGCGCCCAAGGACATCAACTTCATCCAGGCCCACAAGGCCCTCGACTACGGCGTGCGGGCGCTGCGTCCCGGCGGCACGGCGATCCTGCTGGCCGAATGCCCCGACGGCTTCGGCCATCCGACCTTCTTCGACTGGTTCCGCTACCAGGATCTGGACGCGTTCGAAACCGCCCTGCGCGCCGACTACCAGATCAACGGCCAGACCGCCCACGCCACCCTGGTCAAGGCGCGCCGCTACCGGGTCATCCTGGTCAGCCGCTTCAACGCCGAACAGACCGCGGCCATGGGCATGGAGAAGGCCGAAACCCTTGACGCCGCGCTGCAAATGGCCTATCAAGGACTGCCTGAAAATCCGCGCACCGTGGTCATCCCCGACGGGGGGACGGTACTGCCGGTTTTGAATAAAATCTGAAATTCCTGGGCCGCCAAGGCGCCAAGAGCACCAAGAAAACCCTTTTAACGGAGAGGCGCAGAGCAGGAGAGGGCGCAGAGCCAAATCTATTCAGGATTTTAACCCTAAAAAGGTTTTCTCTCCATCTCTCCCTCTCGCCGCCTCTGCGTTAAATAAAGATTTTGACCTTCTTGGCGGCCCCAAAAAAGGACTATTATTTTCATGCTCGAGCAACGCATCATCCGCAATCTCCAGCAGACCCTCGGCAAGGAGCATGTCAGCACCGACAAGGCCGACCTGATCTGCTATTCCTACGACGCCACCCAACAGCAGTTCCTGCCTGACGTGGTGATCTACCCGGCCACCGCCGAAGATGTGGCGCTGGTGATGAAACTGGCCAATGCCGAAAATATTCCGGTCTTTCCGCGCGGCGCCGGCAGCGGCTTCACCGGCGGCTCGCTGCCGACCAGAGGCGGCATCGTCCTCTCCACCGAACGGATGAACCGGATTCTCGAGATCGACAGTGAGAACCTGGTGGCGACGGTGGAGCCGGGGGTGGTCACCGAGCAGTTCCAGAAGGCGGTGGAGAAGCTCGGTCTGTTCTATCCGCCCGACCCGGCCTCGCTGAAGTTCTCGACCCTCGGCGGCAATGTCGCCGAATGCGCCGGCGGGCCGCGCTGCGTCAAGTACGGCGTCACCAAGGACTTCATCATCGGCCTGGAGGTGGTCACCCCGACCGGGGACATCATCACCACCGGCGGGCCGACCATGAAAGGCGTGGTCGGTTACGACCTGACCAAGCTGATCTGCGGTTCGGAAGGAACACTGGGTATCATCACCCGCATCGTTATCAAGCTGCTGCCGCTGCCCGAGGCGAAGAAGACCATGCTGGTGATGTTCGACTCGATCGACGGCGCCGCCCGGGCGGTATCGACCATCATCGGTCACAAGATCATCCCCACCACCCTCGAATTCATGGACGGCCGGACCCTCGATTGCGTCCGCCAGGCGACCGATCTCGAGGTGCCGGAGGGCGCCCGCGCAGTGCTGATCATCGAGGTCGACGGCGACCGGGAATTTCTCGCCAAGCAGGTGCAGAAGATCCAGCAGCTGATCCAGCCCCTCGGGGTGGTCGAAACCCGCAGCGCCGAAACCCCGGAGGAGAGCGAGGCGCTGTGGCAGATCCGCCGCTCGGTGTCGGCCTCGCTGCGCAAGGTCAACCCGGACAAGTTCAACGAGGATATCTGCGTGCCGCGCTCGAAGGTGCCGGAGATGATCCGCAAGGTCGACGCCATCGCCGAGAAATACCAGATCCCGATCGTCAACTTCGGCCACGCCGGGGACGGCAACATCCACGTCAACGTGATGATCGACAAGAAGGTGCCGGGCGAGCTGGAACGGGCCCACAAGGCGATCGAAGAGGTCTTCAAGGGCGCCCTGGAGCTGGGCGGCACCATGAGCGGCGAACACGGCGTCGGTATCGCCAAGGCTCCCTACATCCCGCTGGAGATCAGCGAAAAGGCCGCCGACTACATGAAGACCATCAAGAAGGCGCTTGATCCGAACAATATTCTCAACCCGGGGAAAATATTTCTGGACTGAACATCTGGGATCCAAAGACGCCAAGAAAAGCTTTTTTTAACGGAGAGTCGCTGAGAAGGAGAGAACGGAGAGAAAGTTTTGGTTTTAACCCCAGAAGATTTCCTCTCTGCCTCTGCCCCTCTCCACCTCTCCGTTAAAGAAGTTGTTGACCTTCTTGGCGGCAGGATAGAAGCAAATCTCATGGCCAAACTGAAAAATCTCGAAGACTACCGCGAAGAAATCGAGCAGTGCGTCAAGTGCGGCGCCTGCCGGGCGCATTGCCCGGTGTTCGGCGCCGAGCGCCGTGAAGGACGGGTGGCGCGCGGCAAGGTGGCGCTGTCGAAAGCAGTCCTTGACGGCGAGATCGGCCTGGAAGAGAAGGTGATCGAAGATCTCTCCCAATGCCTGCTGTGCGGCTCCTGCTGCGCCGGCTGTCCGAACAAAGTACCGACCGAGGAGATCGTCGCCGCCGCCCGGCGCAAAATCGCCGAACAGCGCGGACTCTCCAGCTTCGGCAAGGGGGTCGCGGCCATCCTCGGCCGGCCGAAGCTGATGAACACCCTGGCCAAAACCGGCGGGGCTCTCTCCTCCCTGTTGTTCAAGAAACTGCCGGAGCACAGCGGCCTGCGATTGCGCTTTCCCGCCCCTTACCTGGAGAGCGGCCGCACCCTGCCGCCGCTCACCGCCCGGCCGTTCCGCGAACGTTGCCCGGAACGGATTGAGGGCAAAGAAGGGATGCCGACCGTCGCCTTCTTCACCGGTTGCGGCATCAACTACATGTACCCCGAAATCGGCGAGGCGTTTCTGCGCGCACTGAAGTTTCTCGGCGTCACCGTCATCATCCCCGGGGATCAGGCCTGCTGTGGCCTGCCGGCGGTTTCGGCCGGAGCCGGCGAGGTGGTGGAACAGCTCGCCGAACAGAACCTGGCCGCGCTGACCCGAGAACCGGTCGACTATGTACTGACCGCCTGCGCCTCCTGCAACGCCGGCATCGGCAAGATCTATGCCGATCTCGGCGGCGACTACGAACAACTGGCGGCGAAAACCCGCGACATCTTCGTTTTCCTGGTCGAGATGGGCCTGCCGGAGAAGCTCGCGGAACTCCCCTCGCGCGGGGTGAAGACCCGGGTCACTTACCACGACCCCTGTCACCTGCGCACCCGCGGCATCACCAAAGAACCGCGGGCGATCCTGAAGAGCCTGCCGCAGGTCGAGTTTGTCGAGATGGAGGATGCCGCCACCTGCTGCGGCCTCGGCGGCACCTACTCGGTCTACCACTATGAAAACAGCAAAAGGATCGGCGCGAAAAAGGCCGGGCGCATCGAGGAGAGCGGCGCCGAACTGGTTGCCACCGACTGCCCGGGCTGCATCATGCAGCTGCAGGACGCGGTCAACCACGCCGGCGGCAAACAGCGGGCGGTGCATATCCTGGAGTTGCTGAACGAGGTGTTGCCGGAGGAGTAAAAAGAAAATCTTTTCCTAACGGAGAGGCGCAGAGCAGGAGAGAGCGCAGAGTCAAAGCTGTTCAGGATTTAACCCTAAAAAGATTTTCTCTCCCCCTCTGCCCCTCTCCGCCTCTGCGTTAAAAGAAACCTGACACCTCCTAGCCGCCGATCTGCCCCATCCGTCGGCTGCCGGTGCCATCATGGGGATCTTCGAGGTGGTGGCGGTCCGGCTTGACATTGGCCGCCTTCCGGAAGATGGCGGCCAACTCCTCGTCTGCGGCGCCGCCACGCATGGCGGCGCGCAGGTCGATCTCCTGGTCGGAAAAGAGACAGGGACGGATCTTGCCGTCGGCGGTCACCCGCAGACGGTTGCACTGGTCGCAGAAATGGCTGGAGACCGCCGGGATCACCCCCAGGCCGCCGGGCGCACCGTCGTAACGATAGAGCCGCGCCGGTCCGGACGGTCCCCGGCGGGGTTCCTCCACCAGCGGAGCGACCCGCCGCAGGGCGGCCATGATACCCTCCACCGGAATCCGCTGTTCCGGTGTATAGTCAAGATCGTCGCTGACCGGCATGAATTCAATGAAACGAACGTACCAGGGGTGTTCCAGGGTCAGCCGGGCAAAGGCTTCGATCTCATCGGCATTGACCCCGCCGATCGGCACCATGTTGATCTTTACCGGCCCAAGGCCCACCCTGTCCGCGGCTTCGATGCCGGCCAGCACCCTCTCCAGACCCTCGCGGCGGGTGATCTGCCGAAACCGGTCGGCATCGAGAGTGTCGAGGCTGACATTGACCCGACTGAGTCCGACATCCCTGAGCTGACCCGCCAGCTCTTCCAGGAGCAGACCGTTGGTGGTCACGACCACCTCCGGCCGCTGCGGCAGGGACGCCAGCGTTCCGATGAAATCAACCACTCCTCTGCGCACCAGCGGCTCGCCGCCCGTCACCCGGATCTTGCGCACCCCCAGTTCACAGGCCACTTTGGCGATGCGCAGCAGCTCCTCGTAACGCAGCACCGAGCCGTGGCCGAGGGACGCGACCCCCTCTTCCGGCATGCAGTAGCGACAGCGCAGATTGCAGCGGTCCGTAATGGACAACCTCAGGTAATTCAGCTGGCGACCGAAACGGTCGGAGAGACCGGACTTCATCTTGAATCATCATCACTTTCTGTGCAGAGTTATCCTGCTTCGGCACGGAAATACCTGCCGGCATTGTACCCCGATCCAGAGCGTCGTTGCCAACAAAACCATTGGAGAGACATAGCAGGGCCGCTTTCAATAAGTTATAATGTGACACTCGGAACCATTCCCGGGCAAGAAAATTCCTTTATTCCCTAGAATCTCGCGAGGTCTGCATGATGCGTCTGTTGCTTATGGTTGTCTTCTTCTCCTTCTGCCTGCCGACCCTGCCCGCCTGGAGCGGTGAACCGATCAACCTGAAACCCGGCCCTGACGGTGAACTGAGCGAACTCGGCGTTGCAATCACCGCCCTGCGTCTCACGGCGGAAGGCCACATGATCGACTTCCGCTTCCGGGTTCTCGACGCTGAAAAAGCAAAACCTCTTTTCACCAAGAAGAACAAGTTCTACCTGGTCGATGACAAAACCGGAAAAGCCCTGAAAGTGCCGGTCCCGGCCAAACTCGGCCCCATGCGCCCAAGTACCAAGAACCCACCGCAGGTCGGAGTCGTCTACTGGATCTTTTTCGGCAATACCGGGCTGATCAGATCGGGCAGCAGGGTCACCGTGGCTCTCGGTGACTACCGCGTTCAGGGCCTGACAATCGAATAGAGGAGGGGTGCCCGGTGACCAGATTATTTCTCCTCTGCGGCCTTGCTGCCATGTGTCTCTGCGGGAACCCGGTCACGGCCGCCGAGCTGGGGCCTCACCTGCTCTCCGTCCTGTCACGGGGAACAACCGGCAGCGTCCCGGTCATTATCACCCTGAAACCGGAACCGGGGCTGGAACAGGTCGCCCCCCTGGCCGCCGATATCCGCGCCCACAAGGGGGAACGCCGACGGCTGGCGCGGATGCATCACCTCAGACAGCTCAAACAGCGTACCGCCAGACACCGGCAACAGCTGCGCGACCTGCTGGCGGCCAACCATGTCAGCAAGGTCAAGTCACTCTGGCTGATCGACAGTGTCGCCGCCGAGCTGCCGCCGAACCTGATTGATGAGGTGGCGGCGCAACCGGAGGTGCTGGCGGTCCGCTACGACCGACTGATCGATCCACCGGCATCACCGACCCCGGCGGCGACAGCGGCCACCAGCAACCTGACCCTGATCAAGGCCCCGGATCTCTGGAATCTGGGGTTGACGGGGCAGAGCACCACCATCGCCCTGATGGACACCGGGGTGGATATCAACCACCCCGACCTCACACCAAGTTACCGGGGCGGAAGCAACAGCTGGTTCAACGCCATTGCCGCTACCGATTGTCTGACCGCAGGAACCAACAACTGTGATTTCTGTGATGCCGACACCAGCCAGCCCTGCGACAGCGCCGGGCACGGTACGGCAGTCGCCGGAGTCCTGGTGGGAGGCAGCAACAGCGGTCAGACCATCGGGGTCACCTCGGGGGCCCAATGGATCGCCACCAAGATTTTCAAATCAGACGACAGCGCCACCCCCGAAAGCACCATCCACAAGTCTTTTCAGTGGCTTCTTGACCCCGATAACAACCCGGCAACCGATGATACCCCTGATATCCTCAACGCCTCCTGGGGATTCAGTGCCGTTAACGGCTGCCTGCTGACCTTCGAGGCCGATGTTCAGGCCCTGCGCAACGCCGGTATTGCGGTTGTCTTCTCCGCCGGCAATGACGGACCCGCCCAGGGATCGGATGTCAGTCCGGCAAATTATGCCAACAGTTACGCCGTCGGTTCAGTTGGAGCGGTCGGTGACCCGACCCTGATCAGCGATTTCAGCAGCCGCGGCCCGTCAAGCTGCAACAGTGCCATCTTCCCCGATATTGTCGCCCCGGGGTTCAGTATCCTGACCGCCGATATCAGCCTGGCGGGGTCTGCAACCTATCTCACCGCCAGCGGTACCTCCTTCTCCGCCCCCCACATCACCGGCGTCATGGCCCTGCTGCGCGGCCAAGGCGGTTTTCCCGGCGCCAGCGTGAAGGAACTCGAGGACGCCCTGCGCCTCTCCGCCCAGGACCTTCCCCTGAACGCCCCGGACGGCCCCGACAACGATTACGGTTACGGACTGGTCGACGCCAAAGCCGCCTACGACCTGCTGCTGCCCCCGGTGCCGGCCCTGCTCTCCCCGGCCGACCAGAACAACGGCCTGGCAACCGATGTCACCCTGACCTGGAAGCAGCCCCTCGATGCTCTCGGCGCCGCCGTCAGCAACACCGTACTGCTCGATACCGACCCGAATTTCAGCAACACCGTACTGCTCGATACCGACCCGAATTTCAGCAACCCGCTCAGCTTCCCGGTCACCGCCGCCATGGCGACGATCACCCCGGCAAGCTACGCCATGTTCGGCCTCGGCGCCCTGCTGCTGCCCCTCGGCCTGCGAAAAAAATATCGCGCGGCCCTGCTGCTCGGCCTCACCCTGACCCTGTTCGCCCTCCTCAGCGCCTGCGGCGGAGGCGGTTCATCAACCCCCGCCCCCGACCCGACCCTGCGCAGCCTCGATGTCACCGGACTGACGACGGGGACGACCTATTACTGGAAGGTTGAAGCCCGGACACCGAGGGGAGGTCCGGTCAGTGACAGTGGTGTGTGGAGTTTCGGGGTGAAATAAAAATGCTATATTCTTCAAGCTGTTGACGAAGCAGGCGATGCGTACCCACGCCCTCCGGAAAATGGGCTCCGCACATCGAACCTGGTGTCAAACATCAGAGCAAACCACCCAATTTTCCGTATTGACACACCCCTTACCGTAGTCGTCCCTGAAAAAGTGTAACTTGCTGCAATTATTGCTTAAAATCGCACTGT
>NZ_PPFX01000044.1 GCF_002898515.1 Geothermobacter hydrogeniphilus | reverse complement strand
CTTTTGCTTTATTATTTCAATATGTTAGCAGATTTTTCTGTCTGCGAAAGTTGAGTTTATAATTTGCCCTGTAATTCTGTTTAGTATTGGTAACAAAGCACTTGTGATTACAGCTTCTTTGTGGTTCAGATGCGTAACCCCGAGACTCTCTCTGGTATTTCCTGTTCGAATATGAGCACATTTGTCACGGACTGAATGGAGAGTAGAAGACGGCTTCCCAATAAATCCAGCCTCTTTGAATAGTTCTTCGTATGTCTTTAAGTGTTGTTCAAGCTCTTCCTTTTTCCACAGACCATTTTTTTTGAAATTTTTTTCAAGAATTTTGTAGTAGGATAAAAACCTATACTGAAGTGGAATCCTTTCGTCCCCACCATCCACAAACAGCCGCAGGTCCTCACGAAATGACATCGAATGGAAAAACAGATTTTTTGTGTTGTCTGGGTTGAAAACGTCTTTCCCGCTTAGACGGGTTTCTAGCCCAAACTTAAGAGGCTGATCATCACTAAAAAATGTCCATGCAGTTAACGGGAAGTAGTCTGCTTTATAACTATAAGTCAACCTTAATACAGTAATTAAATGTTCTTTTGTTGTTTGAAGTAGTGGCAAAACTTCATCTGGAATTACTTTTTCATCAAGATTTGGGATTATGAGCCTGGCAAATTCTGGCACCCCATCTTGGTCGGCATACAGAGCAAACTCATAAGTATCTGGAAGGCGTTCGGGCTTTATATCAAACTTGAATGCAGGAGTCCGTTCATTGGAATCTTTAATGCCACCTCTGAGGGGTTCTAGTAACCAATAATAGGCACAGTACATATTACAAACTCTTGAGGGCTAACAGGGGTTAGACAGTGACTGCCATATCGCATATGGCCCCCACTGTGTTATTAAATATGGCAGTGGAAAGAGTTTCTTTGGTATTCTATATTTCTCCATAAACGCAAAAAGCCGCACCCGCTGCGATTGCAGCGGGTGCGGCTTTTTGATTCTGGCGCGGATTCCTTCCGCTCATGGCCCCCTCCATTACCAGCAGATCAACAAAACACCTATCTTTCTAGCATGTTTCGCCACAATGAACAAGAAACATCTGCCGCCGACGGCGATCGGGACGGCCCACATCCCGAACCCGGCGGGAACCTCCGAACCGAGCGGCCGCCGGGGGCCAAGCCGCGAAAGCGGCACGGCGCTGTCGTTCCTCTGGGCATGTTGCCGCAATGGGGCCCAAATCCACCGGCAATTTCGGGATTCGGCTGTCGTTACGGCTGAATCTGCTTCGTTGCCTGCACCGCTTCGGTGCTCAACGCAGCTCGGCTGCGTCTGCGCCCGAATCGGCGCGGCGCCTCGCATCTCCACCCGTTCCGCCACCCTCGGTCCACAAAACAGCCGGTGGATTTGAGCAGGGCCTTTTCACTTGCTTTTTATGGTGTGAAATGGTTGATTAATCGCTGATCCCTGAATCCGTGAACGGGTTGCCGGCGAACAGCGCAAACCACTGATTCAGGTAATTTTTTGCACTTCCATGACTATGAACCCCTACCTGCTGCTGAAAAACTTCCTTCGAGAAATGGATGTCCGCTCCATGGGGCGGCCGCTGCTGTTGTCGTCGCTGGTCGGCATTGTCGCCGGACTCGGCGCGCTGTTCTTCTACGCCGGGGTGCACTGGGCCAACGAGCTGTTTCTCAGCGGCTGGGCCGGCTACCACCCGCCGCCGATCTCCACGGATCTCTCCGCCGCCTCACCGATCATCTCGCTGGCGATGGAGTACCGCTGGTTCCTGTTCCTGATTCCGGCCCTCGGCGGGCTGGTCTCCGGCTACCTGGTCTTCAAATACGCCCCGGAGGCCGAGGGGCACGGCACCGACGGCGCCATCGACGCCTTTCACAACAAGGGCGGGCAGATCCGCGGCCGGGTGCCGATCATCAAGTCGATCGCCTCGATCGTCACCATCGGCACCGGCGGCAGCGCCGGCAAGGAGGGTCCGATCGCGCAGATCGGCGCCGGTTTCGGTTCCTTTCTCGCCGCGAAACTGAAACTGGATGCCGCCGACCGCCGCATCCTGCTGTTGGCCGGGATGGCCGGCGGCATCGGCGCCACTTTCCGCGCCCCGCTGGGCGGCGCCCTGTTCGCCGTCGAAGTCCTCTACCAGGACCCGGAATTTGAACATGAAGGTCTGATCCCGAGCATCATCGCCTCGATCGTCGCCTACTCGCTGTTCGGCAGCCTGACCGGCTGGCAGCCGCTGCTGGTCACCCCGCACTTCGTCTTCGAACATCCCCGCGAGCTGGTGCTGTTCTTCGTGCTCGGCATCCTCTGCGCCAGCGTCGGCAAGTTCTACGTCAAGTTTTTCTACGGCGTGCAGAAACTGTTTCACGCCATCCGCATCGACCCGATCTTCAAACCGGCCATCGGCGGCCTGCTGCTCGGCCTGCTGGCCCTGGCGGTACCGCAGGTACTCGGCTCCGGCTACGGCATGGTGCAGGCCGCCCTCTACGGCAAGGTCGCCATCTGGGTGATGCTGGTGGTCGCCTTCGCCAAGATCGTCGCCACCAGCCTGACCATCTCGTCGGGCGGCTCGGGCGGCGTTTTCGCCCCCTCGCTGGTGATCGGCGCGATGCTCGGCGGCGCCTTCGGCCTGGCCGCCGAGGCCCTGTTTCCGGCGATGGTCCTCGATCCGCGCGCCTACGTGCTGATCGGCATGGCCGGCTTCTTCGCCGGGGTCTCCAACACCCCCATCGCCACCCTGATCATGGTCTCCGAGCTGACCGGCAACTACGCCCTGCTGGCGCCACTGATGCTGGTCTGCGTGGTGGCGATGATCGCCTTTCGCAAGAACACCATCTACTGCAAGCAGGTCGCCAGCCGGATCGACTCCCCCGCCCACCTCGGCGATTTCGTCATCGACGTGCTGGAAGGACTGAAGGTCGCGGACCTGGCGGAATACGGCCGGAAACCCCACCAGGTGGCCGAACACAAGACCCTCTCCGACATCCTCGAAGAGATCGCCGACGCCGAGGGCGCCTACTACCCGATCGTCGACAGCAACGGCAACATGACCGGCATTTTCTCGGTCAACGACATCCGCCGCATCCTCGCCGAGGACCTGCCGCCGACCCTGGTGCTGGCGCGCGACATCGCCAACGCCAACGTCATCACCGCCCGCCCCGACGAGACCCTCACCGACGTGCTGCGCAAGCTGACCAGCCGTGGGCTGGAAGAGATCCCGGTGATGAACATCAGCGACCCGCGCAAGGTACACTTCATGCTCTCCCGCCGCGCCGTACTGGCCCGCTACGCCAGCGAACTGGAAAAACGCAAGGGCCGGTAGAATCCTCCCGGTCATTCCCCGAAGAAAAAGATGGTAAAATGAGAGGCGTCAGCGCCGCCCGACTGACAACAGCGGGAAAAAACCGGCAATTGTCACCCCGCTGACAGCCGGTGTATTTTTTTTGATGCAAAACCGGACCCGAGGAGTATAATTCTGACTATTGTTGTCAGCTATCGTCGGAGATTCATCCCATGCGCGTCCTGATCATCCTGGCGACACTGCTTCTGCTGAGTGTCCCGGCCATCGCCACGCCCCTGTCGGGGAAATGTGAAATCCTCTTTTTCGGTTCTTCAACCCTGCACGACTTTGAGGGCAAAGGCAGCTGCGCCCCCTTCACCCTCGAAATAGAGCCGAACGGCAACCTCGACGACACCGGCATCGCCGTTCCGGTCGCCTCCATGGACACCGACAACGACAGTCGCGACGAAAATATGCGCGAGATGTTCGAAGCGGACAAATATCCGCGAATCATCGGCCACCTGCAATCGACGGCTGTCAAAGACCTGCGCACCCAGCTGCACCATGCTTTCGACAACGGCGGCACTTTCCCGCTGTCGCTGCGCATTCGTGACACCGAACAGCAGCTGAAAGCCAGAGTGCTGCAACTGATTGATACCCCCAAGGCCTTCAGTGTCGATTTTGAATTCCCGCTGTCGCTGGACAGCTATCACCTGGATCCCCCATCGATCCTGTTCATCTCCGTTGACGACGAGATCAGGGTTCAGGTCAAACTTCATCTCGCCCCCCTGCCGACCGCCTGGCAACCCTGACCCGAAAACAAGGAACGTTTTTCATGCTCCCCTCGATCCATGCCATTGCAACCGCCACTCCTGATATCGCCTACGACCAGAAAGAGGTCGGCAGCTGGATGCAGGAGCTGGCCGGTGACAACCAGCAACGCCGCATTCTCAAGGCCCTCTATCGCTCCAGCGGCATTGCCACCCGTCACAGCGTTATTCCCGGTTTCGGCCGGGATTTCTTTATCCAGGGCAGCAACGGGCAACTGACGGAACCCGGCACCGGCGCCCGCAATGCCATTTACGCCCGCGAAGCCAGGCAACTCGGTCTCAAGGCCGGACATGCTCTGCTGGAAAAAGCGGCAGGGTTTACACCGACTGAAATCACCCACGTGGTGACCGCCTCCTGCACCGGCTTCTTCAATCCCGGCCTGGATTATTACCTGGTCCGGGAACTCGGATTGCCCGCTTCGACCGAACGCTACCATCTCGGCTTCATGGGCTGTTACGCCGCTTTCCCGGCGCTGCGCATGGCGGACCAGTTCTGCCGGGCGAATCCGGAGGCGGTGGTGCTGGTCCTCTGCCTGGAACTCTGCTCGCTGCATATCCAGCTCGGCGACCGCGAAGATCAGCTGCTGGCCAACGCGCTGTTCGCCGACGGCACGGCGGCCGCCCTGGTCAGCGCCCGGCCGCCGCGCGCCGGGCAGACGGTCCTCGAACTGGAACGCTTCCAGTCGGCGCTGGTGCCGTCCGGTGAAACGGACATGGCCTGGACCGTCGGCGACAAGGGCTTCGACATCGCCCTGTCGAGCTACGTACCGAAGATTCTCGGCGCCAACATCGGCGGCGTGGTCGACGAACTGCTGGACGCGGGCGGCAGCCGCCGCGACCGGATCGGCGACTGGGCGGTCCACCCGGGAGGCAAGTCGATTATCGACCAGGTCGGCAAGGCCCTGCAGCTGCAACCGGAACAGCTGGCAGCCCCCCGCGCGGTGCTGCGCGACTTCGGCAACATGAGCAGCGCCACCATTCTCTTCGTGCTGCAGCGTCTGCTGGCCGAAAGCCGGGGCACCAAAGAACAGATCTGCGCCATGGCCTTCGGCCCCGGGCTGACGGTGGAACTGGGACTGTTGCGGCGCAACCGGGGCTAGGCTGATGAAAACCATCCACCTGCCGCGACTCAGCCCGGCCCCCTCCTCCACCATGGCGATCTTTCCCGGAGCTTTGACCACCCCGGGTTTCCGGGCCGCGACATGAACCGCAGCAGGCTGGTCCGCTGCTATTACCTGCTGCTCGGCCGGGCGCGCCTGCCGCTGCTGGCGTTGCTGGCGCTGCTGACGGGACTGCTGGCGCTGCCGGCTTCGCGGGTCGGCATCGAGCAGGACAACGCGTCGATGGTGGCGGCGGAACCCCTGCAGCAGGAGAGCTATCGCCATTTCAAGGAGCTTTTCGGTCGCGATGACCTGCTGCTGCTCGGCCTGCAGAGCGACGACCTGCTCAGTCCGACCGGCCTGGCACGCCTCGACCGTCTGACCCGCGACATCGAACAGCTGCCCGGCATCGCGCGGGTTTTCAGTCTCAGCAATGCCAGGACGGCCATCCCCGGCCCCTTCGGCGCCCAGCCGGCGGCACTGCTGCCCGATCTCGCGGCGGAGAATTTCAGCACCCGGCTGGATGAACGACTGCGGCAGAACCGGGAACTGGGCAGCCGTCTCCTGTCCCCTGACCGCACCACGGCCGCGATCCTGGCGGTGCCGAAGCAGACGGACGGCAACAGACTGCAGAACCTGGTCAGCGCCCTGCGACGCATCGGAGATGAACTGCCGCCCGGCAACCGGCTTTACCTGACCGGAATACCGGTACAGAAGGCAGACGTCGCCCGCGCCATCCAGCGCGACCAGCGGGTGATGATTCCGCTCTCGGTCCTGGTCCTGGGGCTGTTGTTGCTGCTGCTCTTCCGGCGGCCGCTCGGCGTGCTGCTGCCGCTGGCGGTGATGGCCATCAGCCTGGTCTGGACCATCGGCCTCTACAGCCTCGCCGGACTGCAGCTCAATACCGTGACCGCCCTGCTGCCCCCGGTGATCATGGTCCTGGCAGTGGCGACCTGCATCCACCTGCTGCACGGTTGGCTGGAACTGGCCGGAGAACGGGGCGAGGTCCGCACCCTGCTCGCCCACCGCATGGCCACTCTCTTCACCCCCTGCCTGCTGACCGCCCTGACCACGGCCATCGGTCTCTTCTCCCTCACCGTCTGCGATGTTCCGGCAGTGCGGTATTTCGGCCTCTACGCCGGTCTCGGCGCCCTGCTGTCCTTCGCCCTGGCCACCACCCTGGTCCCGGTCATTCTCAGCTGGCGGCCGTTGCCGCAGCGCCATGCCGCCCGGCCGCCGCGGCTGCTGCGGCGGGGGCTGCGCCGCGCCACCCGGCTGGTGCTGTGGCGACCGGCCGGCGTGCTGCTGGCCGCCGGTCTGCTCAGCGCCCTGGCCCTGCCGGGACTCGGACAGATCCGCAACAACACCGACCTGGTACGGTTCTTTCGCCCCACGGCGCCGTTGTACGCCGACACCCTGGCGCTTGACCGCAGTCTCGGCGGCGTTGAAACCATCGAGATGATGCTGACCCGAAAGGACGGCAAAGCCTTCGACGCCGACCAGTTGCAGCGCCTGGCCGACTGGCAGCGGGAACTCCAACGCCACCCGGAAATCACCGGCAGCTTCGGCCTGCCCGACCTGCTCGGCGTCCTCTGGCGGGCCGAAAATCCCGAACGCACCGCATCACTGCCGACCGATGACGCGCAGCTGCTCGACCTGTTTGATCTGCTGTCCGGCATCGGCGACCGACAGCTGGTTCGCCGCCTGGTCAGCGCCGACCTGCGCCACACCCGCCTGAGCATCCAGCTGCACCTGCTCGGCAGCGCCGAGGCGAGCCGCCTGGCAAATGAACTGCTCGCCGAAGGGCGATCACGGCTCGGAGAGGGGATTTCCCTGGAGGCCACCGGCGGTTTTCTGCTGATGAGCGGCGACTCCAACCGCCTGGTACGCAGCCTGCTGATGAGTTTCGGCCTTTCACTGGTGCTGATCCTGGCCGCGCTCTATGCCGCCTTCCGCAGCTGGCGGCTGCTGCTGGTCGCCCTGGCGCCGAACCTGATCCCGTTGCTCTGGACCGGCGGACTGATGGGCTGGTTCGGCATCGATCTGAACACCGGCACCGCCATGATCGCCGCCGTCACTATCGGCCTGGTGGTAGATGACACCATCCACTTCCTGCATCGCTACCGACGCGAACAGCACGGCTACGGCAAACCCGCCCTGGTACGCACCACCCTCGGCGTAGGCCCGGCGCTGGTGATCTCGACCCTGGTGCTGGCCCTCGGCTTCTGGGTCGGTGTCTTCGGCAGCTTTCTGCCGACCAGCTGGTTTTCGCTGCTGACCGGAACCACCCTGGTCGGCGCCCTGCTCTGCGACCTGCTGGTGCTGCCGGCCGGGCTGCTGGTGCTGGAGCGGCTGCGCCGGCGGAAACACGCCGCGGTCATGCTGCTGTGCCTGCTGTTGTTCTGCGCCCTCCCGGCATGGGCGGCCGGCTCCCTGCCGCAACAGCTGCAGCAAAATGACGCCGACCTGCCGGTGCGCAGTGTCCTGCTGCCGACCGACCCGCCTCATGTCGGCAGCCTCAGGCTGCTCAAGCGCGGAACAGCGGTGGTGCTGCAGACCGACCTGGAAACCACCCTGCTGCGCCGGGTGCTGGCCGCCATCAGCCGCAGTGAACAACAGCGCTGGCCCGCTGGCAGGCCGGGACATGACGCCATGCTCGGGTATCTCGACATGCTGAGCGCCGCCGGTGCCGCCGCCGAACAACGGGTGGCCGGCATCCCGGCCGGAAGCGATCGCCGGCGGCGGCTGCAGATCGAATTCATCGCCGCGCCACCCGACTACCGGCTGGCCTTCTTCCTGCCCGACAGCCGGGGAAACAGGGCGCTGCTCGCCAGCCGCTCCATCGGCAAGGATTTCTGCCTGGCCGAAATGCGTGCCATTCTCGGTGAGCAGCTTAAACTGGACAGCGAGGGGGTCGACAGAATTCTGGCGGCCCTGCTGGAACCACATTCCATGGAGCAACCATGAGCCGCTTCAACCTCAACAGCCGTGACTGGCTCGACACCCCGGAACGCAAACGGGACTACAACCGCAAACATTTCGCCGCCGCCGCCGCCGGCTATGACCGGGCCACCATCGTCATGAGCCTCGGCCGCGACCGGGCCTGGAAGCGGCTGCTGATCGACAGCCTGCCCGACCACCCGGCGCCGCGCTGTCTCGACCTGGCCTGCGGCACCGGCGACATCTGTGACCTGCTGGCCGACCGTTACCCGCAAGGGGAGATCATCGGCCTCGACCTGACCCCGGAAATGCTCGACATGGCGCGACAGCGGCCGCATGCCGGCAACATCAGCTTTATCGAAGGGGACATGGCGGCAACCGGCTTCGAAGATGCGAGTTTCGACCTGATCACCGGCAGCTACGCCCTGCGCAACGCGCCGCGCCTCGATCAGGCGCTGACGGAAATCAGGCGCCTGTTGAAACCGGGCGGCAGTGCCTGCTTCCTCGACTTCGCCCGTGCCGAATCGGCCCCCGGCCGCCGCCTGCAGTACCTGCTGCTGCGCTCCTGGTGCGGGCTCTGGGGACGCATCCTCTCCGGCAGCTGGCAGGTACACGGCTATATCGCCGAAAGCCTGGCCCGCTACCCGGAACCGGACCGTCTGCAGGCGATGCTGGACGAGGCGGGGCTGCGGCCGATCAGCCGACAGAGCCTGTTCGGAGGGATGATGAGCCTGCTGCGGGTGGAACGCCCGCGTGAAACCGGAGGAGAGGAACCGTGACGCGACCACTGCATACCGTTATCGTCAGCTGCCTGGTGCGAAATACGTCCGATGAGATCCTGCTGATCCGTCACCCGCGGCGCGGCTGGGAACTGCCGCAGGGGCACGTCGAGTCGGGTGAGGAACTGCTTGCCGCGGCGACGCGGGAAGTCCGGGAGGAAACCGGGATCGAGGTCAGGATCGAACGCCTGGCGGCCATCTTCTCCAAGCTCGAACCGCAACCGTCGGCGGTGATTTTCGGATTTCTGGGAAGCGCCGTCGGCGGGCAGTTGACAACCAGCGACGAAAGCCTCGAAGTCGGCTGGTTCGACGAGAAGACGGCGCGAAAGCTGCCGGAGCACCCGGTCAACCGCGAACGGCTCTCCGACCTGCTCAACCATGACGGTGCCATCCTTTACCGGGCCTACAGCATGAGCCCCTACCGGCCGCAGTCCGGCAGGGATCTCGGTTGACCCCCGGGAGAAAGTGCCTCAGGGCAGGTAGTCGGCGACCTGGATGCCTCGCGACAGGGGATTGACCTCGCCGACAATCCGCTGCATGTCCGCGCCGACCAGGTCCAGCGACTCCGGTGAAGCCAGTTCCCGACCGTCGGCATCGAGCAGAATTTTCAATCGCACCGACTCGTCCTCGGCAAACCCGACCCGGCTCACCAGCCCGATCTGGTTGCTGTTGAGCCGCACCAGGCTGCCGACCGGGTAGGAGCCGAGATCGGCGGCAAAATTTTCCAGCAGTTGCGGATGATAGAGGCTGCCGGCGGACTCGCGCAGCCGCGCCATCGCCCCGCGCGGGGTCATCGCCTGCTGGTAGGGACGCAGGGTGGTCATGGCGTCATAGGCATCCGCGATCGCAACCATGTGGACATAATCGGGCATCGGTACAGAACGCACACTCGCAGGATAGCCACTGCGGTCATAACCAAGGTGGTGCCCCAGAGCGATGGCGATGGCCGCCGAAGGCACATCCTCCATCTGGCGAAGAATCTCCGCCCCTTCCAGGGGATGGTCCTTGATCCGCTCGAATTCTCGGCTGGTCAGACGCCCCGGCTTGTTGATGATGGCGATATCGATGCGCAGTTTGCCGAGATCATGCAGCAGGGCGCCAAAACCGAGAACCCGCAGCCGCGTTTCATCAAGGCCACTGGCCCGACCGACCGCGAGCGCGATGACCGCCACATTGACCGAATGGCGGAAGGTGTAATCATCATAATCCTTGATCAACGAGAGGGCGAGCAGGGCGTGCGGTTCGGTGAGGGTCGTTTCGACCATCGCGCGCACGGCCGCTATCGCCGCTCCCGACTGCGGAATCTTCCCCATCCGCACGTCGTTGAAAATCGAATCGGTAACATCGATCGCCTGCTGGTAGACCTTGTCGGCAGCTTGCGCGGAATCCCGTTCCTCCTCATCCTCGACCAGCCGCGCCTCGATATGCCGCAACCCGGCCCGACGGCAGCCCTCCAGCAATTGCTCCGGGCTGCCGGGTCCGGTCAGCAGCACCAGGAAGTCGGCCAGCTCGCGGGCACTGACCCCGGGAGTGAAAACGATGCTGGCAATCATCCGGCCGGAGAGGACCGCCAACAGGTTCTCGGCCGCAGCCAGTGGCTCGGTAAACAACCGGTCATCACAGAACAGGGTCTGTTGATGCGCCCCGAGCACCACCTGCGGCCGTCCGTGCAGCATCCGTTCAAGGCACAGCAGCCAGTCGTTCACCTGTCGCTGCAGGTTGGGATGCTGCGCCGGGTAGAGCTTCAGCCCCTGGACCGCGCGCAGCATCGCCTGAATCATTTCAACCGGTCCGGCCTCGTCCATCATTCCCTCCCGCCTGACAATTTAGCCCAACCGGCGGCACCGACCCAAGACAAAAAAGCCGTCCCGACCCCACAGCGGGGGTCGGGACGGCTTTGAAGCGTTGCCAGATGGGGGGGTAGCAGACACGTATCGACCGCCCTCGCAGAAAACCGCGGGGTCGCGGCCCCGCCCGCCGCCCTACTCTTTTGTGCGCACAAAAGAGTAGGCAGAAAAAGCGCCCCGAATATCTTGCCCGCTAGCGCGGGTTCCCTCCGTTCGGCAGACGTTTCGGGGCCGGGACGAAAACTCGGCTACGCCTCAAACATTCGTCCGGCTCTTTCCCGAAACGCCCACCTCTCTCCGGCTGCGATAACACGGGGAGGGCAAGTCAAAAAAAATCAAACCCATTGAACCGCCTCGAACCTGCAAACCGGTCCGAGGCGGTCGAGATTCGTGCGGATATCGGCCGCCCCCAACACCACCGTTGAAGGCGGTCGAGACGTGCGTAGATGCAAGGCGTCTCGCAACTGAAGGAGTGAGGTGTAGCGGCAGCTACTCCGCAGCGACTGAAGATGCGAGCAACGCAGCAGATGCGTGCGTATCGGCCGCCCCCAGCACCACCGTTCCGAGGCGGTCGAGACGTGCCTGGATGCAAGGCGCGCGAAGACTGAAACCGCAGGTGTAGCGACAGCTACATCGAGGATTGAAGGCTGAGTGCAACGCCGCAGACGGGTGCGTATCGGCCGCCCTCACACAACTTGTTCCATGGCCCATACTCCGCACGGACAGATCCCCGCGCAAACACTGCAGCCGATGCAGACCTCGTCATCCGAAACATACTCGAAGCCGCCGTCCTCCTTTTCCACCCGTCGGATAGCCCCTTCCGGGCAGGCCTCAAGACACATGGAACAGTCGCGGCAGGTGCCGCAGGAGATGCAGCGCAGGGTCTCCTCCTTACCGTCGGTGACGCAGAATTTGCCGCGGTTGCGCGGTTTGAACAGCTCCTTTGAGAGGCAGCTCTGGTTGATCATCTCCGGCTTGACGATCGGCGTCAGCTCACGGCCGGCGAACAGGTCATTGACATAGGCGATCGCCTCCTGTCCCTGGCCGATGGCGTGGGTCAGCAGCCCCGGCTGGATGGTGTCACCGATGGCGAACACCCCCGGCGCCTTGACCACCTGGCCGCAGGCGTCGACATCCATCATGCCGCGCTCGGTCAGCCATTCGCGCGGCACGTAGGAAAGGTCGGGACGCTCACCGATGGAGATGATGACGTCGTCGGCCTCGATCAGTTCGCCCTCTTTGGTCACCAGCCCCTGCTCGGTGATCTTCTCGGTGAAGACCGGCCAGCGCACCTCGCCGCCGAGGGCCTTGACGTGGTCGATCTCCTTCTGGAAGGCCGAGGGCCGCTGGACGTCGATGGCGATCACCTTCTCTGCTCCCATGGCGTAGGCGCCGAGGCAGACATCCATGCCGGCGTTGCCGGCACCGATGACCACCACCCGCTTGCCAATTTTCGGCTTTTTCCCGGCGTTGACGGCCTTGAGAAAGTCGAGCCCCTTGAGCAGCCGTTCATGGCCGGGGAAGGGAATGACCACCGGATTGTGGGCGCCGGAGGAAATCACCACCGCGTCGTAGTCGGCGCGGATGCGGGCGAACAGCTCGGCGTCGACCGGGGTGTTGGCACGGACCTCGATCCCCAGTTCCTTGATCCGCCGGATCTCGCTGTTGAGGGAATCCTCGGGCAGCCGTTCCGGCGGAATAACCTGGCGCAGCTTGCCGCCGACCTCCTCGTCGGCCTCGAAAACCGTCACCTGGTGGCCGGAGAGCCGCGCCTGCCAGGCCGCCGAAAGGCCGCCGGGACCACCGCCGATCACCGCCACTTTCCTGCCGCTGTCGGGCTGCGGCTCGGGAGCCGGAATGTCCCGCGACAGCCGGCCGAGGGCGGCCATGCTGACCGACTTGTCGACATACTGGCGGCTGCAGGCGTCCATGCAGGGGTTGGGACAGACCTCACCGCAGACCGACGCCGGGAAGGGCGAATACTTGAGCACCAGCTGCAGCGCCTCCTCGTGCTTCCCCTGGCGCAGCAGGTTGATGCGATCCTGGGTGGGGATATTGGAGGGGCAGGCGACCTGGCAGGGAGCACCGAAACGCTTGTCCTGCCAGTGGGGAATCTTCAGCCGGTCGGCGCCGACGTTGACCAGGCCGCCGACATGCTGGTAATCATCCTGGACCACATCGCCGAAGATGCCCCCTTCGATCCATTTTTGCGTGCGGAACTCGCGCATGCTGATGCGGCTGTGAACATGGCGCTCCTCGTAGGACTTGGCGACGATCTTCTTCCAGCGGGAGAAATCGGTCAGCTCCGCCAGCAGCGGGCCGCGACCGATCTTTTCCAGGAACACCGGCATCCCGGTGGCGAGAAACTCACGGTCGGCCTCATCGAGATCGAGCAGCCAGACGTCACCGGAAAGGCCTTCGACCGGACCACGGACATAGATGGTGCCACCGACCATGCCCATGCAGGCGCGGTCGCCGAGAACCGAGGGCTCATCCTCGCAGCCGTGGCCGCAGATCACGGCGACACCGCCGCCCATGAATTCAAAACAGAAGGAGCCGGTACGCTTGAGGACCCAGAATTCCGGCGGCTCGTAGGCCGGATCGTGCTTCATCAGTGAACCGGAGCGGGTGCCGACCCGGCCGGCGACATAGATTTTCCCCGCCGCGGCACAGTGGGCGGTGGTGTCGCCGCCGTCACCGAGGATGGTCAGCTCGGCGCCGGCGTTGAGCCAGCCGGCATCGGCCGGAGCCGAGCCCTCGACGACGATTTCGGTTCCTTCGAGGCCGAAAGAGCCGACCCGCTGGCCGGGATTTTTCACCCGAAATTTCAGCGACGCGCCGTCCTCGGTCCAGAGCGGCCCGCCGATATCGTGATGTCCCGAGGAGAGCACTTCGAACTCGGTCTCTCCGGCATCGAGTGCCGCGTAGATTTTCTGCAGCAGCTGCTGGGTGGAAATGCGCTTGTTCTGGTCATCAAAACCGATAATTTTCGCTGACATAAAAACCTCAAGAGAATCGGCAAAAGGCCAAGGGCTAAGGGCTAAGGGGTAAATCCTTTCGCCTTTGGCCCTTCGCCGGGTCTTAACATACGTACTGAATCTGCAGTTTATCGGCCACGGCGCGATCGGTCGCCACCAGGGCGTCAGAACGGCCGACCGGCAGGGAACTGTTGCCGATCGGGGCCATCAGTTTCTTCAATTCAGTGTCCATCGCCAGGAAATAGTTGACGATGTTCTGCGCTACCCGCTCCGGGTCGAGCCGGTGCACCAGCGGCGGCTCCTGGGTGGTGATGCCGACCGGGCAGAGACCGGTGTTGCAGGCGTTGCAGCGCCCCTGGTCGTTGCCGACGCAGCCGGCCATCTGCAGGATCAGCTTGCCGGAGAAAACGCCGTTGGCGCCGAGGGCGATCATCTTGAAGGCGTCGGCGGCGAGGTCGCCGGTCTTGCCGAGGCCGCCGGCCGCCCAGAGCGGAATCTGCCCCTGACGCCCCTGGGCCACGGCGGCCAGGTAGCAGTCGCGCAGCTTGGAGACGATCGGATGACCGGTGTGATCGAGGGAGACCTCGTGGGCGGCGCCGGTGCCGCCGTCGATGCCGTCGAGGAAGAAGCCGCCGACGATGTTGTAGGGATCGCGCACCAGGTTGTTGAAGACCGAGACCGAGGTCGACGAAGCGGCCACCTTGATCGCCACCGGCACCCGGAACTTGAAGGCGGCGTTGAAGGAGAGGAACATCTTCTGCACGCTCTCTTCGATCGAATAGAGCCCCTGGTGGTTGGGCGGGGAGAGCAGGTCGGCCTTGGGCACGCCGCGGATCGCCTGGATATGCTCGGCGACCTTCTGCGCCATCAGCAGGCCGCCGTCGCCCGGCTTGGCCCCCTGGCCGATCTTGATCAACACCCCGGCCGGATCCTCGATCATGTGCGGCATCGCCTTGGCGATCCGGTTCCAGCCGAAATGCCCGGAAGCGATCTGCAAAATCATGTATTTCAGGTAGCGGGACTTGAGCAGCCGCACCGGCACACCGCCCTCGCCGGAACACATCCGCACCGGCAGCCCGCACTCCTCGTTGAGATAGGCGGTCGCCATCGCCACCGCTTCCCACATCCGCCAGGAGAGGGCGCCGATCGACATGTCGCCGATCACCACCGGGTAGATCCAGCGCACCGGCGGCGTGCTGCCCTCGGTCCGCAGCAGACCCTCGGGACCGACCCCCAGAGGCAGTTTCTGCGGCGGCAGGATGCGGCCGAAGGGCGCCAGCAGGTCAAAGGTATGCCGCTGAGCGTCGAGGCTCGGGTCGGTCATCTGCGAAATCCGCCCGACGCGGATCTTGTCCAGGGTGCGGACCGTCGATTCGAGATTCTTGCGCCCGCCGCGCTTGATCGAATCGCCGCCGAGACAGCGGGTGACGATCGGATGACGGGTGTCCGGATTGCGCTCCGGGCGGATGGCGTCGTTGGGGCAGACCTTTTCGCAGATCCCGCAGCCACGACAGTAATTCTTCACCGACTTCACCTGGCGGATGACCGGCACCGCGGAAAAGCGGGCCTTCGGCTCCGGCAACTCACTCTCGGAAAAGACCATCCGCCGCCGTTCCACCTTGGCCTCGATGGCCCGGAACGAACAGGCCGAGACACAGGACCCGCAGAGGGTGCAGCGGCTGGCGTCGTAACGGATTTTCCACGGCAGGTCGTTGGGGGTGACGTCCTGAACTCTCATTGTTTCCATCGCTGCACCTCCAGATCATTGCCGATGGCGACAATTTCCCGCTCGTTGGGATAGATGTCGGTCTCCCAGTCGCGCTCCGGAAGAACTTCGTTGATGCCGCAGACCTCGGAGGAGATGACCACCGTCTTCTCGTCGCGGCCGATCACCACCGGGCGCAGCTTCTTGGCGTCGCAGCAGGTGAACATGCTGTGATCCGGCAGCACACCGATAATGGTGTTGGGACCGTTGATTTCCAGGTGGGCGAGGGACTGGCGGATCGCCTTGAGCTGCTCCCTGTCCTCGCGCTGCTCGATCTCCTCGAAAGGCAGCGGGGTGACGACATGCTTGTAGTAGCGCAGCGGCCAGCCCAGTTCGTGATGCACGTAATGCAGGGTGTAGAGAAAACACTGCGAATCAGACTCGAAGCCGATGTAGCCGCGGTGCAGTTTACGCTGGAATTCGACGTTTTTCAGGTAGAAGGTATTCTCGCCGTTGGCCAGCGCCGTGTAACCCTGCAGGTGGAAGGGATGGGCGGCGTAGCGGACGATATCGTAGTTGGTGTTCTGCCGACACTGGGCGGTGATGACCCGGGCGGTGAACTTGTCATCGGGCTGCCAGAGATTGAAATAGGTGCCGATATCACGCGGATCGCCGATCTCCTTGAGGGTCACCACGTCGGGCCAGAAGGAGTAGACGAACCCCTCTTCGTTCGGTTCCAGGGCCTCGCGCAGCTTGAGACGCATATCGAGCAGCAGGTCCTCTTGTTCCTTCTTTTCACCGTTGCGCAGATGCTTCGGATAGTCGAAGGTTTCAAAGACGTAGTTGGGCATGGCGTTGATATCCAGACCGGGCTGCGGATTGGTCTCGGGGACCCACTGCAGCACCCGCTGGAAACCCGCCTCGTGAAGGATATCCTCAGCCAGCCGCACCCCCTCATCGGTGGCCGCCATCGACAGAGTCGGCAGTTTCTTGTAGTTTTCGAATATGCCGCCGAGGTCGTGCATGACCATGGCGAACCCGGAATTATCGTGCCCCTTCTGCTGCGACTGCATCAGCTGCAGCGCCATGCTCGGATGCACGAAATCGAGACTCTTGATTGCGCCGATTCGACACATTGGGCATCACCTCCATAAATTTTACCTGAATCCGTGAGTCCCTTGTCGGCGGATAGCACAAGTCATTGACCTGCCTGAGCTTCCCAAAAATCACCAGCGAACCTATGGGTGCGCTTCAGATTTTTGGAAATCCCATTCAGACCAGGCACTGGCACTCTCCATCCAACAGGAACTCACGGATTCGGGTTTTAGGCAAAGCTGTCAAAACACAGCCTGAAGTGGATTAGCAATTATCAAACCAATTGTTTGCAGAAATTTTAAAAACACTTCCATGAAATGGGGAACGGAATATAACATATCGACATAACAATTTTTTTTAAAATAGATAATATTTTTCAGTTTCTCATCGAGGCGACAAAATACCCCTTCTGGTCTAGATGTTTGGACTTACCCCTACTCATAGTAAGTAATATTAGTACTCTAATTTGGCGGCGGACCCGGCTCACAGGCAGACAAAAACCGGGACGATCCGCAGATCGTCCCGGTCCGTAAATCATCCGCAAAGCGTGGCGTCCCGGCCGGGACGCCACGAGCCGTAGCGGCACGTCAACTGTAGGCGGTCTCTGAATGCGCCACCTGGTCAAGCCCCATGCGCTCGTCATCCTTTTCGACCCGCAGCCCCATGGTGGCCTTGAGCACCAGCACCAGCACCAGGGTCACCACCACCGCGTAACCGCCGGCGGCGACCACGCCGATCAGCTGCACCCAGAACTGGTGAAAATTGCCCGAGACCAGTCCGGTGGCCCCGACCGTCGCGAAGATGCCGGTGGCGACCGCTCCCCAGGCTCCGCCGAGGCCGTGAACACCAAAGGCATCGAGCGAGTCATCGTAACCCAGCCGGTGCTTCAGCATCACCCCGCCATAGCAGACCGGCCCGGCGGTCAGCCCCATCAGCATGGCCCATCCCGGAGTGACGAAACCGGCCGCCGGAGTGATCACCACCAGCCCGGCAACGATGCCCGAGGCCGCCCCCAAGGCGCTCGGCTTGCCGGCGTGCAGCCACTCCAGCAGCATCCAGGAGAGCGCTCCGGCCGCCGCCGCGGTCTGGGTGGTGGCGAAGGCCAGGGCCGCGCTGCCGCCCGCCGACAGGGCGCTGCCGGCATTGAAACCGAACCAGCCGAACCAGAGCAGACCGGCACCGAGCAGGGTCATCGGCAGGTTGTGCGGCACCAGCCGCTCCTGCGGATAACCGATCCGGCGTCCCAGCGCCAGCGCCAGCACCAGGGCCGAGATTCCGGAGGAAAGATGAACCACGGTCCCGCCGGCAAAATCGAGGGCCCCCAGCTGCAGCAGCCAGCCACCATCCCCCCACACCCAGTGACAGAGAGGATCATAGACCAGCGTCCCCCAGAGCAGGATGAAGACGCAGTAGGTGGAAAACTTCATCCGCTCGGCGATCGCCCCGGAGATCAATGCCGGCGTAATCACCGCGAACATCCCCTGGAACATGATGAAGACGTAGGTGGGAATCGACCCCGTCAGGCTCTCGGGGGTGATGCCGCAGAGAAAAGCATTGGCCAGACCGCCGATGAAACGCCCCTCGCCGCCGAAGGCCAGGGAGTAGCCGATGGCGACCCACTGCACCCCCATGATCGCCATGGCGGCCACGGTGTGCATGGTGGTCGAGAGGACATTCTTGGAACGGACCATGCCGCCGTAGAAGAGCGCCAGGCCGGGCAGCATGGCCAGCACCAGAGCCGAAGAGACCAGCATCCAGGCGGTATCGCCGCTGTCGAGCCGGTCGGCGGCCAGCACCGGCGTTGCGGAAAGAAGCAGCAGCAGAGAAAAGAGAGTGGAAACAAGACGGGTCATCATGAACCTCCGGGGAAACCTCGTTGTTACCTGAATCAGCAAGCCCCTTGGCGGATAGCACAAGTCATTGGCCTGCCTGAGCTTCCCAAAAATCACCAGCGAACCTATGGGTGCGCTTCAGATTTTTGGAAATCTCACTCAGACCAAGCACTTGCACTCTCCATCCAACAGCAACTCACTGATCCAGGTTTTGGTACGGCGACAATGCCTTCCCGGAGAAATAGCAACCTGCGTGCCATAGAATATAGTTGTTATTTTTCGGCGAGTTACAGCAACAACATCTGCCAGCTGCCTAAAATTAAAGCAACCCGTTCCCCGCCAAGGCCAAAAAAAAGGCTCCCGCCGCAACGGGAGCCTTTTGTATCCGGATACCCCGGCGGGGGTACGGACTTCATCAGATTTCGACCACCCAGCCCTGGGTATCGGGCAGACGACCGTACTGAATGCCGGTCAGGGTATCGTAGAGTTTGCGGGTAATTTCCCCGGTGGTTCTGCCGTCACCGAGCAGTGCCGTCTTTCCCTGATAGGTGAACTGGCCGACCGGGGACACGACGACTGCCGTTCCGGTGCCGAAGGCCTCGGTCAGGCGACCGCTTTCGATCCCGGCAAAGATCTCATCAACCGCCAGCGCCCGCTCCTCGATCTCCAGCCCCATCCGCTGCGCCAGGGAGAGAATCGACCGACGGGTGATGCCGTCGAGAATGGTGCCGTGCAACGGTGACGTCACCAGCCTGCCGTCGTAGATGAAGCACATGTTCATGCTGCCGACTTCCTCGACATGCTGCCGGTTCTTCGCGTCCAGCCACAGCACCTGGTCATAACCCTGGCCGGAAGCCTCGCGGGCGGCGTAGAGGCTGGCGGCGTAATTACCGCCGGTCTTGACCTCGCCGGTGCCGCCATGGGCGGCACGCACGTAATGATCGGAAATCCAGATCTTGACCGGGGCCAGCCCCCCCTTGTAGTAGGCGCCGACCGGCGAAAGGATCACGTAGCAGTAGTACTGGTCGGCCGGGCGCACGCCGAGCATCGGCTCGGTGGCGATCATCGTCGGCCGGATATAGAGACTGGTGCCAGGGCTGCGCGGCACCCAATCCGCCTCCAGGGCGACCAGTTGCCTGATGGCGGCGAGAAAGAACGCCTCGTCGACTTCCGGCATGCACATCCGGCGGGCGCTGCGGTTGAAGCGGGCGACATTGTCGGCCGGGCGGAACAGCGCCACCGAACCGTCGTCGCGACGAAAGGCCTTGAGCCCCTCAAAGATTTCCTGGGCGTAGTGCAGCACCATCGCCGCCGGGTCCATACTGAAAGGCCCGTAGGGCTGAATCCGGGCCGAATGCCACCCCTGCCCGGTGGTGTATTCCATCAGGAACATGCGGTCGGTGAACTGCTTGCCGAAGACGAGTTGCGATTCATCCTCGATACGGGGTTTGGGATCTGGAATGGGAAGGACATCGATCTTCATCTTGGCGGCCTCCGGAAAATAAAAAATGGGAATGGGATTTTTTAGCACATTGCCCGAAGCAGCGGCAAGCAATTCCGAGATCCCGGATCCCTCAATGATTCCGGACAACGAGAACCACCCCGAAGCCTCAATCCTTTTCGCCCGCCGGCAGCGTGGCACCACCATACATCAGCCGCCGGCTGTTTTCGCGACATTCGTCCTCATGGAAACGACGCAGCAATTTCTCATACTCGGCCCGCTCAGCCCATTCTCCCAGACGGTAACCCAGGTCACTGACTTTCCACAGATCTTCCATTGCTTCCCTCCCAACGTTTTGTCCGGATCAGCAAACCCGGCCATCGACCCGGAGATGTCAGCAAGGAATTAAACAACTTGCCGCTACCTGTCAAGGTATTTTTTACTAAATATATTATAACGCTGTTATGGCATGCCCCGCGTATACAAACAAGGACGGGAACATTACACTCATCGGAACAACCAAGAGATTTACGGGAGAAAACCATGATCTATCGGGAACTGGAGGCGGCCCTCTCGATCCTCGGACTCGGACAGCGGGCAACCCTGGCCGAGATCAGGAATCGCTACCATCAACTGGCCCGCGAACACCATCCCGACGGCGGCACGGCGCGGGAGCCGGACCGGATGCAGCGGATCAATGCCGCCTATCAGCTGCTGCGGGACTATTGCGCCGGCTACCGTTACGATTTCAGTGAAGAGGAATTCTACGAACAGGATCCCGAAGCACGTCTGCGGCGCCAGTTCGCCGATGATCCGGTATGGGGCGGCCACGACGATCCGGCAGGCTGAGCAAAAACGTCCATCTGCGGCGCTGTCCTTCCCCCACCTCAACGACGTACCTTCCGGTACCCTGAATCAGTGAGTTTCTGTTGGATGGAGAGTGCAAGTGCTTGGCCTGAATGAGGTTTCCAAAAATCTGAAGCGCACCCATAGGTTCGCTGGTGATTTCTGGGAAGCTCAGGCAGATCAATGACTTGTGCTATCCGCCGACAAGGAACGCACTGATTCAGGGGTACGCCTTATTCCGCGGGGGTGCGGACGCCTTGCATCTGGACATTTTTGCTCAGCCTGGGGAACCTGACATTTCACCCCCCCTGCCGAATCCTTCCCCTCCCGATCAGCCAGCACATACTTCTTCACCGTGCGCCGGTCAAGGCCGGTGATGCGGGAGACCTCTTCGTAAGTGCCGTGCCGCCGGTAGAGCAGTCCGCAATAGCCGGCCAGCAGTTCGGAAACCGGCATCCGCCCCTGCTCGACCATCCTGCCGAACTGCTCCGCGGCCGCCGGGCGGACCGCCTCGCCGGCGTAACTGCCGTTAAGCAGCAGCCGCCGCACCGCCTGTTCCAGCTCACGCACATTGCCGGGCCAGGCATAATCACGCGGCAGTTGCCGTCGCAGTTCCGCACCCAACCAGGCGACCAGTTCCGGCGCGTCCTCCCCGACACTGCGCCGCACCACCACGCCGAGCAGCAGTTGCAATTCCCGCCCGTCCTCGCTCAACCGCTGCCGCAGAGACGGCACCTGAATGACATCGGAACAGAGCCGATAATAAAAATCATCACGGAACGCACCGCTGTCGCGCAACTCCTCCAGCGGCCGGTTGGTGGCGGCGATCACCCGCCCGGAAAACCGCTGGCGCTGGTGTGATCCGACCGGGCAGAATTCGCGCTGCTGCAGGACCTGCAGCAGCTTGATCTGGACCGGGATCTCCACATCGCCGATCTCATCGAGAAAAATGGCGCCGTGCGGCGAACAGCGGGAAAAGACCCCCTGGTACTGGTCGACCGCCCCGGTGAAGGCGCCGCGACGATGGCCGAACAACTCCGACTCGATCAGGGTTGCCGGATACTGGGAGAGGTTGATACCGAAAAAGGTCCGGGTGAAGCTCTCCTTGAAACAGCCCCGCCGCTCGTCAAAGGGGATATGCCCGGAGCGTCCGATGGCGGCCGCGGCCGCTCCCTTGCCGCAACCGGTCTCTCCCAGCAGCAGGGTGGAGAAATCCTCCATCCGGTCCCAGAGGAAGGATTCGAAGCGACCGATATCGGCGGTAAAGACATTGTGCCAGAGGCGACGCCGCAACTCGACCATGCACGGTATTTCGGCACGTTATAAGTATTCTGCAAGTATGGCACGGCTCCTGCGATAGGGATTGACCACAACCCGAACCCAGGAGAAGATCATGCGCTGTCATCACCCCAATCCGTTCTGTCTGCTGCTGACACGCCTCGTTGTCGGCCTGCTGCTCACCCTCGCCTTCGCCGCTCCCGGCCTGGCGGCCGGGCTGCTCAAACCGCTCAACGGCGGCAGCCCCCTCGCCATCACCTCCCACCAGGTCGAGGTGGTGATCAACAACGGCTTCGCCCGCACCGAGATCGACCAGACCTTCAGCAACCCCGCCGACGCCCCGCTCGAAGCCCTCTACACCTTCCCGCTGCCGAAACAGGCCAGCCTGTCCGAGTTGTCGATGTGGGTCGCCGAACAGGAACGGATCGGCGAGGTGGTGGAAAAGGAGAAGGCCCGGCAGCTCTACGAGGCGGAAAAGGCGGCCGGCAAACAGGCCGCGCTGAGCGAAAAAAACGACTTCAAGACCTTCGAAACCCGGGTCGGCAACATCCCGCCGGGCGGCGAGGTCCGCATCCGCATGGTCTACTACCAGCCGCTTGAGATCGACCTCAACGTCGGCCGCTATCTCTACCCGCTGGCGGAAGGAAATGTCGACGAGGAGCAGCTGCAGTTCTGGTCGGTCGACGACCGGGTCAGCGGCTCCTTCCGCTTTCACCTGCAGCTCAAATCGGCCTTCCCGGTCAAGGATGTCCGTTTGCCGGGGCTGCAGAACGAAGCGGTCATCAACCAGGCCGCCGGCACCGGCGAGCAGGGCAACGGCAATGACTACGAGGTCACCATCGACCGCCCCGCCGGCAGCATGGGCGGCCACAAGATCGCCACCCTGGCCGACGGCGTCAGCCGGGTGCTCGGCCAGCTGCGGAGCAACGACCGCTTCCGCCTGATCACCTTCAACACCAGGGCGCGTGACCTGACCGGCGGTTTTGTCCCGGCCGACCCCGGACGGGTGCAGGACTGGATCAAGCGGGTCAAAACCATCCAGGCCGGCGGCGGCACCAACCTCTTTGCCGGGCTCAAGGCCGGCTACCGGAACCTCGACGCCGATCGCACCAGTGCCACCATCCTGGTCACCGACGGTGTCGCCAATGTCGGCGAAACCGAACACCGGGCCTTTCTCAGGCTGTTGAAAAAATATGACGTCCGGCTCTTCACCTTCGTCATCGGCAACAGTGCCAACCAGCCCCTGCTCGACCGGCTGGCCGGAGACTCGGGCGGCTTCGCCATGAACATCTCCGACAGCGACGACATCACCGGACGACTGCTGCAGGCCAAGGCCAAGGTTCTTCACCAGTGCCTGCGCGACGTCAAGCTGGAAATCCGCGGTGGACAGGTGCAGCTGGACGCGCCGCAGACCCTCGGCAATCTCTACGCCGGACAGCAGCTGATCCTCTTCGGCCGCTACAGCACTCCCGGTGAGATCGGCATCACCCTGAAAGCCAAAATTTCCGGCCGGGAGCAATCCTGGCGAACGACGGCGATACTGCCGAAGGTGGATACCGACAATCCGGAACTGGAACGGCTCCGGGCGCTGGAAAAGATCGAACAGACCATGCAGCAGATTCGTGAACAGGGAGAGACCGATGCGCTGCGCTCCAAAGTTGTCGATCTCGGCCTGAACTCCTCCCTGGTGACCGATTACACCTCGATGCTGGTGGTCACCGACGATGTCCTGGAAAGCCACGGCATCGAGAAACGCAACGCCGACCGCGTCCAGCGTGAACGCCGGGCGCAACAACTGAAAACGACCCGGCCGGCAAAGAGCTACCGGGTCGACAACCAGGGCAAGGGCGCTTTCGGCGGCCGCAGCGCGCCGGGTCTCGGCCTCGGCTCCGGCCCGGTCGGCCCGCTCGGCGTGGCCCTGCTGGCCTGGCTGCGGCGGCGCAGAAACCAGCTGAAATAGACCCGCATCATTCGCAACCATGCGGCGGCGGCGACCCCGCCGCCGCACGGGGCACAAAGGAGGCCATCATGACCACCCTGCCGATCACCGCCACCACACAACCCGAACTTCACGACAACGGACTGCGTCACCTCGAACTGGGCGGCTGGCTGCTGCTGCTCTGCCTCTGCAATCTCGGCCTGCTCGCCAACCGGCCGACCACGCAACTGATGTTCGATCCCGCCGCGGTCGCCGCCGGTCAATGGTGGCGGTTGCTGAGCTGGCCGCTGGTCCACGTCAGCCGCTACCACCTGCTGCTCGACGGCAGCGCCTTCCTGTTGCTGCTGAGCGGGCTGCGGGAGGAATCTTTCTTCCGCCGCAGCGGCTACGTCCTGCTGGCCGCCGCCGGCAGCCTGGCCGTCCCGCTGCTGCTGGCCCCGGAACTGTCCCGCACCGGGCTCTGCGGCCTTTCCGGCATCGCTCACGGGCTGGCGGCGGTCAGCGCCCTGGAACTGATCCAGTCCACAGAACGGGACCCGGCGGCCGGCAGACTGGGATGGCTGCTGCTGGCCGGACTGTTGATCAAGACCGGCTGGGAACTGGGACAGGGACAGGTGATCTTTGCCGACTGGCACCTCGGCAGCGTCGGCCACCCGATCGTCAGCACCCACGCCGGCGGCTTCCTCGGCGGTATCCTCGGCTTCCTGCTGCGGCAGTTGAGTGACGGAAGGAAAACTTGCCAGAGGGCCGGACAGCCCCTAAACTGAAATCATTTTCATCTTCACCGACAGACAGGAGCTGCCACCATGGTCATGATCGCCTTCATCGCGCTGGGCATCCTGATCCTGACCATCCTGCTGCACCCGGGCCGCTGTCGGACCGACCGGCCGCAAGAGCCCATCATCGACATGCACGTCCACGTTGCCGGACTCGGAGCGGACAGCGACTGCTTCATCACCTCCGAACTGCTCGACAACTGGCGTTACAACATCTATCTCAAGGCCTTCGGGACCAGTGAAAAGGAACTGCGCGCCAACGGAGATGCCCTGATCTTTGAACGGATCGCCGAACGCCTTGACCGCTCGCGGCTGGTCGACGGCGCGGTGCTGCTCGCCCTCGATAAGGTCTACGATCGGGAGACGGGGCGCCCACAACCGGAACGAACCGAGGTCTACATCCCCAATGACTTCGTCCGTGACGGCTGCCGCCAGTTCGACAACCTCCACTACGGCGCCAGCGTCAATCCCTACCGGGAGGACTGGGAAGAGCAGCTGATACAGGCCGACAGGGATGGCGCGGTGCTGATCAAGTGGCTGCCGGCGGTGCAGCAGATCGATCCCTCCGCCCCCGGCATCGAGCCCTTTTACCGTAAACTTGTCGAACTGGACCTGCCGCTGCTGGTCCACACCGGGGCGGAACGCTCCTTCTCCAGCTCTCATGACCGACTCGGCGACCCGCGGCTGCTGATCAAGCCCCTTAAGGCCGGGGTCACGGTCATCGCCGCCCATGTCGCCACCACCGGCAGCCACGAAGGTGAAGCCTATATCGACCGATTGCTGCCGCTGCTGCAGCAGTATGACAACCTCTACAGCGACATCTCCGGCCTCACCCAGTTGAACAAGATGATCTACCCCGGGCGCGTGGCCCGTACCGGCGCCATCTCCCACAAGCTGCTCTACGGCAGTGACTTTCCCCTGATCAGCTGCGGGATCGGCCCTTTCCGGCTGGTTTCAGGCTGGAACTTCTGCTGGAACCTTTCCTGGCGGCAACTGTGGTTTCTGCAGAGGGTGAAAAATGACTGGGATCGCGACCTGCTGCTCAAACAGGCCCTCGGCTTTCCGGACGCGGTCTTCACCCGCCCGGCCCGTCTTCTGAACCTGACCACCGACCGACAGGACAAACCGTCATGAATCAATGCTCCCATGGCTTCCGCTGGTTGAACATCACCCAATTTCTCGGCGCCCTGAACGACAACCTGTTCAAACTGCTGCTGGTCTTCCTGATCATCGACCTGCAGGGATTCGAGGCGGCCGGCCGGGTCGCCGCCATCGCCGGACTGGTCTTCGTGCTGCCGTTCCTGCTCTTTTCGGCCGCGGCCGGACGGCTGGTCGACCGCTTCAGCAAGACCCGCCTGATCCGCTACACCAAGTTGCTCGAACTGGCGATCATGCTGCTCGGGGTGGCCGCCTTTGCCGCCGCCAGCGTCCCCGGACTCTACGGCTGCCTGCTGCTGATGGCGCTGCAGTCCACCCTGTTCAGCCCGGCGAAATACGGCATCGTCCCGGAACTGGTCGCGGAGGAACAGCTCTCCTCCGCCAACGGCAGCCTGGAAGCTCTGACCTACCTGGCGATCATCGGCGGAACCGCGCTGGCACCACTGCTGCCGACCCTGACCGGCAACCGCTACGGTCTCGCGGCCCTGGTCTGCGTGCTGGCAGCCGTTGCCGGGTTGCTCGCCAGCTACCGGATTCCACCGACCCCGGCGACCGGCACCCGCCGCCAAGGTTCTCTGCTGGTGATTCCCGACCTGGTCAAGGCGCTGCGCTTCGCCCGTGAAGACGGGTTCCTGCTGCTGGCGGTGCTCGGCAGCGCCTGGTTCATGCTGCTCGGCGCCTTTTTCCAGCTCAACCTGATTCCCTACGGCATCGAAACCCTGGGGCTGAACCAGCAGCAGAGCGGCGCCCTGTTCCTGGTCGCCGCCCTCGGCATCGGCCTCGGGTCGCTGACCGCCGGCAGGCTCTCCGGCCGCAACATCGAATTCGGCATCGTCCCGCTCGGAACCCTCGGCCTGACCATCGCCACCTGGCTGCTGGCCCTGACGCCGGGCCGACTGCCGCTGGTGATGGTCATCGTGCTGCTGCTCGGCGTCTCCTCGGGCCTGATCATCGTCCCCCTCAACGCTTTCATCCAGCAGCGCACCCCGACTGAACGGCGTGGCGAAATCCTCGCCGCGGCCGGCATGCTCGGCTGGTTCGGGGTCCTGCTCGCCTCCCTGCTGTTGCTCGGTCTGGACGAGATCCTGGGTCTCTCCAGCCGGGAATGCTTCGCCGCCCTCGGCCTGGCTTCCATCGGCCTGACCCTGTGGGCGTTCCGCACCCTGCCCGACTTTTTCCTGCGCTTCGTCACCCTGGTGGTGATGCGCTTCGCCTACCGCATCCGGGTTGAAGGCCGGGACCATGTTCCAACCCGCGGCGGCGCGCTGCTGGTCGCCAACCACGTCTCCTGGATCGACGCCCTGCTGCTGGTCGCCTGCGAACAGCGCCGCATCCGCTTCCTGATGGAACGCGGCATCTACAACCGACCCGTGATCCGTCGGCTGTTCCGCCTGATGGGCGTGATTCCGATCTCCAGCCGCGACCGGCGCAAGGACCTGGTCGCCTCCCTGCGCGAAGCACGGCAGGCCCTCGACGACGGCTACCTGGTCTGCATCTTCGCCGAGGGGCAGATCACCCGCAACGCCAACCTCGGCGAGTTCAAGAGCGGCTTCGAATCGATCGTCAGGGGCAGCGGCCACCCGGTGATCCCGGTCTACCTCGGCGGCCTCTGGGGCAGCATCTTCAGCTATTCCCGCGGCAAACTGCTGGCCGGACTGCCGCGCATCCCCTATCCGGTCGACATCCTCTTCGGCGCCCCGCTGCCCGACAGCAGCGATGCCGGGCAAGTCCGGCAGGCGGTGATGGAGATGTCGAGCGACTGGCACCGGGACCGGCAGCAGCAGAGTCCGTCCCTCGGCCGACAGTTCGCCCTCGTTGCCAGGCGCAACTGGCGGGCCCCGGCGATATCCGATACCGCGGGAAAAAGACTGCGCTACGGGCAGGCATTGGCCGCCGCCCTGGCGCTCGGCAGGCAACTGGAACAGGAGTGCTGGGGGGAACGGATGGTCGGCGTGCTGCTGCCCCCGTCGGTGGGTGGAGCGCTGGTCAACCTGGCCCTGACCCTGGTCGGCAAAATTCCCGTCAACCTCAATTACACCGCCTCGGCGGAAGCCTTTGACTCGGCCTGCCGGCAATGCGGCCTGCGCACCATCATCTCCGCGGAAGCGTTTCTCGAACGATTCGAACCGTTTCAGGGCCGTTCGGACATCAAGCGGCTTGAAGAGCTGCTGCCGGCCATCCCGACCGGCCGCAAACTGGCCGCCTGGCTGCAGGCCCGGCTGCTGCCGCTCTGCCTGTGGACGCGACTGGGGGCCCTCGACGGCGGGGAGACGGCCACGGTCCTCTTCTCCTCCGGCAGCACCGGGGAGCCGAAGGGGATCATGCTCAGTCACCGGAACATCCAGGCCAACATCGCCTCGCTGCAGATGCTGATCCGCACCGACAGCAGCGACAACGTCTGCGCGGCACTGCCCTTCTTTCATTCCCTCGGTCTCACCGGCACTCTCTGGCTGCCGCTGATCTCGGGATTCTCCGCCAGCTACCACCCCAACCCTCTCGACGGCGGCAAGATCGCCGAACTGGTCCGTGACAACAGGTCGACGCTGCTGCTGGCCACCCCGACCTTCCTGCTGGCCTACCTGCGGCGGGCGAAAAAGGAAGATTTCGCCAGCCTCCGACTGGTGATCGCCGGAGCGGAGAAACTGAAACCGGCGCTGGCGGACAAGTTCGAAGAAAAATTCGGTATCCGGCCCCTGGAGGGTTACGGTGCCACCGAACTGGCGCCGGTAGCGGCGATCAGCGTCCCCGACGTGGAGATCGACGGCGTCAGGCAGCAGGGGGCGCAACCGGGCGCGGTCGGCAAACCGCTGCCCGGCATCGCCGTCCGCGTCATCGACCCCGAAAGCGAAGAACAGAAACCGACCGGCGACGAAGGGCTGATCCTGGTCAAGGGCGCCAACGTCATGCAGGGCTACCTGAACCGTCCCGACAAGACCGCCGAAGCGGTCCGGGACGGCTGGTACAACACCGGCGACATCGGCTTTCTGGACAAAAAAGGTTTTCTGCACATCACCGGCCGGCTGGCCCGCTTTTCCAAGATCGGCGGCGAAATGGTGCCCCACATCGTCATCGAGGAGGTGCTGCAGCAGGATCGGGCGGGAGCGACCCAGGCCATCGCGGTCACCGCGATCCCCGACGAACGCCGGGGTGAACGACTGGTGGTGCTCTAACCGGGGAGGCCGGGGAACTGGACGAGCTGCAGGAACGGCTGGAGGGCAGCGACCTGCCCAATCTCTGGCGGCCCGGAAGGGACGCCTGGTTCCAGGTCACCGAGCTGCCGCTGCTCGGCACCGGAAAACTCGACCTGGGCGGCATCCGGCGTTTGGCCCAGGCCGCCGCGGCGGGCTGATCCCCCAACGGCGTAAGACTCAGGGTGTTGAAAAAGTCAGGCTCCTCAGGCTGAGCAAAAATGTCCAGCGGCAAGGCGTCCGCAACCCCGCGGAACAAGGCGTACCGGAAGGTACGTCGTTGACGCGGGGGAAGGGCAACGCAGCAGCTGGGCGTTTTTCATCAGCCTGTCAGTCGGATTCAGCCTGATCGATCAGTTCGAAAACGCCGACCTGATCGTTGAAATTGTAGATTTCACCGGTTTCGATGATATAGTGCCAGCCGAGAATCTCCAGTGTTCCCTGCCGCACCCGCTCGGCGATGAAAGGATAGCTCAGCAGGTTTTTCATCTGCACCAGCACATTGACCCGCTCGGTCAGCCATTCCCGCTCGGCCGGGGTCTTTTCCACCGCCAGGCGTGCCACCCGGGCGGGAACCTCCCTGGAGACTTCCAGCCATTTTCTGACATGCGGCAGATCGGCCAGTTCCTCCTCGCTCTTGTGCAGGGCGGCACAGCCGCCGCAGTTGGAATGCCCGCAGACGACGATCGATTCGACCTCAAGAACCTTGACCGCATACTCGATCGCCGAGGTGGTGGCGACGAACTCTTCGGTCCGACGGTAGGGCGGCACGATGTTGGCCACGTTGCGCACCATGAACAGTTCACCGGGACGGGTGCGGGTGATCAGGTTCGGCACCACCCGCGAGTCGGAACAGCCGATGAAGAGGGTGTGGGGGTTCTGTTCCCGGCCGAGGGTACAGAAGAGTTCGCGATGGGAGACAAATTCATCCCGACGGAATTTCATGATTCCCTTGAAGAGTTTTTCCATGCCGGGAAATTAACATAGAGCCTTCACGAAAACCAGAGCCTGTCGTTTTTTTGCCGCTGGCCAACACTCTCATCATCTGTTATTTTGTCGAGCTTTGCCCATAACTGGCATTATTTTCGATTACGGCTCAGAATAGTAACTCGCCACAAGACAATGAATTGCTGGTTGCATATCGGTGAACTGAAACCAAAATGAACGATAAAATTCTCAACCGCGTGCAGAAATCCTCCCGCTACCTCGGCGCCGAACTCGGCAGCCGCCCCAAGGATCCGCGGACAGTCGATATCAGCCTGGCCCTGGCCTTTCCCGATGTCTACGAGATCGGCATGAGCCACATCGGTTTCGCCATCCTCTACAGCCTGCTCAACGATCTCGACTGGATCGCGGCCGAAAGGGTCTACGCCCCCTGGCCCGACCTCGAAGCGGAGCTGCGCGCCGCCGGCGAGCCGTTGCGGGCGCTGGAAAGCCAGCGCCCGCTGAGCGATTTCGACCTGATCGGCTTTACCCTGCAGTACGAACTGAGCTACAGCAACCTGCTCAACATGCTCGATCTGGCCGGCATCCCGCGCCGCCGCGAGCAGCGCGACGCAAGCCACCCGCTGATCATGGTCGGCGGTCCCTGCGCCTTCAATCCCGAACCGTTGGCCGACTTTTACGATTTCGCCGTCATCGGCGACGGCGAAGAGGCGGTGGTCGAAGTCTGCGAACGGGTGCGACAGGGCCGGAACGAAGGCTGGAGCCGGGAGACGCTGCTGCTGCGGCTGGCCGACATCGACGGCGTCTACGTCCCCTCCCTCTACCGGGTCAGCTACCATGAGGACGGCCGCATCGCGGCGCTGACCGCCGCGCCGGGCGCCCCGCAGCGGGTACGGCGCCGGTTCCTGACCGACCTTGAAAACGCCCCCTACCCGACCGCGCCGATCGTCCCCTTCATGAACACCGTTCACAACCGGGTGGCCGTCGAGGTGGCGCGCGGCTGCACCCGCGGCTGCCGCTTCTGCCAGGCCGGCTACATCTACCGCCCGGTGCGCGAACGGTCGCCGCAGCGGATCGCCGACATCGTCGATGAATCGCTGCGGCATTCCGGCTACAGCGAAGTCTCGCTGCTCTCCCTCTCGACCGGTGACTACTCCCGCCTGGAACCGCTGCTGAAGGGCCTGATGGGCTGCCACGAAGCCGGCCAGGTGGCGATCTCGCTGCCGAGCCTGCGGGTCGGCTCCCTCTCCGCGGAGATGATGGAAGAGATCAAAAAGGTCCGCAAGACCGGCTTCACCCTGGCCCCGGAGGCCGGCAGCGAGCGGCTGCGCGAAGTGATCAACAAGGGAATCAGCGAAGCCGACCTGCTGGCCGCCACCGAAGCCGCCTACGCTCTCGGCTGGCGGGTCATCAAGCTCTACTTCATGATCGGCCTGCCGACCGAGACCGACGAGGACCGCCGGGGCATCATCGAACTGGCGGCGCGGGTCAAACGAACCGGTCGCGGCACCGAGGGCGGCGCCGACGCCAACGTCTCGGTCTCGACCTTCGTCCCCAAGCCGCACACCCCCTTCCAGTGGGAGGCACAGATCGGCGTCGAGGAAACCCTCGCCCGCCAGAACCAACTGCGGGAGGGGCTGAAAAAACGCAAGCTGCGTCTCAAGTACCACGAGGCGCGGATGTCGCTGCTGGAAGGGGTCTTCGCCCGCGGCGACCGGCGGCTCGGCCGGCTGCTCGAAGCCGCCGTCGAAGCCAGCTGCCGCTTCGACGGCTGGGGCGAGCATTTCGATTTCTCCCGCTGGCAGCAGGCCTTCGCCGCGACCGGCATCGACCCGCACTGGTACCTGCGGCAACGGGACGAGGAGGAGATTCTCCCCTGGGATCACATCGACTGCGGCATCCCGAAAAGCTTCTTTCTTGCCGAACGCCGCCGCAGCATCCAGGGCGACTACACCGCCGACTGCCGCCACGGCGACTGCCACGGCTGCGGCCTGTGCGACTTCGACAGCCTGCGGGTACGACTCAGCGAGCGGGATGAGCTGACCCCGCCGCGACTCCCCGCCGCGCCGTCCCCGGTCGCCGACGGCCGTTTCAAGATCCGCCTGCGACTGCGCAAGGAGGGCCGCGCGCGGTTCGTCAGTCATCTCGAGTTCATGACCGCCTTTCATCGCGCCGTGCGGCGCGCGCAACTGCCGATCCGCTACTCGGAAGGCTTTCATCCGACGCCGAAGATCTCCCTGCCCGACGCCCTGCCGACCGGCTTCTGTTCCGACGCGGAAATCATCGACCTGGAGCTGTTCCGGCCGCTGCCGGCCGAACGGATCATCGTCGATCTCAACCGCCAGCTGCCGCCCGGCTTCGAAATCCTCGCCGCGGCCGCCGTCGCCTGGAAAACTCCAAGTCCATCTGCTAGCATTGAGAGCAGTCGTTACCGGGTCGAGCTGCCGGCAGACGCGCCGGCGGACCTGGCCGGACGCTGCGCCGACTTCCTGGCCGCCGAAGAGGTTATCGGCCGGCGGCAGAAAAAAGGCGGCACCATCGAAGTTGATCTGCGGCCGCCGGTCATTGAACTCGCCCTGCGTGAACAGACCCTGTGGATCACCCTGCGCAAGGGCAGCCCGCTACCGGTTGCCGCCCATCTGCTGGGACTGCCCCCGGAAGCGGCCCGCGACCTGGAGATCCGCAAGGTCGAGGTGCGGATGCGCGACGGGCTGGACTGCTTTTCGAACTGAACTTTCACACATATACCGTTTATCAGAACAGGGAGGAACCATGACCAAGGAACTGGTCATCAACATGACCTCCCACGAAACCCGGGTGGCACTGCTGGAAAGCGGCCACATCGCCGAACTCTACATCGAACGGCGGCGTGAACGGGGCATCGTGGGCAACATCTACAAGGGCAAGGTGATCCGCGTGCTGCCGGGCATGCAGGCGGCCTTTGTCGACATCGGCCTGGAAAAGGCCGCCTTTCTCTATGTCGCCGATGTGCTGGCCGAGATGGAAGCGGTGGAACAGTTTGTCGAGGGGCGCAGCCAGCACGCCGAACCGGAGGATGGACACGAGGACGAGCAGCCGCCGCTGCCGCCGATCGAGGACCTGCTGCAGGAAGGGCAGGAGCTGCTGGTGCAGGTCGCCAAGGAACCGATCGGCACCAAGGGCGCCCGCATCACCTCCCACATCTCCCTGCCCGGCCGCCACCTGGTCTACATGCCGACCGTCGACCATATCGGCATCTCGCGGCGGATCGAGGACGAGGAGGAAAAGGACCGGCTGCGCGGCCTGGTCGAGGAGATCCGTCCCGCCGGCACCGGTTTCATCGTCCGCACCGCCGCCGAGGGCAAGAGCAGCGAGGAGCTGCGCTCCGACATGGAATTCCTGGTCGGCCTGTGGGAGGATATCGACAAGCGGCGCGAACATCATGGCGCCCCCTGCCTGATCCATTCCGATCTCGATCTGACCAGCAAGGTGCTGCGCGACACCCTCACCGAGGACGTCAACCGCATCGTCGTCGACAACCGCGAAGAGCATGACAAGATCGTCCGTTTCCTGGCGACCTTCATGCCCAACCTGCGCTACGCCATCGATTTCTACGAGGGGAACGAGCCGATTTTCGACGCCTTCGGTCTCGAAGTCGAGATCAGCCGCGCCCTGGGGCGCAAGGTCTGGTTGAAAAGCGGTGGCTACATCATCATCGAACAGACCGAGGCGCTGATCGCCATCGACGTCAACACCGGGCGCTTCGTCGGCAAGCACAACCTCGAAGACACGATCCTCAAGACCAACCTCGAAGCGGTCCGGGAGATCGCCTTCCAGCTGCGGCTGCGCAATCTCGGCGGCCTGGTGATCATCGATTTCATCGACATGGAGCGCGAGGCACACCGGGAAAAGGTCCATGCCGCCCTCGAAGAGGTCCTCAGGCAGGACAAGGCCAAGACCAACATCCTCAAGATCTCCGAACTGGGGCTGGTCGAGATGACCCGCAAGCGGGTGCGCGAAAGCATCGGCCGCACCCTCTGCGAACCCTGTCCCTACTGCGAAGGCAAGGGCTACATCAAGAGCCGCATCACCACCGCCTATGAAATCTTCCGGGAACTGCAGCGCGAGATCAGGCAGCTGCCCGGCTACCGGGTCACCCTGCTGTGCCACCCCGACATCGCCGACCTGCTCAGCGACGAGGAACACGAGGGCATCGAGGAGATCGAACGACGCTTCCAGAAACAGATCGCCATCCACTCACGGCCGAATTTTCATCTCGAACAATACGAGATCCTGGTCGGCTGAAACAAGGCCTGCGGGCGGCAGGTTCCGACGGGGCAGAAACGCCTCCGTCATCCTGCCGACCCGCCTTCACCGGGCGCTTGAAACCGCGACCAGCTCTTCCCCACCGCAAACGACCCGCCCCCACTCCCCGACCGATGACGAGATCGTGACCCTACCGATCTGAAGTGGGGCCCCCAACAACACCCGATTGCGTTCCAACAATACGTAACCCCGATCAAGGAGGTTTCTCAACCGCAGAAACCTTCTAAGCACGCTACCGAAGCCTCCCCCAACAAGAACGTGAGACTGTTTTCTTTTGGGGAACCGGAAGAAAAATGCTACCCTGTCCGACATTGAGTTTGCCTGTCTTTTTGTGATCTTGGAGGGGAGGATCATGACCATTCCGGACAACCACCTGACAGCATCTTTGCCGGTTTTCGCTTCCCGCCAAAAGATCCACGCCATCTTCAAGAGACAAAAACGATGATCGTCGATCTGCTCAAACGCGAAGAAAGCAAGACCCTGGAGTTCAAGCGGGATCTATCCTCCCCCAAAAACCTGCTGAAAACCCTGGTGGCCTTTGCCAATACCGCCGGCGGCCGTTTGCTGATCGGCATTGCCGACGATCGGTCGGTGGTCGGCGTCGAAAACCCCCTTGACGAGGAAGAGCGACTGGCCAACCTGATCGCCGACGGCATCGCTCCCCGGCTGGTGCCGAACATCGAGATGGTAACGGTGGAGGGAAGAACCCTGCTGGTGGCCGAGGTGTTTCTGAGCAGCACCCGTCCCCACCATCTCCGTGCCGAAGGCGCGGAAAACGGCGTTTACGTGCGGCTCGGCTCCACCAACCGCCAGGCGGACCGGGAACTGATCGCCGAACTGCGGCGCACTGTCGAGGGCATCTCCTTCGACGAGATGCCCATGCCGGAGAGCACCATTGACGACCTCGACCTTGAAGCCGCTCGTCGCGCCTTTGCCGGGGTTTGCGAGTTGAACGAACAGACCCTGCGCACTCTGAAAATTCTGGTTCAGGACCAGGGAAGAACCATTCCATCCCGGGGCGGCATGTTGCTCTTTGGCCGCAACCGAACCTTTCATTTCCCCGATTGCTGGGTCCAGTGCGGCCGTTTCATCGGCACAGACAAAGCAAGGATCTTCGACCATATCGAGATCGAGGAACCACTGCCCCAGACCGTGGACAGCATCATGCTGTTTCTGAAGAAACACGCCATGCGCGGCGCGGACTTTTCCGGTACCCGGCGACGGGACATCTGGAGCATTCCGCTGGAGGCTCTGCGCGAAGCGGTGATCAACGCCCTGGCCCATGCCGACTGGTCCCAGCGCGGCACCCCTGTCCGCGTAGCCTTCTTCGACGACCGCATTGAGATCGAGAACCCGGGCATCCTGCCTCCGGGAATCACGATTGAAGACATGAAACAGGGGGTCTCGAAAATCCGCAACCCGATCATCGCCCGCGTGTTCCGGGAACTGAACCTGATCGAACAATGGGGCAGTGGGGTACCACGCATCTACAGCCAGGTTGCGGCGCAAGGCTTTCCGGAACCCGTGATCCGGGAACTGGGTCTGCGGGTGCGTTTCGTCTTCCCATTGGCAGAAGCGATTCCGGTCCAGGACTCTTCCCAGACCGCAACCCAGACCGCAACCCAGACCGAACCCCAGTCACGGCTAGAGTCACGGCTAGAGTCACGGCTAGAGTCACGGCTAGAGTCACGGCTAGCGGCAAAAGTCGTTCTTTTACTGGAAAAAGAACCAGCCGGCAAGGCGGAACTTGCCAGAGAACTCGGTCACAAAACAGTTTCCGGCGAGTTACACAAACAGGTCAGGCGCTTGCTGGCCCTCGACCTGGTCGAAATGACCATCCCGGAAAAACCGAACAGCCGGTTGCAGAAGTATCGACTGACCGATCAGGGGCGAAAACAGCTGGTCCAACTAGGCGAGGAGTAACTTCAGGACGGCCTCATGGCACTCGACTGCGCCCCATTGCCAGAGGCCGTGCAAGGGGCGAAGGATTGAGATACTTTATTTTCTTTGGCCATAACTTATAAAACTTATAAATCTGGCTCGTCAGCAGAATCTGTGGAGATAATCAGGTTCCGGCAACTTGCCAAGTTCGTGATATAGGGCGATTTGCAGGCATTTGAGGGTTCGAAACCCGTAGGCTTTTC